>JAURCS010000031.1 GCA_030828385.1 Gammaproteobacteria bacterium
AAGGACAGTGTCACAAGAACGGGTAACCCTCTTGATGTTCTATGCCAGGAATTTCCATTGGAACATAAAACCCGGCGCACAGATGACCTGCCCTTTACCGGTGGTGCCATTGGCTATTTTGGCTATGAATTATTGCACCCCTGGATCCCCATAGAGGAGGCGCGCGCCCGGGATATTGATTTACCGGATATGCTGATTGGTATTTACTCTTGGGTAATTGTTATCGATCATCTCAAACAGTTGAGCCATCTTGTGATAAGGGATAGTTGTCCGCAGACGACTCGTACCGCAGTAATTGACGCACTTGAGAAAAAGGGCGCAAACCCGCCTGGGACGTTTTCACTTGATGGCGAATTCGCCTCAAACTTTTCCCGCGACGAGTATCAGGCTGCCTATCAACGGGTCATCGATTACATTCTGGCAGGGGATTGTTATCAGGTTAATCTGACCCAACGTTTTACCGCTTCCTGCTCCGGCGATCCCTATACCGCCTTCACGCGACTTCAGACCATCGCCAAGGCGCCATTCGCCGCATTTATGGAAGATGATACCCAGGCCGTAATGTCGTTTTCGCCTGAAAGATTTGTTCAGGTAAAAAATCGGCAAGTCATGACACAGCCTATTAAAGGCACGCGCCCGCGAAGCAAGGATGCAGCAACTGATTTACTTAATCGCAAAGATCTGGAAAGCAGTCTCAAAGACAAAGCTGAAAATCTTATGATTGTTGATTTGTTGCGTAATGACCTTGGCAGGATTTGTGAAACCGGCAGTATTAAAGTTTCAGATCTTTTTGAAACCCAGAGCTTTACCAATGTGCATCATCTTGTCAGTACCATTACGGGAACACTGGAAGAAGCGTCCGATGTTTTCGCCTTGTTAAAAGCCGGCTTTCCCGGTGGCTCAATTACCGGTACACCAAAAATTCGTGCCATGGAAATTATCAATGAACTGGAAAGTGTCATGCGTTCTGTTTACTGCGGGGCCTTTTCCTGGATAGATTTTTCCGGCAACATGGACAGCAATATCTGCATTCGCACGCTGGTAAAGGAAGGTGAAAAAATTCATTGCTGGGGAGGCGGTGGCGTCGTTGCTGACTCAATAGGTGAGCATGAATACCAGGAAAGCCTGGACAAGATAAATCTATTTATGGATGCTCTCAGCGCAGAATTCTAAGCTGCAGGATTCCCCTTTCATGGAAATATAAATACTTGCCGTGACTGTTCTTTCAATCACCGAACTTAAAAATCTTACAGCTGGTCTTGGCACTGATCATTCCCTTGAACAATACCGTGACAGACATCGTCTGGCAGCAGTCCTGATTCTGATCTACCAGGGCTCTCATGAGCCGGAAATAATACTAACCCAACGCAGTAGCTCTCTGACGAACCACGCAGGGCAGATCAGTTTTCCTGGCGGGACCGTGGAAGAAGGCGACAGCGACCCGGTTCATACCGCTTTGCGGGAAGCACGTGAAGAAATTGATTTGCAGGAACATGAGGTAGAAGTGCTGGGGATCATGGAAACGACTACCCTGCCCTCAGGTTTTGCTATTGCTCCGGTGCTTGGCGTGATGGAAAGCCTGCCTCGGCTAACAGCAAACCCGGGCGAGGTGGAGGAAATATTTTCCATTCCTCTGTCGCTGGCGAATGATCTTTCCCGCTACCAAATGGACTTCCTCGAAAAAGACGGTTTGCGTCGTGACTTTTATTATCTGCAGCACGACAGTTATTACATCTGGGGGGCAACCGCGAAGATGCTGCGTGAGCTTGCCTTACATCTTAATCCCGGTTCAAAGCTCTAGCTCTCGTTCACTGGCCTTGATAAATTCCTTTTTCAGGTCGGTGTAGGTAAACACCGCAGGGAACTGGGGAAACTCAGCCACCACATTGTCTGGCGCCATGAACAGGATGCCCTGATCGGCTTCTGCAAGCATAGTGGTGTCGTTGTAGGAATCACCGGCAGCGATCACGCGATAGTTAAGTCCATGGAAAGCCTTGACGGACTGACGCTTGGGATCTTTCTGTCGAATTTTATAGTCCTCTACACTTCCGTCAGCCCCAATTTCCAGTCGGTGACAAAGCAGTGTCGGAAAGCCCAGGTGGCGCATAAGGGGCTGGGAAAATTCGTAGAAGGTATCTGACAGGATAACTACCTGAAAGCGTTCCTTGAGCCAGTTAATGAACTCAACAGCGCCTTCAAGAGGCTCCAGGGTGGTAATGACTTCCTGAATTTCCTGATAGCCCAGCTCATGCTCGGCAAGCAAGCGCAGGCGCTGTTGCATTAATTGGTCGTAATCGGGAATATCCCGGGTAGTGGCACGAAGCGCCTCGATGCCGGTTTTTTCAGCAAATGCAATCCAGATTTCAGGAATCAGGACCCCTTCCAGATCCAGGCAGGCTATTTCCAATGAAAACTCCTTATTTTACTTGGTCAATTGCGAATAAATTGAGGTGGGTGAAAATGAAAAATGCCATTCTCTCTGTTTCGCCGAATGCATGCAATCGGCAAAGCCGGCCTTTTTACCGATAAATACCACATCTAGTGGTACCGCCAGCAAATGGCACTATATTTTGCGGTAGACTCTTATTTTTGAGTTCTAAGTTATTAATTTTTAAGGGGTTTTTCACGTGGAACCATGCTTAAGAAGGTTTTAAGGTTTGTTGGCTAAGTGATTGTAAAATTTGCGATTTCAAGTAATATCGCCACATTGTACAATAGCTGTCTTTTCCAGCTGGCATGGTGAATAGCAAAAATGGCTTTTCCAAGTAACAAAATTAACGAACTCGCTTCACAGTACGCTAACAAAGAACCCAGAGAAATTATCAATTTCGCATTAGAGCAATTTAATGATATCGGGATATCCTTTAGTGGCGCTGAAGATGTTGTGCTCATTGATATGGCCACCAAGGTAGCTAAAAAACTGGGCAAAACAGTACAGGTTTTTACCCTGGATACCGGCCGCTTACACCCTGAAACCTATCAGTTTATTGATAAAGTCCGCAAACACTACAACATCAATATTGAGTTCATGTTTCCAGATAAAGAAAAACTGGAAGCTTTCGTTTCAAGCAAGGGGCTGTTCAGCTTCTATGACACGGATCATCACGAGTGTTGCGGTATAAGAAAGATTGAACCGTTGCGACGCAAACTGCTTGGCCTTGATGCCTGGATAACCGGACAGCGCCGGGATCAGAGCCCTGACACGCGAAATAAGGTTCCCGTGCTGGAGCTGGATAGTGCTTTTTCTACTGAGGATAAAGCGCTAGGCAAGTTCAATCCTCTGGCCAACTGGACTTCAGAGCAGGTCTGGCAATATATCCAAATGTTTGATGTCCCCTATAATGCCCTTCATGATCGTGGCTATATCAGCATAGGTTGTGAGCCTTGTACCAGAGCCGTCAAACCTAACCAGCATGAGCGTGAAGGTCGCTGGTGGTGGGAAGAGGCAACAGCGAAGGAATGCGGCTTGCACCAGAGCAATTTGATTGCCAAAGCCTCTGACTGAGAGATGTTGTCCTGATCTGCTAGATTATCGGAATATCGACATCGGCAAACAGTTTTTCTGCCGCGGGCTTGCCCTGTAAACGGATCGCCTCTGCCACTTTCTCCGGACTCAGGTGTGGCGAAAACATTTCAATAAAGTCATACATATAGCTTCGCATATAGGTTTCACGCCGAAACCCGATACTGGTGGTGCTGTACTCAAACAGATGGCTGGCATCAAGAGCCACCAGATCGTCATCACGCTCCTCAATAGCCATACTGGCAACAATACCGATCCCCAGCCCGAGCCGAACATAGGTCTTGATAACGTCCGCATCAACCGCGGTAAAGACGACTTTGGGTTCCAGATTTTGCTTGCGAAAGGCCTCATCCAGCTTGGATCTTCCAGTAAATCCATAGACATAAGTCACAATAGGAAACGCCGCAACCTGTTTCAGGCTTAAGCGGCTTTCCTGGCACAGGGGATGGTTTTTAGGCACCAGTATGCAACGATTCCACTTGAAACAGGGCATCATCACCAGGTTGCTAAATAGCTCAAGAGCTTCCGTGGCGATGGCAAAATCTGCGGTGCCATCAGCCGCAAGTTGTGAAATCTGCATGGGGGAGCCCTGGTGCATATGCAGGCTGACTTCGGGATAGCGAGTAATGAAGCCTTTAATAACCTCTGGAAGAATATAGCGTGACTGCGTATGGGTGGTGGCGATTTCCAGACTACCTTTGTCCTGTGCGGTATATTCCTGGGCCACGGACTGAATAGCCTGGACCTTTTGCAGCACCTCCCCTGCCATTTCAATAATTTTGTGGCCTGCCGGTGTCAGGTTGCTCAGGTGCTTGCCGTTTCTGACAAAAATATCGGTGCCAAGCTCCAGCTCAAGTGCGCGAATCTGTTTACTGATGCCCGGCTGGGAGGTGTAAAGGCTTTGAGCCGCACGACTTATATTGCAATCGGCACGGGCGACTTCCAGGGCATAGCGTAGTTGCTGAATTTTCATAAGGCTTGGCGATATCAATAGATATAATTAAAAGTTATAAAAATATAGCAAAATATTATTATTATGAATATGCATTATCCACTACAGTGTTCTTTTTTTGCTGATACAGGCGTTCTGCACAGACCATGACAGACTTGCTTATCCTTATATTTTCCGGCGCCCTCGTGGGGTTCGCCATAGGTCTGACTGGTGTGGGTGGTGGGTCTCTGATGACGCCTATTTTGCTTTTACTGGGTTATCCAGCGCCTGTAGCGATTGGCACAGATCTGCTCTATGCCGCGGTGACCAAAACTAGCGGCGTATTTTTCCACCATCGCAAGCAGAACGTCAACTGGAAAGCCATGACGATGCTCGCTGCAGGCAGTATTCCGGTCTCGGTGGGATTGACCCTGCTGGTGAGAAAATATGGTCTTGCCGAAAGCGAGAATTATGAGGAAGTTCTGACCACTTTTCTGGGCATCATGCTGGTGCTGACCTCTTTGGTTATTGCCTTTCAAAAACATATTCAGCGGCGCCTAGGGCAAGGAACGGTGCCCCCTGACCATCATGGCATCGAGCCTCCCTTTTATGGTTATCCGCAAAAGCATACGACCATCATCACGTTCATACTGGGTATGGTGCTGGGTGTCTGTGTCACTATGGCGTCTGTGGGCGCTGGAGCGATAGGTGCAGCCATCCTGTTTCTGCTTTATCCGCGCTGGAATGCCACCACTGTAGTGGGTACCGGAATTGCTCATGCGGTTCCGCTTACGCTTGTGGCTGGTCTGGGTTATTTGGCCAATGGCCTGGTTGATATGAGCTTGTTGCTGAGTTTGCTGGTGGGTTCGCTGCCTGGTATTTACCTGGGAACACACGTGGGATCGTTGTTTCCGGATAAGGTCATGCGCACAATACTGATTGTCGCCCTGCTACTGTTGGGGCTTTACTTTACGCTGGTGTATTAGCGGCTATTACTGATTGCTTTGGTCAGGATTTATCCACGACCAGGTTGGCAATCCCATGGGGGACATGACCTGTTGCGACATGTTCGCGTGCTGACTCACAATGCCCCTGCTGGTCATCAAAGAACACATCCGCATCATAGGCCTGCAAAAACGATCCCTTATCCTGCCCTCCCAGAAACAGGGATTCATCGATATTGATATTCCATTGGCGCAGGGTTCTGACCACTCTTTCATGAGCAGGCGCTGCCCTAGCGGTTACCAGGCAAGTACGGATTGGCGAATCATCAACACCAAATTCCTGTTGCAACATATGCAATGCAGAGAGGAATTTCTTGAATGGTCCGCCACTTAAAGGCTCTTTTGCTGCCGCTCTTTCACTGCGGGCAAACTCTTCCAGGCCCTGGGTTTTATAGACTTTTTCAGCTTCATCAGAGAACAATACGGCATCACCGTCAAAAGCAAAACGCAGCTTATAGTCATCCATATTGGCCTGCTTGGAATGTAGAATGGTGGCTGCGGCGATGCCATTTTCCAGCGCCTTTCTAACATCCTGGCCATCAGTGGATAGAAACAGGTGAGAGTTAAAAGCGGTGATATAGCGATAAGGACTGGAGCCACCGCAAAAGGCTGCTTTTTGAATATCCAGTTTGTGCTGCTCGATGGAGTTGAAGATACGTAAACCGGTATCGGCGGAGTTTCTCGACAACAGAATGACTTCCACCCGTGATTTACCTATAAGGGTATTCAGGTTCAGCAGTTTTTTAACCAGGCTGAAGGCATCGCCCGGCTCAAGCACTTCATCCTCGCGATCAATCTGATACTGACGGTATGCTTCCACGCCCTCTGTAACATAGATTTCATGGCTGTCATCCAGGTTGAACAGAGCCCTGGATGAAATGGCGACAACAAGTTTTTCTGCTAAGGCATTGGTCATAGGGGCATTTTATCTTAAAAGTATTGCTAGATGTTGATCTCTTATTTCAGGCACAGCTGATACCGGTGCCGGCAAGACCACAATAGCCCTGGGGATTTTTTGCCAGATATTGCTGATGATATTCCTCGGCATAGTAAAACTCATCAAGGGCTTTGATCTCTGTGGTGACTAGTCCGAATCCAGCTTCTTTCAGGGCTGTTTGATAATTGTCCCTGCTCGCCAGCACAGTGTTTAATTGTGACTCATCAAAGGTATACACACAGGAACGATACTGCGAGCCCCGATCATTGCCCTGACGCATTCCCTGGGTAGGGTCATGAGACTCCCAGAAAGTACTCAGCAGCGCCGCTAAACTGATTTGTGCGGGATCAAACACCACCAGCACTACCTCGCTGTGACCAGTCTGACCACTGCACACTTCCTGGTAGATGGGGTTATCTGTGTAGCCGCCGGCATAGCCAACAGCGGTTGAATACACTCCTGCAAGCTCCCAGAAGCGTCGCTCCGCGCCCCAGAAGCAGCCCATTCCCAACACAATGCGTGACAGGTGTGGTGGAAACGGCTCCTGCAAGGGATTACCAGTCACTACATGGGCTGCCGGCACCGCTACTTTCTGTTGTCGTCCCGGCAACGCTTGCTCGCGTGTAACCATTTCTGATTTATCCAGAAAAGACATAATTATCTCCCATACTTTCACCTATAATCTTACCTGTATTTTTTTTTCTACTAACTGCCGTAATATGTTGAATAACAGGAAATTTTCCTATTGTGAGCCGAATGCGCAACCAGCATAGTGTTTGCATCTTAATCTTGAACTTGTTCTGGAAGATTAATCAATCTCGCGATTCGGTAGTATCAGCTAAATATTCAATCCAGTGACGCACCTTCCTTTCTGTAGCAGCAGCCAAATGGCACTGACAGCCAATATTGGCGGTTGCTATGGCATCAGTGCTTATTTCCTCCAGACTATCCAGCTTGTTGCGACGCAATTTGGCGGCCATTGTCGGTTGAAATAGCGAGTAGGTTCCCGCTGACCCGCAGCACAGGTGCGCATTGTTGATAGTTGGCACGTTGTACCCCAGCTGCTGCAATATTTTTTCTGGCAAGCCTGCCAGTTTCTGTCCATGCTGCAAAGTGCAGGGGCTATGGAAGGCAAGCGTCTGGCCGGTAGCTGGTTGCAGTGCGCCGAGATCTTCAGCGTCAAGAAATTCACTGATGTCCCTGGTGGCATCTGCAATTCGAGTCGCCTTTTCCTTGTATTCCTTATCTTCCAGGAATAAGCCTGGATAATCTTTAATAAAATTACCGCAGCCACTGGCAGTAGAAATTATTGCCTCAGCGCCAGCCTCCAGCGCCAAAATCAACGAATCTATCAGTCGTTTCGCCTGGACTAATCCTTTTGCCTGGCTGTTGCTATGGTAGAGCATTGCCCCGCAACAATTTTCCTTGCGCATAGTGATGGCGCCTATAGCGAGTTTTCCAAAAATTTTGGCGGCGGCGAGATTGGTGTTTGGGGACAGACTGCTCTGTACGCATCCGTCAAGTAAGATTACGCGACGTTGAAATGTGTCTGGGTTTACATGCTCGGCAGTAAGTTTAGTTTTAGCCGGTAATTGTCGCGCCAATGACTTTGGCAGGCCAAAGCGAAAAAGGCGGCCCAGTTTGAGCAGCAAACTGAATACGCTTTTCGAACCCAGCACTCCCAGTATTAACGATCTTTTTATTTTAACGAACCATGATTCATTGGTTGCCGTTTGCAACGCCGCACGTCCAATATTGAGCAATTGGTGGTATTCAACATTAGAGGGACAAGTGGTTTCACATGCCTGACAACTCAGGCAACGATCAAGATGTGTACGAGTAATACCGCTTGCCTTGCCTGATTCGAGCAGTTCCTTTACCAGATAGATGCGCCCTCTTGGACTGTCCAGCTCATTCCCTGTTTCCAGATAGGTAGGACAGGTTGCTGTACAGAAGCCGCAATGCACACAGGAGCGTAATATTCTGTCAGCTTCTTTACCAACAGGAGTGCTCAACAGACTTTTTGGGAGATTTGTTTGCATAGGCCTTATTCAGTCTTGCACATACATTTTGCCGGGATTAAGAATGCTCAATGGGTCAAGAGCTGCTTTCAGGTTTTTGTGCCACTGCGCAAGGGGTGGCGCTAATGGCTGAAAAATATTGTCAGGCGTCTCTGTTTGCAGGTACCGGAACAAGGTAGCTTGCCCGTTATTGTCAGCAGCATGTTTGAAAATGTCAGTGGCGGGTTTTGTAGTTTTCAACCAGTGCAGACATCCACCCCACTCTGTCAGCACATTTTCAGGATTATCGACGAGGCCATAGACGTCAACATCAGCGGGAAGCGATAAACGCCAGAGTGTTCTAGCCTGATCAAAAAAAGGAAGTTTGTGTTCCCGTAGATTTTTCCAGAATGAATGGTCATCGGCTTTAAACCATTCAATAAAGCTATAATGTTCGGTCAGCCTGTTCTCCAGTCCGGCTATCTCCTTGATGCCTGCGGAAAATCTCACCATAAGCTGATCAGACAACTGGCAGCTTGCGCTAAGCGGTAGCCCGCGTTTGCGCAGATCATTGATAAAGGCAAGGCTCCTGTCAGGCTCAATGGTAAAAACAATGCTTTTTTCAGCTTTGGTTGACGGAATAACTTTCAGAGTGACATCAAGAATAATGCCCAGGCAGCCCATAGAGCCGGCCATTAAACGGGATACGTCATAACCGGCAACATTCTTCATAACCTTACCGCCAAAGCGAAGGATCTGCGCCTGGCCATTGAGAACGGTGCAGCCAAGCACAGTATCCTGAATGCCTGCCCGATAGGGTCTGGAGGGACCAGACAGCCCTGCTGCTACAGCCCCGCCCAGAGTTGCCGTGGGTGAAAAATATGGCGGTTCGCAGGCAAGCATTTGCTGGTGTTGTTTTAATAACGCTTCTATTTCGCTCAGAGGGGTTCCGGCTCTTGCCCGCAAAACCAGTTCGGTAGGTTCGTATTCTATGACCCCGCGATGAGCAGAGGTGCTCAGAACGTCCCCCTGCACGGCAAAGCCATAGAAGGCCTTGCTGTTGCCACCTTGAATGGAAAGCGGCTGCTGCTCGGTGATAGCTTGCTGCACCTGATCCTGCAATATGTGAGCACTGTCCTGCATTTTATTGGCGACTTGCTCCCTGCTTATGTTGTTGATTCGTGCTGAATGAGTAATTGATTGGGCTGTAGATTTTTAGCCAGTGCCCGGTATTCCTGACAATGCTTGAGTAAGGGAATATTTTTTCCCGGATTCAAAAGGTTATCAGGGTCCAGGGCGGCTTTAATGTCATGAAACTGGCTGATTTCGTCATCGTTGAACTGTAGCGGCATCTGGCGGATTTTTTCCAGACCAACGCCATGCTCACCAGTGATGGTGCCGCCCACCTCAATGCATTTTTCCAATATTTTAGCGCCCATGGCCTCAACGTTTTCCAGTTGTCCTGTCTGGTTGGCATCAAACAGAATCAAGGGGTGCAGGTTTCCATCACCGGCATGGAAAACATTGGCTACCGGAAAACCATATTCTTCAGATAAAGCATGAATATAGCCAAGCACCTCGGCCAATGATTTGCGAGGGATAGTGCCATCCATACAGTAATAATCTGGAGACAGACGGCCAACGGCAGGAAAAGCACTTTTCCGGCCTTTCCAGAACAGAGCTTTTTCAGCGTCTGTTTTGGCGATCCTGACTGAACTTACCCCTGAATCCTGGAGCACTTTGCGTGTACTTTGCAGTTGTTCGCTAACATTGACAGGGCTGCCATCGATTTCAATTAATAAAATAGCGGCGGCATCTCTTGGGTAACCTGCGTGAGCATAATCCTCGGCCGCACGAATGGCATTGTTATCCATCATTTCCAGGCCACCGGGAATCACCCCCTGCGCGATAATATTACTGACCGCCTGTCCTGCTTTTTCAATGCTGTCGAATGCGGCCAGGATAACTTCGACCTGACTGGGCAGTGGCAACAGTTTCACCGTAATTTCTGTTACCACCATCAGCATGCCTTCAGAGCCGATTATCAGGGGAAGTAAATTCAGCCCGGCATTATCGAGACCGCCATTGCCGATGGTTATGGGATCTCCAGTCATGGTGAAACCTGAGACCTGGAGTACATTATGCACGGTAAGGCCGTACTTGAGGCAGTGCACCCCACCGGCATTTTCTGCAATATTGCCGCCTATGGAGCAGGCAATCTGGGATGACGGGTCCGGGGCATAGAACAAGCCGTGTTGTTTTACGGCTTCGGAAATAGCCAGATTTCTGACGCCGGGCTGCAGTCGGGCTGTTTGCGTTGCGCTATTGATATCGAGGATGTTACTCAGGCGCGTCATCACCAGAAGCAAGCCTTCCGGGTCTGGTTTCGCGCCTGCCGAGAGCCCGGTTCCTGCTCCCCGGGTTACCAGCGGGACTTTCAATTGATGACACAGACGGATAACCTCTTGCACTTCCGTCACTGACCCGGGCAATACTGCCACCATAGGCAATGCTTTATAAACCGAGAGACCGTCACATTCGAATGGCTTTAATTGCTCCTGCGTGGAAAGAATGAACGGAGCATCCAGAATTTTCTTTAACGCTGAAAGTAATGCCTCACGAATAATTGGGTCAGCCACGGCAGATATCCAGGTAGCGTTGCACCGTATCGCTCATGCCATGCTCAATACATTCCACGGTAAGTGCATGCCCTATAGAAACTTCAAGAATGTTGGGGATGGAGAGAAAATCAGGCAAATTATTAAGGTCAAGATCATGTCCTGCATTGACCCCCAGACCAAGTTCGCTGGCTAGCTGTGATACTTGCCTGTAGCCCTCAAGCACCAGTGTTTGGCTGTCTTTGCCCCAGGCCTGAGCATAGGACTCGGTATAGAGCTCTATTCGTTTAGTGCCAGAGCGCGCAGCCAGCTCCAGTTGTTCAGTATCCGGATCAAGGAAAGCGGCAGAACGCACACCCCAATCATTGATTTGCGCGATGACAGGCGTAACGAACTCAGCTTGTTGATGAAAATCCCAGCCATGGTCAGAAGTTAGCTGGTTAACGGCATCGGGTACCAGCGTACATTGATGAGGTCGAACTTCTTCAATTAATGCCAGAAACACCTCGTCAGGGAAACCTTCAATATTCAGTTCAATCTGGGGATGGTCTGCCAGAAATGCTTTCAGATCTCTGGCGTCAGCATATTTAATATGGCGCTCATCGGGGCGTGGATGAATAGTAATTCCCTGCACGCCAAGCGCAATAAATTTGCCTGCAAAATCGATAACAGAAGGATAATTCCTGCCGCGTGAATTTCTTAACAGGGCGATCTTGTTCAGGTTGACACTTAAATCAGTCATAACACCATAAGACTAAACGATAGAAGGTTGTGGGTTTCGGCGCTTGATTCGCTATTACCAGGCTAGAGTGTGGGGTACGGAACAATTCAGAATACGGATTATATCTGGATTGGCGGCCTGTTACCTTTCTTTCGTAACCAATTGACGGAATGCAGTATGGATTTGTGCTGAACAAACCAGCGCTGTAGTTTGTACTTGCCTGGAAAATCGATGAGGACAATTCCCAGCAGCATGGTTAGCAGTCCCTGCCCGGGTAGTACCAGCAAGGCAATTCCCAGCAGTAGAAAAAAGGCGCCAGCAAGGTTTTTTAATATCAACAAAATAATTTTCACAACAGGATGATGCATTTCATTCAAAAGAGGATGACGTTTTTCTTCAGTAAAATAGTCTTCGGGAATTTGCAGAATAAGCCATGGAATGACGGTAAGGGTAATAATAAAAAATAGCACAGAGATGATACCAAGGACCAATAGCAGTGATTCATTGGCCGGCACGGATTGTATAAGATCTATCATGGCGAAATTGTAGTCTTTTGCGCCTGACAGTGCCAAAGTGTTTGTTTATGCCAGCGCACGTAATTGCCCGCCTTCTTTCTTGTGTATTTGTCCGCTATTAACAATATATGTACATACTGATACCCTGCGCTTAAACAATGGATAACTTTATAAGATGAATATTCTGAAAACCAGATTCAATCCTGAAACGTTTGCCCAGTATATTCATCAGAGATTATCAGTCTTTTTGAAGTTCAGCCTGTCAGTTGGAGCCTTGCTAATGTTTTTTCAGGGTCGTTATCAGGCGATGGCTGAAATTCTGATTATTCTTTTCATTACTTTCCTGCCGATAATTCTTGGTAAAAGATTCGATGTCCGTATTCCCCATGGTTTTGAAACCCTGGCGGTTATTTTTCTTTATATGTCTCTATTTCTTGGAGAAACCCAAAGCTATTACACCCGTTTCTGGTGGTGGGATCTGGTGCTACATAGTGGTTCGGCATTCCTGCTTGGGATTCTAGGGTTCTTGATGGTCTATGTGCTGAACGAAAGAAAAGAGGTTGATCTGGATATGAAGCCCAAGTTCATAGCTCTGTTTGCCTTCATGTTTGCAGTCAGTATTGGAGCCCTGTGGGAAATATTTGAATACGGCATGGATCAGGTATTTGGTCTGAATATGCAGAAAAGTGGTTTGCAGGACACCATGTGGGATCTGATCGTAGATGTGGCCGGAGCAGCGTTTATCTCAATATTGGGATGGGGCTATATCAATAACAGGGAGGAAGATTCTTTTCTTGAACGCTGGATTCGTGATTTTGTTGAGAAAAATCCACGACTGTTTGAGCAAGAGTATCCGAAAAACTAAGGTTATGTTTTTTTTGTGGGGCTACATCACCTTGCTGGAACTTTTTAGTTGCAAGTTACAAGCTACAAGTCTCAAGGAAAGTTGGGTAGTTCGTAAAAGTGATTTATCCAGGGAATAGTAGTAAAAGGAAAGCCGCAAATAGCCTGATAAAACAGATCAAATATTATTGACTGTTAGCATGACGGCATTAATGAGAATCATCACTACAAAAACTCCCATCAGCAAAGGGTAAAGACTGGAACGCTTCCTGGCCCGACCTGAAACCAGCTCTTTACGCTTTTCCATGTATTCGTCTTTTTTATATTCCAAAACCATAACCGCTTTTTGCGTTGTTGTTAATCATTTATCACTATAATTGCGCGGGGAAGCACATTGCTTCTGTGAAAATGCCGTTGGCTTGTCATTGACCGTTCTGGTGAAAATATAGCGATTGAGTAGAGGAAAGAAAAATATATAAATTATAGAGGGGCTTATCAGGGCGAATCGAAGCGTCCATGCTTCACCTGTGAACGGCATAATCCTTGAGATGGATCTTTATATGGAAATGCATGATGCCGGTAATTCTGGAACTGAATATTTTATATGGTGCCCGGGGCCGGACTTGAACCGGCACGAGGTTTCCCTCGAGGGATTTTAAGTCCCTTGCGTCTACCAATTTCGCCACCCGGGCAAAAATGGGTGACATGAAAGTGCTGAGTTCCATCAACCTAAAACGACCAATACCAATCTGATACCAGTAAGACCTGTAACGCTTGAGCGGTTTTACTTGAGAGAACAATCTGGAAGTTGAAGCCCCGGGGAATTGGAGGCTGGAGTCGGAATCGAACCGGCGTACACGGAGTTGCAGTCCGCTGCATAACCACTCTGCCATCCAGCCTTTAAAGGACTTAAACATCCGGCAATTTGGAGCGGGAAACGAGACTCGAACTCGCGACCCCGACCTTGGCAAGGTCGTGCTCTACCAACTGAGCTATTCCCGCTTTATTTATTCACCTTCTGTATCTGTGAATAAAAGTATTGCCAAATTGTCTCTTTGCTCAGGCTTTTTGGCCTTAAACAACACCTTTTTTCCAATAAATACTGTTAAAAAAAAGGTCTTGCTGTCGTTACCTGATTCAATATTCAATCAGGCCTTTCAAAGAGGTGGCTATTCTAATCTGCCAGCCGCGTAAGTCAAGAGGAATCAGGGGCTTACTTGAGTTCTGATGACAGTATTGGCCAGGCACTTCTCAAGTACAAAATCATCGACCAGAGAGTTAGAATCGCCGCTGCATAGATCAGAACATAACCCAGTCCCCAGAACCAGACTGAACCATTTGGATCACTGGCCCAAAGAACAATAATCGCTATCATCTGGACAGTAGTCTTGACCTTGCCCAGATAGCCTACAGCAACCACATTGCGCTGATTATTCTCTGCCATCCACTCCCGTAGAGCCGAGATCAGTATTTCTCTTGCCACCATGATGGCTGCCGGAATCACGAACCAGGGACTGGCAAAATTGGCGGCCAACATCACCAGGGCGACGGTAACAAGAATTTTATCCGCCACCGGGTCGAGGAAGGCCCCGAAAGGTGTGCATTGATCCAGCTTGCGAGCAAGGTAGCCATCGAGCCAGTCTGTGACACAGGCAAGAATGAAAATGAGGGAAGATACAAGGTAGTGACCCTGAAAATCAGCGTAATAGACTGCGATAAATACCGGAATGGCAAGTATGCGCAGCAAGGTCATAAAGTTGGCCAGATTCATATTTCCCATTGTACCGGAGAATGCCGGATTCGGGCATATAAATGGCATAGACAATCGAACACGTCAGCGCTCTGCCCTGGTATATATGCGTGTGTCTTAACCCGGATAGTGCCGGGTTCAGGAGGCGTGAATATAGTCATAAATATCCCTGGCCAGAGATTTACTGATGCCATTCACTTTTTGTAACTGTTGCACGCTGGCGCGCTTGATTTCCTGCTGCCCGCCAAAATAGTGAATTAAATCCCGCCGCTTGGATGGACCTATTCCAGGTATTTCATCAAGAAATGAAGTGGTGCGTTTCTTTCCACGGCGCTGGCGATGGGCGGTAATGGCAAAACGGTGGGATTCATCACGAATATGTTGCAGTAAATGCAGGGCTGCAGACTCAGGCGGTAAAACGATTTCCTTGTGGCTACCCCCCAGAATAAGGGTTTCCTGCCCGGCTTTACGACTAATGCCCTTGGCAATAGCCAGTAACTGCACACCCTGGACATCCAGCGATTCAAGTACCTTTTCCGCCTGTCCCAATTGACCCAGTCCGCCATCAATCACCAGGATATCCGGTAGTCGCGCCTCCCCTTTTTTCAGTCTGATGTAACGGCGTTTAAGTGCCTGCTCCATGGCGGCGTAATCATCGCCGGGTGTAATATTTTCGATATTAAAACGCCGGTAATCAGACTTTAGCGGTCCGTTCTGGTCAAAGACAACGCATGACGCTACCGTTGCCTCACCGGAACTGTGGCTGATATCAAAACATTCCAGGCGCAATGGCGGCGAGTCCAGAGACAGCGCTGTTTGTAATGCGCTCATGCGTTCCTGCATGCTGCGTTTACTGTTCAGCTTGCTCAACAAACCATGACTGGCATTGATGCTGGCCAGATTAAGCCACTGTGATCTGTGTCCCCTGACCTTGTGCTTGATACTGATGGTTTTTTCGGCAAGATAGGATAGTGCCTCAGCCAGCTCTACTGATTCCCGCGGCAGATGATTGCACAGTATTTCCCGGGGAATACTTTGTCCCTGCCGTTCCCTGAGATAATACTGGGCAATGAAGGCCTGCATGATCTCGGCGGGTTCCTTTTCCAGGACAAAGCGCGGGTAGAAGTTTTTGTTCCCCAGCACCCGCCCAGCCCTGACAAAAATCACATGGATACAAACAACGCCTGATTCCTGAGCCATGGCAATGACATCCACATCGCCTTTTTCACCGGACACAAACTGGCTTTCCTGAATTATCCTCAGGTCTTTTATTTGATCCCTGATAACAGAGGCTTCTTCAAATTTTAGTTCACTGGACAGCGAATCCATCTTTGCGGTCAATTCATCCCGAATCTGATCGTTCTTACCCTCGAGAAACATCACCGAATGACGCACATCATCGGCGTAGGATTCGGGAGAGGTCAGGTTTATACAGGGACCTGAACAGCGTTTGATCTGATATTGCAAACAGGGACGCGTACGGTTTTTGAAATAGCTGTCCTGGCACTGGCGCACATGAAATATTTTTTGTAACAGGGCAAGACTTTCGCGAACTGCCCCGGCGCTGGGGAAAGGGCCAAAATAACGACCTTTCTTTTTTTTGCTGCCGCGATGAAAATCCAGCCTTGGATAGCTGTCTTCGGAGGAAAGGTAAATATAGGGATAGGATTTGTCATCCCGTAACAGAATATTATAGGGAGGTCTCTTTTCCTTGATGAGATTCTGTTCAAGTAACAGCGCTTCGATTTCACTGCCAGTAATAGTAATTTCAATGTCGGCAATTTTGCTCACCAGAGCAATAGTTTTATTATCAAGGCCGCTGCCGCGAAAATAACTGGTGAGTCGTTTTTTAAGGTTTTTTGCCTTGCCAACGTATAGCACCTCTCCGTCTTCATCGAGCATGCGGTAGACGCCGGGGTGTGAGCTGGTATGTTTCAGAAAATTGCTGGAATCAAATAAGGCTGGTGTTGGAAAAGTATCTGTCATGGTGGAATGATACACGAAGCAGGCAACTGCGAAATGTCAGATTATTCGAACCTCTGGAGTCAGTACAATACCAAACTTGTCTTTCACTGACTTCTGGATACGCTCGGAAAGGTCAACAAGTTCGGCACCGGTAGCCTGGCCATAATTAACCAGTACCAGAGCATGATCCTCATGTACCCCGACATCACCTTCCCGATAGCCTTTCCAGCCGGCCTGATCAATAAGCCAGGCCGCAGCCAGCTTGACGGATTTGTCATTGGCGTAGCCAACAATATCAGGATAGCTTTTTTTCAACGCAGAAAATTCAGCCAGAGGAATTTCAGGATTCCAGAAAAAACTGCCGGCATTACCAAGACGTTTAGGGTTGGGCAACTTACTGCGACGAATTTCACACACTGTTTTGCTGACCAATTGCGGTGTAATTTTATCAGCAGAATATCCCTCAAGTGCTTTGGCAAGAGCAGCGTAGTTAGTATTGAGGTGCGGCACTTTTCTGAGGCCGAAAGTCACGCTATAAATAATGAACTGATCTTTTAATTCCTGTTTGAAAACTGAATTACGATAGGAAAAATGACACTCTTCATTAGTGAAGGTTCTCAGCTCACCGTTGGCTATCTCAAGAGCCTCGAGTGAAACCATGACATCACAAAGCTCGACGCCATAAGCACCAATATTCTGCACGGGGGCAGCCCCGACTGTACCTGGAATAAGCGACAGGTTTTCCATGCCATAATAATCCTGTTCCAGAGACCACTGCACAAAGTTATGCCAGTTTTCACCACAGCGGGCTTTGACATAATAAAAATCCTCATCTTCACTGATCAGTTCCTTGCCGCGGACATTAATTTCAATAATCAGCCCAGGATAGTCTTCCTTGAATAACAGGTTGCTCCCCTGCCCGATCAGCATAAAGGGGATTTGCTTATAGCTGGCAAATGCCAGCGCTTCACGCAGACAATCAAGGCCGGTTGCATTAACAAAATAACAGGCATGGGCCGAAACATGGAATGTGTTGAAATGCTTCAGGTTAAAATTTTCGAGTATTTCCATAAATTAAAACGATCTTAAGGTCGGGACCAATGATGGCGAGTGGCGAGGCTTTCCAGCAGGTTTACCGAGGCATCTTCAATCAGGTCAAGCACCAGTTCAAAACCATCCTCGCCGCTATAATAAGGATCGGGCACTTCACCCTGTTCACTGTTGCCATGCTCAAGAAAAAGTGAAATTTTATGCTGATGTTGCGGCGCGCTCATGGCCAGTAGGTCATGCAGGTTTTGTTTGTCCATGGCGAAGATATAATCAAAGTCTTTCATGTCCTGCGGAGTCACCTGGCGTGCGCGTAAGGTATGCATATCGTAATTCCTGTGACTGGCTGCCAATGTGGCACGTTTATCGGGGGCGTGCCCGATATGCCAGGAACCTGTGCCGGCAGAATCTACTTCTATATAGCCCTCAAGTTTTTCAAGCTGGGCTTTTTCCTTAAATACCACCTCGGCTGTGGGTGATCGGCAGATATTGCCAAGGCAAACCATAAGTATTTTTACTTTTTCAGTAGTCATTTTTCAAATGGGGTTGTTTTGTTTCTATGATTTCGGATAATTTATTTTTACTGAATCAGGCGCTCATCAAGCGCCTGACCTTTTCAAGATCTTCCGGGGTATCGACTCCGGCAGGGATTTCTGCGCAGGCTTTTTGAATATGTATCCTGACACCGTTCGCCATGGCTCTTAATTGCTCAAGCTGTTCAGTTTTTTCCAGTTCGCTTTGCTGCCAGTTAACAAAATCATGCAGTACTTTAACGCGATAAGCATAAATGCCGATATGTCGTTTGTACTTTAGATGAGGTTTATCATGGGTGAATTCGTTTCGGGGAAAAGGAATGGGCGCTCTGGAAAAATATAAGGCATAGCCTGCATCATTGGCGACAACTTTTACATTATTGGGATTTAACACATCATCATAATCGGTCACCTCTTCAAACAAAGTGCAGATCTGCGCATCTGGATGTTCCGCCAGATCATTGGCAACCTGATTAATGACTTCAGGAGGAATCATCGGTTCATCACCCTGTACATTGACCACGATATCTTCATCTTTGAGATTTAACAGACGAGCCACTTCCTCAATTCGATCGGTACCGGAGTTATGGCCTGCTGAAGTCATAATGACATTGTCCCCCAGCGCCTGGCAGCTATTTCTGATGCGCTCGTCATCCGTGGCAATATAGACCCCATCAGCCTCGCTTGACTGGGCTCGCTCAACCACATGATGCAGCATAGGTTTGCCGGCTATATCGAGTAGCGGCTTTCCAGGTAAGCGTGTTGATTGATAGCGTGCAGGAATAACGACAGTGAAACTCACTTTTTCTTCCTGTTAGCTTTTTCTTCCGGTGTCAGTGGTCTGGCTTCATTTTGAAGCATGATGGGAATCTCATCGCGCACTGGATAGGCAAGACTGTCTGGATAACAGATCAGCTCATTTGCTTCCCTGTCAAAGACCAGCTCTCCTTTGCACAAGGGGCAGGCAATAATAGTTAAAAGTTTTTTATCCATAGTTAATTTGTCAGTTAGTCATAAATCAAAGGGTAGCAAGTTTTTCTATTAACTTGTCCATGAATTGATCAGGGATTCGAGCCGCCACTTTAAGGAACCAGTGTTTGTCAGTCGCTATATCCTTGCATTTGGTAGCATCTTTTTCCGTCATCACCACATCCAGTTCATCGGCAAAGTTAATGTCCTGTTTGGAAAAAAAATGATGATCCCTGAAAATGTGGGTAATAATATCAAATCCGCTGGCACAAAGAGAGTTGAAGAAGCGCTCGGGATTACCGATGCCGGCAACAGCATGAACTTTCTTGTTCTTGATCATGAGTAAGGCATCATCTGAAATGGCCAATGATTTGTTGTCAATCAGATGAACAAGATGGGTGGCATCAAGATTCATTTCATAACTGTGATGTGGCAATACGTGATGGGAAGGCCCATTACAGACAATGAAATCAACATCATCAAGCCGTTCCGGCTTTTCTCGCAGGGGGCCGGCTGGCAGTAACAGGCCATTGCCAAAGCCCCGCTGCCCATCAACAACAGCTATTTCTATATTTCGATTCAGCCGGTAATGCTGTAGCCCATCATCACTGATAATGATGTCGCAGTCATAACGGGTTTCCAGCATTTTCACTGCTGCACTACGATCCGGATCAATAATCACCGGGCAATGGGTATGGCGCGCTATCATTAGCGGCTCTTCCCCGGCTTCCCGAAAACTGCTTTGTGGCGTCACTGCAAAGGGGTAAGAAACTGCTTTTGAGCCATAGCCGCGACTAACAATACCAGGAGAATAACCGCGCTGACGTAATTGCTGGGCTAGGTATATTACCAGCGGGGTTTTTCCGGTGCCGCCTGCGGTAATATTGCCAACAACAATGACAGGATACTGTGCCTTGTAAGCTTTATCAGAGTTCCTGTAATAGTTTCGCCTCAGGTTGCTAACCAGACCAAAGAGCACGCTCAGGGGACGCAGGCAGCGCACCCATCTTGCGTTTTTGTACCAGGCATTGTTAAGCAGATTCATGCTTGTAAAACCGATTCATGTCCAGGCATCAGGAAAACTGTAACTGATGTAGTTGTTTGTAGTGACCGCCACTGGCTAATAATTCCTGGTGTGTACCGCTCTCAACGATCCTTCCTTTATCCAGCACGATAATCATGTCTGCTGATTCGATCGTAGAAAGGCGATGGGCAATAACAAATGTGGTGCGCCCCTGCATTAGTGTTTCCAGTGCCAGCTGGATAGCACTTTCGGATTCAGAGTCCAGCGCCGAAGTAGCCTCATCGAGGATGAGGATTGGCGCATTTTTCAGTAAAGCTCTGGCAATAGCCAGGCGTTGACGTTGCCCACCGGAGAGCAGAAAACCGTCATCGCCGATGTGGGTATCCAGACCATCTGTCAGTTCTTCGACAAAGCTGAGAGCATTGGCATTAACCAGTGCTTCACGTATTTTTTCATCACTGACATTGCGTAATTCACCGTAGGCAATATTTTCACGGACAGAGCCATTGAACAGCACAACCTGTTGACTCACCAGGGCAATCTGGCGGCGTAAGCTGTGTAGAGTAATATCTTTAGAGTTAATGCCGTCCAGCAGGATTTCGCCAGAGCTTTGTTGATAGAAGCGTGGCACAAGATTAACCAGTGTACTCTTGCCGGAACCAGATTTGCCAACAATAGCAATGGTCTTTCCTGCTTCACAACTAAACGATATATTGTTTAAAACCTGCCCCTCTGCACCCACATACGCGAAGCATACATCGCGGAATTCAACCCGCCCCTCCAGTGTGTCGATAACTTTGCGGCCCTGGTCGGTTTCTGTTTCTTCATCCAGCAAAAGAAAAATCGATTGTGCTGCGGCGAGTCCCTTCTGCACTACAGAATTGATTTTGGATAGCTGACGGATGGGTTTCAGCATGGAGCCTGCAACCACGATGTAAGTCACAAACTCTCCCGGGCTTATGGTTTCCAATACCGCAGGAGACATTGCCAGCCAAAGCAGTACTGACAAGGCTGAAGCCACAAGCACCTGTATAATCGGCGTACTGATTGACTGTACCAGTATCATTTTCAAATTCTGTTTCAGGTTGCGTTCACTGGCTTCGCGAAACTTTTCCCTGACCTGATTTTCAGCGCTGAAGGTTTTGACCACTTTCATGCCCTTCAGTGTTTCAGACAGAATATGTGTCACGTCGCCCATAGATAGTTGAATGCGATGGCTGTGTTTGCGGAATTTTTTAGAGGCATAGACCACGACAACAGAAATGACTGGCATGATAATCACGAACATCAGAGTCAGCTTCCAGTTCAGGTAAAGCAGAAAAGAAAACAGGGCTATGACGAGGATTCCCTCGCGCAGGATGACAGTCAAGGCATCACTGACGGCCGCACTGATCTGGGTGACGTTGAAGGTTACAGTGGAGAGCAGATGAGCGCTTGTGTTGCGATCATAGTAAGAACTGGGCAAATCAACAAAACGATTCATAAGTTCGGTGCGTACCTGATGCACCACATAGTTTGCAATATAGGCCATGTAGTAAGGTCCCAGAAATCCACCTATTCCCCGAAAGCTGACGATAAGGATCAAGGTTAGCGGAATATGCAGGCGTTGTTGTGGGCTGAGTGTTACCCCGGAGTTAATAGTATCCACCAACTCCTGAAGTAAATCGAAAAACCAGATGCTGGCAGCGGAAAAAATAACAAAGCCAAAAATACCCAGCAGAAAAAATACCCTTAAAGGACGAAGATAGCCCAGCAGTCTTTTGTAGAGGGCAAAACTACCCTGGGTTGGCGCTGTATTTGAGGCCATTTCCAGAGGTGAAGATGAGGGAGAAGGCGTCGACATTACTCTGACCCCGGTTCCCGGGTGGCGATATTCAGACTGCTGAAGCCAAGCTGGGCGACAGCATCCATTGCCGTCACAACTGACTGGTGTGAGGTATTGGCGTCAGCGGTAATAATCAGTGGAATTGTACTGTCGCCCCCGCTTACTTCAGTGACAGTTCGCATCAGGGTTTCAATTTGTGTGTTCACCAACTGTCGGCCATTCACTGAATAGGAACCGTTTTCTGCAACCAGGATTTCTATTTCGATGGCTTCAGATTCACTGGGCTGGCCGCTGGCTTCGGGAAGATTAATTAGCAGGTTGGTATTGCGTGAAAAGGTAGTCGTCACCATGAAAAAAATCAGCAACAGGAAAACCACGTCAATTAATGGCGTCAGGTTAACGTTAACCTCTTCCTTTAAGCTGCGTTGAAATTTCACCCGCTTATTCCCCGTTGTTCAGCTTTCGCCAGCTTCCCTGATTTCAACTACCCGGGAAGTATGCAAGGCATCCACCAGCTTGATGGATTCTCTTTCCAGGTCGACAACAAGACTCTCGACCCGTCGCAAAAACATCCGGTAAAACATCAGGGCCGGAATGCCAACGCATAGGCCTGCTGCCGTGGTAATCAAGGCTTCTGAAATACCACCTGCCAGCGCATTGGCGTTTCCGGTACCCTGCGCCATGATTTCACTAAATACCCTGATCATGCCAAACACCGTACCAAGTAAACCAAGTAAGGGGGTGATGGCAGCAATTGTGCCCAGCGTGCTCAGATAGCGTTCCAGGTCGTGGACCACATGACTGGCAGCCTGTTCAATGCTTTCCGTCATGATGCTTCTACCGGCCTTGGAATTAACCAGGCCGGCAGCAAGAATCTGCCCCAACGGTGAAGATATTCGCAAGTCCCGCAATTCGCTTGCATCAAGCTGGTTTTGTTTGATCTTCCCCCACACTTCAGCAAGAACATTGCGCGGTGCAATACGCGCTGGATTCAAGGTCCAGAAGCGTTCAATGACGATGGCAATGGCAACGATGGAACACAGAATGATTGGCAGCATTAACCAGCCACCGGCTTGTACAATCTCAAACAATTTCTTTGTCCCTTCCTGTCTGCTGTATTTGGCTGTTTTCTCTTGATTCAGTTAAAAATCTACGTATTAACAATACCTTATAAGCCGCACACTTTATCATATTAGCGGGGCTTACCATACTTCAAATATTGCTTTCTGCTTAGTCCAAATGCCATAACCTGCGCCTTGCCTGGCGATGGCTGGTCACAGATTTAATGCCTTGAGCAGCGGATAGGTGAAAATGAAGTGCCCCGCTAGTGGAGGTGTCATAAAGCCTGCTGTCGAGTTCTGTATAACGTTGTCTGACATCGTCATGAGGATGCCCGAAACTATTAAGATAGCCGCTGGAAAAGACCACATGGGCTGGTGCAACACGACGAATAAACGGTGCTATGGAAGATGTCTTGCTGCCATGATGGGGGGCCGTCATGATATCTGCCTGCAAGGCGTTTCTAGCGTTTTTTAGCAGTGCTAATTCTGCTTCCTTCTCGATATCACCGGTAAGCAGTGCGCTGTAGCTTCCTGCACTTATTTTTAGTACACAGGAGGCATTATTTCCTGACAGGGAATATTCCCGGGGATAGAGAAATTCAAACTTTACCTGGTCCCACCACCAGTTTATGCCAGCCAGGCATTGATGCATTACAGGCGGATTATCCAGTTTAGCTGGTAACAGCGAAGTTTCGCCTGCATATATTGTGCTAGCGGGGAAATACCTGGCCAGAGCTGCCAAGCCACCGGCATGGTCATTATCACCATGACTCACCACGATAATGTCAGGAGCCTTCAGGTTCTGATGTTGGAAAAAAGGCTGAATAATTCCACTGCCTGCGTTAAAGCGTGGGTTATATGCGGGGCCAGTGTCGTACACAAGTTGATGTGTTTGCGTGGTGACCACGACAGCCAGGCCCTGCCCTACATCAAGAATATCGAGGAGGAATTCATTTTCAAGAGGTCTCCTTGGGGAATAGGCGAGGCAAATTAATAGTATCAGCATGCCCGCTATTTTTATCACCGGGCGGGGATACATAAACTGCAGTATTGTGGCGCACAACAGTATTAGCCATAACCAGACAGGTAATGCCGGAAATTCCATGATGAAGAAATCCGCAGTAGTGAACAGTCTTTCCAGCAATCTTGCTATTTCACTCAAGAGAAAATCGGGGAAGGATAATAGAAAAGCAAATCCTGATTGACTAAACAACCCCGCGAAAAGAGCTAGCAAACATAGCGGTACGATCAGCATGCCAATAAAAGGAATGGCAAGCAGATTAATCAGGGGAGCCAACATGCTGATCTGGCCAAAAAACAGCACCATTATTGGTAGCATGCCGATTAACAAATAGCACTGGCACCACAACAGGGCTTTAATTCTGTAGAGCAAGGCTTGCCTGTTGTCGTTTTTATCGCTTGCCGAAATGGTCGACAGCAGTATCCCTACTGCTACAAAAGATAACCAGAAACCTGTGCTTTGCAGCGCGAGGGGATCAAACAGGCAGATAATGAAAAAAGCCAAAGCAAGGCTGTTCACGGGAGATACTTGCCGGAGCAGAATTTGACCTGACATCAGGCATATAACCATTACCAGTGCGCGCTGCACTGGCAGACTGAATCCGGCTAGACCGGCATAAAGAAAAGCAGCAAGCAATGCTGTCAAGGCAGCCAGTCTGGGTGCAGCGATTATCAGACACAGTGCAGCGATGTTTCTGAATATGAAGTTACTGAAGTTAAACATCAGCCAGGCTACGAGTCCTATATGTAAACCTGAAATCACCATCAGGTGATTGGTCCCTGTTGTGGTTAACAGGCTCCACTGTGCATCCGTTATTTGATAGCGATCCCCGGTAATCAATGCTGAAATATATCCAGGTACCGCTAAAGGCAGTTGGTTTATTTTCTGCTGCAGTTGGTACCTGAAACTATCAAGCCATGGATATAGCAACCAGTGTCTGCGTGAATCAAGCAATACGGAAGAAAAGTCGTTGCGAACATATCCGGTGGCACTTAATTGTTCCTGAAATAGCCAGCGTTCATAGTCAAAACTACCAGGGTTAGCAAAACCATGGGGACGTTTAAGCCTGACTTTTAACAGCCAGTGCTCTCCTGGTAAGTAGTTTTGGTAAGAATAGTCATGTAGAAGTAATTTGTGTTTTTCACTTTGTCGCAAGGAAAGACAGTCGCTGATCTGTGTTTGTTTACAAAGTGAAACAGGTCGAAAAGAAAAGCGCGTACTATTTTCCTGGCGCTGGGGAAAATCGATCACAATACCCCTG
>JAURCS010000032.1 GCA_030828385.1 Gammaproteobacteria bacterium
TAATCCGAGATCGTCCAGCAGCAAGCGATGGTGCAGATCGTAAAGCCACTCTTCAAAACGTTCATTCATATGCCACTCGTCGACCACATTTCCCTGAATATCCAGATAGGCATAGTTGGTGTCATACAGCGTGACCTTGGTGAGCGGAAATTCTGCAGTAGCAAACTGAATATTGAGAATATCGTTATTCTCGAAACCGGCTTCCACGGCCTCAGCAATCCTGGCCAAAGCTGCGGGGCTGGGTGTGAAATCAACCTGTGCCGCCGGGGTGACAAGTTTTACGTAATCTTCTTTCCAGATCAGCAAAGTGCCTGTCACACTGCTTAGCAGCAATAGCAGCGCCAATGTAATACCGGCCCAGGCATGCACAGTGCGAATCAGTTTCATAACGGGATTATTCAAACCAGTGAATCCTTTTCTTTCTCATTTATGTAAATCAGTAAGCCTGAAAATCCCGGCACGCTTCATCTGGAAATTCCAGCTCAATGGTGGTGTGTGTCAGGTTAAAGGGTCGTAATTTTTCAGCAATCACTATTTTCAGGTTTTGCTGCTCGCTTGAAGAAAGTGTCAGCCTTAACAGCAGATGGGCGGTATAGACGTGGTGTTCACCATCCAGTGACCAGCAATGTTCGTGATGAATACTCTCAATCTGTTCGAGCTAATTCAACTCCTGATTAATCTTGTGTAACAGCAGTGATGCCGGGGCTGCCTGAAAAAATATTTTCAGCGTTTCCTTGAAATGTTTATACACATTAAAAAGAATAAAGCTGGTGAAAATTACCGCCAGTAATGGATCAAGTATCGGCCAGTCCACAAACAGTAAAACGATGGAGACAAGTAATACCGCTGTCCAGCCAAGCACATCTTCCAGCAAATGCCAGTTCAGGACTTTTTCATTCATGGTCTGACCGCCACTGAGTTTATAGGCAGCAAAACCGTTTACCGTGATACCCAGTACTGCCAGACCAAGCATACCTTCAGCCATCGGCATTTGTGGATTAAACAGGCGCGGGACAGACAAAAACAATACCCAGGTCGAGCCTACTACCAGAATAATACTGTTGATCAAAGCTCCAAACAGGGACAGGCGACGATAGCCATAGGTGAACACCTGATCCGGGTTTTTCTTTGACAGGCGTTCCAACAGCCATGCCGAGCCAATGAACAGACTATCGCCCAGATCGTGAACAGCATCAGCCATAATCGCCGTTGAGTTGGTAAGAAACCCTCCAATAAATTCAATTACACAAAACCCTGCATTGAGGGCAAAGGCCCAGCCAATTCTGTTGCCTGAGGTTCCGTGTTTATGAGAATGCTGTGAATGATCATGCATAAGCTTTATTGTGACATTTATCCCAAATCAAATCAGGCGCTAATTATCATTGCGTATACTCACCTGACAGCGCTGTAATGATGCGAGGACAACAACAATAATTCAGAGGTAATAAGCTTATGGCATCTTTACGCTTTCTCGGTGCGGCACAACAGGTAACCGGTTCGTGTTATCTGCTTGAAACTCCGTATCTTGGCAAAGTGCTGCTTGACTGTGGCATGCATCAGGGCGGCGATGACGTTCATAGACTTGGCAAGGAAGCATTCGCTTTCGATCCCACCACCATCGAAACCCTTTTTCTTTCCCATGCCCATCTTGATCACAGCGGATTGATACGGCTACTGGTGCACAATGGTTTTGAAGGCGACATTTATTGCACCAACGGTTCCAGTAAATTATTACCGGTGATGTTTAATGATGCCGTGGGCCTGTATGAACGTGATCTGAAGCATGAAAATCGGCGTCGACAGCGCAAGGGCAAAAAGCTGCTGGAGCCCATCTATACAAAACAGGATGTGGAAAAAGCCCTGAGTCTGATAAAGCCATTGCGCTATGGAGAAAAATTTCCGGTGGGTAAAACCGGCAAGTCATCAGTTTGTTTTACTGATGCCGGCCACATTCTGGGTTCAGCCATTACGTCTCTGACCTTCGAGGAAGACGGCGAAGAAAAGACACTGGTTTTTTCTGGCGATCTTGGCAAAAAAGTCTCAGTTCTGATGAATGAACCTGCGCTGGTAAACAAGGCCGACGTGATACTGATGGAAGGCACCTATGGTAATCGCTGTCATCTTAGCCAGAAAGAAACCATAGACGAGCTGGAGCAGATTCTGAAAGAAACCTGGGAAAACAAGGACATTGTCTTGATCCCTTCCTTCGCGGTTGGCAGAACCCAGGAAATTATATTTCATTTGGCCTTGTTGCATTACGAAGGTCGACTGGATCCCTGGCAGGTGTATCTGGATAGTCCCATGGCCATCAAGGTTACCGATATCTACGATGAATGTCTCAGTGTGCTGGACCGAAAGGATGCGAAAAAAATACGGGAAATGCATAAGGGTTCCCTGAAAGGCTTCCTGCCGCGCCTAAAATATGTGCATTCCCCCGAGGAATCCATGGCCCTCAATGATATTCCCGATGGCGCCATTATTATTGCCGGTAGCGGTATGTGCACCGGTGGACGTATACGCCATCATCTGAAACAGCGTATCTGGGATCCTAAAAACCTATTACTGTTTGTCGGTTTCCAGGCCGTCGGCACACTGGGTCGAATCCTCGTGGATGGCGTCAAGAAAATACGTCTGTTTGGTGAGAACGTGGTGGTTAAGTCCCGCATTGAAACCCTGAATGGGTTTTCTGCCCATGCCGATCAGGCCGAACTGATCGAGTGGCTAATGGCCATACCAGATAACCCAAGAAGAATGCTGGTACATGGAGAACTCAGTTCGCTGGATGCGCTATCCATGAAACTGTGGAAGGACCACAAGATCACCACAGAAATCCCCTACCCGGGACAAAAGATGTATTTTTAAAACACCATGAGGAAGGATGACTACTCCAGAGGCAAGGACGCCAACCAGCCTTCCAGATCAGCCCAATCCATGGCAAAGGTATGTCCGGTGCCCTGCAGTAAACGCGCATTAAGTTTTACTCCGGCACCTTCCAATACCGCAACGGTGCCATCGTAGCGCCTGTCCCATCCCAAACGATCTTCACTGCCAATGCGCAAATACACCGGAAAATCCTTCATTGTTCTTAAAGATGCTGCATTTGAGGCCAGCGCCGGTACCGCAATAACACCCAGATATTCGTTGGCATGACGGGAGGCAATTTCAAGGGATGAGATACCCCCGTTGGAGATGCCCATCAATAATACCGGACCATCAGCAATATCATCACGTTGCTTGAGCAGCGAGATGAGTTGTCGCACCTTGTCAGCATTATCGCCCCAGAAGGATTGACCATCAGGAGATACCGGAGCGGCTACCGCCCAGCCACGATCAACAAATGCCTCACCATGGGTACGATAGGCACTGCTGGCGATCCGGGCATCGCCAGCCCCCCCACCCATGATAACAACCAGAGGATGGGGGCTTGAGTCAGCCGGGGCGTCAAAATAGGCGCGCAAAGCCGAGCCATCGGGCAGTTGAAATTCTGTTTGCGTAAATGCAGTGAGTGGCATTAGTAGCAGTACCGTTAGTAAACCCCTGATCATGAATATCACCTTTCCCGGTTATTGCTCAGTATCGACACAGGCAATATTCCCATAGTTTGAAAGGCTTCTGAAGTATTGCCAACTAAAACCGCGAGAAAACCGGACATCCATATTATTTCCACAGGTCGATGTTGGACAATCATTGAGCAGCACTTTATTCTCCCTGCATTGCTCTGGAGACCAATATGCCCCGTGTATTGAAAAAATATCTGCTACTAAATCTCATTCTTATGGCGTTCCCGCTGGCAGCTTTTGCCCAGGATATTCCGCGCACCGCTGATGGCACCCCATTCCTGCAGGGATTCTGGCAGGCCCAGACCCAGGCCGCCTATAATCTGGAAGATCATGTGGCGCATCATGATATGCCCGCCGGTTTGAGTGTGGTGGCTGGTGGCACTATCCCCTATCAGCCCCAGGCACTGGCCAGGCGCCAGAATAACTTTGAAAACCGCGCTGAACTGGATCCACTGAATAAATGTTTCCTGCCCGGAGTGCCACGCATTATGGCCATGCCCTGGCCCTTCCAGATTTTTCAGACCGACGAGCATGTGGCCATGGCCTTTGAGTGGACCCAGGTGTTTCGTATTATCTACACCGCTGGTCAGGAACATTTATATCCCGGTTTTGAATTCTGGATGGGTGATTCACGGGCGCAGTGGGAAGGTGACACGCTGGTGGTCACCGTCAGCGATCTGAATGATCGTACCTGGCTTGATGCCGCCGGCAATTTCCACAGCGCCGCAGCAACTATCACGGAGCGTTATACCCTGATAGACAAAAACACTATTCAGTACCAGGCCACCATTGATGATCCAAAGGTATACACCGATCCCTGGACTATAGAGTTTCCCCTGGTACGGCAAACTGAAATGAAGCGACTGCTGGAATATCAGTGCCAGGCCGAAGTTGAAGAATCCAACGGTGATTTCGAACGCGTCGACAATCTGTGGTACCCGGCACCGATTCCGCAGGACAATATTCCCTTTGATGCTGACGCCGGTGCCCAGCTGCCTCTGCCTGAAGCGATTTCTGCCATCGAACGCCATGACGATGGTACCCCGAATATCACCGGCTACTATATGTCTGATGCAGGCGGTGCCAACTATGGTCTGGAAAAACGTGAAAATCTGGCGATGTTTCCACCCGCCCGAGGCGTTGTCGTTGACCCCGCTGACGGTGTTCTGCCCTATCAGGAATGGGCCAGAAACGAGCAGCTGGAACGCCGTGAAGCCTGGCGCGGATATGATGATCCTACTGCCCACTGTTTTGTCGCAGGTATTCCCCGCTCTCACTATGTGCCCTCGCCTTTTTATATCCTGCAACCACCGGGTTATGTAGTGATTTTCCACGAACGTATGTCTTATCGCGTGATCCCTCTGGATGATCGTAATCATCTGCCGGATTCTGTGCGTCTGTGGATGGGGGACGCCATAGGTCACTGGCAGGGCGACACGCTGGTGGTTGAATCTTCCAACTATAATGGCAAGGCCTGGTTAAACGAATTGGGCGATGTCATCAGTCATGCTCAAAAAGTGGTTGAAACCTATACGCCAGTATCCGGGTCACAAATTATTTATCGCGCCACAGTGGCTGACCCCATACCCTATTCCCGCCCATGGACTATAGAAATGCCTTTCAATCAACAACAGGAAGAATTGCTGGAAGTTGCCTGTCTGGAAGATAATAATGACCTTGGGCACCTAAAAGATGTGCGCGATGAACACCGTGCCCTGATGCAACAGGAGAATTAATATGAAACTTAAAATTTTACTCACTCTTATTACGCTATTGTCTGCCAATTCAACGCTGGCTCACCATTCCTTCTCCGCAGAATTTGATATCGACAAACCGGTCTCGCTTTCCGGCAAGGTAACCAAAATGCAGTGGTCCAATCCCCATGGCTGGATATATATCGATGTGGAGAACGCCGATGGCAGTATGACCAACTGGGCTCTGGAAACCAGCGCCGCCAACAACCTGATTCGCCGCGGCTGGAAACGTGATCATCTGGTGGCAGGCACAGTGATTCAGGTTCAGGGATTCCAGGCTCGTAATGGCAGTGCTACGGCAAACATTCGCGGCATCGTGCTGGAAGATGGCACACGTCTGTTTTCCGGCAATGCGGATGAGCTGACCAAATAATCGTCCGCTAACAGTCTCAGGCACCCACCATACCCCGGTAACGTTTCCATCCATCAGGAAGTTCCAGTACTATTTAGTCACTGACCAGTTACTGAAAACATGAAAATCCAGAAGTCCTGATGCCTTCCGAAAACTCTTACGACCTTATCGTCATCGGTACCGGTCCGGCCGGGGAAAAAGCGGCATGTAAAGCCGCTTATTTCGGCAAGAAAGTTGCCATCATTGAAAAAGAAAAATGTTATGGCGGTGCGGGTATCAACACCGGCACCATTCCCTCCAAGACCCTGAAAGAATCTGCGCTTTATTATTCAGGCAAATATGATACCGGGATGTATGGTCAGGATCGGGTGCTAGATGGTAAAACCACTATCCAGAATTTCCTTTACAGAAAAAACCTGGTTATTGAAACCCTGGAAAAAGCAGTACTGGTAAATTTTGAACTGCACGGGGTCGATCTTTTTAATGGCACCGCCTCTTTCGAGGATGCCAACACCATTATTATTTCAGGTGATGATGGCGAAAAGCGAATTACTGGCGACTATATCCTGATAGCGACTGGCTCCTACCCATTTCAACCCCCCGACATTCCTTTTGACGGCATCATCGTGCATGACTCAGACAGCATTCTGGATATCATGCATATTCCTGATTCACTGTGCATTGTCGGTGCCGGCGTCATCGGTTGTGAATACGCAACAATCTTCAGCGCCATGGGTGCAAAGGTATATCTGATAAATTCCGGAGACAAAATATTACCCTTCCTCGATGACGAAATTGCGCAAACCCTGCTCGATTATATGCAGGAGGAAGGCGTCGAAGTTGTTCTCAATGCCTCCATTGACGAAATGATTGTGCCGGAGAATATTGAAAACGACATTCATATCCGCCTGCAAGACGGCATGGAGTTTGAGGTGGACATGTTCCTGTTTGCGGCAGGCCGCAGCGGCAGCACCAAATTACTCAACTGTGACAAAGTGAATGTGGAGCTGGGCAAACGGGAAGCCATCGTGGTTAACGATAAGTATCAGACCTCCCGGGGAAATATTTATGCGGTGGGGGATGTCATCGGCTTTCCTGCGCTGGCGTCCACCAGCATGGATCAGGGCCGCGTGGCAGTCTCCAATATGTTTGATATCCATGACCTGGATGCGCTACCCAAGGTGTTTCCCTATGGCATCTACACAATCCCCGAGGTTTCCATGGTGGGCATAACAGAGGAAGAGGCAAAGGAATCCGGGATGGACTACCTGACGGGTCGTGCTCATCATCAAAACATACCGCGGGGCAGAATCATGGGCGTACAAACCGGCATGCTGAAAATTATTGTCTCCAAAGATGACATGGTCATTCGCGGCGTCCATATCATGGGGCGCCTTGCCAGTGAAATGATTCATTACGGCCTGGCCATTGTGCAATCTGAAAAAACCGTGAATGAAGTCATTGCCACCGTTTTTAATTACCCTACCCTGCACGATTTATACAAGTATGCCTGCTACGATGCCCTTGGTAATCTATGCGGCCACAAAATCAAGGACTTTTAATTCATGCCTCGGTTCTTTCGTTCAGCTTTTTTCTTGCGACTTGTGACTTGCAACTTGTGACTTGCAACTTCTTCCATTGATACATATCGCCCTCCATTTTCTCATCCCCTTATTCGTCGCGCTGGCCTTTTATATAAAAAAATGGGCCAAAGCATTTGCCTTGCTCCTGTGCGGACTATTGATTGATGTGGACCACCTGCTGGCTGATCCTATCTATGATCCTGATCGCTGCAGTATCGGCTTTCACCCTTTGCATACCGCCATCCCCATCGCCCTTTACAGTCTACTGTTGATTCACCCGAAAACGCGCCTGCTTGGCATTGGCCTGTACCTGCATATCCTGCTGGATATCGGGGACTGCTTTGTGCAGGGTAATCTGTAGCCATCAGACCCATACAGGCACATGGCAATAGTGTATTTGCTTTAAATTTTGCTACTATGGCTGTCCAAGGGCGCTTTAAGAAAGCCCAAAACGTTAGCTTGATTCTTCTAACTTACCAAAAAATATTCATGATCAGCATGGGGGATCTTATGAATAAATCGTACTCTCTTGCCGCGTTATTGATGCTTGTTCTCGCTGGCAGTGTTCCGGTTGCCGCACACCATTCCCATGCCACCATTGATCGAAACGATGTGCGCGTTCTGCGCGGTACTGTCACCAAATACAGCTGGAGCATGCCTCATGTTTTCCTGAAAGTTGAAGCACCCAATCCCGCAGGGAAAATTGTTGAATACAGCATAGAAATGAATCACCCGGCGGCAATGACCGAAGCCGGCTGGTCCAGAGACAGCTTCAAAGCTGGCGATGTCATCACCTGGGAAGGCGCTCATCACAAGAACAAGGCCCGTGCCTACAGTTCAATGAACTGGCTAGAGAAAGATGGCGTCAGAGTCGGTAAAACTTCACAGATGGAAGGATTGATAACTCCTTCGACCAACTTTACCGGCCTCTGGGATCGCGCGCCGAATCAGCCCACGTATGCTCCCCCTAAAGGCTGGCCGCTCAATGCCCGGGGTCAGGAACTGGTAGATAATTTCAGTGAAGACCAGAACCCGGTGCTGACCTGCGGTGATCCGGGACCGCCCAAATCCATGACCCTGCCCTACTCCCACCAGATTTCCAGACTGGATGAGAACACTCTGATTATCGGTCGTGACCTGATGGAGGGGCAACGCGTTGTATACCTCGACAAAAGAGAAGCCATGGGGCCACCTTCCAAACTCGGTCATTCCATTGGCTGGTTCGAAGACGGCGATCTGATTGTTGAAAGCAGCCACTTCATTGCAGACACCTGGGGAGGTCATACCGGTATTGATTCAAGTGATCAGAAACACCTGTTGGAAAGATTCAGCCTGAGCGATGATGGCCTGGCGATTAATCTGACGATCACCCTCACCGATCCAGTCTACCTGAGCCAGGCTGTTACTTTTACCCATAAATGGATTAAGGTAGCTGATCGCGATCTGGTGCAAACGCCCTGTACCGAGGAATCAGCCCAGTTGTGGATTGAGGCCGGTTTTTAAAAATGCAACGCCTCTTCCTGTTAATTGATTTAAGTCACGGAGAAAAATATGAAAACAGTCATTCTTAGTGCCATTGTTGCCATCTTTGCCAGTGTCGCTACTACCATGGTTTTGCAGGACAGCACTCAAAACACCGAACCACAAGCGGCCATGATTCTGGAGCCCCAGATTAATTATGAACAGATTGCCGAACAGCTGGATGTGAATAAGTTAAGCGTCAGCATGGAGCCGGAAGCCGCTGCCTGGATCAGGCTTAATACCGGAATTGAATCTTCTGAACAAAAGATTCTGGCAAATGCTGCCAACTCTGCCTGCTTCCTGACTCATATCGAGATCAGTGGCATACAAAGCCCCCAGGACAAGAATTCCTGCTCTATTACACTGGATGATTTTACCGGCTATTGGCAGGTCAATGCGTCCACCGGTGAAGGTACTCAATCTGAACTCTACTGCAATGCCCGATGCATTGTTTGGGAATAGGAGACGAAAAAATGAAACGCACTGTATTATTGAAAACTGTTTTTACTGTATGCATGACAACGGCGATGTTGTTTACCAGCGTTCTGTTTGCCCACCATAGTTCACAGGCCCAGTTTGGTGAATTTGGCTCCAACACCAAAATCTTTGAAGGCGAGATCGCTAAAATCAGCTGGGGTAATCCTCATATCACCATGGACATCGTAATAACCGGAGGCGACATTCCGGCGGGCGAAAAATGGCGTCTGTTAAGCCATCCTACCGGTGTACAGGAAGCCTACGGTTTTGCCAAAACAGATTTCGCTGTAGGCGACAGCATAAAAATCATTGGCTGGGCCGGACTGCGCGATCAGCCAGTGTTCTGGCCGCGCGCGATCCAGGTGAATGACGGCCCCATGCGTTCCAATCTTCGCTTTACCGATATGATTGATATTGCCAATGGCACCTTTGAATCTCTCAACATTGTGCCACCCGATAACCTGAACGGTGCATCACCGGTACGCGCCGGCGAAGAGGTCGCCGCGAAACTGGCTGAGATGGGACTGCTGGATGATGACGGCAATGTGATCTGGCCGCCACGTTAAACAAATAGGGACACCTGCAACCTGGCAACTTGATAAAAATATTCAGCTGTCAGGTTAAGTTTGTCATTTTGAGTCCCTTCTTACCCCACTTATAAAAAGCAGAATCATCATGGCTATTTCATTACAAGACCAGCTAAAGAAATCCGGCCTGGTGGATGACAAAAAAGCCAAACAAATATCCAGGGAGCAACGCAAGGAAAACAAGCTTGCCAATAAGGGCAAAAAGCCCAAAATAGATGAAGAGAAGCTGGCTCTTGAGCGGGCGCGAGCTGAAAAAATAGCCCGTGATCGGCAATTAAATCTTGAGAAAACCCAAAAGGCCCATGAGGCAGCCATTGCCGCCCAGATCAAACAGCTTATAGATACCAATCTCATCCCCAGGGATGGCGATGAAAAGTTTCATTTCACTGACGCCAACATAATCAAACATATCTGGATCAGTCCAGAACAGGTGGATCATCTGCGCAGACGTATGATCGCCATCGTTAAACTGGCTGATCAGTATGTGCTGGTGCCGATTAATGTGTCAGATAAGATTGCGCAACGCGACGCCTCCGCCGTCATCTTCCAGGCCGATGACTCACCGGCAACTGAAAACAGTGACGATGATGATTTTTACGCCGCCTATAAAATCCCCGATGATCTGGATTGGTAACTAATTAACTAAAGGGACGCTTGCAACTTAGCAACCATACAATTTCCTTAAGTTGCTAAGTTGCAAGCGTCCCTATTAATCTGGTCTTCAAAATTGGTAGAATGCGCGCCTCGTTTTTCTGCAGGCTTACCCTCCACTTATGATTTCTACCGCTAACCTCACTATACAATTTGGGGCAAAACCCCTTTTTGAAAATGTTTCTGCCAAATTCAACAACGGCAACCGATATGGCCTGATCGGTGCCAATGGCTGTGGCAAGTCCACCTTGATGAAAATTCTGGGTGACGAACTCAAGCCTACTTCTGGCCAGGTCATGCTGGAGCCCCATGTCCGGCTGGGTAAATTACGTCAGGATCAGTTTGCCTTTGAGGAGCATTCTGTCATCGATACCGTCATTATGGGGCATGAGGAGTTGTGGCAGGTAAAAGCCGAACGTGAGCGTATTTATAACCTGCCCGAAATGACAGAAGAAGAAGGCATGCAGGTGGCCGAGCTCGAAATACGTTTTGCCGAGATGGATGGCTATACCGCCGAATCCCGCGCTGGCGAATTATTGCTGGGTCTGGATATTCCGCTGCACCAGCATAGCGGTCCGATGAGCAATATTGCGCCGGGCTGGAAACTACGCGTATTGCTTGCCCAGGCGCTGTTTTCAGACCCGGAAGTATTGCTGCTGGATGAGCCAACCAACAACCTCGACATAAACACCATTCGCTGGCTCGAAAAAATACTGAAAGAATGCAAAAGCACCATCATCATTATTTCCCATGACCGCCACTTTTTGAACGAGGTATGCACCCACATTGCCGATATGGATTATGGTGAGGTGCGTATCTATCCCGGTAATTATGATGACTATATGATCGCCTCCACCCAGGCACGGGAAAAACTGCTGACCGACAATGCCAGGAAAAAGGAGCAGATTTCGGAATTGCAGAGCTTTGTCAGCCGCTTTTCCGCCAACGCGTCAAAAGCCAAACAGGCCACGTCACGCGCCCGCCAGATAGACAAGATTCAGCTGGAGGACATCAAGCCTTCCAGTCGCATGAACCCCTATATTCGTTTTAAGCAGGACAAGAAACTGCATCGACAGGCCATTACCGCTGAAGAAATCAGCAAAGCCTTTGATCAACCCATTTTTGACAACCTCAGCTTGCAAATTGAAGCTGGCGAGCGTGTGGCTATTATCGGTACCAATGGTATTGGTAAAACGACTCTGTTGCGTTGCTTGCTTGGCGATATCGCGGTGGATAACGGCAAGGTAAAACTGGCAGAACAGGCTCTGGTAGGTTATTACGCACAGGATCACCATAGTGACTTTGCCGACGACATGACGCTGTTTGACTGGATGAAGCAATGGACCAAAGGCGACAACCAGTTAGTGCGCGGTGCACTTGGCCGCATGCTGTTTTCCGGGGATGATGCGAAAAAATCAGTGAAGGTAATTTCAGGTGGTGAACAGGGTCGTATGCTGTTTGGAAAATTCAGCCTGATCAATCCCAATATCCTCTTCCTCGATGAACCCACCAACCATCTGGATATGGAATCCATTGAATCGCTCAACCTGGCGCTGGAGAACTTTCCAGGCACACAGGTCTTTGTCAGTCATGACCGTGAATTTGTATCCTCACTGGCGACCCGCATAATCGACATACAGGCCGATGGCATCATCGACTTTAAAGGCAGTTACGAAGAATATCTGCGCAGCCAGGGCATTGTGGAGTAAGCAAAAAAAACGGCGACATATTTATGTCGCCGTTTTCATTTCAACTAGAGATTAATCCGATACTGCTTCGATTAATCCTCTGTCTAGGTATCAATCCAGATCAAAACGATCCAGTGTCATTACCTTGGTCCATGCGCCAACGAAGTCCTGCACAAACTGTTCCTGTGCATCTTCTGCGGCATAGAACTCGGCAACTGCACGCAGTTCTGAGTTGGAACCGAAGATCAGATCAACCGGTGTGCCGGTCCACTTCAGCTCGCCAGTGGCAATATCACGACCTTCATAGACACCTTCCATTGAGCCTTTGGACCATTCGGTAGACAAGTCCAGCAGGTTAACGAAGAAGTCATTGCTCAGCGTACCAGGCTGGTCTGTGAAGACGCCATGCTGTGCACCTCCGGTGTTGGCATTCAATGTGCGCATGCCAGCAACAAGGACACTCATTTCCGGTACGGTCAGAGTCAGCAGATCCGCTTTTTCAACCAGTTCTACTGCAGGTGAATCACCTTCTGCAAAATAGTTACGGAAACCATCTGCCTTGGGCTCAAGTACGGCAAAAGAAGCTACATCAGTCCATTCCTGGGTAGTGTCAGCACGACCGGGAACAAAAGGCACGTCCACGTCATAGCCGGCATCCGCCGCCGCTTTTTCAATAGCTGCTGCGCCGCCCAGGACGATAACATCGGCAAGAGAGACCTTTCTGCGCGAACGTCTGTCATTGAACTCAGACTGAATACCTTCCAGTACGGAAAGCACATTGGCCAGTTCCGCAGGCTCATTTACCGCCCAGTCTTTCTGGGGAGCCAGACGAATGCGAGCACCATTGGCACCACCGCGCATGTCAGTACCGCGGAATGATGACGCTGAAGCCCAGGCTGTTTTCACCAGTTGTGAAACGCTCAGACCGGAATCCAGGATTTCTGATTTCAGATTTGCGATATCCCTGGCATTGATCAGTGAATAATCAATTTCCGGTACCGGATCCTGCCAGATCAGGTCTGCATCAGGAGCCATGGAACCGAGATAGCGCGTGCTTGGGCCCATATCACGATGAGTCAGCTTGAACCAGGCACGGGCAAAAGCATCTTCGAACTGCTCAGGGTTATCCAGCCAGCGTGAAGTGATCTCGCGGTAGGAAGGGTCCATCTTAAGTGCCAGGTCAGTGGTAAACATGATTGGCGCATGTCTCACTGAAGGATCATAGGCATCAGGTACCAGGTTGGAAGCAGCACCGTTGGCAGGAATCCACTGAGTCGCGCCGGCAGGACTTTTGGTCTGTACCCACTCCCAGTTATACAGATTCTGCAGATAGTTGTGCGTCCACTGCGTTGGATTCACCGTCCAAGCGCCTTCCAGACCGCTGGTGATAGTGTCTGGTCCTTTACCGGTACCACAGGTATTAACCCAGCCCTGGCCTTGCGCTTCCAGAGGAGCCGCTTCAGGTTCTGGTCCAACACAGTTTTCCGGGCTTCTGGCACCGTGGGCCTTACCAAAGGTATGACCACCGGCGATAAGAGCAACGGTTTCCTCGTCATTCATGGCCATGCGACCAAATGTCTCACGAATATCGGCAGCTGCCGCCAGAGGATCAGGATTACCGTTCGGGCCTTCAGGATTTACATAGATCAAACCCATCTGGACTGCGGCCAGTGGATCCTCAAGATCACGGTCGCCACTGTAACGCTGGTCACCCAGCCATTCCCCTTCAGGGCCCCAGTAGATTTCATCAGGCTCCCATTCATCAACACGGCCACCAGCAAAACCAAAGGTTTCAAACCCCATGGATTCCATTGCTACGGTGCCGGTCAGAACCATCAGGTCAGCCCAGGTCAGGCTGCGTCCATATTTCTGTTTGATTGGCCAAAGCAGACGTCGCGCCTTGTCCAGATTGGCATTGTCCGGCCAGCTGTTAAGGGGGGCAAAACGCTGCATGCCACCGTCCGAGCCACCGCGACCATCACTGATACGGTAGGTACCGGCACTGTGCCAGGCCATACGAATAAAGAACGGACCATAGTGGCCGTAGTCTGCTGGCCACCAATCCTGTGAGGTAGTCATCAGGTCAACCAGATCCTGTTTTACTGCATCCAGATCCAGGCTTGAGAAAGCTTCGGCATAGTCGAAGTCATCTTCCATAGGGTCAGATTCCGGAGAATGCATGCGCAATGGCTGCAGATCCAGTTGATTGGGCCACCAGTAATCATTGGTAGGCATTGTATCCTGGGCATTTGCCAGGTTCATTGAAGCCAGTGGCGCCAGGCCAATAGCAATCAATGTACATAAAGATAATTTTTTCCTAGTCATAATAAATTACGCTCCTTTGAGTAACACACCTATCTTACGCGCCATGCAAGCCATGAATAAAATTGAAAATACCTATTAGCTTGATAGGTAACGCCATGATCCAGCTGATAATAATTATTGAACGCACTCACAAATAGCTGATTTCCATGGGGAATATCACCTGAAAAAAACATTGATAAGCTATTAAAATGGCAGCATTATCGGTCTATATACGTCGGCTTTTAGTTTTAGTTCAAATTTTAATCAGGTCTTTCAGGGGAAACATCATGAATAAAAAATTAATGGGGTTTACCGGATTGATGTTTTCGTTATTCCTGTCAATTCCGGTCTTTGCCCATCATTCTTTCGCCGCCCAGTATGACAGCAACAAACCCGTAACAATGACCGGCATGGTGACCAAGGTTGAATGGCAAAACCCGCATGTTTACCTTTATATCGATGTCGAAGATGAAAATGGCAATTATGAAAAATGGGCGCTTGAAATGGGGGCACCTGCCGTTCTGACTCGTATTCAGGGATGGTCTCGCTCGACACTGTCTATCGGTGATATGGTGCAAGTGGAGGGAAGGCTGGCAAGAGACGGCAGCAATCTGGCCAACGCCCGTTCCGTCACCCTGACCTCAGGCGAAGAACTTGGCGCAGGATCAAGCGAACTTACTACGCCGTAGTTGGCGGGAGACACAGTGTTATGGTAATTCGAGTTTCAACAAATAATTTATTGTTATTGATAAGCCTGTTCTTTTTTATCACGACTCCACATGCAAGTGCTCAGAGCGCTGAAGACAGTGCGCCGGTGAGACCAACGCCAAGGCTAGCAAATGGGCAGGTTAACCTGGGGCTGGAGCCTGGGCAGAAAGGTTTCTGGGGAAGCTCAGGAAGAATTTTCGATCGCAGGGGGCGTAGTCATCAGAGTAACCTGCTGGAAGAAGAGTTACCCCTACAACCCTGGGCAAGAGCGCTTCTGGAGTACCGCAAGGCAAACAACCAGAAGGATGATCCCCATGCCCGCTGTTTACCTGGAGGCATTACCCGCCAGATTCAAACAGTGAATGGCTTTGAAATTCTTCAACATCCAGAGCTGAACCGGATTTATCTGGTTTTCGCTGGCGGCCCTCATACCTGGCGCATGATCCATACCGATGGTCGCCCACTGCCGGATATCAATGATCCTGATCTGATTCCTACCTACCTGGGTTATTCCACTGCGCACTGGGAAGAAGACACCCTGGTAGTGGAGACCAACGGTTTTAACGAGAAAACCTGGTTTGCTTCTGGCTCATTACCCAGTACGCGCTATCTGCATTTAACTGAACGCATTTCACGCCCCGATTTTGAGACACTGCGTTATGAACTCACCGTTGATGATCCTGGCGCCTATACGCAAACCTGGTCTGGAGGCTTTGATGTGGCCTGGAACTGGACCAGCTGGGATGGTTCCGAGCTTGGCGAATTGCATGAGTACTTTTGTCAGGATAATGAACGCGACGTTCAACATTTTTTGGGTAGTGAATAAAAACAGGGTTCAACAATGAGCTACAGGCACATGATATATTCATCCAGTCTTTTAAACAGACAAACTCTGGCAGCGGTTTTCATTATTCTGCTGGGTTTTTCCTACCCGCTGTTCTCACAGGAAGGCCACCCCCTTGTTGGCTCCTGGAGTGGTGACAGGCTTGTAAATGACAAAAACACGCGCGTGCTTGTCTTGCTTGATTTACAGCCTGACCAGGAAATTACAGGAACAATCATTGAGAATGGTGTGCGTATTCCTTTATCAGATGTAACTCTGGATCCACAAGACTGGAGCGTAAATATTAGCGCCGTTGGCGAAGACAGAGCAGGAAATACGCTGAGCTACAAAATTCAGGGTATTATCGGAAACCTGGGATCAGCAACGCAAAGAAATATAAGCGGCACCTGGGATGATGGCACCGATACTGGCAGTTTCCGTCTCCAGAGAAATTGAACCCGGACTATGACTTTTTCCAGCCTCAGCACTTTGTTTGGAATTTATGGCTGCAGAATTAACCCGGGAGTGGATTCACCAGCCGAATAAATATTAGATTTGTATTTCTGTTTTAGGCACTATGTAAACCCCGAATATGCAATGAAATACGAGGAAAATTTTGACTAATCGCCGTACTTTCCTGGCTGGCAGCCTTTCCACTGCTACCCTGCTAAGCAGCCTGCCGCTAAGCGCTCAGGCAACTGACCTGACTATGCTTTCTCTTGTGGAAGCCTCGGACCTTATACGACGTCGTATCCTTTCGCCTGTAGATCTGACCGCTGCCTATCTTGATCGTATTGAACAACTGCAACCCCGTGTAAATGCCTATATCACGGTGACTGCAGATCTGGCCATGAGCCAGGCGCAACAATTGGAAATGGAACTGGCTAACGGCCAATGGCGTGGCCCTTTGCATGGCATCCCTATCGGCCTTAAAGATAATATTGATACCGCGGGCAATCGCACCACCGCCGCCAGTAGCCTGTTACAAAATCGGGTAGCGCAAGTGGATGCGCCAATTTACACCAGGCTGCAACAGGCCGGCTGTGTTCTGCTGGGCAAACTCAATATGCATGAATTTGCCTGGGGCGGCACATCAGCCATTACTCATTTTGGCCCGGTGCATAATCCCTGGAACCTTGACCACATTCCCGGCGGCTCGTCCGGTGGTTCTGCCGCTGCCGTGGCCGCGCGCATGTGCTGCGCCGCACTGGGCACCGATACACTTGCCTCCATTCGCCTGCCTGCTGCCTATTGTGGTGTAACCGGACTGAAAGCCAGTCATGGCCTTGCTTCCATTCGCGATATTATTCCGGTAGCAGAATCACTGGACCATGTGGGTCCGCTTTGCCGCAGTGTGGCCGACACTGCCTATATGCTGCAAAGTATGGCCGGCTTCGACCCGCTGGATCCGGTCAGCATCAGGTCTGCGCCGGGAGATTATATTGGCGCATTAATGCAGCCGGTAAAAAAGCTGAGGATTGGTATGCCAACGGGAGACTATTTTGCCCGCCTGCATCCGGATACAGACCAGGCAGTCAATAACGCAATGACAGTTCTCACTGCAGCTACTGCGCAAACTACTGACGTCAGTCTGCCAGCGATTCCTGATTTTGCGCCACTGCTGGCTGAAAGTGCTGCCTGGCATGAAGAATACCTGGACGATGAGCGTAATCACTCTGATTATAATGCGGTTACCCTTGAGCGACTGCTGGCGGCAAGAGCAGTCAGCGCTGAAGATTATATTCGTGCGCAACAGGACATGGTGCGCGTTCGCCATGCCATTGCAGCAGTGTTTAATGAAGTAGACGTGCTAGTCACACCCACTGCCCCCGGCTTACCTGAAAGAATAGACAGTGCGATCAATCCAGCCGAAGCAGCAGGTGCAGAACCATCAACACGCAATACAGCGCCTTTCAACCTCTATGGCATACCGACTATTTCGGTTCCCATCGGTTTTAGTCAGACCGGTCTGCCGATTGGACTGCAAATCAGCAGTGCCCACCTGAAAGAAGAGGTAATGTTCAGTCTGGCCCATGCCTTTCAGCAAGACACTGACTGGCACTTGAAAATGCCTGCCCTGAATGCCTAGATATTTTCTTCGGTGATCACTTCTGCAAGGATGCCGGCATATTTTTCCATGGCAATGGATTTGATGTCATAGGACAGTTTCTGAAAAAGATGCCTGGATGAGGAATTGATGCGCCAGGCCGCTACATGATTTCGCACCACGGTTTCTTCCTGCAAACTCAGTACCTTCAAGCCAGTTCCCTTGTGCAATTCATTTTGTGCAAACAGGGCTGGCAGGAAAGCTATGCCCTGATTCATCATCACCATCTGGCACAAGGTATCCAGACTGTTGCCCTCGAAATCCCGTTTCAGGTGCGCACCAAAACGTTCACAAAGCCCGGTGATTTGTCGCTGTAGATGAAAGTGATCATCAATACTCAACACCGTTTGCCCCTGCAACTCCTCCCCGCTAATAACTGTTTGCCCGGCCAAAGCGTGCTCCGGAGAGACAAGTACTTTAATTGGTTCCATAAACAGGGGCCGCACACGATTTTCCGTAGACTGCATGGGCAATACTGTCATGATGAAATCAAAACTTCCCTTACGCAGACCGCTTTCCAGTTCACCGGGATCACCTTCCCTGAGGTGCAGTTGAAGTTTTGGATAGCGCCGATGCAGAACAGGTAACAATTGGGGTAATAAATAGGGACCAATAGAGTCCGACACGCCAAGCTTGAAGGTACCGCCCATATCCCGGTTAGTGTGATTGGCCGTTTCCATCAGGTTTTGATACTGCTCGAGAATATCCCTTACTAGCGGCAACAATTCCCTCCCTTCCGGAGATAACAAGGTGCCGGCACGGGAACGTTCAAACAGCTGTACTTCCAGCGCTTCCTCCATCGCGACAATCTGACTAGTCAGGGTTGGCTGGGAAATACCGAGCTTGGCGGCCGCTTTGCGGAAATTGGAAGAACGGGCAATGGTGGCAAAGTATTCAAGCTGCTTGATGGATGGTTTTTTGGTGGACATAGCACTTACCTGATAGGTAATAACTAACTGGAAAGTACTTATTCTAACGTCGGTTTAAACAATAACAAGTCAGCTTTTTGCCGAAAGACGCCTGGATAAATTGAACTCTGATAGTTTATTACTAATTTAAATATTTATATAATTATAAATAAGTATCATTACTGAGCGGAAAGGTAGATTCTCATTAACAAGATGAGGAAATGGCGTTATTGTCACACCACTACACAAACATGACAGCCACTTGAAACCCGGATGCAAAAATATAATAGTTAGTACCAACTATCTTTTAAACCCCTTAAATAGATGGAGTTATTCAGAAAGAATAGCGTCTATCCATTCCAGATGGCTGGACACTCTTTCATAAAGCTGGGTAGTCCCGTAAAGCCCCTGGGCCAATGGCGCTTCGCCCACTTCAAGCTCTCCCAGAGCGATACCTGCCAGCACCCGGGAATTACCGACTTCCAGCAAGGCGGGACCACCACTATCGCCGAGTCCGGGCACCCCTTCAAGACCAAGCGCCTGATTATCGGACTGCCTGGGATCATCAAAAACAAATTCAAGCCACTGATCCGCAACAACCACCCGGTTTTGCGCGCGCCGGAACTTGCCATCATTACTTTTCATACCGATGGTACCAATACCGGTAAAGCCCCACCCGAGCAGGGAAAACACTTGATTAGCCTCGTCAGTATTCCGGTTCAGGGCGACAGGAGCAATACCCGTGACATCCCTGTCCAGACGGATCAGAGCCAGATCCACATTCTCCAATTCATTCCCGGTGTTATAGCGGGGATGTAATACCAGCTCTGCAACCTTGTAGGATTGACCAGCAATGCTCAGCTGATACTCGTCATGCCGGTTATAGGTATCCAGCAAAGGGGTTTGCTCAGCGCAATGGGCTGCGGTAATCGCCCAGTGACCAGCAATGAGGGTTGCCATGCAGATCTTGTTATTGAAGCGGGTATGCAGATAAAACAACTGGGGGTAGGCCGTTACGTCGACCTGATAGTCACTATCTGACTTGTCGTGGCGAATAATAATGCCCAGGCTACTGGAAAACGGTACTGACAGGCAAACCAGAAAAGCCAGCATTCGAGCAGGATTACAACTCATTGGGGAATTCCAGTTTGAAAAATACTAGGATTCGTCGGCTTCACTGTTCTGCTTTTCCACATCCTGAATGCGCGATAAGCCGATATTGGGTTTGTATTTTTTCCTGCTCGACTCCCTGATGACCAGGCAGGTTCGGTAGAGAAAGAACACAACACCAAGCAGCAACAGAAACAGGATTCCCACAATCATCCATTGTGACTGGGTCATGGTGCCGGGATTGAGTAAGGTATCAAGCATGGGCTTTTCCGTAAAAGAGGTCGATTATGAAGAATTGAGCTATGGATTTCCAGCAAGCAGCCCGGGTAAGGGCTAAAGTCCGCCATTTTCCTGCTGATTAATCGAATTAATGTAGATTTCAATCTGCTCCAGGCGATCAAAGGGATCGGTTAATTCCAGCAGCGCCTGCTTTTCCCGGTTGGCAATGGGTAGCAATTCACTCAGGCGCCAGGCAATCTCGCGTAAATTATCAAAACTGATGTCCAGCTTGAGCTCTTCAATGGCGGGATGTCTGGCCAAGCCCTGCAACAGGTCAACGTATTCCTGAAACTGTTCACCCACATCCACCGGTTCGGCATCCTGGGAATCCTGCTCCCTGAAAACCACTTCACCCCGGCACAGATTATTTTCTTCACGCCATGATTCGACAATCTTGAATGTAGTCTGGCCTTCCACGGTAATACCGAGCAAGCCATTGGGTAGCTGATTCCAGTCCACCACGGTACTGTAGGTGCCGATTCGGTGGATATCCAGTTTTTGCTCTTTGGATGCTACTTCACTTCCCGCTTCAATGAGCACCACGCCAAAACCGGTGCCATCTTTCAGGCATTGGCGAATCATATCCACATAACGTGATTCAAAAATCTGCAGGGAAATACGCCCCTTTGGAAAGAGAATGGAATTGAGTGGGAAAAGTGGAATTGTTTCCAATGTCAGCCTCTTCGTTCCTGCTTTTAGCACTTCCTGCTTTTGTATTTACTCCATTGAGCACTTACTGCATCAAGCATTTCCTGCAACAAGCATTTCCTACATTAAATACTCACTGCGCTAATAGTTTATTCAATTTTTTTTGACAGAGCCTCGGCCAGTCGCTGATGGATACCTTCAAAGCCGCCATTACTCATGATGATGACATGGTCCCCGGCAACGGCCTCCTGCACGACCTCGCTAATAATCGCATCGGTGTTCGACAAGCTGCGAAAATCGGTACCGGACTCATCACCAATAGCAACAAGATCCAGTTTGGTGGCTTCTGATTTATACCAAATCACCAGATCAGCAGCACTAAGTGATGCTGCCAGTGTAGCTTGATGGTAGCCCATTTTCATCGTGTTGGAGCGGGCTTCGATCACACAAATCAGACGCCCGGATTCCGCACTTTCATCCAGTCTTGCCCTGAAGCCATCCAGCGTAGTCTTGATGGCCGTGGGGTGATGGGCAAAATCATCATACAGTTTTACCCCGGCGAATTTGCCGAGCAGTTCCAGTCGGCGTTTTACCCCGGCAAAGGCTGACAGTGCCTTGCAGCCGTCTTCAAGGGACACGCCTACATGACAGGCTGCTGCCAGTGCAGCTACACCATTTTGAATATTATGATTTCCAAGCAAATCCCATTTTACTTCGCCATGCACTTCACCCTCGGCGTTGCTATAGCTCACTTTGAAATGCGCACCCTGTTTATCCAGGGGCTGCACACGCCATTGCGCTTGCGCATCATCACCAATGGTAAAAAACTGCTGTGGGCACCAAATTCCCTTGGCAAATACTGCATCCAGATTGGCATTATGGAGCGGCGCAATGACCAGGCCACTTTGGGGGATGGTTTTTAACAGATGATTAAACTGCGCCTGAATTGAAGCAAGGTTCGGAAAAATATCAGCATGATCAAATTCCAGATTACCCAGGATCGCGGTTTTTGCGCGATAGTGAATAAACTTGGAGCGCTTGTCGAAAAAGGCGCTGTCATATTCATCGGCTTCGATCACAAAAAAGGGAGCTTTGCCGAGACGCGCGGAGGTGGAAAAGTTTTTCGGCACCCCGCCTACCAGATAGCCCGGTTCCAGACCCGCTGATTCCAGAATCCAGGTCAGCATGCTGGTGGTCGTGGTCTTGCCATGGGTTCCGGCTACCGCCAGCACCCAGCGATCTTTCAGAACATGATCAGAAAGCCATTGCGGCCCGGAGCAATAGGGCAGGTTATTCTCAAGAATATATTCCACCGCCGGGTTACCCCGGGAACAGGTATTCCCGATGACAATCATGTCAGGGCTGTCAGCTTCAGGGCCGGCAAAATGAGCCGGATCATAACCCTGGGAAAGCGTGATGCCCTGCTCCTGCAGCTGCGTGCTCATGGGAGGATAAACGTTCTGATCGGAACCGGTAACGCTATAGCCAAGCTGCTTGGCCAATACCGCCAGCGAGCCCATGAAGGTGCCACAAATACCTAGAATATGAATATGCATGTATGGATTTTCTCAGAATGGCCCGGCACAAGCCAGAGATCAAAAAACCATTAGCCTGACTCCAGGTAACAGCGACTACAATCCTGTCTTACCCTCCAAAGATTCAGTAGAATAGTCGCATCATTTTTTTGGAGTAGTGTATGTCTGGAAACAATATCTTCTATGCCCAGTCAGGCGGTGTTACCGCGGTAATTAACGCATCAGCGTGCGGCGTCATTGAGACCGCAAGAGCCCATCCCGAATTCGGCAAAGTCTATGCTGGTCGCAATGGCATTATCGGCGCCCTGCGTGAGGAACTCATTGATACCAGTCTTGAAAGCGAAGCCACCATTGCGGCTCTCAGGCATACACCAGCGGGCGCATTTGGCTCCTGCCGTTACAAACTGAAAAGCGTGACAGAAAACCGGGCCGAATATGAACGCCTGATAGAGGTATTTAAAGCCCATGATATCGGCTATTTCTTCTATAACGGTGGCGGTGACTCACAGGACACGGCGCACAAGGTGAGCCAGCTTAGTCAGGAGATTAATTACCCGATTACCTGTATCGGCATTCCCAAAACCGTCGACAACGACCTGCCTATTACTGACAACTGTCCTGGCTTCGGCTCGGTCGCCAAATACGTCGCAGTCTCTATTAGGGAAGCCGGCCTTGATGTAGCTTCAATGTGTGAAAGCTCCACCAAAATCTTTGTCATGGAAGTGATGGGACGTCATGCCGGCTGGATTGCCGGGGCGGCAGGACTTGCTGCCGAACAGGAAGGCGATGCCCCCCATATCATCATCTTTCCGGAAATCCCTTTTGATAAGGACGCTTTTCTTGCCAAAACAAAAGTCTGCGTCGAAAAATATGGTTACTGCGCCATTGTGGTTTCCGAAGGCGCCCATTATGAGGACGGCAGTTTTCTCGCCGACCAGGGCACTACTGATGCTTTCGGTCATGCCCAGCTTGGCGGAGTGGCGCCGGCTCTGGCCAATATGGTGAAAGAGGCACTGGGTTATAAATACCATTGGGCCGTCTCAGACTACCTGCAACGTGCTGCACGTCATATTGCCTCGGCTACCGATGTGGAGCAGGCTTACGCCATGGGCAAAGCCGCTGTTGAATTTGCGCTGGCCGGTAAAAACGCTGTGATGCCTACCGTGGTCAGGGACAGTTCTTCTCCTTACCAATGGCATATTGGTGAAGCGGCGCTGGCAGACGTGGCCAATGTTGAGAAAAAAATGCCCCGGGATTTTATTACTGAAGATGGATTTGGCATTACCGCTGCCGCAAAGGAATATTTTGCGCCACTGATTCTCGGTGAAGATTATCCGCCTTACAAGAATGGCCTGCCGGATTATGCCCGGCTGAAAAAACAGTTAATCGGGAAAAAACTGCCGGCCTGGTCAGAATAAAAGCACAACCATAATAATCAGCTAGTCGGCACACCCCGGCGGAACACCATTATGCTCTACGATATTTTTGCCATTATCTCGCCGGTCTTTGTGTGCGCCATGATTGGTTATACCTGGGTCAAACAGGGCCACCCTTTTGAAACCCAGTTTGTCTCCCGTCTGGTGATAAACATCGGCGCACCCTGTCTCATTTTTTCAACTTTTATGGAAATTGAGCTGGAACAGGATGCCTTCCTCTCCATGGCAGGAGCAGCATTTCTAACCATGTTGATTTTTGGGCTGGTGGGTTTTGTTATCTTGCGGATTTTCAAACTGGATCAGCGTGCTTTTCTGCCCAGCCAGATTTTTCCCAATGTCGGCAATATGGGGCTGCCCCTTTGCCTGCTGGCCTTTGGTGAAGAAGGCCTGGCTCTTGGTTTGACCTACTTTACCGTTAATATTGTATTTGGTTTTACCGTAGGGATGTCTATTTCATCCGGCAAAATGTCCGGCAAGGAGCTGATGACAAACCCGATGTTCTGGACTGTCATTGTTACCGTCACACTTATGTTTTCCGGCATAAAATCACCCGCCTGGCTTTACAACACCACTAACCTGATTGGCGGCCTTACCATTCCAATGATGTTGATCGCCCTGGGTGTATCACTGGCGCAATTCAAAATCACCAGCCTGACCCGCAGCATTTCGCTGTCTGCCTTACGTCTTGGACTGGGTTTTATAACAGGCAGTGTTATTGCCTCAATAATGGGACTGGAGGGCGCTGCTAAAGGGGTAT
>JAURCS010000033.1 GCA_030828385.1 Gammaproteobacteria bacterium
TAGAGATCATCAAAAAAGATTTTAAATTTAAAAAAATAGGTGCATTGGCGATTAGGCCAGACAAATTTGATGCAAAAAAAGATGCACCTATCAATCGCTGTTTTGACTTTTATGAATTTGCCTCCTTGCAGGATGAAGATATCGCTAAACATATGCAGTTTGTTCGCAATAGCGAGGAGGGAAGTTATTTTTTAGAAAGCATGAAGAATTTTAATTTATTAAAATACGAAATAACTGATGAGGAGAAATCATTGCCGCCCAGTTTAAAACAAAAGATTATTGACCGCTTTAAGCCTAAAAATTAAAGTACGGTAAAATATAAACTTCACGGCTAATTGATAACAAAAATCATAGATGTACAATCTTATGAAAATAAATATTGGCAAATTTAACTTTAAATAGTATTTATTATTGCCGAATTGATACCAAGTGTTTTTATAATATAACTTTATTTATCCGCAATTAATAATTTCTTGTAGTCTAATGAAGGTGAATAATTTCTTTCTCACCATGCGGTTTGATTATATATGAGATCCTATGTTTGAAAGAAAATAAAATTTTCGTACTGTATTTAATTTCATTTTGATTTGGGGCTAAGTTGTCTTTTTGCTTCAAATTATGTGACAAGACTAAATTGTTTATTTCATATCAATCAATAACGATTTGTACATATTAAGTAAGGATCTCACTACTTTTTCTACTTGGGCTTAGAGTCTAATTCCGATAACTTGTGTTCAAATATTCGTTGTGGTTAAAAACTGGTCTTAATATCAATTTTCCTGATGCAGAAAAGTTTTAATAACTAATAGAAATTAGGTGTTAGTATTTTTATCAGACTTTTCGCTTTTAAGGTAGAATTACCAGTTAAGACCGTATTATGGACCTACCTGAGTTGATAAAGATGTTTTATGACCAAATTAAGTTAGCTGGATTCGATGATGAGCTGTTATCTTTAATCCAGAAAGAAGCAAGGCGTCAGGAAGAGCATATTGAACTGATCGCTTCAGAAAACTATACCAGCCCGCGTGTGCTTGAGGCCCAGGGCAGTATTCTTACCAATAAGTATGCCGAAGGTTATCCCGCAAAACGCTATTACGGCGGTTGTGAGTATGTGGACATCGTGGAAACCCTGGCCATTGAGCGGGCAAAGGAATTGTTTGGGGCGGGTTACGCCAATGTTCAGCCTCACTCTGGAAGTCAAGCGAATCAGGCGGTATACATGACCCTGATGGAACCTGGTGATACTTTCATGGGCATGAGTCTCGCCGATGGCGGTCATTTGACCCACGGCGCCTCGGTCAATTTTTCCGGACGCATATACAATGCGGTTCAGTACGGGCTGCAGGCCGAAACCGGCGAAATTGATTATGAGCAGGTCAGGGATCTGGCCCTGCAACACAAACCGAAAGTAATCTGGGCTGGTTTTTCCGCCTATTCCCGTGTTGTTGACTGGCAGCGTATGCGAGATATAGCCGATAGTGTTGGTGCTTATTTTGTCGTGGATATGGCTCACGTATCGGGACTTATCGCAGCAGGTGTTTACCCTAGCCCGGTCAATATTGCGCATGTGACCACATCAACAACCCATAAAACCCTGCGCGGTCCCCGTGGCGGGATTATCCTGGCCCAGGAAGATGAAGAGCTTAACAAACGCCTGAATTTTGCCGTATTCCCGGAAAGCCAGGGCGGCCCGCTGATGCATGTAATTGCCGCCAAGGCAGTATGTTTCAAGGAAGCCATGTCAGAAGAGTTTGTGGAGTACCAGAAGCAAACGCTTAAAAATTCCAGAACTATGGCGTCAGTATTTATGGAGCGCGGTTTCAAAATCGTTTCTGATGGTACCGATGATCATCTGTTTCTTTTGAGCCTGGTCGATAAAGACGTAACAGGCAAGGAAGCAGATGCTGCACTTGGTCGAGCCAACATCACGGTCAACAAGAATGCCGTCCCCAATGACCCAAGGCCGCCATTTGTCACCAGTGGTATCAGGATTGGCAGCCCGGCCGTAACGACGAGAGGCTTCGCAAAAGCAGAGGTGACCCAACTGGTGCACTGGATATGTGATATTCTCGAAGACATCAACAACGACGCTCTGATTGACTCGGTGAAACAGCAAGTGGTTGAGCTCTGTCGCCGCTTTCCTGTCTATGCCGAACTTAGCTAAGAACTGCTTATGCACTGTCCATTCTGCAATGCCATAGATACCAAAGTAATCGACTCGCGTCTGGTGGGAGAGGGAAATCAGGTAAGACGACGGCGTGAGTGTGTCACCTGTGAAGAAAGATTCACCACTTTTGAATCGGCAGAATTGTTAATGCCGCGCCTGATAAAGCAAAATGGTAGCCGTGAACCCTTTAATGAAGACAAACTTCGCTTTGGTTTTCTAAAAGCTTTGGAAAAAAGACCGGTGAGCACTGAGCTGGTTGAGAATTCCATTAACCATATCAAACATGAACTACGCGCAACCGGTGAGCGTGAGGTACCAAGCAAGCTGGTTGGCGAAAAAGTCATGAATGAATTGAAAAAGCTGGATGAAGTTGCCTATGTTCGCTTTGCTTCTGTCTACCGTAGTTTCAAGGACCTGAACGAATTCAGGCAGGAAATTGACCGGATCTCCCAGGAAGGAGAAGCTTCCGGGTCCGACACTGGCGGGAACTGAGTCCCGGGTAAAGCGGCTTGTTTTATAGAAACACAGCCCGCGCAATTGATTACATTTCCCTGATTATGATCGACGCCGATATTACCTATATGCAACGCTGTCTGGAACTCGCCCGAATGGGCAGGTACAGTGCGCGTCCCAATCCTGCTGTGGGCTCGCTTATTGTCAGCAATGAGACTGTAATTGCTGAAGGCTGGCATGAAAAAGCAGGACAGGACCATGCTGAAATCATGGCTCTGAAGAATGCCGGCGCAGATGCCAGGGGTGGTACGGTCTATGTCACCCTTGAGCCCTGTTCTTTTACCGGTAAAACCGGGCCCTGTTGTGATGCCTTAATTGCAGCAGGCATACAACGGCTGGTTTACGGCATGGTTGATCCCAATCCCAGAGTAGCTGGCCAGGGGCTGGAAAAAATCAGGGCCGCCGGAATTACTGTTGACGGCCCGGTGCTGGAACAGGAGTGTTCAGCCCTCAACCCCGGATTTATCAAAAACATGCAGCAGGGACTTCCCTATGTCAGGTGCAAGCTGGCCATGAGTCTCGATGGCCGCACAGCAATGGCTAGCGGCGAAAGTAAGTGGATTACAGGCACCGCGGCAAGAGTAGATGTGCAGCGTTATCGGGCAGTAAGTGGAGCAGTAATAAGCGGCATTGAAACCATCATCGCAGATGATCCGGGTCTGGATGTCAGGAATGAGAGCTTGCGCTGTGAGCAGCCCTTGCGCGTTATAGTCGACTCGCAACTGAGAATTTCACCTGAGGCAAAAACATTACACAGTCCTGGCAAAGTGCTTCTGGCGACAGCAATAAGCAGTGATGATGTCATATCAAAAAAACATGCAGCCATCGCTAATAACAATGTCAGTATTCTGTCCTGTGCTGATGGGAAAGGGCGCGTCGATTTGGAAAAGCTGCTGCGCATTCTGGCCAGTGAATACCAGTGCAATGATTTGCTGATTGAGTCGGGAGCAGAACTGGCCGGGGCCATGCTGTCCGCTGGGCTGATTGATGAAGTACTTACGTATATAGCGCCAAAGCTGCTTGGAAGTGATGCCAGGCCCCTGTTTAGTTTACCGGGCATGATGACCATGTCTGATCAGGTCGAGCTGGAATTCCTTGATGTGGTAATGCTGGGAAAAGATTGTAGAATGCGCTCCCGCGTTATCAATGCCAGGTGAAATCCATAATTGTAATCAGCAAAAGTAAAAACCATGTTTACCGGAATAATAGAAGCTAAAGGAATCATACAGAGTCTGGAAGAAACCGGTGGCGATCTGCGCGCCACTATTGCTTCGGATGAAATGAATTTCGATGATGTAAAAATAGGTGACAGCATCTGCGTGAGTGGCGTCTGTCTTACCGCCATTCGTGTGCAAGGCAATAGTTTTGTGGTAGATATTTCCAATGAAACCGTCGCGCTGACCTCTTTCTCCAGGATAAGTGAAGGGGATCTGGTTAACCTTGAAAAAGCCATGCAGCCAGCCAGTCGTTTTGGTGGTCACATTGTCAGTGGCCATGTGGATGGCCTGGCAACACTGCTAAAGCGCTATCCGGATGGCCGCAGTGAGCGCCTGGTTTTTTCAGTCCCCACGGAGCTTAAAAAGTATATCGCGGCAAAGGGCTCTGTGTGCCTGGAAGGCATCAGCCTGACAGTGAATGAAGTAGAAGGTAATGAGTTTGGTGTAAATATAATTCCACACACCGCGGAAAAAACAACACTGGGAATTTTGCAGGCAGGCAATAAAGTAAATCTGGAAGTGGATATTTTCAGTCGCTATCTGGAAAGCCTGATTAAAGGCATGGCGGAAGAGAATTCAACGGGCCTTACCCTGGACAAGCTGGTCAGCAGCGGCTTTGCCAATCAATCAAGTGATGAAAATTAAGCCTGGCCTGTGTAATGAAACTTAACTCCATAGAAGAACTTATCGATGATTTCCGCCAGGGGAAAATGGTTGTACTCATGGATGATGAGGATCGCGAGAACGAAGGCGACCTGATCATTGCCGCGGATAAGGTGCGTCCTGAAGATATCAATTTTATGGCCCGCTATGCGCGCGGTCTTATCTGTCTCACATTGACCCGTGAGCGCTGCCAGCAACTGAAATTGCCATTAATGGTTGAAACCAATTCAACTCCGTTTGGCTGTAACTTTACGATTTCTATTGAAGCGGCCTCAGGGGTCACTACCGGGATCTCTGCTGCCGACAGGGCGCGAACCATTCAGGCAGCAGTGGCCGAGGATGCGCGTCCCCAAGACATTATCCAGCCCGGGCATATCTTTCCGGTGATGGCGAATGATGGCGGTGTTCTGCGACGCGCCGGCCATACCGAGGCCGGTTGTGATCTGGCAAAACTTGCCGGGCTGTCCCCGGCATCGGCAATATGCGAAATCATGAACGAAGACGGCTCAATGGCACGCAAGCCGGATCTGGAAAAATTCGCTCAGGAACATGATTTGAAGATAGGCACCATCATGGACCTGATACATTACCGTATCGCCCATGAGCAAACCATTGAAAGAACCCATCAGTACTCGTTGAAAACTGAACATGGGGATTTTGATGTGTATTGCTACAGGGATCTGATAAAGGAAGGCAGTCCGGTTCACCTGGCGCTGGTAAAAGGCGATATAAAAGCCGATGAGCCTGTTCTTGCCCGGGTTCTGGTTGCCGATAGTGTGCGTGATTTGCTGGGTATTGCCAATCCTCTCAGACCGAGCTGGTCACTGCATCAGGCCATGGCGCGTATCAATGAGGAAGGCAAAGGGGTTGTGGTAGTATTGGCCAGCGAGAAAGGTGGTACTGATGTGTTGGCGCAGCTCGCCAGGATTAATGAAATTTCGGATCAGTCAGTGCCGGTGCCTGTCTCATCAGGTATGTATCTGAATGTAGGCACAGGTTCGCAAATCCTGCGGGATGTCGGTGTTGGCAAGATGCGCTTGCTGAGCTTTCCAACCAAATACGCAATCTCGGGTTTTGATCTTGAAGTGGTTGAATATATACCCTGTGAAAATGAAAACGGACCTACTTAAACGAAAAGTACATAGCCAATAACATGACAAAAGTAAAAACATTGGAAGGCGATTTTGCCGGAGCGGTCGCTAATTATGCGATTGTAGTTTCGCGTTTTAACAGTTACATCGTCGATAGTCTGCAGGAAGGGGCCATTGATGCCTTGCAGCGAAATGGGGTCAAGGATGCCAATATCACTGTTTTCAAGGTGCCCGGTGCTCTGGAAATCCCGTTAGCTGTTCAGAAAGCTGGCCAGGCGGGAGACTTCGATGCGGTAATTGCCCTAGGCACAGTCATTCGTGGCAGTACCTATCATTTTGAGATCGTCGCCAATGAAAGTGCGCGCAGTCTTTCTGAATTGGCACTGAGTCTGGGGATTCCTGTAATCAACGGCATCCTGACTGTCGAAAACATTGAGCAGGCTATTGAGCGTGCTGGCACCAAGGCGGGTAATAAAGGGGCAGATGCGGCAATGGCCGCCATGGAAATGGTTAGTCTGGTTCGAAAACTGGATAGCTGAGTATCAATTAATCGGGTATTCATTAATGCTTTTAACAATAAAAATTCTGATGCTTGGCCACACGAAGCAGCCCTTAAAATAATTTTTCCCAGGCGGTAAATACAATGTCACTGTCTACTGACAACCCCGAAAAGCCCAAAATTTCCCACAGGAAAAAAGCCCGTAGTATTCTGGTGCAGGCACTTTATCAGTGGCAGGTTTCAGATTATCCAGTGAATGCCATCGAGGCACAGTACCGGGCTGATAATGTTGGCAAGATAGACTGGGATTATTTTCATGAGCTGTTTACCGGCATTGCCTCATCCGTCGAAGAACTGGACAAGTCCTTTACCCCCTTTCTTGATCGTGAGATAAAACAGTTGAATCCTGTTGAACTGGCGATCCTGAGGTTGGGCGCATTTGAGCTGTCAAAGCGCATTGATATTCCTTACCGGGTTGTAATCAACGAAGCCATTGAGCTGGCCAAAAAATATGGCGCAACTGAAAGTCATAAATATATTAATGGTGTCCTTGATAAACTGGCGCGTGAAAGTCGTCAGGTTGAAATAAAAGCTGGCGCTTGATAAGCCAGCAAATCAGAAGCCCGGCCATTCTTTCTATGCTATCCGAGTTCGACATCATCCGTACCTGCTTTGAACAGGAAGGTCTGGCTGCCATTCCCGGGGACTCGGTCATTCAAGGTATTGGCGACGATTGTGCGCTGATTAAAGTGCCGGCCAACAAGATGCTGGCTTTTTCCATGGACACCCTGGTTGAAGATATCCATTTCCCTGCGACGGCAGCACCTGGGCTTGTTGCCAGCCGTGCTCTGGCTGTCAATCTGAGTGATCTCGCCGCCACTGGCGCCAAACCACTGGTATTTACACTGGGATTAACGATTCCTGAAGCTAATCAGCCCTGGCTCGAAGCTTTTGCCGCGGGACTGAAGGCAATGGCAAAAGAATTTAACTGTTATCTGATTGGTGGCGACATGAGCCGTGGAGCCTTAACCATTACCATACAGGTGCAGGGTCTGGTGGATGATGGTCAGGCAATATTGCGCTCTGGCGCTTGTCCCGGTGACAGGATCTATATTACAGAATCGCTGGGTTGTGCAGCGCTGGCCCTGTTAATGTTTGAAGGCAAACTGAATGATGTTTTGCCCGAAGAGCATGAAATAATTAATCTTGCTTTCTACAGGCCGCAGCCAAGAATCGATGCCGCCCTGACTGTGGCCGGGCTTGTCAGTGCCGGCATAGATATCAGTGACGGCTTGCTGGCGGATCTTGGCCATATTTGTGAGCAAAGCAAGTGCTCGGCTACACTCAATTTAACGCAAATCCCGCTGCACCCATTAGTGGAAAAACATCTCGGTCGCGCAGCGGGGCTGAGCAAAGCCCTGAGCGCCGGAGACGATTACGAATTGATACTGACGGTGTCAGCGGCGCAGGAGTCGTTATTCCTTGACGCGGTCAGTGTGTTGCCTGAGAAGTTCACCTGTATCGGCGAAATCACAGAGCACAATGAGGCACATAAGGTGAGCTGTATTGATGAAAATGGCAGCATGGTGAGCTCCACCCGGGCAGATGCTGGTGGCTATATGCATTTTCAGGGAGATGACTGATATGAGCGATTCCGTTCAGGATGAAGCTGAGGTTAAAGGTGAAGTCAGCTTGACTAATCCGGTGCATTTACTGGCTTTTGGTTTTGGCTCAGGCCTGTCACCGCGGGCGCCCGGAACCATGGGCACCATAGTTGCTGTTCCGCTTTATCTGCTGATGGCGGCATTCCTTTCCCCATATGTTTATCTGGGGCTGATTATCGTCAGCTTTGTTATCGGCATCTACTTGTGTGGGCGTACCGCAAAAGACCTGGGGGTGCATGATCATGGCGGTATCGTCTGGGATGAATTTGTCGGTTACTGGATTACCATGTTCATGGTCCCGCTGAGCTGGTACGGGGTGTTGGCAGGCTTCATACTTTTTCGCCTGTTCGATATCCTCAAACCTTTTCCAATCGGCTGGCTCGACAGTAAAGTGAAGGGAGGGCTGGGCATTATGCTGGATGATGTTCTGGCCGGTGTCTACGCGGCTATTTGTCTGCAGATAATAATTCAGCTGATTTCGCGCTAGCTTCTGCAGTCCTTTTTCTGGCCACGGCTGCCCTTTATGCCAGCCCTGTTATCTGTTTCAACAATCTGTGCGTTGCAATCCGGCATCGCTCGGTATTCCATAGCCACACTTGAATCTTTAATTAACTTGTTGATATTAATAAATAAAAAATGATCCAGGTCAGGTGGTTTCAGTCCTGAGCTCATTCGGCTCAAGGTAACCAAGTAATGGCCACTATAGTTTCAGGCTTAAATCATGGCCTTGTTCGGCCGAGATGTTTATACTTGCACCCCCATTTTCAGGGCTCCTTGTGGTCTGCGCGGCAGGGCTGTTTCGAACAGGCGTGCTTACCGGCAACTTTAGCGACCAGAGAGCAGAATTGAACTCAAACTGAATATCCAGGAGTGGTAATTTCATGCGTGATTACATGCAATTTTATATAAATGGCGAGTGGGTTGATCCGGCGACGCCCCGATCTTTCGACGTAATTGATCCGGCGACTGAGGAAGTGGCAGGCCATATCAGTCTTGGTAGTGACGCTGATATAGATAATGCTGTTAACGCTGCTGCGAATGCCTTTAAAACCTGGTCAGTAACCAGCAAGGAAGAGCGCCTGGCGATATTAAATCGCATCGTTGAGGAATTCGAAAAAAGGGTTCCGGAACTGGGTGAAGCCATTACTGAAGAAATGGGCGCGCCAAAATGGCTGGCTGATGGTACCCAGGCAGCAATCGGGGTAAATCATTTTAAAACCGCTGTCTCGGTTCTGGAAAAGTTTGAATTCGAAGAAGATCGTGGCACCAGCCGTATTGCCAGAGAACCCATCGGTGTGTGTGGTTTCATTACCCCCTGGAACTGGCCTATTCACCAGATCTGCGCAAAGGTGGCGCCGGCACTGGCCGTGGGCTGTACCGTAGTCCTGAAGCCATCTGAAATTGCCCCGTTCTCCGCCAAGATATTTGCTGACATTCTGGATGCTGCTGGCGTTCCAGCTGGCGTCTTCAACATGGTTAATGGTCTTGGCCCGGAAGTTGGCCATGCCATAGCAGCGCATCCAATGGTGGACATGGTTTCCATAACCGGCTCCACCCGTGCCGGCATTCAGGTTGCCGAGGCGGCAGCAAAGACGGTTAAGCGAGTACACCAGGAGCTGGGTGGCAAGAGCCCCAACATTGTGCTGGAAGATGCTGACCTGGAAAACGCCATCAAGGGCGGCATTGCAGGAATTATGATGAATTCCGGTCAGTCCTGTCGTGCTCCCACGCGTATGCTGGTGCCGAACAAGTTGATGGACCAGGCATGTGAAATTGCCAAGGAAATGGCCGAAACCTGGACTCCAGGAGACCCCAAGCAGGATAGCCGCATGGGGCCGGTAATTTCCGAAACCCAGTGGAATAAGATCCAGGGTCTGATTCACAGTGGCATTGAGCAGGGTGCGAAAGTCGTGACTGGTGGTGAGGGCCGTCCGGAAGGTCTGGATAAGGGCTACTATGTAAAGCCTACTGTATTCAGGGATGTCAAAAATGATATGGAAATTGCACGGGAAGAAATTTTTGGTCCGGTATTAAGCATTATCGGATATGACAGTGAAGAAGAAGCTATCGAGATAGCTAACGATACCGAATATGGTCTGGGCGGTTATGTGCACAGCGAGGACATCGATCATGCCCGCGCGATCGCATCAAAAATCAGAGCAGGTTACATCAGTATTAATAATGCAGGTCTGGATCTGAATGCCCCTTTTGGCGGATATAAACACTCCGGCAATGGACGCGAATTCAGTGATCAGGCCTTTGGAGAGTTTCTGGAGTATAAATCCTTATTGGGTTATACCCCGGCAGCCTAACTTAAACGGGACTATGTGCCACTGTGTCAGTACAGTAAACGGACTGATTGGCATTGCAAAATCAGGCGGTTACATGTATCGTAGCGCCTTTTTTTGACCCCCCAAAAACTAGAGGAAATCATCAACAATGAGCAAAAGCTTAGAAGACTTATTGCAGAGTGTTGACAGCCCGGTTGACATGATGCGCAATTCCAAAATTGGCGCATATGTTTATCCTGTTGTAGCACCAGAATTTCATAACTGGCGTAGTGAACAGGCTGCATGGCGCGAATCAGCAGTGCTGTTCGACCAGAGCCATCACATGGTCGACATCTACATCAAGGGTCCGGATGCTATCAAATTGCTGTCAGACACAGCGATCAACAGCTTCGAGAACTTTCCGGTTAACCGCGCCAAACAGTACGTCCCTGTAAGCCACAGTGGTCACGTAATCGGCGACGGTATCCTGTTCCATCTTGCTCAAAATGAGCTGGTATTTGTAGGTCGTGCACCTTCAGCCAACTGGATTATGTACCATGCTGAAACTGGTGGTTATGACGTAGAAATCATTCATGATGATCGTTCTCCATCCCGTCCAATGGGTAATCCGGTCGAGCGTATTTCCTATCGTTACCAGATCCAGGGTCCTAATGCCTGGCCAATCATTGAGAAACTGCACGGCGGTGAGCTTGAGCAGCTGAAATTCTTCCACATGTCTGACATGAACATTGACGGTACTAAAGTCCGTACCTTGCGTCATGGTATGGCTGGTGCACCAGGCCTTGAAATCTGGGGCCCATATGCTGAAGGTCAGCGCATCAAGGATGCCATCCTGGAAGCAGGTGAAGAGTTCGGTATCGTTCCTGTTGGTTCACGTGCCTACGCTTCAAACACACTGGAATCTGGCTGGATTCCATCGCCTCTGCCAGCTGTTTACTCCGATGATCGTATGAAGTCATATCGTGAGTGGCTGCCAGCTCAGAGCTACGAAGGTACTGCTGCTATTGCTGGTTCCTACGTGTCTGAAAACATTGAAGACTACTATGTCACTCCTTACGAAATTGGCTACGGCCCATTCATCAAATTCGACCATGATTTCATCGGCCGCGAAGCCCTGGAAGCCATGCAGAATGATGACCATCGTAAGAAAGTAACATTTGCCTGGAACAAAGAAGACGTGGTTGCTGCTTACGCTACCATGTTTGAGAAAGGTCCAAATGTTAAATACATGGATATCCCCATTGCCAACTACGGCAACTCTTCTTTCGATGCCATCATGGGTGGTGACGAAGTTGTTGGTCTGTCCATGTTCTCTGGCTACAGCTACAACGAACGCAGCTGTCTGTCTCTGGGAACTGTTAACTCTGACATCGAGATTGGTACTGAAGTGGTACTGGTCTGGGGTGAAGAGCCAGCAACCGAGAAGACTACAGTTGAGAACTCTACTGCTATGAATATTCGCGCCATCGTGAGCGAAGTTCCATACAGTGAAGTTGCTCGTGATTCTTACGTTGAAGGTTCATGGCGTAAGAAATAAGAGTTTAACTCTTATGAAAAAGCCCGCTTTATGCGGGCTTTTTTTTGGCTGGATTTCTTGCGGACTGATTCGTAATACTGCCCGGGGTAGTTTGTGTATGCCTCAGCGATTTATAAGCAGCAGGCTCAGCAAGGCTGGAGACTATTGGGGGCACAAGAAGCAATCGGTAGAAGAGAGGTTAAAGAAAGTAAACGCGAGGATTAAGCTTCTGTGAAAACAAAAACTTCATTTCGTATTAAGTTGGAAGGAATCTGGTGTTTAATTTCTTCATGCAGCTGCGGGAGTTTTGACCAGTGCAGCCCCTGGTGGAAATGATGGGCGGTATGATAGCCAAGATTGCCGGTTAAAATATTGAACAGGCGATTGATATTGTTATACGAGGCCAGGTATTGATCATCAGTATCCAGTCCGGAGTGATGATCGTAAGTCACCCAGGCAGTGAAGCCAAGACTAATAATCATGGGCAGTACAAATAACAGCATGGCTGGTACAAATTTATACCAGCACAGCAGAACCAGAATTAAAAAGGTAAGCGTGGAATACACTATAAAGTCACGCTGAACCCGGACAAATTTTTTGCCCACTTGAAAACCTCTTAGATAAGCGGTGCCGGCGATGGTTAAGGTATATTCCAGGGCATTCATTGCATTGCCATCTTTTCGCTGCCAGGCGCTTTCATCTTTGCTCTGGTCAAGAAAATTTCTATGATGTCCCAGAACATGATGCAGTACCCAAAGGTTTGTTGTAGCCCCCGTGTGTAAGGCATAAAAAAACTCGAGGAGGCGATTCAGGGGTCTCAAAAAGAAGGTTGGCGTATGTTGATGATGATGATTCCATGCGCAAATAATTCCTTTCGGGATAATGATCAGCAGGAAATAAAGCAGCAGCCACCAGATATTTTCTACCAGGAAATATACAGTGAAATCGAGAATACTGAATAAAAGAACAATAAAAACCGGCAGGCGATCAGCAGCAAATCTAAACATAATAAAATCGGCCTGGAAAGCCACTGGTTTGGAGATGATTAATTTTCTGGAGTGTGTCAAAAAACACCAGAAATTCAGGCATGTAGTTTAAGTGTGAGTATACTCAAGTTAAGCCTGAAATTATACGGCTGGTGTCTGGAAAGCCGGATTTTACAGATTTTTGTGCATTGGAAATTGGTCATTTCAAGATTCCTTCAAGTAGAGTAATCTGGATCCTGAAATGAGTACTTTCGCCTAAACCAGTTGTTTATTATTGGTGATGCAATGCGCTCAACCTCTTCGCAACTTTCAAGGTTTCCTGTCTATGAAAATTTATGGCTTCTCACAGAAAAGTGATTCAGAGCTAAAGCTCCTTTCAGAAGTTAACCTTGTGGCAGAGCCGGCGGCACTTCGGGATCTGGCCTCCTTTCTCTATCGCTGCGCCGATGAAATGGAAGAGCAAAATGAAGACTGGGAACAGGGTCATTTTGATAGCAATGAAGTTGTTTGTCCGCACTTTGTTGTTTTTAATCCGGATATCGTTGATGAGTAATTTTTCCATCAATATAAATAGACATTAATAACAATTGGTTACGTGACCACTGCTATTCTTTTTGCCAGGAGGCGGGAGGGTTGTTAAGGATCAGTTCGCGGTGCGGGTAAGGAATCCTGATATCGTTGGCTTTGAAGCTATCCCATAATGCGAGCAGCACCTGACCGCGAATATTGGTCAGGCCGTTTTGTGGGTCCTTGATCCAGAAGCGTAGTACGAAATCCAGGGATGAATCACCAAATCCCGTCAGCCAGCACACGCTGGGCCTGTAACTCACCACCCGTTCAACTTCCTTGATTGCCTCAACTGCAAGTTCCGCCACCTGATGGGGGTCAGAATCATAGGCTACGCCGAATTTGACCTCAATACGGACCAGTTCATTGGAAAAAGACCAGTTAATAACCTGCTGGGTAATAAAGTCTTCATTGGGAATAAGATACTCAACACCATCACGGGTAATTACAGAGACAAACCGGGCCCGGAGCTCATTAATCCAGCCAAAGGTTTCTCCCAGCGAAATGGTGTCGCCGGGTTTGATGGAGCGGTCAGCCAGAATAATGAAGCCGGAGATAAAATTGGAGACAACTTTTTGCAGGCCAAAACCAATACCGATGCCTATTGCACCAGACAACAATGACAGTACCGATAAATCGATACCAATACTGGATATCGCAATAATCAAGGCAAAGACAATAAGGGTAATACGCAGTATTTTTCCCAGCAGGACTCTTAGCCCGGGTGATAGATCCTCGTTGCGTAATAGTCGTCTTTCAAAAAAGTTACCCACGGAAATCGCAAGCCAGAGAGTCACAATCAGCATCAAGGAAATTTTTAGAAGCAGTAATAATGAAACCCTGAAACCACTGATAGAAAAATCTGCGGCATCCAGAATACTGGATACATTTTCATTAATGCCGAGAATAGAAATTGCTACATAGATCCAGCCGGTGATGGCGATAAACCGGCGCAGCGGACGATTACGAATTGACTGGGTGACGACTGTAATTAACAGCCATACCATGGAGAATAATAGCGCCAGGTAGATGAGGTAACTGTTTGGCCAGTTCGCCGCACTTAAAATCAGCCAGATCACACTGATTTGAATAACAAAGAAAAACCATTCCAGACGCCGTAGTACTGAACTGATTATGCGAAGTAGCTCAGGGCTATCCTTGATTTTTCGGGCTTTGCCTGTCGGGCAAACAGCAGTGAAATTATATAGATAACAACAATAACCAGAATCTGTAACAGATTTCCTGTTTGCGTTACCTGATCCTTGAAAAACTGAAAAGTGGCAATCAGCGAATCAATAATTATTTGTAAATCAAAGGGCATATTTTTTTATAGGAAGTAATTTAGTTCCGGGTATTGAAAACAATAACTCCCAGAATACTCCGGGTGGATAAATATTCCCACGACTATTTGTCTCAATTATCGCTCTGGTTTACCAGTTTTTTTGCGTAACTTTGGTTGTTGGAAGGGCTGTGATTTTCAGAATTGATCAGAATAGCCCCGGGAAGCACAGCGTGACTTGTGCCTGGAACACTTGTTTACCACGTGTGGGCAGCGTTATATTTCAATGGGGGCAAAAGAAAAGGGCATCGGGGTCTACAACCACGATGCCCTTTAAATAAAACCAGACCGGCTATTATTCCATCAAGCCAGCTCTCAATGACAGCAGCCAGTGCTTAACTGAATCCACATCTTCCTCGGACAACAAGTGCCCAAGATTAGGCATGCCGCGACCCGCAAATGCGCCTTCGCGAACAACATTCTGGATGATGTCATAGGTAGCCGGTGCTGCATAACGCAGGTCAGCCAGTGCGCCACCGCTGGCACCACCGGCGCCATGACAGAGCATGCAATGTGTGGTGTACATATCTTCACCATGGGCAAGCACCGCCGGGTCATCATTAAACGGAATCGCGGTAAGTTCCGGTAACGGTATACCTTCAACCGGAATAATCTCGCTGCCACCCAAGCGGAAAGTCCAGAGTCGACCTTCAGGCTTATAGGCACCACTGGAGTTTGGTCCGATCAGGCCACTGGAGCCACCCCAGCCAACCAGAACGGAGAGATACTGAGTACCATCCAGTTCATAGGTCATTGGGGCTGCCATGATGCCTACACCCAGGTCTGCTTCCCAAACCAGTTCACCATAATCAGCGGTAAATGCCCTGAAGTAACCATCAGCGCCGCCCTGAAATACCAGGTTGCCGGCTGTGGCCAGAGTGCCGCCATTAATAGTGAAGTCATATTCCTTGACCCAGCGTGGAGCCCGGGCAACCGGATCCCAGGCCAGCAATACGCCCGGGGAGTCATAAACCGGGCCAGTACCCCCGGCATATTCTTCATCAGGGCGCACGGCCTTGTCTACCATAGTGCCCATGCCTATGCCCAGATTCCAGCCGGCACTTTCAACTTCCCAGTTTTCGTCATAGGAATAGGGGAACGCGCCACCCTGCATGGTAGGAACATAAAGCAGACCGGTATCAGGGCTGAAAGACATGGGATGCCAGTTATGGGCACCGGAAGGTCCTGGTGTCAGGAAAGAAATGGCATCGTCATAACGTGCCTGGGGCGTTTCGATGGGGCGCCCACTTTCCAGGTCGACACCTGAAGCCCAGGTTACCTGGGCATAGGGATCAGCGTAAATCAGGTCACCGGATTCGGCATCGAGAACATAAAAGAAACCATTCTTCGGTGCCTGCATGACTACCTTGCGCGGTAAGCCATTAATAGTGATTTCAGTCAGCATCATCGGTTGCACAGCGGTGTAATCAAAGTTATCTGCCGGTGTGGTCTGGTAATACCAGGCAACACTGCCGTCATCTACATTAAGGGCAACAATTGAGGACAGGTAGAGGTTATCACCGAAGCCTTCGCTGCGGTGTTCGTGGCTCCAGGGCGATCCATTACCGGTGCCGACGAAGACCAGGCGCAGTTCCGGGTCATAGATAATGGAATCCCAGGGATTACCACCACCACCGGCTTCCCACCAGTTGCCTGCCCAGGTAGCGGCAGCGAGTTCAACATCGGCATTCTCAAAACCATCCGCAGGATTCCCCGGTACTACCCAGAAGCGCCAATCGATATCGCCATTGTCGGGGTTGTAAGCAGTGAGATATCCACGTGTACCCAGTTCAGCTCCGCCATTACCGATCAGGACTTTACCGTCTGCAATTCGGGGGGCACCGGTAATGGTATAGGGTTTGCTCTGATCGACAGTGACCTCGCTCCAGACCACTTCACCCGTCGCCGCGTCCAGGGCAACCAGGCGACCATCAATAATGCCAGCAAATACCTTGTCATCATAAATAGCGACACCGCGGTTAACCACATCACAGCAGGCTTTCCAGCCCAGAGATCTGTCGACCTGGGGATCGTAGCGCCAGAGTTCTTCACCGGTGCGTGCATCCACCGCGAAAACCACAGACCAGGAAGCAGTAGCATACATAATCCCGTTATGAACCAGAGGGGTAGCTTCCAGACCACGGAATGACCCGGTGTCATAGGTCCATGCTACGCCCAGATTCTGGACATTGGAAAAATCGATCTGATCCAGTGGGCTGAAGCGGGTTTCGCCAGGATCTCGGCCGTAGGACAGCCATTCCTCGCCGCTGTTTGCCGCATTGGCCAGATCTGCATCAGTAACACCTGCTTGCATTGTCGGCGCTGCAGTAGTGGCTGCTGGAGCAGGTTCCGCGACCTCGGCGGATTCCTGTGAACAGGCACTCAACGTCAGAATTAGTAAGGATATAACAGGGAGGACCGTGTTCTGTCGAACCCCTTTGAATTTACTAAACATCATGAATATTTCCCCTTTATTACTTTAAAAACTCAGGCGAGCAAGTCTACAACAATATCCAGTCTCAAGTCACAAGTTAGAAGTTACAAGTTACACGTCACAAGTCACAAGTCTCAAGTTACGAGGAGGCTGCTGTAATTATCCGGGTGAAAGGGCTTTGCCGAAATGAAAACCAGAAATTATCAGCTTACTCAATACCCACTTGTGACTTGAGACTTGTAACTTGCCACTGGTCGTCAGGCGCGACTAGCGCCTGAGGAGCTTCAGCCAGCGCCAGAAATTGAGCATGCCCGAGAGTGAGCTGGCCAGATAGGTGAGGGCGCAGGCTGTGAGGATGCGCCGCGCCGCCCGATAATCATTTTTACTTATATATTGTCCTTCGCGCAGAATGGGCAAAGCGCGGCCAAAACTGGCATCGAATTCCACCGGCAGCGTGACAAAATGAACAAGGGTATTGACCAGCATGCTCAGGATAACTACCAGAAACAAGGCGGGGGCCAGGCGGGCACCGGCCGGCGTGAAGGCCACCAGAGGCAGGACCAGTAGCGCGAAACCACCGACTCTTTCCAGTTTTTGCGCAGTTCTGACCATGGAAGTGCGCGAGGTGAGTGGCTTGTAATTTTTAGCATGCTGCAAGGCATGTCCGAATTCATGGGCTGCCACAGTAATAGCGGTTAGTGAGCGTTTGTCCAGATTGTCTTTGGACAGGCGGACAGCTTTATCGGTGGGGTCATAATGATCGCCCAGATCAGTTCCCTCGACTTTCAGGTAAGCCATATCAAACTTCTTGCGCAGGTGTTTTACCAGTTCCGCGCCAGTGCCTGGAATATTATCACGGTGGCCGCTGTATTTCTGCAGAATATGTTTAGCCCAATACTGGGGGCCCAGGATGAGAACAAATAGAATAATGCCAAGAATCAGGTAAATCATGAATAAGACAGTTTGCTCAGTAAAGCAGTGATAGCGGGCCTATGATCAGTGTTATAGGGTATACAGTCAAAGTAGCATAATACAGTCCGAAGTATTCATTGGTAATCGATCAGGTGCTGGTATAATTTTATTTCAGTTTTCAGAAGTCCTTAATTCAGCCGGGTTTTAAAAAAGTCTTCAAAATTATGCAAATCAAACCTGTACTCCATGCAGACCCCATAACTTTAAACCATGAGTATCAGGCTGCGGAGCCGTTCCCGCATATTGTGATAGACAATCTGTTTGACAATGACTTGCTGGAAAAAGTGCGTGATGTTTTTCCCCGACCCGATGGCATGGAATGGCGGCGCTTTGATAATCCGGAAGAAAAAAAGCTCGGCTTCTGGCATACCTGTGACATTAACCCTTTTTTATATGATTTTCTGCAGGCCATGAATGCGCCCTATATGCTGGGATTTCTTGAGCAATTGACCGGCATTGAAGGGCTTATCCCGGATCCTTATTTTGGTGGTGCCGGTTTGCACCAGATCCTGCCCGGAGGCTTCTTGAAAGTACATGTTGATTTTAATGTACATCCCAAACTGAATCTCGATCGGCGTCTGAATATGCTGGTATACCTTAACAGGGAATGGCAGGAAGAGTGGGGTGGTCAGCTGGAATTATGGAATCGGGATGTCAGTCGCTGTTATGAAAAAATCTTGCCGGTTTTTAACCGAACAGTAATTTTTAATACCTCGGATTCTTCCTATCATGGCCACCCCCATCCCCTGCAATGCCCTCAGGGCGAAAGTCGCAAGTCGCTTTCCTTTTACTATTACACCAATGGCCGCCCTGAAGATGAACGCTCTGAATCACACAGTACATTGTTTACCAAGACGCCAAACGAATGAGCGACCAAAGTCATAACAGGCTGCCTGATTTCTTTATTCTGGGTGGCATGAAGTGCGGTACCACTTCGCTCTTCAATTATCTTGCACAGCACCCCGATATCCTGCTGCCTGAAGAGAAAGAGCTGCATTATTACGATATACACCGCTACCAGGGGCAAACCCTGGATGAGTATCTTGAACGCTTTCCAGGTAAAAAAGAGCAGCAAATAACGGGGGAGGCAACACCGTTTTACCTGACACATCCCCATTGTCCCGAATGGATACATGGTGATTTCCCAGAGGCAAAATTCATCGTGATGATGCGAAATCCGGTTGATCGTTTCTGGTCCCAATTTAATCAGATGAAACGTTATCGGCATTATGCAGGCACTCCGGAGGATGCAATTGCGCTTGAGAAAAGCGATGGTGAAAGTCATTGGCAAAAGGCATTGGCTGATCCTGAATACCCGGTGGATGATCTGAAGATGTGCTCTCTGTTAAGGCGTGGTTGTTATGCAAGTCAACTGGATAACTGGCTGAAATGGTTTGATCGCGATCGCTTTTTATTACTGTTTACCGAAGATTTGCTCAGAGACCGTGGTAATGTTGTTAATCGCGCGCTGGAGTTTCTCGGCTTTAATGCTGTTACAGATTTGAGGCTGGATAAACTGCATCATACGCAGGAGTATTCGCACATGACCGACAAGCTCAGAAGTGAACTAGAGGATTTTTATGCTCCTCATAATCAACGCCTTGCTGATTTTATGCAGGTTACTCTACCCTGGTATGTATATTGAACTGCGCTTCTTTATCAAAGCTATTAGCCCTTTTTTTCTCAAGAAATAATTCAATCATTCAATAATTCATCTTCTTACAAGTTGTAAATATTCAGTAAGTTAAGCCGAATTGGCATTCCACCGGTTTCTTGCCAGTTTGTTTAAATTGTCAGGTGTTTGCTAAAAAAACAGGGATTCAGAGTAAAACAGTGCTGTTTTAGTCAATATTTGCTTAATAAGTAAGGCTTTTCTTATGAATAACACAGTAAAACGGATTTATTTAACATAGAATGGAGGGGTTAGATTGATTCAAAGTTGATTTGGATTGGATCTAGAGCTGCTTTAGCAATGGTGATAGCGACAGCAGCATTTTTTATTCACCACAACAAGATGATTATATTATGAGTAAAGGTACAGTTAAGTGGTTCAATGCAGATAAAGGTTTTGGCTTTATCACTCCTGAAGATGGCGGCAAGGATTTATTTGTTCATCATTCTGAAATCGAAGCAGGTGGCGGTTACGCAACCTTGAATGATGGCCAGGAAGTTGAGTTTGAAGTTGGACAGGGTCAGAAAGGACCATGCGCTAACAAAGTAAAACCAGTATAAGACAGTTTAAGAAGAGTGCCAGTATAAGAAAAATAATAGCACTCTGAAGAATCAGTACTTATAAGAGGGCGTATAAAGAAAATCTTTATGCGCCCTTTTTTTATATTGTGAATACTGGTGTTCTGGCGAGTTGTCTTTTCCGAATGTCAGTATTCGATGTATCCTTTCCCGAATGAACGCTAAGCATAATCAACATCACGCGGCCCGCATTGTCTATATTCCTCATGGCGGTGGCCCCATGCCCTTATTAAATGATCCAGGGCATAAATCCTTGATCGGCTTTCTTGAATCTTTTTCATCTAAAATTGAACGCCCCGAAGCTATCCTTATTATTAGTGCGCACTGGGAGGAGGCTTGCGTCAGTCTGACCAGCGCATCAACGCCAGAGTTGATTTATGACTATGGTGGGTTTCCACCAGAGTCTTATGCCATTCAATATCCGGCCCCCGGGAGTCCCGGTCTGTCTCATGAAATTGCTGAATTACTGGAATCCCAATCTATTCCCGCAAGACTTGATGATCAGCGTGGCTTTGATCATGGCATGTTTGTTCCGTTGAAACTGATGTACCCTGAAGCCGATATCCCCTGTATACAGCTGTCATTACTCAATAGTCTGAGTGCGCAAGACCATATTGTCTTTGGCAAAGCACTTGCTACCCTGAAAGAAAAAAATATACTGATCGTCGGTTCAGGGATGTCTTTTCACAATCTTCGCTCCTTCTTTATGCCTGGACTGGTGAGTGAAGAGGAAAATATTGCCTTTGATACCTGGTTGAAAGAAACCTGTTGCAGTGAAGCTCTGACGCTTAAAGAAAGAGAGCGTCGACTGGAAAACTGGCAGCAGGCTCCTGCGGCGCTTAAATGTCATCCCAGGCCTGAGCATTTACTGCCCTTGCATGTATGTTTTGGGATCGCCTGCGACAATAGCAATGCCGAGGTAGTGTTCAGTGATGAGGTAATGGGGCGACGTGTCAGCGGATTTTTGTGGTAAGGATAAACCTGAGGAGACTACAGGTTTTTGTTTCCTTTATTTTTTGCAATCGTCCATTCTTTGAATGGAGAAATAAGTCGCGTGTAAGGTGCGCTGTATAAAAGCCAGCAATAAAAAAAGGGCGCCCGAAGGCGCCCTCACTATTTCTATCTTTCTAATTATTAGTATTTGTAGCTTTCCGGCTTGAATGGGCCTTCAACAGGTATACCAAGGTATTCTGATTGCTGCTTGGTCATCTTGGTGATGACGCCACCAAAACCTTTAACCATACATGCTGCCACTTCTTCATCGAGAGCTTTAGGAAGAACTTCAACTTTCAGGTTCGCCTTTTTAAAAGGCTCATCCAGATCAGCAAACTTTCGTTCCCACAGGTACATTTGTGCCAGCACCTGGTTGGAGAAAGAGCCGTCCATGATGCGTGAAGGGTGACCAGTAGCATTACCCAGATTGATGAGTCGTCCTTCGGAAAGCAGTATCAGATAATCTTCATTACCATCAGCATCCTTGCCTCGAATAACACGATGAACCTGGGGTTTAACTTCTTCCAGCTTCCAGTGTTCGCGCATATAGGCAGTATTGATCTCGCTGTCAAAGTGACCAATATTACAAACAACTGCATTGGACTTAAGTGCCATCAGCATATTTTTGTCGCAGACATCAACATTACCTGTTGTGGTAACAATCAGGTCAGTATTCTGCAGTAATGCTTTATTAATGCAGTCTGGCTTGCCGGTATTTATTCCATCTTTATAAGGTGAAACGACTTCGTAGCCATCCATGCAGGCTTGCATGGCGCAGATAGGATCAATTTCAGAAATTTTAACAATCATGCCTTCCTGGCTAAGACTCTGTGCAGAGCCCTTGCCCACATCACCATAACCCACGACCAGGGCTTTTTTGCCTGACAGAAGCATGTCAGTACCGCGCTTGATACCATCATTCAGGCTGTGACGACAGCCGTACTTGTTGTCGTTCTTTGACTTGGTAATAGAATCGTTCACATTGATTGCCGGAACCTTGAGTTCGCCCTTGGCCAGCATCTCGACAAGACGATGAACACCGGTAGTGGTCTCTTCCGTGATGCCATGAACGTTGTCGAGAATTTCCGGATACTTGTTATGAGCCATGGAGGTCAGATCGCCACCATCGTCCAGAAGCATGTTGCAGTCCCAGGGTTTGCCATCTTTCAGGATAGTCTGTTCGATGCACCACTCCGCTTCTTCTTCGGTCTGGCCTTTCCAGGCATAGACTGCAACACCGGCAGCAGCCATGGCAGCTGCAGCATGATCCTGTGTAGAGAAAATATTACAGGATGACCAGCGTACTTCTGCGCCAAGCGCCATCAGGGTTTCAATCAATACAGCAGTCTGGATAGTCATGTGAATACAGCCAATAATTTTTGCACCGGCTAATGGCTGACTGGCACCATATTTAGCTCGTAGAGTCATCAGAGAAGGCATCTCTGCTTCCGCCAAAGTGATTTCCTTGCGACCAAATTCGGCAAGGCCAATGTCCGCAACTTTATAATCTTCTTTGCTCATAATCTCATGTTTCCTTTAATAAAAAGGTCAGGGTAATGACTTACCCTGACCTGCATATCATTTATTGATTAGTTGAATTTTTGATAATCACTATCTGTAGCCGGAGACCTGCGGTGTGCAGGAAGCCCGGTGTTTACAGACCAGCACCGGATTTCAGTGCGTCAGCTTTATCGGTTTTTTCCCAGGAGAACTGCTCGCGGCCAAAGTGACCATAAGCCGCAGTTTCACGGTATATAGGACGTAACAGATCCAGCGTGGCAATGAGGCCGGCAGGCTTGCAATCAAAATGTTCGCGAACCAGTGCCGTGATTTTGCCATCATCAATTTTGCCGGTACCGAAGGTATCAACCAGAATGGAAGTAGGCTCGGCAACACCAATGGCATAGGAAAGCTGAACTTCACATTTCGATGCAATACCCGCTGCGACTATATTCTTGGCAATATAACGCGCCAGATAAGCGGCAGAACGGTCAACCTTGGAAGGGTCTTTTCCAGAGAAAGCACCACCGCCATGACGCGCCATGCCACCGTAGGTATCAACGATAATTTTTCGACCTGTCAGTCCACAGTCTCCGTGAGGACCACCAACGATAAACTGACCGGTTGGGTTGATATGGTACTTGGTATCACCGTCCAGCATTCCGGCTGGTAAGACCGGCTTGATGATTTCTTCCATCACAGCTTCGTGAATCTGTTCCTGGCTTACGTCAGCAGTATGCTGGGTGGAAAGCACAACAGCATCAATCGAATGTGGTTTGCCGTCTACATAACGATAAGTCAGCTGACTTTTGGCGTCAGGCAGGAGAAATGGCAATTTGCCGTTTTTCCTTACTTCGGCCTGTTTCGCTACCAGCAAGTGTGCATAGGTAATTGGTGCAGGCATCAAGACATCTGTTTCATCACAGGCATAGCCAAACATGAGGCCCTGGTCACCGGCACCCTGTTCCTTATGCAGGCCTTCGCCGGCGGTAACACCCATTGAAATATCAGGTGACTGTTTGCCTATGGCATTCAGAACGGCACAGTTGTGGCCATCAAAACCTTCTGAAGAGCCGTTATAACCAATATCAAGAATCACCCCTCTGATAATATCTTCAACATCAATCACTGCTGTCGTGGTAACTTCGCCGGCAACCAGTGCCAGGCCGGTATTAACCAGGGTTTCAACGGCGACTCGTGATTTCGGATCCTGCGCCAGCAGCGCATCCAGAATGGCATCAGATATTTGATCAGAAACTTTATCCGGGTGTCCTTCTGACACAGACTCAGATGTAAATAATACTGCTTCAGTCATGCTTTGCTTTCCTTCTATGTTTTTGCAGAACTCGCTGTTTTTGTTTTCAGATCATGCACCAGTACCTTGGTGGAGCTGGTGCAAGAGTAAAAAGATACGAGTGCGACAGTGTTTGTCACAACTTGTATCACAAAAACAGGGGGTCTGCTTACTGGTTATAAATAAGATTTATCGAAGATTTACTATAATTACCCGACCAGCTCCCCCCCGGGATTTAACTGGCCAGATACCAACTTTGGTGGTCGCTTCGACAA
>JAURCS010000034.1 GCA_030828385.1 Gammaproteobacteria bacterium
AGTTTCAATATCCATGTTCTTGTCAGCGTTATAAACCGCCAGCACACGACCAAGAGGATTGTTCTTGTTTGGCATGTCAGGATTTTTCAGCTGACGCTTCACCTTACCGCTAACAATGGAAAGAGTGATCATTCTTTCTACGGCCAACAAGGTTGCAAACAGGCCAACAAAGATAATGATCTGACCTATTGTTCTGCCCTGCTCCCAATATCTTTCCTGGAATGAAGGCGAACTGATCAGAGCGGCCAGATAGGAACCACCTGTAGGACCAGTGGGATCTATACCAACCATGGTAAATCCACCGGTAGCGCCCTGAATAGCCGCAGCAGTATCAGTGTAGCGAGCAGGCTGACTTGGCAGTACGCTCAAACGTTTAGTATTTGAATCAAATTCCAGATACTGGCCATCAGAAACGATGTTATAGGATCCAACGCGAACCACTTCCTGCTGGCTCTGGGTACCGTCAGGCTGTGCAACCTGAGTAGTAAAACGAGTAACATTGGCAGATTCGGTCATTTCCTGTAACAGATAGAACCAGAGTCTTTCCAGCTGTTCAATACTGGGCAACTGGGATTCATCCCCCATAATACCGGCAAGCTCGGTGAGGAAATCACCACGACCCGGGTATTGGGCTGAAATAAGAGAGGCCTCAAACTGGCTGCGGGTATCACCCACCACACCGGCTACTGTACCAAATAATTCATCGAGATCACCAAGACGTTCCTGCAAGGTTTCGAAACGCTGGGCTTTGGTGATTTCATTTTCGTTGTAGGTATTTTCCAGATCAACAGAAATACGCTCTTCAGTTTCGCGACGCTCAACCATTTCGTTGAGCAGTGCCTGCTGCTGATTCACATTGGATTGGAATTGGGCTTCTCGCTGGCGATGCTCTTCTGTCTCACTGAGACGAGCCTGTTCAACAAGGCTTAATAGTTCAGTAAGATTAGCTGCCTGCTGCTGGCCGAAAGTCAGCGAAGCTGAAAGACATAATAATGTCGTGGTAATAGTCGTAGTAAAAATCTTTGCAAATTTCATGGTTGCTTACTCCGGCGCAGGAATAGGTAATTCGAGAATCTCAAGAGTGGCCAGGTTCTGGGCCATTCTGATGGCGTTCGCAACAGGGCGACGGTAATCATCTTCCAGTGTTACCCACTGGTTAGTAGCCTTGTCCCAAACACCTGTCTCGGTCTGGTCACTTGTTTGATATAACAGGGCAACGCGACCGACACGCAAAATATCCACGTCTCGTTCTGTACCACCGATTTCAAGTGAGTCCGTGTAATGCTGCATAACCCGGCCGTAATTGATTTCCTGCTGATAGGCGGCAAGAACGAGGCGGAATTTTTCTGCAACGTTAACACTTGAGTCGTCAAAAGTGTCTCGGATCAGGTTCAAACGAGCCTGTCTTTCGTCAATTAGAAACGGAAGGTCCAGTTCAACAAACTGCTCCAGAGCAACCATCATCCTTTCCATCAGAGGTGGAACCTGTCTTTGCAGGGCCGCAGCATCCTCAATAGATCGATCATATTGAGCAATAGTTCTTACCTGCTCGGCGATAGTCCTGCGATAGCTCGCATTATAGACTTCCAGACCATCGACGATTTTAGCCACTTCACGATATTCCTGAAGAATCTCATCTGCTTCGTCTGAAAGCTGGTTGATGCGTACCTGTGCCTGGGCAGCTGATGCAATTGCTTCACCTGCCAGAGCGTTTGCTCTGTCAATAATACTGGTATCGATGACAGTGTCCTGTGCAGAAGCAGTGCCGAAACCAAGTACCATTGGCAGCATTAATAAAGGAACAAGTATCCCTTGCTTGAAACGATGGTAGTTCATGTGTAGTCCCACTTATTTAAAAAAAATCTAATAAAAGACGAGTTAACATTCAAACACTCATCCCACATCCAAGATTTAGACCCGTTTAAATACAGGTTTATCTCTTTGGACATTTACCTGGATGTAGTCGAGTACTAAAAGTCTAATCGAAAGATTAAACCCTATTAACTAAAAGAATCCGGCAATAATAAATATCGCCAGATGGTAATATTATAAGCTCGGTATTAGCAAGTCATCCCTGAATATACTCCCCATATCCTTGGGGCGGCTCAGCATATCAAATACTAGTGCCAGATTGAACACCTTAATACTTAAAAAATCAAAGCATTTCTGGCTCATCGGCACCTGTTTGCACGAAGTTTGGGAAATGCTCGCATTAGAGGCTCTGCGCCCCAAAAAAAGGCGCAAAAAATTTTGTCAATTTTTTGAACAATTAAAGTGACTCTCTGGTCAGTTATCTTGTTTCACCAGCCCGCCGCTGTCTTAAGCCCTTCGCCGATTTCAGCAAGACTTCTCACGGTCGTGACACCGGCATCATTAAGCGCGGCAAACTTTTCCTCAGCGGTGCCTTTCCCCCCAGAAATAATAGCCCCGGCATGCCCCATACGCTTACCTGATGGCGCGGTAACCCCGGCTATATAGGAAACAACCGGCTTGCTGACATTGGCTTTGATAAACTGTGCAGCCTCTTCCTCGGCAGTTCCGCCAATTTCACCAATCATAACGATGGCCTCTGTTTGCTCATCTTTTTCGAGCAAGGCAAGAATATCAATGAAATTGGAACCTGGAATCGGATCACCACCAATACCAACACAGGTGGACTGACCAAAACCATAATCAGTGGTTTGTTTAACCGCTTCATAGGTTAATGTACCGGAGCGGGAAACAATTCCGACTTTACCTGGAAGGTGGATATGGCCTGGCATAATTCCAATTTTGGATTCACCCGGTGTAATCACCCCCGGGCAATTTGGCCCTATCAGGCGAACCCCCAGCTCATCGCATTTTACTTTAACTTCAAGCATGTCAAGTGTAGGAATGCCTTCCGTAATACAGACAATGAGTTGCACACCGGCGAAAGCGGCCTCCAGAATTGAATCCTTGCAGAACGGTGCCGGTACATAGATTACGGAAGCCTCGGCTCCGGTTTCAGCTACAGCTTCGCTCACTGTATTAAAGACTGGCAAATCAAGGTGCACCTGCCCCCCTTTACCAGGAGTCACGCCCCCGACCATATTGGTTCCATAATCAATTGCCTGCTCTGAATGATAGGTTCCCTGGGAACCGGTAAAACCCTGGCAGATCACACGTGTTGATTTATTGATAAGAATACTCATTATTTGCCTCCCGCTGCCGTTACTGCTTCCTGGGCAGCCTGACTAAGGCTGTCTGCTGCAATAATATTCAGTCCACTTTCGGACAATACTTTTTTGCCAAGATCCGCATTGTTTCCTTCAAGCCTTACGACTACCGGCACTTTCACTCCAACTTCCTCGACCGCGCCGACAATTCCCTCAGCGATCAAATCACAGCGCACTATGCCGCCAAAAATATTAACCAGGACTGCCTTTACCTTTTCATCAGATAAAATAATTTTGAACGCTTCTGAAACACGTTCTTTGGTAGCGCCACCACCGACATCGAGAAAGTTTGCCGGCTCTCCGCCATAGAGCTTGACGATATCCATAGTACCCATGGCCAGACCAGCACCATTTACCATACAGCCAATACTTCCATCCAGAGCAACATAGTTTAGATCCCACTTTGCAGCATTTACTTCTCGTTCATCATCCTGAGTTGGATCGTGCATTTCCTTTAAGTCAGGATGGCGGTACAGCGAATTCCCGTCTATATTAAGTTTGGCATCAAGGCAATGCAGATCCCCCGCTGTCGTTATCACCAGCGGGTTAATTTCAAGCAGAGCCAGATCACATTCCACAAAAATTTTTGCAAGACCCAGAAATATTTTTGTGAACTGCTTTATCTGATCGTCACTTAAACCAAGCTTGAATGCCAGCTCTCTACCCTGAAATGGCTGCGGTCCAACAAGAGGGTCAATAATCGCGCGCAGAATTTTTTCCGGCGTCTCATGAGCGACCTTTTCAATTTCAACCCCACCTTCGGTTGATGCCATGAATACGACGCGCCTGGAACTTCTGTCAATGACCGCGCCAAGATATAACTCCTGCGCAATATCTGTACACTCTTCCACAAGGATCTTGGTAACCGGCTGTCCATCTTTATCTGTTTGATAGGTGACCAGTCGCTTACCCAACCAATGTCGCGCAAACTCTTCTATTTCCGCTTTGCTTGTTACCAGTTTGACACCACCAGCCTTGCCGCGACCACCAGCATGTACCTGCGCTTTTACGACCCATTTGTCGCCACCAAGCTTGCCAGCAGCGTCTGCTGCATCCTTGGGATTGTCGCAGGCAAAGCCTTTTGAAACCGGCAAACCATAATCAGCAAATATTTTCTTGGCCTGGTATTCGTGTAAATTCATTTGATACCTATCTGTTTGTTTAACCCGTAAATCGTTATTTTTTAACTAACGTTTTTTCCTATTAGCGATATGTATTGCATGACCATTCACAGCCAGCGCAGCCTCATGTACTGCCTCACAAAGTGCAGGGTGAGAAAACACAGTCATGCCAATGTCTTCAGCACTACTGCTGAACTCCATCGCGACTACCACTGACTGAGCCAGATCTGCCGCAGAAGGACCAATAATATGACAACCCAGCACACGGTCTGTTTTTGCATCAGCCAACATTTTAACCATGCCGTCAGAATCGTTTGCAGCAAGCGCTCGACCACTGGCAGCGAATGGGAAAACGCCGGTATTATATTCAATTCCTTCAGCTTTTAGCTGTTCTTCGGTTTTTCCCACTGCAGCAATTTCCGGGTGGGTGTAAATCACAGAAGGAACCAGATCATAGTTCATCGAGGCCTTTTGCCCGGCAATTATTTCTGCAACCATAACGCCTTCCTCAGAGCCCTTATGGGCAAGCATTGGACCGCGCACCAGGTCTCCCACTGCATAAACGCCCGGCACTCCCGTTGCACAATGATCGTCTACGGTCACAAAACCGCGCTCATTGATCTCAACACCAGTGTCATCGGCCAATAGTTTGTCCGACAATGGTCGACGCCCCACACACACGATCAACTTGTCAAAATCCTCTTTTTTCTCGCCTTCGCTATCCTGATAGGTAACGGTTACGCCCTTGGCTTTGCCTTTTTTCAAGGCACTACCGGTCACCTTTGCACCCAGACGAATGTCCAGCCCCTGCTTGGTGAAAATTTTCTTTGCCTCTTTAGCAATCTGCTGGTCAATCATGGGCAAAAAAGCATCAACGGCTTCGAGCACCACTACTTCAGCACCCAGGCGCGCCCATACCGACCCCAGTTCCAGCCCGATTACGCCAGCGCCAATTACTCCAAGGCGTTTTGGTACTTCCTGGAATTCCAGAGCACCGGTAGAATCGACAATTACATCATGATCCAGCGGGGTGGGTGGAATTTCAATGGGGACCGAACCCGCTGCAAGAATGACGTTGTCAGCAGAGTAAACACTTGTCTTGCCTTCGTGGTCAGTCACCTCGACCTGCTTGTCTTTTAACAGCTTTCCTGTCCCCGATATTCCCTCTACCTTATTGGCGCGAAACAATCCTGCGATACCGCCAGTAAGCTGTTTAACGACCTTTTCTTTCCGCGCAATCATTGCGGGCACATCGATACCGACTTTACTTACCTTGATGCCATGCACATCAAAATCATGACTAGCCTCGGCAAATTTATGTGAGGAATCCAGCAGAGCCTTGGAAGGAATGCAGCCAACATTGAGACAGGTACCGCCATAAACGGGCTTGTTGCTGGCATCGATCCATTTCTCAACACAAGCGGTCTTCAGCCCCAACTGGGTAGCCCGGATCGCTGCTACATACCCTCCCGGACCCGCGCCGATTACTATTACGTCAAAATCTGCCATTGTTAATTCCTGTCTGCTGCCTGTTAATAATTAATACGTGCTGATAAGGTTCAAACTTCCAAAAAGATTCTTGCCGGATCTTCCAGTAATTCCTTAATGGTGACCAGAAACTGCACCGCCTCCTTGCCATCAATCATACGATGATCATAAGAAAGTGCCAGGTACATCATTGGCAAAATCCTGACTTCACCATTGACTGCCATCGGACGCTCCTGAATTTTATGCATTCCCAGAATTGCTGTTTGCGGGGGGTTGAGAATCGGAGTAGATAACAATGAACCAAATACGCCGCCATTGGAAATGGTAAACGTGCCGCCAGTCATCTCTTCTATACCGAGCTTTCCATCACGGGCTTTGATACCAAAATCGCGAATAGCCTGTTCTGTATCGGCAAAACTCAAGGCATCTGCATCACGCAATACCGGCACTACCAGACCTCGGGGTGAGGACACTGCCACGCCTATATCCTGATAACCATGATAAATAATATCGCTGCCATCCATCGAGGCGTTTACTGCAGGAAAACGTTTCAATGCTTCCACGCTGGCGCGCACAAAGAACGACATGAATCCCAGCTTGGTGCCGTCATGCTGCTTTTCAAATGCTGCTTTATATTTTTCTCTCAGATCCATGACTTCCTGCATATTGACTTCATTAAAAGTAGTCAACATAGCGGTAGTCTGGGTTGCCTGCAGCAGACGCTCAGCGACTTTTGCCCGCAGGCGTGAGATCGGGACGCGTTTTTCGGCCCGAGCACCATCAACGCCTGCTATGGATTGTTGTGGCGGAGAAACCGCTTCCGTCTGAGTAGCTGGTGATTCAACAGGCGTCGTAGGTGTTGGCGCTTCTGCCGGCGTTTTCATGTAATTGACTACATCTTCCTTGGTTATTCTGCCATCCTTTCCCGTGCTTTGGATAAGATTTGCATCCAGGTTATTTTCTTCCACGAGTTTACGTGCAGCGGGACTCAACAATACCGCCAGGTTGCTTTGATCTTCATCACTTTCGGCTGGAGCCACCGTTGCCTTTTCGGGAACTTCTTCAGCGGCTGGCTCAGCTGCAGGAGCTGCTGCTACTGCGCCTTCTTCAAAAATGGCCAGTACTTCATTGCTAACAATGGTATCGCCTTCTGCTTTCTTGATATCTTTCAACACACCATCAGCCGGTGCTACTACTTCGAGGACTACCTTATCGGTTTCAATATCAACAATAAGTTCGTCACGAGAGACACTCTCACCCGGTTTTTTATACCAGGTAGCAATAGTTCCATCGGGGACAGATTCCGGTAAGGTCGGCGCTTTAATTTCTATGGTCATGCCCTTTCCTTTTTATTCTTGGTTAATGCCTACAAACTTTCTCAGAATTTTCTGTTTCGGTTTTAACTGGAACTGACTATCCTGTTATCTTCATCATCCAGTCCCAGCGCATCGCGTACCAGTTTTTTCTGTTGCTGCAGATGTAACGACATATAGCCTGTTGCTGGCGACGCGGAAGCTTCCCGGCCAGCGTAATCCAGCTGAAAGCTGGCACGCTTGCGACGAATTACATTCTTTATATGATGCAGTATCTGGTACCAGGCCCCCTGGTTTTGTGGTTCTTCCTGACACCACACCACTTCCTTATAACGTTTATAGGGCCTCAGGATGTCATGCAGTGTTTCTTCCGGGAACGGGTACATCTGCTCCAACCTGATAATGGCAATATCACGGATGTCCTGTTCTCTGCGTTTGGCACGCAAGTCGTAATAGACCTTGCCACTGCACAATACAATCCGGGTAACCAGTTTCGGATCTATATCGACATCAGTTTCGGGCAACACAGTGTGAAAAGCGCCATCAGCCAGTTCGTCCATAGTGGAAATTGCTTCCGGATGGCGTAACAAACTTTTTGGCGTCATTACAATCAGCGGTTTACGCAGAGGCCTGATCATCTGACGCCTGATCATGTGAAATACCTGGGCTGGCGTAGTAGGAATACAAACCTGAATATTCTGCTCTGCACAGAGCTGCAGAAATCTTTCCAGCCTGGCTGAGGAATGCTCCGGACCCTGCCCTTCATAGCCATGGGGCAGCAACAGGGTAAGACCACAGAGACGATCCCATTTGTTTTCACAGCTGGTAAGGAACTGGTCGATCACCACCTGGGCACCATTGGCGAAATCACCAAACTGGGCTTCCCAGATTACCAGGGCATCAGGTCGGGTACTGGCGTAACCAAATTCAAAAGCCAGCACTGCTTCCTCTGACAAAATGGAATCAAAAATCACAAATTTTCTCTGGGCATCGGAGATATGACTTAACGGGACGTAGTTTCTCCCGCTGTCCTGCTCATGAAGCACGGCATGGCGATGGGAAAAGGTCCCCCTGCCAACATCCTGCCCGGTAATTCGCACCTTGTAGTTGTTGTCTACCAGACTCGCATAAGCCAGGCATTCAGCAAAACCCCAATCCAGGGGCTGCTCCTCATGCGCCATACGTGTGCGGTCTTCCATCAGCTTTTTAACCTGACGATTCAGTTTAAAGCCTTCGGGTAGTGTGACCAGTCGTTCTGCGAGTTTCTTTAAATGAACAATATGAATATGGGTCTCGCACGGCATGTCCCAGGAATGCCCCAGGTAGGGACGCCAATCCACAAACAAAGCAGTATTCGGTACATGGACCAGACTTTGAACAACATGGGTACCCTCATCAAGAGAAGTACGGTAATTTTTATTCATTGCCTCCACTTCTTTATCCGAAATCAGACCCGCCTCGATCAGTTTGCTGGCATAAAGAGTGCGCGTGGAAGGATGCTTCTTGATGGCGTGATACATCAATGGCTGGGTGGTGGTCGGCTCGTCAGTTTCGTTATGACCCCGTCGTCGATAGCACACCAAATCCACTACCACGTCCTTGCGAAACTTGTTGCGATAATCCAGCGCCAGGTGGGTTACAAAAAGAACCGCTTCAGGATCATCGCCATTGACATGAAAAATCGGTGCCTGAACCATCTTGGCGATATCTGTACAGTATTCTGTTGAACGGACATCTTCCTGGCGCGACGTGGTGAAGCCAATCTGGTTGTTAAGCACTATATGTACCGTGCCACCTGTCCCATAAGCACGCGTCTGTGACATCTGAAAGGTTTCCATTACCACGCCCTGCCCGGCGAATGCCGCATCACCATGAATCAATATCGGCAGAACTGTCGTGCCATGGGGATCCTTACGTCGATCCTGTCTTGCCCGTACCGAACCCTCAACTACAGGAGAAACAATTTCAAGATGACTTGGGTTGAACGCCATACTGCAGTGCACTTCTCCTGCCGGCGTCATAATATTGGAGGAAAAACCAGAGTGATATTTCACATCCCCAGAACTTTGCAGTACCAACTTGCCTTCAAACTCCTCGAACAAATCAAACGGGTTTTTACCCATGATATTGACCAGTACATTAAGACGGCCACGATGAGCCATGCCAATCACGATCTCCTTGGTGCCATGCTCGCCCGCGCGCTGAATAATATCGTCGACAGCATGAATCAGGCTTTCTCCGCCTTCCAGGCCAAAACGTTTTGTACCCGGATATTTTCCATCCAGATGCTTTTCCAGCCCCTCAGCCGCACTCAGTCGCTCCAGAATATGAAGACGCGTTTGCTTGCTGTAATTTGGCTTGCCACGACTGCTTTCAATTCGGCGCTGTATCCACTGCTTCTCTTCAAGATTCACAATGGCCATGTATTCATATCCGATCGAGGAACAGTAAATACTTTCCAGATCGCTGACTATTTCTGCCAGTGTTGCGGTTTCTTCTTCAATAAATAATGGTTGGGTCTGGAAAGATAAATTCAGGTCAGAAGGTGAAAGGCCATGAAAGCCCAGCTCCAGATCGGGCACATTTTCCCTGTACATGATACCAAGCGGGTCAAGTTTGGCATGCTGGTGGCCTCGAACACGGTAGGAACTGATAAGCTGAACAACACTAACCTGTTTTGCCTCATGCAACAGGCTTCCAGGTGCTGAGTCACTGAGCATTTGGGGATTACCTGTACCGCGTCGCGGCAGTCCACGGAACTGGTCTACAATGTCCTGATGGGAAATGTCATGAGAATTTCCCCCTTCAACGCTTGGTAATTGGGAAAAATACTGCTGCCATTCTTCCGGTACCGCGCTGGCATCGTGAAGCCAGCTTTCATACAAGCCTTCGACGTAATCAAGGTTGCCACCGGAAATATGCCCTGAGGCGAGCATCAGATCACGAAAATTATCCAGCATAGTTCCAGTTATCCCCTGTCTTCACTACACAAATTAAGCACTATAATTAACGGCAGACTCGCTGCATTTCGTTAGCTATCGTTGTTTTATTCTTTATATTTTCAAACAGATGCCTGTTAAGGTTTTATCAGGCTCCACGCTCCATCAACATCTCGCGGATATGACCAATGGCTTTGGTCGGATTCAATCCTTTCGGACAAACTGCTACACAATTCATGATGCCGCGACAGCGGAAAACGCTAAAGGGATCTTCCAGGTTAGCCAGACGCTCATCGGTATGGGTGTCTCGGCTATCCGCGAGAAAGCGATAGGCCTGCAACAAACCGGCAGGACCAACAAATTTTTCCGGATTCCACCAGAATGATGGACAATTGGTTGAGCAGCAGGCGCAAAGAATGCATTCATAGAGACCATCCAGCTTGGCGCGATCTTCAGGGGACTGCAGACGCTCGATTGCAGGCACCGGGTCATCATTCTGCAGGTAAGGCTCAATACGCTCGTACTGCTTGTAAAAAATAGACATATCCACGACCAGGTCGCGCACTACTGGCAGCCCCGGCAAGGGACGCAATACCAATTTGTCATTTTTCACGACATCAGAGAGAGGCGTGATACAGGCCAGGCCATTCACACCATTAATATTCATACCATCTGAGCCACATACGCCTTCGCGACAGGAGCGGCGGTAGGCCACGCTGTCGTCCTGCTCTTTTACCATGGCCAGAACATCAAGCACCATCAGGTCCTTGCCGCCAGGAATTTCAATCTGATAGTCCCTCATTGAAGGCTTCAGGTCGGTTTCGGGGTTATAGCGATATACACTGACTAACACGTTATTGTTCTCTCTAAATGTTCATCTTGAATTAATAGGTTCGAATCATCGGCTCAAACGTTGGAACGGTCTTCGGCGCAAAATTCACCTTTCGTTTACCCAGGGTCTTGGTATCCGGGAAAAACATGGAGTGACAAAGCCAGTTGTCATCATCACGTTCGGTAAAATCATCACGGGCATGAGCACCGCGACTTTCTTCCCTGCCCTCCGCCGCAATCGCTGTAGCTTCCGCCACCTCGAACAGGTTCTGTAATTCCAGCGCTTCAACACGCGCAGTATTAAAGGCGTTACTCTTATCCTGAAGATGGGGGTTTTCGATGCGTTCGCGCATGGCCTGCAGCTTCTGAATACCTTCGCGCATGAAGTCACCCTTGCGAAATACACCAAAGTGATTCTGCATAATCACCTGCAATTCCTTACGCAGGTCTGCGACTTTTTCACCGGAGCTGGACTGATTCAGCTTGTCCAGACGCGACAGTCCCAGTTCAAGATCACTGTCACTGGCTTCCTGTTGCTCTATCCCGCTGCTCAACATTTTTTCTATGTATATTCCGGAGGCCCGGCCAAACACCACCAGATCCAGAAGTGAATTACCGCCCAGGCGATTAGCGCCATGAACTGATACACAGGCCGCCTCTCCGCAGGCATAAAGGCCTTCGATTACATTATCGGTGCCATCGGGATTTTGTCCCAGTGCCTGACCGTGAATATTGGTAGGAATTCCACCCATCATGTAATGGCAGGTTGGCACTACAGGAATAGGTTCCTTGACCGGATCAACATGGGCAAATGTGCGGGATAACTCGAGAATACCTGGCAGCTTGTCATTCAGTACTTTCTCACCCAGATGGTCGAGCTTTAATAATACGTGGTCAGCATCGGGCCCTACACCGCGCCCTTCCAGAATTTCCAATACCATGGAACGTGCCACCACATCGCGGCCGGCAAGATCTTTGGCATTTGGCGCATAGCGTTCCATAAAGCGTTCGCCGTCCTTATTAACCAGGTAACCACCTTCTCCACGGCTGCCTTCGGTAATCAGCGTGCCCGCCCCATAAATACCCGTGGGATGAAACTGCCACATTTCCATATCTTGCTGAGGTACACCGGCGCGCATCGCCATTCCTATACCATCACCAGTGTTGATCAATGCATTGGTAGTTGAAGCATAAATACGGCCGGCACCACCAGTGGCAAGCACGGTTGCCTTGGATTTAATAAATACTACTTCTCCGTCTTCAATGCAGATGGCAATCAGACCTACCACATGGCCATGCTGATTTTTCACCAGGTCTACGGCATACCATTCGTTAAAGAAAACCGTATTGTTCTTCAGATTGGCCTGGTACAAAGTATGCAAAAGGGCGTGACCAGTTCGGTCTGCAGCAGCGCAGGTACGAGCGGCCTGGCCACCTTTACCATATTCACGTGACTGGCCGCCAAAAGGACGCTGATAGATACGCCCATCTTCATTTCTGGAAAATGGCAAACCCATGTGTTCGAGTTCGAAAACAGCTTGCGGGCCTTCCGAGCACATATATTCGATAGCATCCTGATCACCGATATAATCAGAACCCTTGACCGTATCGTACATATGCCAGCGCCAGTCATCATCTGGCTCAGTACTGGCAATGGCACAGGTGATGCCACCCTGGGCTGAAACCGTATGGGAGCGGGTTGGAAAAACCTTGGAAATTACCGCCGTTTTATAACCAGACTGCGAAAGCTCAAGTGCCGCACGTAAACCTGATCCGCCGCCACCGACAATCACGCCATCAAATGTCATGGTTCTGATATTAGCCACGTTTTAATAACTCCTTTGGTAAAACCATTACTACACGCTCCATAGAATAATTACGCCCCAGATGAAATAAATCGCCAGCACCGCTATGCAGCCAACCAGAAACACAAGACGCACCAGAGTAGCTTTGCTACCCATCATTCGTCTGGTCAGATAATCCGTAGCCACAGTCCACATGCCAATCCAGGCATGAGCGCACAGGGCCAGCAAGGTGAGCAGACTGAAGATACGCATGGTGGTGCCTGCAAACAGGTCACGCCACTGCGCATAGGACATTTCGGGGGTACTCAGAATAATCGCGCTGTGACACACGATATATAAAAGAAGAATCACGGCGCTCACGCGCTGGATCAGCCAGTCGGAGAGTCCGCTGCGGCCAAAATTAGTGACACTGGAAACCTGCATGTTTTTCATACCCATAACCACACCCCCAACGCCAGAATGGTTATCAGGCTGGCAATGATCACGATGGTGGCGCCGCGTGGTGCGCCCTCCTTGGTTTCACCGATACCCGCGTCCATTAATAGATGCTTCACGCCTGCAATGAGATGGTAAGCCAGAGCCGACAACACACCCCAGACAACAAAAGTGACCAGAGGGGACGTTAGCAATTCATGTAAGCGGTTAAAGCCAGCCTCGCTGGAAAGGGATAATTCAAGCATCCACAGTAAAATGCCAATACCCGCGAACATGATCACACCGGATATGCGGTGAGTGATGGAGGTAATGGCCGCAAGGGGCAGCTTGATGGTGCTTAAATCGAGATTTACGGGCCGGTCGTTTTTTGTCGTTGGTTTCACTGCTTTCTCTTTAAAGTATCAGGAAAATTATGTAAAAATTAAAATCTATCAGTAGAATTAATTGTGATAGTCTTTATTAATCAGTCCTAAAGATCATCGCACAAACGCGCGCTATTATGCCCTAATTCCTCTTTGAGTTTGAATCTTTTTTCGGATTTTTCAGCAAATAATTCAGACCACCTGTAAATTAAACTTTGCTATGTATGATCGTAACTTACGCAATTAGCGAAGATTCGGTTCAGGTGAAATTGTGATGATTTTTTTATGCTGGAAAAGCGTAAAATTTGTTATCAAAAAAAGGCACTGCGATTGACAATTTCGGTATCAGAAGATAGTGTTGCCGATCCGTAACTACGTGCAGAATTTTAGAATTTCTCGTAATGTTATCCCTGCCGTTAGTCTTCGAATTATTTTCTGTAAGGAGTTCCTATGGCTGAGAAAAAAGCTCAGTTGTCAGTGGATGGCATTGACGAAACTATTGAATTACCGATTTACGAAGGCACAGTCGGGCCCGATGTTATCGACGTGCGCAGCCTGGTCTCCAATGGAGTTTTCACCTATGACCCCGGCTTTATGTCAACCGCTTCCTGCGAGTCCAAGATAACCTATATCGACGGCGGCAAAGGTATTTTGCTTTATCGGGGCTACCCTATTGAACAACTGGCAGAAAAGTCTGACTTTATAGAGTGCTGCTATTTACTTCTAAATGGCGAACTTCCCAGCACCGAGGAAAAAGCGGCCTTTATAGACGACATCAAGCACCACACCATGGTACATGAGCAAATTCGTAATCTGTTCATAAGCTTTCCCCGCCATGCCCATCCCATGTCAGTGATGATTGGTGCCGTTGGCGCACTGTCAGCGTTTTACCATAACGATCTGATTATTGATGATGCAGAACATCGCCAGGCGGCCGCAGTCCGACTGATTGCCAAAATCCCTACTCTGGCGGCGATGTGCTACAAATATTCCATTGGGCAACCCTTTATGTATCCACGCAATGATCTGAGTTTCTCGGAGAATTTCCTCTACATGATGTTCGGTACGCCCTGCGAGGAATACATTCCCAGCCCGACAATTGCCGATGCCATGGACAAAATTTTTCTGCTTCATGCTGACCATGAACAAAATGCCTCAACTTCTACCGTGCGTCTGGCGGGCTCAACCGGAGCCAATCCCTATGCCTGCATTTCTTCTGGTATCACTGCGCTTTGGGGACCTGCCCATGGCGGTGCCAACGAGGCAGTTCTGGATATGCTCAATGAAATCGGAGATGTAAAAAACATCCCTGATTACATCAAGCGCGTAAAAGACAAGAATGATCCGGTGAAACTGATGGGCTTCGGTCATCGCGTTTATAAAAACTTTGATCCACGGGCCCATGTTCTGCGTGATGCTGCCAAGGATGTACTGGAAGAGTTGGGTCACGAAAATGACCCCTTACTGAAGATCGCCAAGGAACTGGAGCGCATTGCGCTTGAAGATGATTACTTCATTCAGCGTAATCTGTATCCAAACGTTGATTTCTATTCCGGCATCATCCTGAAAGCTATTGGTATTCCTACCAATCTGTTTACCGTGATTTTTGCCACTGGCAGAACCCCTGGCTGGGTTGCTCACTGGCATGAGATGATCAGCAATCCTTTCAAGATCGGGCGACCACGCCAACTTTATACCGGCTCTACATTCAGGGATTATCCCGGGAAATAAAGTAGCAAGCTACAAGTCTCAAGTTTCAGGCTTTGCCTGTTCAGGGACTTGCAAATGACGTAAGACTCTTGCTTAAGGCTTTGTGTCACTGCTCTAGCTGCCTGCTCTTAGCAACAATCCCTGGTAACAAAACAAATAAAAAAAGAATAAAAAAAGGCAGACTGCTAACAGTCTGCCTTTTCTTTTGAATCGAGCCCAGACCGCGGGGGTCTGGTTTATTCTGTAAGTAAAATTACAGAGCTACGATTTTTTCAGCCTGGGGACCTTTTTGACCCTGAGTTACTTCGAACTCAACTTTCTGACCTTCAGCAAGGGTTTTGTAACCTTCGCTTTCGATCGCGCTGAAATGAGCAAATACGTCTGGACCAGACTCCTGCTCAATAAAACCATAACCTTTAGACTCGTTGAACCACTTAACGGTTCCTTGTACTTTTTCGCTCATAATATGAATATCCTGTATAGATACTTGATTAGTTACTTTTAAAAACCGCTTCAAATGAAACGGGCCGAGCAATAAATGAAACAGACTAGATTTGGTACCTACAGGACGAACAATTTGAAAATTGGTGCGTAACAGAGGGACAAACTATAGACGTACTTTGTTGCTTGAAGCGGAAGTTAACCAGAATCGTTGTGCTTGTCAACGGCTTTAGTCAAGCCTGCCAATGGCTTACGTCGATTAAGACAGGGAAATTGTTTTATAACCTTATTCTTCTCTTTGTCTTCGTCCCTGAGAGATCGTGAGACAAAAAAAGGCAGGTTATATAACCTGCCTTTCCTGTTATCAAGTCTGGCAATCAAATTTGATTACCGGGTTTGAATGCTCGATAAATATTTACAGAGCGACGATCTGTTCAGCCTGAGGACCTTTCTGACCCTGAGTCACCAGAAATTCAACACGCTGACCTTCGGTCAGGGTTTTGAACCCGGTGCTTTCAATCGCGCTGAAATGGGCGAAAACGTCCGCACCTGATTCCTGCTCGATAAAACCAAAACCTTTAGCTTCGTTGAACCATTTGACGATTCCATTTACTTTGTTAGACATAATATAGATTTCCTGTAATAAAAATTGTGTTTACCCATCCCGAACATACGCATGCAGAACACGCAGCTGCGCCGTTTAGAGCTGTGTAGCATAAAAAAAGACTGAAATTTGAAAACTTACAGGACGAGAAATCTAGGACTTACTGCGAAATGGAAGGGACAAACTTTTGACTTACTTAAATTGCTGGCAAGCATGCTATAGAGATATCCAAACCAAGTCAATGAATGGTTTTTTGCCGCGCATTTAAAAATTGATGAATTAATTCAGTTTATTGTAACTGCCCCGGGCAAGGGTCTGCGCCACCTTCCCACTTCACTGGTGAGTCATTTTCGTTTTTTCATATACTCTCTTCACCATAAATAGGAATAAATCGCTGTGGGAGAATGGTTACCATGCCTGAATACATCAGAACAACATTGTCTGGAATGATGTTGCTGGCAATTCTGCTTTCAGCATCAGAATCACTACAGGCACACCATTCCTTTTCGATGTATGACCGTTCCATCACCTATGTCTTTACCGGCGTAGTCGACAGCATCAACCCGGATGCCAGCCACCTGCAAATCAACTTTGTACCACTTAATGAAACACGGGATGCGCTGATTCGCGATGCCAGTGGAGAAAGAGTTACCTGGTCCGTGGAAATGGAAGGTGCAGCGGCAAGTGCGCGCGAGGGCATCTCTATCAGCACCTTTACCCGAGGCACCGTTTTCAGTGTCGGGCTGACCCCCTTGCGCAATGGCGAACCGGGTGGTGCACGCATCGGCGGAATTTTTCGCTGCCCTGAAGGCAAGGCACCTGATGCTGGCAAGCACTGTGACTCGGTTACAGGCGCCTTCCATTCGGGAGAAGAAAATCTGGCCACTGCCACAGCCAAATGGTCACCCTGACCACGGCAACCACTGCAGCGCTAAACTTCGTTGTTACAGGAATAAATAATAATAAGGAAGCACATGTATTCCACTATAAAAAACAAGCTAAAAGCCACCATCATCTACATACTTTTTCCTGCATGCACTGCAGTCTTCATTGCCTGTGTTTCACTGCCCGCCGTGCTGGCACAGGACAGTGTTGGCTATGGCTGGCCGGTGCCAATTATGCTGGGTGACTATGACGGCTATCCCGAAGAACAATTTGTTGGCTCGGTGACTCCCTGGTACTGGGAAGAAAATGCTATCGCCCGCAGCGGAGATGTGCCTGAAAACATTATTCCGCTGGAAACAGATTTGTTTACCTCGAATGATTTCTATGCCGACCGCGAATTCTGGATGGATCCGCGTTACTACCGCTGCAATAGTCCAATCGCGCTTGACTCAATTCATGGTGATTACTCATCCGGTCCCGGCGCCATCGATAATAATAATCCCGCCACCGCTGCCTGGGGGCATTGCGAGCGCGACTATCCTCGGGAAGCTATAATCAGCCCCTACCCCTTTAGCTCTGCACAAACCCATTACAGTGCCCTGTTGGCGGAAGCCATAGTGGCGGGTGGACCAACCCGGCATACCAAAGCCAGTTTGCCAGACTGGAATGGACGCTATACCCGCAATCTGGACCAGGCCTTTGGTCGCGGCCGAGTTGGAGAAACCAGTGCAAATCTGCCGCAGATCAATAGCGAACCGCCACAATGGGTGGTGGGTTGGGCCAATCAGATGCCGACCATCCTTTCTTTACTTACCCCGGAGTACCAAGAACGCTATGTGCAGCAGATGTACCACAAGGCCAACTCCAATGCTGCGCAATTTTCATTAATGTACTGTCGACCCGAAGGCCTGCTGCGCTGGTGGTCAGGCCCTGGTGGCCCAAGACAACTGGATGTCACTGTGGTGCCAGGGCGCGTTCAGTTTATGGGCGGTACGGATAATGCCCTGCGTCAGGTGCAGGTGGACCGCGAATTTATTATTGATCATGCGTCAGAGTTGTCTGTTCCCCGTCTCGGTCAGGATGTCAGGCAATGGCTGGGAGAAACCATTGGCTTCTGGAATGACAATGTTCTGGTAACCTGGACTTCCAATATTCAGGGCTGGTTTACCCACAGTAGCTGGGAGTATTCCAACCAGATGCAGATCATCGAGATCTGGTCTGAACGTGAGGATGCCGATGGGAATTTCATCGGTCTTGAACATGAAACTATTTTCTATGACCCGGAGGCTTTCATGGAGCCGGTACGTGACATCCGCTTTTTTACCTACCTGGGAGATTATGCGCAGTATGCGCCGTTTAACCACGAGCATTGTAACCAGACTATTTTTACCGGCCTCGATGGACGGGCCGCCCAGGTCTCTCCCGGGACAACTATTGATTACAAGGTCTATGATCTCTACGATCGTCCCTGGGCAAAAATCTGGGAAGAATATTTCGAACAGGACATGAACCGACCAGAGGAAGATGACTCTCTTGGCGGGTTTCGTTAAAAAAACGGAATAAAAACCACAAAAAAACCCGCATCATGATGCGGGTTTTTACAGGTCTCGAGCAGCAAGGCAGCTTGATTGATTTAATTTTTTACCCGACAGCTTACTGTTTCGCTGAGCAAGAGTTCATCAGTATCAGCGGCAAAAACCTCAGCTAATACACTACCATCCTGGATAAAGTTGGCCTCAATGGCTTCAGCACCCTCAAGCACGTCATCAGCGTCATTATCAAATTCGATTTCCAGCTCATCCTCGTCAGTGCTGTAGGCTTCGGACTGAACAGAAACATCACCAGAAGTAACAATCGCATAATAACTTCCACTGGTGAGATCTTTGGCTTTTACCTTGATCTTGGAGCGAACCTGGTCTCCCGATTGATCACGCACTTCACAGGAAGCAAATAAATTGGCAACATCATAAGAATCGTCATCATCATTTGAATCATCATCAGAATCGTCTTCATCTTCCGGATCGTCATCGATAAATCTGGCATAGTTTGCCATTTCAGCACACATGTCCCCATCTTCACGTTCTGCAAAGATCATTTCATAATTAAACGACTTGCCGCGCCTTTCCAGCACAATATCATAAAAGCGCCCATCACCATTGCCACCGGTGCCTTCGATAAGCACACAGGGCACTTCCAGTCGTCATTGGAAAAATTGGCCTTCGCGGAGCCCTTTACCCTATCGGCCAGTGCTGTCTGGGATAACATTAACGTCGCCATTGAAACGGCAGCACAAAGTTTTAGTTTTTGCATGACTAACCTCTTTTTAAAAAATTGAACCTGAAAAAAAATGATAGCATTATAGCCTTTAGGAATATGTGACAGGGCGCACACACTACAATTGATACCTTAACCTCGGCAACATACGTAGCGTAGAACTAATTGAAGAAACCATATTTGCTAAACATTTGCCCAAGATAATAGCGGTTACACACTAAGGGGGTATTCAACGATGCTCGGTCTAATCAAAAAAATTACAATACTATTGCCACTCACTGCCTTGACCTTTTCCAGCACCAGCTTTGCCCACCATGGCTTTGGTCGTTTTGACCGCGCCAATGATTCCACCATTACCGGCACCATCACCGACATCGACTTTGTTAATCCTCACTCCTACCTGTATTTTGATCAGGTAACCGAGAGCGGAGAGGTGATTGCCATGCGTTGTGAAATGCGCGCTGCTACGCTGATGCGTCGCTCCGGCTGGTCAAAAGAAATGTTTGCCCCCGGCCTGCCGGTGACTATTTATGGTTTCAAACATCGCACTGACCCCGGCTCCTGTTATGTAGAAGACATTACCATTGGCGACGCGCCGGTGCTAAACCGGAACGATCAGTTGGAAACCCCGCAGATTGACCTCAGCAACCGCCCCTATCGTCTGCCGAATGGCGACGTAAACATCAGCGGTGACTGGGCCCAGGAACAGTATGTCATCGCCACCCCGCCCAACGGCCAGGGTGTTGGTCTGGTCCCAAAAAGCATGAAAGCCGGCATAGAAGCGGGCGAGATTTCAACAGACAATATTCCTCCTTCTGGCTGGGGCCCGCGTCCCGTCATCTATACTGCTCGTGCGCAGCAAGAAGTGGACGCTTTTGAAATGTGGTCTGTGGAAGATAATCCACGTCTGCGCTGCCAACCCACCAGTATCATTTTCGACTGGGTCTTTGATGGCGCCATCAACCGCATTACACAGGAGGAAGATCGCATTGTTATCAACTATGGTCTGTATGCTTTTGAACGGATTATTCACATGGACATGGACGAGCACCCTGCCAATATTGAGCCAAGCTACTCAGGGCATTCCATAGGCCACTGGGATGACGATACCCTGGTAGTAGATACCATTGGCTTTGAACCGGGTGTCATTGCCCCACCACTCCGAAACAGCGATCAGTTACATATCGTTGAACGCTGGAGCCTGGATCCCGACACCCTGGCGCTGACGCGAAATTATGTGGCTACTGACCCGGTATATTACACCGATCAGTACATCGGCTCAGATACCGTACTGGTAGCAGATGTACCTTACCAGGGCGAACCCTGTGATGAGCTGACCTTTGAGTTTCTGGAGTTTCAGGATTAAAAAATCCTGCTTTACCTTGCTCGGGGTTAAATCGCCAACACCATCTGCCCATGCAGGCCGTTGGCAGTTCTGTCGACCTGAATTGTCAGTTTGTTCTGTGCCTGGGCATCTCCACGCAATACCAGATCACGTTCCAGCGTCATGGGATTTAATCCCCTCTCCCGATAAGGCGCTTCGCTGTAAACATAGGAATCAAATTCAGCAGGCAGAAATAACTGAGTGACAAAAGCACTCCACTGCTGCGCGCCGGGGAATAAGGCCCTGACGTGGATGTGGGCAAGACGGCCGGAATACCAGCCTGGATAGATAGTCATAAATTCGGCCTTGCCTTCACTATCACTGACTTGATGTCCACGCAGAAACGAAGGGCGATCGCGGGTATCCACCTGCTGACCACTTAGTCGCAAGGTCTGGTGATCAAAAAATTCATTTAGCACACCGGAATAAAGACCATTGGCATCGGAATGCCAGACGTCCACCACCGCCCCTTCGATGGGCGTACAGTGATAATCATCCTTAACCATAAAAGTCAGCCGAAACGGCACCCCTGCCCGATCTTCACGTATGTCAGAGCGGCGCATGCTATCAAGCGTATAGTAAGGTCCTGCCGTCAGGCGTACAGTAGGCGCACAGGACTCATCGGGCATATAAAGATCCTGAGCACAGACTCCCTGTGAAAGCGCGCCACCGGACAGTAGCAAGCCACTGGCAGTTTTGACAAAGTTTCTTCTTTTCATGTTGAGCCTCTTTTGATAAATGCTTTTTATTGGCAACTTTTATAAATACTAAGACAATATTAAGATGAACACTATCAGGAATAACTATTACCAAACCCAAGCTATTTTTTACCCGGTTAAATCCGGGGTTAACAGGAGATAATAATGTTGCTTAACGCAGGGAAACTATTCTTATTGAGTATGCTGTTTTTATTAAGTCCATCAAGCTGGGCACAGACGGACTGCGAATCAGCCGGTGATGTGGAATTCATCTGTGGACCGGCAAACGCCGAAGATCTGGTTCAGGTACCTGATAGCAACTGGATTATAAGCAGCGCAATGACAGCCAACACCGGGTTTTATCTGGTGAATGCCACTACCGGAGCCTGGAACCCCCCTGTAGACATGGGCCTTGCTCATGACATGGCACGCTATCCACTTTGCCCTTCACCCCCTGATATGAACCGCCTGGAAACCCATGGTCTGAATATCCGTGCTACCGGCGCGAATCAGGCTACACTTTATGCGGTAGCCCATGGAGCGCGCGAATCTATTGAAGTCTATGAAGTGGATACAGCCAGTGGAATGCCGAGATTGACCTGGAAGGGCTGCGTTCTTATGCCAGACAGTCTGGCGGCTAACAGCGTTGCCTCGTTTGCTGATGGCACACTGGTGGCCACGGTATTATTGATGCCGGGTAAATCCTTTGCTGATTCCGTCGCCATGCGTCCTACTGGCGCTGTATTTAAATGGGTTCCTGGAGAGAGCGACTTTGTGCTCATGGAAAATAGTGAATTGCCAGGCAACAATGGCATTGAAGTGTCCGCTGACGGCAGTGAGATCTTCGTGGTCTCTTCCGGTTTTCAGACCATCGTCGCTTTTTCCAACAGCAATCCCGTTCGACAGCTGCGTACCACCAAACAATTGCCTATTACGCCGGATAATGTGCATCTTGGGGCCAATGGCATGCTGCTTACCGGCGGCATGAAAAATGATGTCCCGGCCTGTGGCGGCGCTCCCGGCCCGCAACATGACCTGGCGGCATTGGGAAGCTGTCCACGCGGCTCCATTGCCATAGCTATTGATCCCCTCACCATGGAGGACCGGGTCCTGGTGGAAACCCCGACGATCCCCGCATTCAGTAATGCAACGATGGTCTTGGATACAGGAAATCGCTACTGGTTTGGCACCTTTAATGGTAACCGAATTGCCTATGTGGGCAAGTAAGGATAAGTAAGAAAAGGAAAATTTCGGTCAAAAAACTTGAATTCTGTTCTTGGAAACCAATCAATATATTATGCGTTCAGTACATAATAACATAAATGGGTAAAAACGTTTAGCATACTTGAGAGAACTGACCTAATATCGCTCAACAAAATGAAGGAATTAATGTGAAGGCATAAATTTACGGCCGTTATTAAGCCTTTGGAAGTTGGTACCACCTATGTCAACAAAACTGTCATATAATAAGGGGGATCAAGTAAGGACAATATGCGTTTCCTGTTTGAACAGTAATATACATAAC
>JAURCS010000035.1 GCA_030828385.1 Gammaproteobacteria bacterium
ACTACCGTTTGTGCCGACAACATCAATCAGCTGCCCATCATTTGTTGTACCGGCATAGCGCTGAACATTGACACCAGTCAGTCGCAGGCCGGCTTCACCACCAGCAAGATCGAAACTGTAGTCTATGCTGTAATCCACACCAGATGTTTCAACAGTGTCCCTGTTAACGAATGAGGAAGTGAACAAGGAGAAGTCCAGACCTGTGATACAGCCAGCAGGGAGGGGGTCGGCAACATTGCCACTCCATCTACCTGTGACCTCACATACTTCGCGAGGACGGCCAGGGAATACACCATTTCGGGGATCATTAATGATACCGTCAGCCATGTCTTCCAGCAGCACATCATCAGGGCTGACAGTAGTGATCAGGTTGGTGAACTCGTAATCCCAGTAGTTAACTTCAACTGTCCAAGCATCGTTGATATCCCATGTGAAGCCTACTGTCCAGTTGTCGGACTCTTCTGGCGCGAGGTTCGGGTTACCAGCAGCAATCGCACGGGCCTGAGTTACCTCTCCACCTACGGCGCGGATGGTTGTTCCGGAGGCGCCGATACCAAATGACTGGAACTCGGAACCGAGGCGGAAAGATGAGCCGGCTGATGCACGAACAAACAGGTTATCAGTAGGTGTCCATAACATACTTATCTTAGGCTCAACGGAGCTCTGACCCAGTGTTGATTCGTAACGAGCCGCCACGTCAAGTTCCAAAGTGTCGGTCGGATACATAACCATTTCTGCGAACAACGCCTCTGTATCACGATTGGAGGACCAGTCCTGAATTACCTGTGGTGCAAAACCAAAACCACCATCTTTGGCAATTGGATCCTGGAGGATGTCTAGAACCTGTCGGCGATACTGGACACCGGCCGCAAAACCGGTAGCGCCGCCTGCCATCTCCCATAATTCACCAGTTGTGATGAATTCCATGGAGTAAAATTCCGCTGTACCGCGATCCAGGCCACCCCATGTCATCCAGTCCTGCAGGGCCGGATCGTTATAGGTAGCATCACCCGGTTGAGCAATCAAACGACTGGCAAACGGGTTCCACCACTGACATCCACCAACACCTTGCTGCAAATTAGCGTTGTTAGCCAGTCCGTCAACCAGGTTGCCTTTACAGCCGGGGCCACCATAACCTTGAATAGCACGAGCATAACGATCAGCGATTGTGTCGGCTGTTTGAGCGGTCTGCTCGTTAAAGGACATTGTGCCGGTTAAACGCCAGTCCCAACCATCTGTAAGCATACCTTCTAAACCTAAAGAGGCGCGGAAAGTGTTTTGCCGTGCAAAAGAAGCTAGGTCACCTTCCAGTGGGCTGGCCTGACGGGTAAAGATTCGGTTGAAATCCTGCAGTGGGAACGTGCCACCCGATCGTTGATGCGCATCTATCACACCTGGGTTGTTAGCCGGCAGCAAAGCGCCTATTCCTGTTAACGCAAGCAGCGGTACACCAGTACCAAAGCTAGAAAGTGTCTCTACACGGGCAAAACTTGTTTCCAGAGTAGCCTGCTGCAGGAAGTCGCCACCAAATTGTTTGGTCACAACAGCCATGCCAGATAGCTGTTCGTTCTCAGGAATGATGGTACGTTGCAAAGACAAGGTACCACGACAGAAACCTGCTGGGTTGGAGCCGTCGGGCAATCCATCAGCATTATGTCCTGTGGCACCAGCTGGGTCCCAAATTACGTTTTCAGCTAGGCCACCAACTTCTGTGCTGCCGCAAAGTGGGTCGCCAAAAAAGCCATTTGTAGAGCCACCAGCCTGTGGTGGCCCAAAGTACCCAAATGTGCCGGGGTTATAAAGACCTGTAATCAGGCCTTCACCCAAACGCTCTTTGCTCCAGCGATCTTCCGCCTGCATTTCATCTGCGCGTTTGAACCACTCAAGCCCAACCACAATTCCAAGGTCATCACCCTGAACACCAAAAATACCACTGAATACCATCTCGGGCACCGACATCTGGTTGTCAGCATGCTGAGAGGAAACGGAGAATTCAGCGCCCTCAAAATTGTTGCGGGTAATAAAGTTGGCCACACCGGCCACCGCATCCGAACCATACAATGCTGAGGCACCATCCAGCACGAGCTCGATGCGCTCGAGCATGATGGCTGGAGCCAGGTTATTAATGTCCACCTGTGAGCCGCCGTTAGCATCGATGGTTTGACGCTGACCATTCAAAAGGACCAACGTGGAACGAGCACCCAGACCTCTTAGGTTGATACTGTTCGTCGGTGTATTCCAGTTGCCCACGGTATTGGCTGATGATATCTGAGGCATGTCACGCACCGCTTCGGCAATAGTGACACGCTGGTTAGCCTGAAGTTCTTCGTTATCCATTACGGACACAGGCTGCGGCCTGTCAGCAGGACGCGAAATAAATGAACCTGTTACCTGGATCTCTTCAATATCAGAATCCTGGGCAACAAGAGAGCCAGAAGTCGTCGCTGCCGCTGCAAAAGCAACCGCAGTGGCGAGCTTTTTGTAGCTCATTTCGACTGGTTTTTTCATGTAAATCCCCTTTTATGATTTAACTTTTTAAAACTGCAGTTTCCGTTAATTAACTCTATTATAGTGGCTTCTGACTAAGGGTAAGTCAGGTAAGCCAATCCATTGGAGTTTTTTAACGAAGATAATGGGAGTCAAAAACTAAAGTACAGTATCACTGCGGACAAGCGGTGACGCTAGTATCTACTTTTAATTAAGCCCCTTTTTTTAGGCTGAAAAATCTTGTATTTGAACTTTTTTTGCACAATTTCTTTCTCAGCGTTCAATATCTTAGTAAAGATGAGCGGGTAGTGCAAGCTTTTAATTTACCTTTATATTTGGCTATAACTTACTGAATTATATTGAGAATAAATTTTACTTTATTGCAGCTTAAAGCTTTGGGGCTAGGTTTTTCCTTAGGTATGTGAACTGGGTGCAAAAAATACCGCAGAAAGAAGCATAACTTATTAAAAAATAATTACTTTACTTCCCAAATATGTCCACTGCTCAGCAACTCTTGTAGTTTGCCTTCGCCACGGCTTTCTCGTAATGACAGGCGCTGCTGCTCCAGATCGCTGACATAGGCACTTGCCGGGCGATGGTAAAGAATACCAACAGCCACTGGAAAGTCCGGGCCCTGCATGGCTGCCAGAAGATTGGCCTGGGTAATGCTGGTCTTGTCGTGCACCAGAATTTCTTCCAGGCTTGCATCGTCACCCAGTGTCACTACTTCCAGCTCCAGGCTTTCACGATTCAGGCGAATACCCTTGTTGTTATCTTTTCCAAACAACAGGGGTTGGCCGTGCTCTACTTCGATACGAAAATCCGGCGCAATCTTCTTGTCCTTTACCTGTTCGAAAATACCGTCATTATAGATAGGGCAGTTCTGCAGAATTTCCACGAATGAGGCGCCCTTATGCAGATAGCTTTCCTTAACAACAGGGCTCAGATGCTTCATTTCCGTATCGATTGACCGGGCTACAAACGGGGCGCCGGCACCCAGTGCAATAGCGCACGGGGATAAGGGTCTATCCACCGATCCTTCTGGCGTAGAAGGTGAGCGAGTACCCACTTTTGAGGTGGGTGAGTATTGCCCTTTGGTTAATCCGTAGATCTCGTTATTGAACAGCAGAATGTTCAGATCCACGTTTCTGCGCAGCGCATGCATGGTGTGATTGCCGCCTATACTCAAGGCGTCGCCATCGCCAGTGATCACCCAGACATCCAGGTCTGGATTGGCCAGTTTAACACCTGTAGCCACTGATGGGGCGCGGCCATGAATAGTATGAAAACCATAAGTATTCATGTAGTAGGGAAAACGTGACGAGCAGCCAATCCCCGAGACAAAAACATGGTTTTCCTTGGCCTGGTTAAGCTCCGGCATCAGCTTCTGAATCGTCTTCAGGATGGCATAATCGCCACAGCCCGGGCACCAGCGAACCTCCTGGTCCGAGGAATAATCAGCTACTGTTAGCTTGTCCACTGCCTGATTCATGTTGCTGCTCCAGGGTTGCTTGTATTTAGCAAAAATAAGTTACTGAAAAAAACCGCTAGGCCAGTTCAGCCTTGATGGCGTTGGTGATTTCCCGAATCTTGAACGGCTGTCCGGATACCTTGTTGAGCCCCTTGGCATCAATAAGGAATTCCGAGCGTAGTATTTTCACCAGTTGTCCGGTATTCATTTCCGGCACCAGTACCTTGTCAAAGTCGGCTAGCAAGGCATGTAAATTAGCGGGGAAGGGGGACAGATAGCGCACATGTATGTGGCTTACATCCAGACCTTCCAGGCGGCATCGTTTTACCGCCTGATGGATGGGGCCAAAGGTGGAGCCCCAGCCAACTACAGCCAGTTTGCCCTTGCTTTCACCGAGGGCCACTTCCTGCTCTGGAATATCTGTACTGATACCCGCTACCTTGGCTTGCCGGGTGTCTGTCATTAATTGGTGGTTATCCGGATCATAGGAAATGTTGCCGGTTTCGTAGCTTTTTTCAATGCCGCCTATGCGATGCTCAAGTCCGGGTGTGCCAGGTTTGGCCCAGACCCGTGCCAGTGATTGCGGATCTCTTAAAGAGGGGTTGAAACCCTCGGGTTCGGTACGGAACTCTACCGGGAAAGCCGCGAAATCCTTGATATCAGGAATCAGCCACGGCTCCGAGGCATTGGAAATATAACCATCGGATAGCAGCATCACGGGAGTCATATATTTGGTGGCAATGCGCACTGCTTCTATAGCTACTTCGAAACAATCAGACGGTGAGCTGGAAGCAATCACCGGTAATGGCGTATCGCCATGCCTGCCATAGAACGCCTGCAGCAGGTCTGACTGCTCTGTTTTGGTAGGCAGACCTGTTGAAGGACCGCCGCGTTGCGTATTGACTACGACCAGCGGCAGTTCGGCAGAAACAGCCAGGGAAATAGCCTCTGTTTTCAGGGCGATACCGGGTCCGGCGCTGGACGTGATGCCCAGGCTGCCGGCAAAGGACGCGCCAATGGCGGCGCAGACCGCGGCAATTTCATCCTCGGCCTGAAAGGTGGTGACATCGAATTCTTTTCTTGCGGCCAGCGCATGCAACAGACCTGACGCCGGAGTAATGGGGTAGGAGGCAAATAACAGATTGATATTGGCCAGTTGACCACCAGCGATGAGGCCCCAGGCCAACGCCTGTGTGCCATTCACATTTCGATAGATACCCGGAGCTACCTTGGCTTTTGGGACTTTATAGACATTGACGCCGGTGGGCAGCTCTGCTGTTTCGCCATAGGCATGACCTGCATTCAGAGCGGCGATGTTGGCATTGGCGATGTCTGGCTTGCTGGCAAATTTTCTCTGCAGATTTTCTATGGTAGTGGCTTTTTCCCGGTCAAACAGCCACAACACCAGGCCCAGGGTCCACATGTTTTTGCAACGCAGGGCGGCTTTATGGCCGATCTCGAATTCTTCTACCGCTGCCAGCACCTGGCTATGGATATCGATAGTCAGCAAACGGTAGGCATCCAGCGAGCCGTCTTCAAGTGGATTGCTGTCGTAATTGGCTTTTTTCAGGTTTTTCTCATTGAAAGCGCCGGCATCGGCTATCACCAGGCCTCCGGGAACCACGGTTTCCAGATTGGTGGTCAGTGCCGCCGGATTCATGGCGACCAATACGTCAACGGCATCCCCTGAGGTAGTGATATCTTCAGAGCCAAAGTAGATCTGGAAGGCAGAGACGCCAAAGGTGGAGCCTGCCGGCGCACGAATTTCTGCCGGAAAGTCGGGAAAGGTTGCCAGGTCATTACCGAACAGGGCTGTCACCTCGGTGAAGTTTGAGCCGGTAAGCTGCATACCATCACCGGAATCACCGGCGAAGCGCACTACAACGTCTTCCAGCGCCTGACTCTCAGGAGAGTGGCTGGCCTTGGCAACAGTTTCTTGTGTTTCTGCACTCATCCTTCAGCACTCTAAAAGATTGAAAAAATGTTTAACAAAACTGGAGCATTTCCAGTCTGCCTGTCTCGGTATCAAGGCGCAAGGTTTAGTACTCGTGATCCTTTTCTTCTCTGAAAAGAATCAAGCTTCATTAAGTAAGTCTGGCTGGAAGACACTGCGAATTGCGATCTATGACAAATTCCACTGAGGCCAAAAATACAGGGCGCGGATTATAGCAATCACAATGAACAGAAGGCTAATAAATTCTGGAGATAAATTATTGATTGTGCGGTTAATAAGTAAGTGTTGAATTAACCCGGATTGCTGTTTTGAATGGTCAGGCACAGAGCGGGGTTCAAGTCTTGTGCAACATGGAGTCCTGCATTATGCTTATTTGCTTTCGATCGTCCGCTAAAGCATGAAATAAACCCAGTTGGCGACAGTCAATTTTTATCAATAAAAAATCTGGTTAACAATAATAATCACAATTTAAGGATCTGTTATGTCCAACGGTATTCTGGCGCTTTTATCTCTTTTGCCTATCATTTCTGTAGCGGTCTTCCTGGTCATGCTGCGCTGGCCTGCAAGCCGGGCTATGCCTATTTCCTATGTAGTGGCCGTATTGCTTTCGCTTTTTGTATGGCAGATTCCCTTTGTCAAAGTGATGGCCGCCTCGGTGAACGGGCTTATTGATGCAATTGAACTGATCTATATTATTTTTGGCGCTATTCTGCTGCTTAACACCTTGCAGGAAAGTGGCGCGATTCAGAGTATTCGAAAAGGCTTTTCCGACATAACACCGGATCGCAGAATCCAGGTCATTATTATTGCCTGGTTATTTGGTTCTTTTATTGAGGGGTCCGCCGGCTTTGGCACGCCTGCTGCAGTTGCAGTCCCCCTGATGGTCGGTCTGGGATTTCCCGCCATGGCCGCCGTTGTTTCCGGCATGATCATTCAGAGCACGCCGGTTTCTTTCGGCGCCCTGGGTACGCCTATGCTCACCGGGGTTTTTACGGGGCTGGCAGATGATGAGGCTGTCATGGCCTATGCCAGTCAGCTTGGTATGGATCACCTGGAGCTGGTTTCCTTTATCGCCGCCAAGGTGGCACTGCTTCATGCTATTGCCGGTACCTTCATTCCATTAATCCTGGTCTGCGTCATGACCCAGTTTTTCGGAAAAAACAAATCCTTCATCGAAGGGATGAAGATCTGGAAGTTTGCCATCTTTGCGGCTTTCTCCATGACTATCCCCTATGTGCTGGTGGCGCGTTATCTTGGACCGGAATTTCCTTCACTGTTTGGTGGACTGATTGGCCTTGCCATCGTTGTAACAGCGGCGCGCAAGGGTTTCCTGATGCCAAAAGAAGATGAGATATGGGTATTCCCTGAGCGCAGTGAATGGGATTCTCTCTGGATTGGTCGTTTCGAAATGGAAGAGAAACAATTTGAAGGACCCGGAATGAGTCTTTCGAAAGCCTGGATGCCATATATCATCGTGGCCGGCTTGCTGATTCTTACGCGTTTACCGCAGTTGCCTTTACTGGATATGCTGCGCGGTAGCGTCGCTACGTTTTCCATCAGTGATATTTTCGGTACCACTATCGGTCAGTCCGTACAGCCTTTTTATTCCCCGGCAGCACTGTTTATTACCGTCTCTATTATTACTTATTTTCTGCATGGCATGGATACGCGCTCCTATGTTAATGCCTGGAAAACTTCCGCCAGAACCATGCTTTCCGCTGGTGCTGCACTGGTCTTTACGGTTCCGATGGTTCAGGTATTTCTGAACTCTGATGGAGGCAGTGCAGGCTATCAGCAAATGCCCATTGAATTAGCCGAAGGGGTTGCCGCCCTAGCCGGTGATGCCTGGCCATTTTTCTCCACATTTATTGGTGGTATGGGAGCCTTTGTCGCGGGCAGCAATACCATCAGTAATATGATGTTCTCGTTATTCCAGTTTGGTGTGGGGGAGCGTATTGGTGCTGACCCCACCTGGATTGTTGCCCTGCAGGCCGTGGGTGGTGCCGCCGGAAATGTTATCTGCGTGCATAATGTTGTTGCCGCATCTGCCGTAGTTGGACTGATTGGCAGGGAGGGGGAAGTAATTCGGAAAACCCTCATGGTATTTGTCTACTATGCCCTGTTTACAGGGGCAATCGGTTACGGCATTGTAGCCAGCGCAAAAGGCAGTATGTTTAACATTGGTTATATTCTTGGAGGGCTGATAGTGCTTTGTGCCATAGCGATTATCACCAAATATGGTGCGGCCAAAGCATCCACTGTTACTAATTAAATAGATTTTGGAAAATCAGCAAATCATGTCAAAGAAAGAAGAAAGACAAAAGATAAAGGAAGAAAAACAGGCGGCTGCAAAACGCAAGGAAAAATTTACTGCGCTTGTTGTTAAAGCTGCCATCGTTATTCTGGTACCTCTGGCGCTGTTTGTATTTTATCAGGGCCTGTTTACCGGACCGCCGTCTTTGCCGCCGGATTTAATCGGGGAGGCCGACCACGTAAAAGGGTCTGCTGATTCTGATGTTGTAGTTACCATGTACGCTGATTTTGAATGTCCCGCCTGTATGACAGAATTTCAGCTGATCGCGCGCACGTGGCCCAGAATCAGGGATGATGTGAAACTGGTATTCAGGCATTTTCCTCTTGATACCCATCGGTTCTCTTTTCAGGCCAGCCGTTATGCGGAGGCAGCGGGAAGGCAGGGGCGTTTCTGGGAAATGCATGATCTGCTTTTTGCCAATCAGCAGGCCTGGAGTCCGATGAATGATCCAGCACCGTTATTTGAAGAGTATGCCGCGCAGCTCGGTCTCGATATTGATCAGTTACGTGCAGATATTGAATTGCCTGAGGTGCGGGCCAAGATAGTAGCTGACCAGCAGGGCGGCATTCGTGCCGGTGTTCGCTCTACACCCTCGCTCTTTATCAATGGCCGTCTGGTAGGAAATCCGCAAAGTTCAGCAGCATTGATTGAGCTGGTAAACGAAGCCAAGGCTTCCGGCTAAATTCGACCAGTCAAATGAGGCTTCAGAAATTTCTTATGGTCTCAAGCAGATCAAAGTTGGCGTAGCCATCGGTAGGTATATTCGCCTTTTCCTGGAAAGTGCGTATAGCTGCTCTTGTCCTTGACCCCATGATTCCGTCTGGCGTACCCGCATCTATACCCTGGGCATTCAGTAATCCCTGAAGCTCAATGACTTCGTTTCTGCTCAGAGGTCGTTCCTCAACTGAAGGCATGTTAATGATCGGGCCGCCACCGACAAAGCGATCGGCAAGATGGCCAACAGAAATGGCGTAAAAAGTGGAGCGGTTCCAGACCATAGTGGTGCGGAAGTTATCATAGACCAGAAATGCCGGCCCTTGCGAGCCAGCTGGCAATACGATTGAGCCAAGCATGTCGGCATTTCCCAGCGCATTGCCATTGACCCGACGAATGCCCAGGCTGTTCCATTGTGTTACCGTTTTTCTGATGCCGGTTCCGGTCAGGGTGAAGTCAAAATCATCCGGTAAAATCACTTCACGTCCCCAGCGTTCATCACTCTGCCAGCCATTCTGCGAGAGGTAATTGGCGGCTGAGGCAAACACATCGGGAACACTGTTCCAGATATCAACACGACCATCGCCATCACCATCGCGAGCATAGGTATAGAAAGTCGATGGCATAAATTGACACTGACCCATGGCGCCTGCCCAGGAACCTGACATTTGCTCAACAGGAATATGGCCTTCCTCGATAATGCGTAGTGCCGTCAATAATTCGTTGCGGAAAAAATCGCTGCGGCGCGGATCATAGGCCAGGGTAGCCAGCGCATTAACCACGGAAAAGCCACCGGTAAAGTCGCCAAAGTTACTTTCCAGTGCCCAGAAAGACACCAGGTAATGTGGTTGCACGCCATACTGTTGCTGGATGCGATTGAATAAATCCTTGTACTCTACCAGTAAACTCTTTCCCCGTTCGATTCGTGCATCGCTAAGTCGGTTGCGCATGTAGCCGGCAAAAGTCTGCACAAATTCCGGTTGGCTTTTGTCCAGTTCCAGAACGCGGGGAATGGGTTCTTCAACCAGGGTCAATGCAGCATCCAGGGTTGCTTCGCTTATGCCAAGGCCCAGAGCTTCGGCGCGCAATTCCTCCAACCATTCATCGAATGACTGTTCCTGTGCCAGAGAAACACTGGCGCTGAATAACAGAGAGAAAAACAGAAGGCCCCGAAATGATTGGCTTTTTTTCATGCAGAATTTTCCTTTAAAGCGTTAATTCGATGTCGTTATGTATTTTAATATTACCAGAACGATGACACCTGCCACGCTTTTGATTATGTCCTTTTTATTGCCACTCGAATTTGTAACCCACGGCATAGAGTGAATGAATCAGTTCTACATCAGGTAGCACATCGGCAATTTTCTTGCGGAGCTTTTTAATATGGCTATCAATGGTTCTGTCACTGACTACCCTGCCATCGTTATAAATTTTATCAACCAGAACACTGCGGGAAAAAATTCTGCCCGGTTGGTCAGACAAGACCTTTAGTAACTGGAACTCTACAGCTGTCAGGTCTAGATTCTGCCCGTTAACGGTTGCCTTGTAGGTCTGAGTGTCCAGTACCAGGCCCTTGTCTGAAAGACTTTCGGTATTATCTGTGCGTCGTAATACTGCCTTTACCCTGGCTACCACTTCTCTTGGGCTGAATGGTTTGCAGATATAGTCGTCGGCACCCAGTTCAAGACCAAGGAGGCGGTCAATTTCCTCAACCTTGGCGGTTATCATGATGATTGGCAGGGCGGAACTTTTTCTGACATCCTTGCAAATATCTACACCGGTTTTACCAGGCAGCATCAAATCAAGCAGGACAATATCAGTGCTGTTCTCGGCAAGCCAACCTTCCACTTCAGAGCCATTGTAAAGGCTATCAGTTTCATACCCGCTTTGGCGCAAATAATCCTGGAGCAGAGAAGCGATTTTAACTTCGTCTTCGACGATCAATACATGCTGGCTCATAATTATTTAACCTTTGGAGCTTTGTATCATGGGGCGTTAATTGTTAAGGCAAATAGTTTTAGTGTAATTCGGCAGTTATCACTGAGCAAATGAATCTTGCAGGCTGCACCGCAGATCGCATCAGCCTCCCAGGCAGGGCAGCTCAATAATCAGTTTCAGCCCTCCGAGCTCAGAACGATCGGCTCGGATAGATCCTTCATGTGCTTCAACAATATTGCGGCAGATGGCCAGGCCAAGGCCGGATCCCCCTTCTTTTCGGTTGCGCGAGGAATCTACCCGATAAAGACGATCAAACAGGTGCTCCAGATTGTCATCGGTAACGCCTGGCTTGGAGTCATACCATTCAATTATTACTTTTTTCCCGGCTTGATAAATACTGACTACCAGTTCGCCGCCATCATCGGTATAGCGGCAAGTGTTTTGAAACAGGTTATCAAACAGTTGAATAAACCGGTTTTCATCGCCAATAGTTTGTATACGATTGTCGGCAACGCGGGAATGTATTTTTAGCGACAATTTTATATGGTGTTTTTCCAGTATGTGTCTGTTCATGTCCCTGGAAATTTCAAAAATTTCTGTCAGGTTTATTTCTTTCTTTTCGTAAATCAGCGCGCCCTGGTCTGACATGGATAGCTCATGCAGATCATTGACAAGGGCGTTCAGGTGGACCACTTCATGGTGCAGTGAATTGATAGTATCCGGATTCATCGGACGAATACCGTCCTGTAATGATTCCAGTTCGCCCTGCAGGATGGATAGGGGGGTTCTCAATTCATGGGAGATATCTGCAATCCATTGCTGACGTGCCAGTCTGTTCTGATCGAGTGTGTCGGCAAGGGAATTAAAATCGACTGAAAGTTGCGTTAGTTCATCAGAACCGCGGACAGGAATACGCGAGGTATAGTCACCATTGGCAAGGCGGCGGGTGCCATCAACCAGCTCCCTGACAGGGCGTACCATAAAGGTAGAAAGTGGAAAGGCGATGAGCGCTGAAATGATGCCAAGAAACAGGGCGAAGGTAAAAAAGGATTGTTTTTGTTGCTCTGTAAACAGCAGATCTGCCTGTTCTGATAATTGTTGTCGACTGGTAACAGCCAAAAAACCAACAGTTTCTCCCCTCACCACTATGGGATTCTGGTTTGCCGCTGGCATGGCCTCCTCACTACCCCAGATAATCGATCCGTCGGCATCCAGCAGAGCCAGATAGGGACGGGCAGGGCTGTACTCAGAGGTGTAATACCAGTCGTTGGGAGAAAACCTGGCTGGTGTAGGTCGTTGCGTGCCGAGACGGGCATTTAATTCAGGATCAACAGTACTTTCTATACTTTCGCGAATCAGCTCGCCAAACTTGGTTAAATCTTCGCGGATAGGATCCCAGGACCCTGTATGTTTATAAAAGCTTTTCAGTCCATCCAGCAAGGCAGGAACCTGCCTTTCCTCGATGCGCGACACGTATTCCAGAAACCCGCTGTCGAAGTTGTAGCGTCCAATGCTGTACATGGCTACGTAGACAATAATGTGCACTGACAAAATTGCTAGAAACAGCTTGACCTTGATGCTTAATCCCATGGGCAGAATTGTTTAAGTAAAGTAAGAAGTTGATAAACAAGTTTAGTAAAAGGGTATTGCTGTAATGGTCTGTTATTAATTAACAGGCTACTATACAAGGTATCCATAAGTGAAGGATGTAATTTTCCCGAAATGCCTTTTACATTTCATATTATTTGCACATTAAATGGCTTTTGCCATGGTTTTTAACACCTTTCATCCCCTGACGCATAGCTGGTTTGAGGAGACTCTGGGCCAGCCAACTGCGGCTCAGAAGGAAGCCTGGCCGGCGATACAGCAAGGCCGAAATACCCTGATTGCAGCTCCCACCGGTAGCGGTAAAACGCTGGCGGCATTTTATGTATCGATTGATTGCCTGGTGCAGAAAGCGCTGAATAATGAGCTGGAAAGCAGTACCCGGATAATCTATGTGTCTCCCCTCAAGGCCCTGAGTAATGACATCCAGCGTAATCTGCAGGAACCGCTTGCCGGTATTTGTCAAAAGTTGGAAGCACAGGGATATCCTGGAATTGATATAAAAGTTGCCGTTCGCACCGGTGATACATCCCAGTATGAACGTCAGCAGATGCTCAAACATCCACCACATATTCTGGTTACCACGCCGGAATCCCTGTACCTGCTACTTACCAGCAAAGGCGGGCGTGCTTTACTGGGCAATGCTGAGACCCTGATTGTTGATGAAATCCATGCCATGCTTGGCGATAAACGCGGTGCGCATTTATCACTGTCGATTGAGCGCCTGGAGCATCTGGTCGGCAGGCCTTTACAACGCATTGGTCTGTCTGCTACCCAGAAACCTATTACTGAAGTAGCTAAATACCTGGTGGGTAAACACAATGTCAGTAGTGACGGCACGGATTGTGTCATTATCGATGGCGGCCACAAAAAATCCCTGGATTTAAGGCTGGAAGTGCCCAAATCTCCTCTGACTGCTCTTATGAGTAACGAGGTATGGGAGGAATTGTATGAGCGCCTGGTAGAGTTGGTAGACAGTCATCAGACTACGCTTATCTTTGTTAATACGCGCCGGCTTGCTGAGCGTCTTGCGTTGTCATTGGGCGAGCGCATTGGTGAAGAGTTTATCAGTTCTCACCATGGCAGTATGAGCAAGGACCATCGTCATCAGGCTGAACAACGCCTGAAAAATGGACAGCTTAAGGTCCTGGTGGCTACTGCCTCCATGGAGCTGGGAATAGATATCGGCTCGGTAAATCTGGTAGTACAGTTTTCTTCTCCTAAAAGTATTTCTGCCTTTCTGCAGAGAGTGGGACGCAGTGGTCACCAGGTTGGCGGTATTCCCAAGGGCGTTCTGTTTCCTTTAACCCGTGATGATCTGGTTGAGTGTACTGCCTTGCTGGATAGTGTAAGGCGCGGAGAGCTAGATCGATTATGTATTCCTGAAAAACCCCTGGATATCCTGTCTCAGCATATTGTTGCAGAAACGGCCTCCAGTGAAGACGAGGAAGCAGGCCTGGAACTGGATGCACTGTATGAACTATTCAGCCGCGCCTGGTCGTATCGTGATCTGTCACGTGAGGAGTTTGATCAGATAGTACAAATGCTGGGTGATGGGTATACCAGCAGGCGTGGGCGCAGCGGTGCCTTGCTGCACGTGGATCGTATTAACGGCAAGGTCAGGCCACGAAAGTCGGCCAGGCTTACCGCGCTGACCAACGGTGGCGCCATCCCTGACATGTTTGAATATCAGGTTGTATTGGATCCGGAAGATACCATCGTCGGCAGCCTGAACGAAGATTTCGCATTGGAGTCACTGCCTGGCGATATTTTCACCCTTGGTCATCACAGTTGGCGCATGCTGAGAATAGATGGACTCAAAATACGGGTTGCCGATGCCAGTGGTCAGCCACCAACCGTTCCATTCTGGTTTGGTGAGGGCGGTGGACGCAGTCGCGAATTGTCAGAATCGGTATCGCGCTTGAGAATAATACTGCGAGAATTACTTAATGACTCAGTGGCTCAGGCCGTGGATTTCCTGGTCAAGGATATTGGTTTACAGTTTTCTGCCGCAGAGCAGATCGTGGATTACCTGAAGGCGGGAAGCGATGCCCTCAATGTAATGCCCAGTCGTGAAGCTATTGTGATGGAGCGATTTTTTGATGAAGTAGGCGACATGCACCTGGTCATTCACTCGCCATTTGGCAGTCGCATGAATCGGGCATGGGGGCTGGCATTACGCAAACGCTTTTGCCGCAGCTTTAATTTTGAGTTACAGGCTGCCGCTAATGAAGACAGTATCGTGATTTCGCTGGGCCCCGTGCACAGTTTCGAAGTAGCAGATGTCTTTCATTATCTGAAGGCTGCGACGGTAAGAGAGGTGCTGATCCAGGCGCTCCTGGATGCGCCAATGTTTGAGTCCCGCTGGCGCTGGAATGCTACCCGTTCGCTGGCTATCCAGAGAAATCGTAATGGCAGCAGGGTACCACCCCAATTTCAGCGCATGAATGCAGAGGATCTGATTGCCCAGGTCTTTCCTGATCAGCTTGCCTGTCAGGAAAATCTGACGGGTAAGCGTGATGTACCTGATCACCCTCTGGTGCAGCAAACCATCCATGACTGTCTGACAGAAGCCATGGATCTGGATGAGCTATTAGGTCTGTTGCAGTCAATCGAAGCCAATGAGCTTGAACTGGTAGCCAGGGATTTACGTGAGCCTTCGCCTTTTGCCCAGGAAATTATCAATGCCAGGCCATATGCCTTCCTTGATGATGCGCCATTTGAGGAAAGACGTACCAATGCCATTCGCAATCGCAGCTGGCTCGACCCGGCTGAAACAGATGATTACAGTAATCTGGATGCCGAGGCAATTGCCCGCGTCAGGGAGGAAGCGTGGCCCTGGATTCGCTCTGCTGATGAATTGCATGACGCATTACTGGTGCTTGGCTTTATTACCGATACAGAGATGACTGCAGGACCGGATGGCGAAAATTACCGCGTCTATCTGGAGCCTTTGTTGCAGGCCGGACGGGTCACACTGGCCTGTCATGGTGATACGCGCCTGTGGATTGCCGTTGAAAGAATTGACTGGTTCAAAGCACTGGTGCTACCAATGAATTTTGCCCCGGTAGTTGAGGTGCCGCAAGTTATTGCTGATACGGCTCTCAGTCGTGAAGCCGCGCTGCAGGAAATTATTCGCGGCAGACTGGAATGTCTGGGGCCGGTCAGTAGTAATCGATTAGCCAATGATATTGGTCTTGAAGTCTCTGATGTTGAGTTTGCCCTGCATGGATTGCAGGCTGAAGGTTTTGTCTTTAAAGGGCAGTATTCGCCGCTATTGGCCGGATCAGTATTAATCGCAGAGGAATGGTGTGAGCGTCGCTTACTGCAGCGTATTCATCGATATACCATTGATTCCCATCGAGAAAGTATCAAGCCGGTATCCTTGCAGGCGTATATGGAATTTCTTTTTCGCCATCATGAAGTACGGGATCTGGCGCAGGAATCAGAGGTGGCGATGCCGGCCACCCATGAAACCCTTTCGAGACTTTTGCAGAAGCTGGATGGCATCAGCGCGCCAGCCTCTGCCTGGGAAAGCGATATCCTGCCTGGCAGACTGCCCGGCTATGATCCTGCCTTGCTCGACATGTTATGCCTGAGTGGTCGCGTTAGCTGGGGCAAGTTTTTTCCTGCAGCTCAATTCAGTCAGAATGGTCAGGGCAAGAAAGCATCTCGCCCTGATAGTGATGAGGTTTCTGCCGCACGGCCAAGGGCCGGACCGGTTAAAAGTACACCGATAAACCTGGTGCAACGTGAGAACCTGTCCTTATGGGGCAATCTGGCTCCTTCTGATAGCGCAGTAGCAACAGCGATGAGCAGTGATGCCGAAGAGGTCATGGCTGTCCTGGGGAATAAAGGGGCCAGTTTCTTTCTTGATATTGTGCGCGAGACCGGTCTGCTAAAAACCCGGACAGAAAATGCCCTGGCGGAGCTGGTCAGCCTTGGTGTGGTAACCAGTGACAGTTTTAGCGGGATGCGCGCCTTACTTAGTGCAAAAGGTAAGAAAAGCAGGAAAGGCGGGGATCGAAAAATACGCCGTTCGCTCTATGAGATTGAGGATGCAGGTCGCTGGACGCTGATCTCAAATCCCATAGTTGCTGGTAATGAAGAGTCTGAGCCAGGTAAGGAACATGGACAAGAGAAAAGCGATGAGACACTGGAAAAACTGGTCAGTATTTACCTGCATCGCTGGGGCGTGATAAACAGGAAGGTTCTCGAGCAGGAGAATTATTCTCCTCCATGGCGAGTGTTATTGCTCAAATTGCGGCGCATGGAATTACAGGGTCGTGTCAGGGGAGGACGTTTTATTGCGGGCATCGGCGGTGAACAGTTTGCGCTCCCTGAAACAGTAAAAACCCTCAGACAATGCGCTGCTGACATCAGGCAGCAAGCTGAAGATAGCGTTACGCGCAGACTTATAAATGGCACTGATCCGCTGAATCTGGTTGGTGTTATTTTACCCGGCAGAAAGATCGCCAGGCTGGCGAAAAACCGCATTCTTTTTGAAAATGGTTTGCCCGTTGCAGTGCTGGAAAAAGATGATGTGCATTTGCTCAGACCCTGTCTGGATAATGAATTGGTGTTATACCGGCAAACTCTGTTGAACAGACACTATTCTTCATATCTGCTGGCCTACCTGGGTAGGTAATTTCAGATTACCAATAAATTACGACAGATAAATAAAAAAGTTGATCAGGACCGCACAGCTCAGAAATTTAAACTCTAGAGCTCAAGGCGAAGAACTTGAGCTGGTTGGGGTTTTTAAAATCTGACCATTTTATTTAATTAAATCATAGGATAAGGTGTGCCATAATGGAACGAGGTAAGCGTTTCAGGGTTTGAAAAAATATTTTCAGAAAAGCCTTTGCTTAAAAGCCCGTAAAAAGGTCTATGTTTAAAGGTCTTATTACAGTCGACAGGGTCAGCGGTGATTCGCCATCTGAAACTGGAAGCAGTAATCCGTAGCTTGTAGGAAAATGACCGAAACTATGGCAGGCCTGGAAGGCCAGAAAAGTGCAAAAAGGGAAAAGGGAAAGAAAAATGGCAAGATCCGGAATAATAAACATGAATTCCAGATGAGAAATCAGGATAGAGACCAGTCAAAAGATTTGAATATTGATCAAATCGAGCTGAAAGGATTTTCTCGCAGCCTGACTGAAATTGAATTTCTGCTACTGATCCTCGTCATCCTTTATATAGTATAGTAGTGCCGGGCACTACAGTAACTGCTGAATCTTTCTGGATGACGCTTTCCATGCTTGCCTACGCGGTCTTCGTGCTTGGCTTTAATTATGTCAATCTCGATACTCCCCAGTATGCCTGGAAACTGGCTATAGAAACCTGGGTAATGATTATTTTCATCACCTGGATACTGTGGAATACCGGCACTATTCAAAGTACCCTGTTGAATCTTTATCTGCTGGTTGTTATTTCCAGCGCGATTACACTGGACAAGGTAACGACGACCCTTGAAATCATTCTGATTTTTGCTGTCTATGTTTTTCTCGGCGCTAAGAGCGGCATTGAATATGACATGGCAGGGTTCAGTGAGACTATGGTTTATTTCTCGCCTTTTGTTCTGGTTGCCTATATCACTACTATGCTGGCCTCTGATGTTCACTACGGCAAAATGATGTTCAAGGCCCTGTCTGAAACTGATGAAATGACAAACCTGCTGAACAAGCGTTCCTTCATTCCGATGTTTAACAAAGCTGCGGAAGTGGCAATGAAGTACAACCAGCCCCTGTCAGTAATGATGATAGATGCAGATAATCTGAAGGAAGTGAACGATAAGCATGGTCATAAAGCCGGTGACAGATTGATTGTCACCATTGCCACTACTATCGAGGAATGTCTGCGTACCTCTGATATTATTTGTCGTTATGGCGGCGATGAATTTGTTGCTTTATTACCTCAATTGCCCGTTTCTCGCGCCATAGAAACAGCAGAGCGTCTGAGAAAAGCGGTGGAAAATACGTCCTTTGATGCGGATGGCAAGCTTATCAAATCAACGGTCAGCATTGGTATTTCCACCTATCCGGATGAGGTGGGCAATGTTTTTGAGCTGTTGGAAAAGGCCGATGAGGCGCTTTACGAATGCAAGCGTTCAGGTCGCAATAGTGTAACCAGTTATTCCAGTGCACAGGTGGCAGCCAGTGTTGAACATGTCTCGTCAGCCAAGTTGTATGAAGTGAAGCAGGGCGGTTCCAGAAAAACGGACAAATCCTGAGTTTTCAGCTACCCATTTCCAGTAACACCTTCAGCGTCCCTTTTTTATTAGCCCGGGCTATTGCCTGGGGCGCCCTGGTGAGCGGAAAGGTCTCCTCAGTCAGTCCTGCCGGGTTAATTGCTCCGTCAGCAAGCAGCGCTACTGCCTTGTCCATTGGCCCACAACGTGAGCCTAGCAGAGTGATTTCATTAACGACCAGGGGCGCCGGATTAAACTCCAGATTGCCTTTATAAGTGGATTTCAGAACCAGCGTGCCGCGTGGTGCGGTTAGTTGTACCGCTGTTGCAAAGCCTGAAGGATTTCCAGTGGCCTCAATGACCACGGGATACTTGAGGTCGGGCGCAGAAGAGCAAAAAGAGATATTGTCCAGTCCCAGTAACTCGAGCCGGTGCGGGTGATGCCCAAGCAGAGTGACTTCCAGTCCTGCTTGCGCAAGGCTCATGGTAATCAGCAAACCCAGCTTGCCATCGCCAATCACCAGCACGCCCTCGTGCCGGGAAAAATTAACCTGTTCCTGAATTTCCAGCGCCGCGGCCAGAGGTTCAGCATAAACAGCGAGGTTGTCCTCAAGAGTGTCCGGCACGATAACAAGATTTTCCTCTGGCGTGGTCAGAAACTCGGCAAAGGCACCATCCCGGCCATGGATGCCCAGGGCTGATCGATTAACACAATGGTGTGGCATGCCGGCCTGGCACATAGCGCAGTGATGGCAGCTGCTGTTGATATCCGAAACTACCCGTTTGCCGATAAGGGAGGGGTTGGCGGCCTCATCAACGATGCCGACAAATTCATGGCCCAGTGTGCCGCTAAAAGGATAATAGCCGCGAATGATTTCCAGGTCGGTATTGCAGATACCTGCCCTGGTCAGGCGAACCAGAACTTCACCGGGTTTCGCTATCGGTTTGGCTACAGTATTTAAAGCAAGAGAATCGCCGTTCCACTGCAGTGCCTTCATCGTTTTCATAGAACTCATGGTTAATTGGCCGGATAAATCGTGTGGTCTGGGTGCTAATCGTAGTAAACTGGCTTCTATATTGATAGCCTGATCGGGCTAATAAAGTAAACTCTTCCCATGAAAAAAGCAGACTCCCTGACGGGAAAAATTACAAAAGACGTGGCCGGGGCGGCCAGTTCGAACCGCACTGCAGTCAACAAAGTTGCTGAGGCTGGCTCAAAAACCAGGGCTGCTTCAGGCCATCGCGATCATGTTGATGCGATCAACCAGGTGTTTGCTGAACTGGAACTTGCTTATCACAACCAGTATCACAAGGCTTATGCCCAGGAAGGCAGTATAGGGTTGGCCAAAAAATATTGGCTGGAATGTCTTGCCCATTTCTCCCCTGAAATTATTCTTCAGGCAACGCGTACTGTTGTTACCTCACAAGAGTATCTGCCTTCGGTAGCCAGTATTGTCCATGCCTGCGAGGAAGCCATGAGCGGTTTTGGTTTGCCTGCTGCCGGTGCTGCCTATATTGAAGCCTGCTGTGCGCCAAACCCCAAGGCTGAGCAGATCTGGTCGCATCCGGCCGTCTATCTTGCGGGGAAGGCTACAGGGTGGTTTGAGCTGGCCAATAAAACCGAGAAACAGATTTTCCCCCGCTTCGAGAAAAATTATCGTGTGTTGTGTCAGCGCGCACTGCATGGAGAAACGCTGGTCATTGACAGGCCTGAGGCGTTACCGGAGCAGATTTCAAGAACACTGACCCTGGAAGAAAATAAATCCAGAATGGCGGAATTAAGGAAGCAGCTTAAAACGTCCTAGAGATTGCCTGGCTGTGTTTTTTATCTCAGCCTGCTCAGGCCAGTTTTTTGTATTTCATCCGCGTCGGTTCTTCATCACCTTTACGCTTCTTGAAATCCTCTTCGTAGTCAGAATAATTGCCTTCATGGAAAACCACTTCGCTGTTGCCTTCAAAGGCAAGTATATGGGTGGCGATGCGATCCAGAAACCAGCGATCATGGGAAACCACAATGACCGTTCCGGGGAATGCCAGCAGACCTTCTTCCAGTGCTCTCAGGGTTTCTACATCAAGATCATTGGTGGGTTCGTCGAGTAACAGGACGTTGGCGCCGCGTTTCAGCAACTTGGCCAGGTGAACCCGATTGCGTTCTCCGCCAGACAGGTTTTTGACAAATTGCTGCTGGTCGGTGCCCTTAAAGTTAAAGCGACTGACATAAGCGCGTGACGCAATTTCATAATTGCCAATAGTCATATTATCCAGCCCGTCGGAAATTTCCTGCCACACCGTGTTTTCACCATTCAGCGAATCCCGGCTTTGATCTACATAAGCCATGTCGACGGTTTCACCCAGTGAGATATCGCCACTGTCAGGTTGCTCCTGCCCAACGAGCATGCGCAGAAAGGTGGTTTTACCTGCACCGTTGCCTCCGATGATGCCGACAATGGCTCCTCGGGGAATGGAAAAGTTAAGATCATTGATCAGGCTCGTGCCATCAAAGCCCTTGCTGACATGGTTTACTTCCACCACTTTTTCACCCAGACGTGGTCCGGGCGGGATATACAATTCAAGTGTTTCGTTACGGTTCTGGAAATCTTTTGAGCTGAGTTCCTCGAAGCGGGCCAGCCGAGCCTTGCTCTTGGCCTGCCTGCCCTTGGGATTTTGCCTTACCCACTCCAGTTCAGCCTTGACGGTTTTTGCCAGTGAGGCCTGTTGCTTGGATTCCACTTCGAGACGCGCTTCCTTGGCAGCCAGCCAGTCACTGTAATTGCCTTCGTAGGGAATGCCATGGCCACGATCAAGCTCGAGGATCCAGCCGGCAGCATGATCAAGAAAGTAGCGGTCATGGGTAATAGCAACAACGGTACCCGGGTATTCCTGTAAAAACCGCTCCAGCCAGGCAACACTCATGGCATCAAGGTGGTTGGTTGGCTCATCCAGCAACAACATGTCGGGCTTTGACAATAACAAACGGCAAAGCGCGACACGACGCTTTTCTCCACCGGACAGGGTTTTTACTTCAGCATCCCAGGGTGGCAGGCGCAATGCATCCGCTGCAATTTCCAGAGTTCTGTCAGCATCCCAGCCATTACAGGCATCTATCGCGCTCTGCAATTCGCCCTGTCTTTCCAGTAGGGTGTTCATTTCATCATCGCTCATGGGCTCGGCAAACCTGTCACTGATGGCATTAAATTCGTCAATCAGATCCTTGGTTTCCCGAATGCCGTCTTCCACATTGCCCTTAACATCCTTGTTTTCATCCAGATCCGGCTCCTGCGGAAGGTAGCCAATTTTAAGGTCCGGTTGAGGTCTGGCTTCGCCAAGAATATCCTTGTCGATACCTGCCATGATGCGCAAAAGGGTAGATTTTCCAGCACCGTTTAATCCCAGTACGCCTATTTTGGCGCCGGGAAAGAATGACAGGGAAATATCTTTAAGGATTTCGCGTTTTGGCGGGACAACTTTCCCTACACGATTCATTGTG
>JAURCS010000036.1 GCA_030828385.1 Gammaproteobacteria bacterium
GGAGCATATTTGCAAACCCATGAATTTCAATAATTTTTTATTATGTATCTGACGGCAATGACTGGCATGTTTTCTGCATTTTTAAGACAGGGAAGTTGAGCTGCTTAATCTTTCTATGCTTGGCTTAAAGCCGGAAACATGGAAAACCGAAATGAGAACTACACGAAAAATCTATAAGACAATTATCGCACTGGCATTAAGCCCCGCCTTGCAGAGCTGCTTTGCTGACAATGTGGAATATATAATCAGCGATGAGAGCGCCAAATTGAACTTGCCCTTTTCGGATGCTGTGGTGTTTGGCGAGACCCTGGTTATGTCAGGTCAGTTGGGCGTAAACCCTGCCACATTCGCTCTGGTCGACGGCGGCATTGAAAGCGAAACCCACCAGATCTTCAGCAACATGACATCAATACTGGCTATCAAGAATGCCACCCTTGAAGACATTGTTAAATGCACGGTCATGATCGCAGATATCGCTGAATGGCCCGCCTTTAATGTGATTTATTCAAGCTATTTTCCTGGCCCAAAACCAGCACGCTCAGCTCTTGGAGCTAATGGTCTGGCCCTGGGAGCTCGCGTCGAACTGGAGTGCTGGGCCTCACTGAGTGAATAAAACAACTTTATGCCAGCAGGTAACTAATAGCCCAGAGTAAAGCGTGCTTTGATATTGTTGCCCTGCTCCAGTTCATCCACCAGGGCGATAGCATAATCATCATAGGAAATTTTGCTTTCGCCATTATCATCAGCTACTACATTATCTTTGCCAAGTCGAAACTTACCGGTGCGCTCACCGGGCCCGATTACCACTGCTGGTGATAAAAAGGTCCAGTCGAAATCATCGGCCTCTTTCAGCAGATCCAAAGCCCGCATGCCCTCCTGGATATAATTCATTACGCCATCCGGCAAACCTTCCAGTGTTTCCCAGACTTTTATCCCATCTTCATTAAGCAAGGATGCTGCACCACCAACCATCAGGTAACGATTAACCCCTGAGAGACGAATCGCTTCCAGTAATTTTTCAGACTCATTGGGAATGAAGCTGGCGGCACAAATTACAGCATCATGCCCTTTCAGTGTTTCGGCAAGCTGCTGAGGCTGCAAAATATCCCCTGCAACCGGAGTCACTCTTTCACTGGCCTCTACCTTTTCAGGGTTACGGGCAATAGCTGTTACGTTGTAGCCTCTGCTCAACAATTCCTGGGTTATCTTCGACCCTATGTTGCCACTGGCCCCGATAAGAGCAATATTTTTACTCATAACTTAATCTCCATCTATTTTTGAATGCCGCCATTATCAGAACAACATATCCAGGTGACGGTCAAAACTTAAAAAAATTATATACCATTGGAATAAATATTCCCTGAACCGGGTCAGGATACTAGTATTGATTGAAACGGGATATGGCTTTTCGCGATATGACGATATGCTATATTATTCTACTCAGGGAAAAAAATTATAGCTCTCGACTAACATAGCCTCATGCTATCGGGCATGGTGAACACTACTGTCATGAAAATCAGTTCAGGCGTTCAGGACAAATATTCTGCACCTTTAAATTCAGTGATTACTGGACTGTGCCTGCTCACGCTGATCAGTCTTTCTTTTGCTCTTAATGCCGCAGAAAATATTGCGGAAAATGACACGGGCAAAACTACCCAAGAAACTGCAGAAAAATCTGAAGATATTTCCAACTCCTCTGAATCAGAGACTATGGTCCCCCTTTCTCCTGAGCAGCAGGAAAAGATTCTGCAAGCTATGGCAAATCGTGAGCAATATACTCAGCTTATAAACCAACTTGAACTGGAAGCAGGTGCAGATGCCTACCGGCCAGCATTAAGCCAGGCCTACATGGACCTGGGATTAACTCTGCAGACCCTCGAACAGCATGATGAGGCGGCAGAAGCTTTTGATAAAGCGCTTCAATCCGTAAGGATAAGTGATGGGCTTAACAGCCCGCTCCAATTACCTATGCTGCAGGAACTCTATAACAGCAATCTCGCCAACGCAGATTGGGAAGGTGCAGACGTATACGCACATCTGATGTATTACGTGGCACGCAAAAGTTTTGCTGCTGGCGATGAAAGGCGGCTCGCGGCTTTGCAGCAAATGGGCACCTGGAAATTAAAAGCTGAAAGTGAAAACTTACTGAGTGAATACTCCAATGCCCTGGGCAGTGCTATCGAAACCTATGAACAGGAAATTGAACTGCTGCAAAGCATGCCCCTTGAAGGAAACAATCTCACTATGGCCACTTTATATTTGGGCGAAGCACGATTGAAAATGATACTGGCACAGCAGATTTATGATCGCCCTCTCACCGAATACCAGACACCCGGTCGGGAACGTTCCACCACCACTACCCGCTGTTTTTTTGTGCGCCTGGCAAACGGCTCAGTGACCCAGATGTGCGAAACAATAGAGGTGCCGCAACTGGACTTTTATACCGTGCCAAATGATATGAAACTAAGAGAAATCAGCGGTAACCTGAAAGATATTCGCGAAGCACTTGTAAAAGCATTCACCCTGCTTCAAATCGAGATGGAGCAAGTTGAAAAAAGAGATGAACTACTGGCCGAAATGAACCAGATTACGGAATCCTACAACACCTTTGTAACCGAACATTCCATGTAGCCAAAAATGGCAGAAACCGGTTAGTTTTCTGCTTGTTGCCTTTCAAAACGTGACGTCTCTATATAATAACGTACCGTTGTATTGCCTTCATGGCAGGCATACTCATAAATATCATAATCATTATCAAGATAGGTAGGATAAGCGACAGTATAGGAACCTGTGGCTAGTACTTCCGGATCCTCGATTACCATTTCAAATTCAATAGTGTCATCTGCAACGCGGGTAAAACGCTCAATAATACGTTGATTGGTAGTAGTTGGCTGCAGAGGCCTGGGAGAACCGGGGTTTCCAGCACTGGTTTTACCGGTCTTGCCATTAAAATTAGTGGTTTCTACAACCAGCGTTTTGCCTTCCCAATGGCCGCGCGATTCACCCAGCCACTGCTTGATATTTGAGTCAAGCGGGGGCATATCAGAAGTAGGAATGATGCGCGCCTCATGGGCCATCTCCAGCTGTATCACAACATAACCGGGTGATTGAAAAATGCGTATGCCATTGTTGTAGTTACGCGCCTGCATGGATACCGGCATACCACGAGTAATGCAGCGGTCCCAGGCACTGAAATCCTCAATGGTATCGAAAACGGTTTGCGTCGGATGATAGGAACCACGCATATTGGCTTGCAATTGTTTTCCGTATTCGGTGAGCTCAGGATATTGACCATCAGGCGGATCAACAATTAATGACGTTTGCCGCATGGCTCTGCCGGCAGCATCTGCAAGTGGTATGGCACCAGACTGAAAACGATCATCACGGGCCGCAACACTGGCCTGCTTTTCAGCAAATTCTTCATCAGTCAAAAATGCCTGGTCACCAAATTCGGGGGGGCGCACCAGGGGAACACCTATAAGATGATTTATTGGCCAGGTGCCACGCAAATCCGGCTCACCCCAAGGCGTCATTGGCTGCACGTAATCTGCAGCCTCCCCATTAGCCTCAGCACCTTGCACTGATGTATTAACCATGATTAAGGAAAGACTGATGGCGAGACTGATGCGTCGAAGTGGCAGAATCCGGCTGTTCATGAGGGCTCCCTGGAAAAAATTTTATAATTATTTTTTTCGTTCAGCACTATCGTACAACATTTTTCTGATTAATTGCATGACATCACTACTTGAATAATACACAGATTTATATGCGAAACTTTGAAAGTTTCCTGGTTCCCACTTTCCGGACGAGTATGCTACTCTCGTCATGTCCATTCAAAAATCAATAATTTTAAAAGGAGTGGATTGATGCAAAATCGATTCATCGCATTAGCTTTTCTGGGAACTATTCTGGGAACATTGCTGATAACTGGCTGTAGCCAGGAAACCCGGCAACAAGATATAGTTCAATCTGACGCAAGTTCAAACTCTGTACCGAATTCATCCTTATTGGATGGTCGTCCCAATTTGAATGGCGTCTGGAAAGCTATCAATACCGCCAACTGGAACCTCGAAGCCCACTCGGCAGAGGCGCTTGATGACTTCTGGCAGATGGGAGCAATTGCGGCCATACCTGCTGGAAAAAGTGTATTAAGTGATGGCGGCACGATCCCCTATCTGCCTGAAGCACTTGCCCAACGTGACGAAAACCGAGCCAAATGGCCCATCAATGATCCCGAGGCTTTTTGTTACATGCTCGGGATTCCCCGGGCGACTTATCACGATATACCCTTTTCAATATTTCAGGGTGGCAGGGATGATGATCTGTTAATGGTATATCCCTTTGCCGCATCACAACGGGTTGTTCACATGAATGAGACCGGCGGACTGCCACTGGATGCCTGGATGGGAAAATCTAACGGGCGCTGGGAAGGAGACACTCTGGTAATCACTACACTGAACCAGAATGGCATGACCTGGCTTGATCGCGCTGGCAACCACTATAGCAATCAGCTTGTTGTTACTGAACGTTTCAGCAAACGTGGACCAGACCATATCTGGTATGAAGCCACACTGGAAGATCCCCGGACCTACTCGGAACCCTGGACCATCGAGATGCCTCTCTATCGGCTTATTGAAGAAAATGCGCAGACACTTGAGCACAAATGCGTCCCATTTGCGGACAAACTGCTTTACTGGGATTTACTTGGTCTTGATGATCCAGCTCAATAACCTGATCTAGTGATAAAAGGTAATATCAACTCACCGGTATAAAACAATCTGATTCTGAAATTATTGTGAGAAATATATCTTTGTAAGAAATACAAGAGGACGCTGAAAATGAAACTGAAACTTTTGCTGGCCGGCATACTTGGCCTCGCCACGATCCCTGCTCTGGCTCACCATTCTTTTTATGCCGAGTTCGATCCCAATAAGGAAGTATCACTGGAAGGTGAGGTTGTCGAAATGCACTGGGTTAATCCCCATTCATGGCTCAGCTTTGCAGTAGCAAATGAAGAAGGTGTCGTTGAAAACTGGCAAGTGGAAGGCGGCTCTCCCAATGTGCTCATGCGTCTGGGTTGGAACCGGGATTCACTGCCGCCGGGCACGCGTATCAGAGTTACCGGCTTTCAGGCTAAAGATGGCTCACTGCGCATGAATTCCAGAGGCATCGAATTCCCTGATGGCCGCACTCTGGAACTGGGCGGAAGTCGCCGCGACTAGTAAGCAGAATTTAAGCTTACAAATCGCTCCGCTAGAGAGAACCCTATTATGAAATTCTTTCCAGGCAGACAGACTGCCAGAGTATTGCTCACTTTAATCATTGTGAGCGCACACCCTGGCCTTATGGCACAACCTGCAGGCTGGAATGACCCTTTTCCCCCACATAAGGTTATGGATAATCTCTACTATGTTGGCACCTCACAATTAGGCTCATTTCTAATCACAACGCCTGAAGGACATATCCTTCACAGTAGCAACTACGAAACGTCTGTACCTGTGATCAAAGCGGCCGTAGAACAGCTCGGCTTTGACTTTGAAGATATAAAGATTCTTATTAGCGGGCATGCCCACCCGGATCATATCGAGGGCGACGCGCTGGTTAAGGAAATGACCAATGCAGAAGTTGTTGTTGGCCGCCTCGAACTACCCTACCACCAGAGTTTCGATACTCCCGGAGGCAAGCAACAGCCTATCGATATCATCGTCGATGCAGGGGATACTATTTCACTGGGAGGCACCACGCTCACCGCCCATCTTCAGGCCGGACATACCAAAGGCTGTCTGGCATGGAGTCTCACTCTTGAAGAAAATGGTCGTAGTTATCATGGCTTTATTGAATGCAGTCTTAATGGGCAGTTCCTGCGTTATGTAGATAATGAAGACTATCCGGAAATTGCCAGCGATATTCAGCAAACCTATAAAAGTGCGAAAGAAATACCCGCAGAAGTCTGGGTCAGCTCTCATGGTGTTTTTTATGGACTCAATGAAAAATACGCACAATTGGAGAACTGGCAGCCAGGCGAACCGAATCCGTTTTATGATCCTGACGGATACAAAGACCACGTAGATGAATTTGAACAAATTTTTGTGGATACACTGGTGCGCCAGGTTACTGAAGCGAACAACGAAAAAGCAGACTAACTTAACTATCACGCCCGCCAGGCTATCCAGTATTTTCTAGTGCCAGCAACCTTCAATACAAAAGAATAACAGGGGGCGCAAGATTTGAAACACTCGGCAGTCATACAGCAAACCATTCGTCTTTGTTCAGTGCTGGTTCTATTAGTGTTCCCGGCAATGCTTCAGGCTCAATTCGCACCACCGCCAATAGGCAGCGGTCCCTGGAACTTTGATACTTTCGAACAGGAAAATATTCGCGTCTCAGTAGTAAGCCGAGGTATGGATACCCCCTATGGCATGGTGTTTGTGCCAGGCACAAAAACTGATGCCAGCCCATTGGGTGATATTCTGATAACAGAACGAACTACCGGTAATGTGCGCTTATTACGCAATGGAGAATTACAGACGCTACCGGCTGCAAGGTTCAAAGAACATCTCCCCTTACTTCAACTCTTCGATATTAATCTGCACCCCCGCTTTGAAGAGAATGGCTGGCTCTATTTCGTCTGGATCAAGAGCGGCGATAATCCCGATGGAACCGATGGTTTGTGGTTTACCACTGCTGTTGCGCGCGGACGCTGGAATGGTCAGCAGATCGTAGATATTGAAGAAATATTTGAAGCTGATGCCTGGGCTGCGCATCCGGGCGGCGCGTCTTCACGGGGACATTTCCTGCCTGATGGGACATTTATTTTTGGTGTCTCTCACCGCATTGAGCGACAGGCACCACAAAGTCTCGACACGCATATCGGAAAGACTCTTCGAATAAATGATGATGGCAGCGCACCTGCTGACAATCCTTTTTATGCTGTCGAAGGCGCCTTGGCTGAAATTTTTACCTGGGGTAATCGCTCTGTTATGGACTTCGCGGTGCATCCCGAGACCGGAGAAATCTGGGAACTGGAAAATGGGCCCCAGGGGGGAGATGAAGTAAATATTTTGAAGCCTGGAGCAAATTATGGCTGGCCACTGGCTACTTTTGGCCGCGATTATGATGGCACCCGATTCAATGACAGACCCTGGATAGAAGACACAGACCTTCCAGAAGTTTTCTGGGTTCCGGCGATTACCGTTGCCGGCATGACTTTTTATAGCGGGGACAAATTCCCTGGCTGGAAGAATAATCTGTTTGTGACTTCCATGATGGTAGGCAGGATACCTGGTACCGGTCACCTGGAACGAATTGTCTTTAATGAAAATGGAGAAGTGCGACGAGAATCCATGCTGGAGGAACTTGGCCAGCGTATTCGCTATGTGGTCCAAGGCCCGGACGAATTACTCTATCTACTTACCGATCATAAAGATGGCGTCTTGCTGAAGATCGAGCCCGACCAGACAATACAAAACGACCTTCAAATCCAGCATCAATTGATGACTCAGCAAGGGCTGATGCAACCGGAATTATTTACCAACAGTGATTGTATGATTTGTCACCGCATAGATGAAAACCTGGTGGGTCCTTCTTTTCAAGCTATTGCTGAAAAATATAGCACTACTGAAGGCAATATCAGTCTTTTGGTTGGCAATATCATTAACGGTGGCGAGGGTAACTGGGGCGAAGTTCCGATGACCTCACACCCTGATCTGACCACAGAGACGGCGAGACAGATGGTAAATCAGATTCTCGGCCTGAATACTCAATAGCCCGGAATTTTTTATATGAGAGTCGAAGATAATTAATTCGCAGTTTTTGAAAGCTTCATAACAATGCGAGCTCTGGCATCAGTGATATAAACCGTGCCATCTACATCTACTCCCAGCCCGTGAGGACGCACATCCACTTTGATCGTATCCAGTAATTGACCATCTTTCAGAATATTTATTGCGCCCGCATTTACATCACTAACATAGACCGTATCATCAGCCATAACGACTATTCCACCGCGGGAAGGAACAGGCCAGCTTTCAATAAAACCGCCATCAGCCCCGAATACCGAAACGCGCTGGTTACCACTGTCATTCACCAGGATCCTGCCACGGGAATCAAGTGCCACGCCATGAGGCAGATCGAGCTGGCCCTCACCGGTACCCTGCTCGCCTCCGACAATGCGCACAAAATCACCCCTGGCATTGAACTGGATCACTCGTGAATTGACATAACCATCAGAGACGTAAATATCGCCGCTATTGGAAACAAATACGTGATTGGCCTGATTAAACAACCTCGTATCTGAATTATCTCCAGCCTCATCAGCTCTACCAAGAGTCATCAGTAAATCACCTTGAATACTGTATTTATAAACCACATGCCTGGCAGCATCCGTTGCCCAGACATTCCCCTCGTTATCAAAGCTGACACTGTGGGCATTATTCATAACCGGAATATCTCCCCAGGATCTGATGAATCCCCCCTCTCGTGTGTAAAGTCTGAAATATGGCGCACTGCGAACCATAACCAATATATTGCCCTTGCCATCCGCAGCAACCCATGAGGTGGAACCATCCCAGCTTTCACCTGGCATCAGCGCCCACGCAGAATCAATATTATATTGGTCTTGCGGCTGACCAAAGCCTGACTGGCAGATAAAGACCATACATATCAATACCGGAATTCTGGAAATTTTGAGTGAATTTATATTCATGAGTAATTGCCTTATTATTAACGGAATAAAAGTATAGTAGTGCTTTATCCCGTAGGCTATGCCTTTGTACAATCAGGGATAATTACTATTTATTACAGATCAACAATGAAGTAAAAGTTTGATCTACCGCATTTATTGAATGCTAAATACCATAAAAGATTAGATGCTGGCTGGAACATTATTCACACTGGCATTTTATCCGGAAATACAATAAATGTTTGAAGACTATATTGCTGGACTAACCTCACCTGAACAGGTGTTGCTAAACATTTCGGACCTGCCCCGGGGCATTGATAATTATCATATCGATGTCAAACTGAGTCCGAAGTTTTGCGCAGAATTCAAGAGCCTTCTGACAGACTATCTTAACCTTGAAACATCCGAAAAACCCCAACGCCTCAAAAATGATAAGCAGGTTGAAGAATTTCGAAACTGTTATATCGATATGATGACGGTGCTAATAAACCGGGTAAAACTGATTCAAACCCCGAGCAAATAAATTTCCTACAATTTGCTATCTATCGTTTCATGCTTGAAAACACCAAAAACGCTCTTGACAACCATATCAAGGCGTATCGCGACAAGCTTTCAGAATTACGAACAAGGTGCTCCGGCAAAGCACTGGGCATTCAGGAATAGCTCTTTTGGCCTAAAAAACATTACACTATGATTCTTTATGCCATCCACAGGCATTTTTTCGTACTATTAAGACAGATCGAAACCAAAAACCTGCAAGCTCTCAGAAGGCAATATCTTGGGGGAAAAGACAGTATTTTTCTCGAGATACTTTTCAATCCTATGCTTCTGAGCGCCAACCTGGATTCCGGAAATTTCCTGATCGAACGCTATCTGCTGTGGAACAAAAGCCGAGACGAATCCGATTTCCCTGAGATAAATGCAGCAGTTGAATCAATTTTTCAAGAAATACTACCCGAAGTAAGCTTTTCACCTTTATATGAAGAAAAGGAAAGTTCTGCTCAACTGGAAATATACGATGAGCTGGCAGGACTGGCTGCGGCAAAACATTTACTTGGTCCTTCGAAAGATATGAAAAACATTATTTCTGAAAGTTTTTCCTGTCAGGATCATCCTGATAATTTTGAATACCTATTCAACAAGAACCAGCTTGATGAACTGGTAAGGACCGTCAAGCAAGAACATGGGTTCAAAGCTGGCAGGAAAACACGAGGAAGCATTAAGCGACTCAACAAGCTTCTCAAGAAACTGCAGAAGTTTCTGGAGAAAGAAAAGTTACTGGTTCAGCTAACAGCCTCACACCATACTCATAAAATGTGGAGCAGGCACCTGGCTCAGATTATGGATCCCTTGACACTGTGCCGCTATCTTTCAGGCGAACTACCGTTCAAGGATTTTCAGAAACGTCTGAACAGGGAGTACAGCTTTTCATCTGCCGAAGTTAAATCTCTGAAACAGGCAGCCAAGGACGTCAAGGAAGAGGTCAGCAAACATTCATTCGAAATCCTGATTAAATTTTTATCCGTATTTGCGCAATATCGTCTGCATTTGAAATATTATCGTTTTGCTCACCGTGTTTTTAATCGAATCAGTATCCAGACCGAGGAAGAAAACCTCCGTTTATCCAGTCAGGCAGGCACGCTATACCAATTGCCAATGGCCAGAGAAGTCACTGATGATGATAAACGCATTGTTCACCATTCTATTTTGAAGGCAGATGTACGCGGTTCCACCACAGTCACCGATGAACTTGAGAAGAAGGATCTGAATCCGGCCTCTTATTTCAGCTTGCGTTTTTTCAGTCCCATCAACAAGGTATTAAGCCTTTAGGGGCCAACAAGGTATTTATTGAGGGCGATGCTGCCATCATTAGCTTTCTGGAATATGAAAATAACCACCAGAACTGGCATTGCGTGGCTCATGCTTGCGGCATGGCCAAGGCCATGCTTTCTGTTGTTAGCGCCAATAACAAATATTCCAAAGACATGGGCCTACCTCCTCTGGAACTGGGCATCGGTATTTGCTACGCCGATTACGCGCCCCGCTATCTTTATGACGAAGATCAACCCATTATGATTTCTTCAGCCATTGGCGACGCCGATCGTATGTCTTCGTGCACCTGGAAACTGCGTGATGCCATCCAGAAACATCCATTTAATGTCGAAGTACTTGAAATAGCGCGAGATGATCATTCCCATGGGGAAAAAGGTCAAAAGCAGATTCGCTACAATGTGAATGGCATTCTGCTGGACAATGAGGGCTTTGTGAAACTTCAAAACGAAATCGAAATGACCCGTCTTTCTGGCCAGGTAGAAGGTCAAACAACCGTGTTTTATTACGGTGAATACCTGGACAAAGAAAGCAAAAAACACAATCTTGTTGATCGCGAGGGGCGTGTAGGCCTATGGAAAGATGAGTCCATTCAACCCCATACCGTTGATGAAAAGTTTTATGAAGTGGTAACAAACCCCCAGATCACAGCGGGCATTCAGAAAAAATCCAGACCATGACCCCTGGCCAACACGAAATCATCGAAACAGGTCCATCAAACTCCTGAAATCCCTCTTCCTCTAGCGCACGTATAAGAAAGTAGAAAAACTGTTTTCGAGTGCATTTATGTGGTTTTGAATTACTTCCGAGCCATATTCTGCCTGAAGCACTGCCATATGCAGCTGCCTCCAGGCTGCCTTGGTTCTTGTGCATTAATTGTGGAATTTGGTCCGATTTTTTCTTCGAAATGAGAAAAAATGCTAATATCCGGCCTATGAAAATTAACATGAAATATCGACGTCGTATTCTCCAGGCCCTGGCGATTTCAGGTACTTTGCCGATAGCCGGGTGGCCATTGACTACTCTTGCGGCAGGAAATGCACTGGCAAGCGAAAAAATTACTGATCGTCTAATTAGGATGAGTGGGGCTGGTGGCAATGTTGTCTTGTATCTCGGCAACGATAACGCAAGCGTTATTGATAGCGGCAGCTCTGAACACGCACAAAGCCTGATATCTCTGATATCTGAGCTGGCTGACTCTAAACCAATCATGAACCTGTTTAATACACATTGGCATGATGACCACACGGGGGGGAATGAACTATTTCATTCCCATGGTGTGAATATTATTGCTCACGAGAATACCCGCCTGTGGCTGGGGGCAGACTTTGATGTTGAGTGGCGCAACTGGACTCATAAGCCGCGTCCGGCAGAGGCACTGCCTGATGAAACGTTCTATTTTAGCGGCACAAAGGATCTTGGTGGCGAAATCGTTCAGTACCACCATTATGAACAGGCCCATACTGATGGCGATATTGCCCTGTTTTTCCCTGATAGCAATGTCCTGGTCGCCGGTGGTCTGCTCAGCGATGGTCGTTATCCAACACCTGATATTGCTACAGGCGGCTGGATTGGTGGTCTTATCAGAGCCAATGAAGCCATGCTTGAACTGGTCGATGACAACACCCTGATTATTCCCGATCAGGGAAGTACAAAAACCAGGTCAGATCTTCTGGCACAGCACGCCATGTTGAGTGATCTTTATGAAAAAATGAAAACCCTGGCACGTCAGGGCTATAGTGCCCAAAATATGCTGGAAGCCAATGTTACTGAAGGTTATGACGAGGCCTGGGGTGATCCTGAAGAATTTATATTGGAAGCCTATCGAGGTATGTGGGCTCATTCCCGCGATATGGGCGGATTTATTTAAATGCGAATAGAATCAATGAAACCAAAAATACTGACTTTACTTTGCTCTCTGGCTTTTACGCCTGCGGCTTTAATCGCAGCAGAGGCAACACACACAGCAGAGCTTGAAAATATTGAACAGCAATGGACTCTGCTTAACGAATATTGTGTCGGCTGTCATAATTTTGAGGACTGGGCAGGCAGTCTGGCCTTTGATACCCTTTCTCCCGAATCTATTCATGAGAATACTGATATTTTTGAGAAAGCTGTGCGCAAGATGCGCGGTCGACTCATGCCTCCTCCTGGCAATGAACGTCCCAGTGAAGCAAGACTGGATGAATTCATTACCCAGATGGAAAGTTATCTGGATTCAGTTTCAGAGGATGCGGGTCCCAATCCCGGCCATGTAGCAATACATCGCCTAAACCGCAAAGAATATGCCAATGCAGTTGAAGAAATCCTCGCCGTACAGGTTGATGCCGAAGCCTTATTGCCACCTGACTCGGTGAGCGATGGTTTTGACAATGTCGCCAATGTACTGCAGGTTTCTCCCTCATTTCTGCAGCAGTACATGTCAGCCGCCCGCTCCGTCAGCATACTCGCTGTTGGTGAACAAAACCCTGCTCCTGAATTGGCTTCTTTTGAAGCACCCAGTCTGGCAACACAATACCGTCATGTTGACGGACTGCCTCTAGGTACGCGTGGCGGCTTTGTCGCCGAGCAGTATTTCCCTGCAGCGGGTGACTACGAGTTCAATATTGAAATCGCTTCACAGGAAGGCTCACTGCAACGCTCCTACCCGACCTGGTGGCTTGAGGATGAACATCGCTTCATTCTTACTATCGATGGTGAAGAGGTTTATACCACCAAGCTGGGAGGCTATGAGGATGCCGAGGCTGTAGATCGCCAGCAGACACCAGCGATCACTGCGATACAGAATCGATTCAGAAATATCAATGTGCCGGTTAAAGCGGGTCTGCACAAAATTGGGGTTGGCTTTGTCGCGCGCACCTTTGCCGAATCAGACCGCATCATTGATCATCTGAGCCCGGGGGAAGGTTTTGACAATATTCCCATCGTAGTCAGCTTGAAAGCACTGGGGCCATTCAACGTTAGCGGTATGCCAGATATTCCCAGCAGAGAAAAAATATTTTCCTGCTACCCCGCAAATAATGATGAAGAGCGAGCTTGTGCAGAAAAAATCTTTACCGATCTTGCTCGACTGGCGTTCAGACGCCCGGTCAATCAAGAAGACCTGTCGCCCTTGATGGCCTTTTATGAAAACGGCCTTGCTGAAGGTGGCTTTGAAACCGGCATACAGAAGGGCATCATGGCGATGCTGGCTTCTACCAAATTTCTCTACCGGGCGGAACCACTTCCCGATGATGCTAAACCAGGTGAAGCATTCCCGGTATCTGACCTGGAACTAGCTTCCCGGCTGTCATTTTTCCTTTGGAGCAGTAACCCTGATGACGAATTACTCACCGTGGCTGAACAGGGCGAACTGAGAAAACCTGAAGTCTTGCGTGCCCAGGTTCGTCGTATGCTGAGTGATCCAAGGGCCAGCTCATTAACCGAAAACTTTGCCTTTCAGTGGCTCAGTATTGATGGTGTGGATGATATCGATCCTGACCCCCGTGTCTTTCCGGATTTCGATGACGACCTCAGAGATGCATTCAAACAGGAATTGGCTCTTTTCGTTGACAGCATTCTACGAAGCGGTCGGCCAGTTATCGATCTGCTTGATGCAAAACACACTTATGTCGATGAGCGACTGGCCCGACATTATGACATTGATGATGTACGCGGCTCACAGTTTCGCCGCATAGAGCTGGCTGATCAGCGTCGCTGGGGGCTTTTAGGCAAGGGCGGTCTGTTAATGTTAACGTCATACCCGAATCGTACTTCGCCAGTGGTGCGCGGTGCCTATATTCTGGAGACGCTGATTGGTACACCTCCATCGGCCCCGCCACCGGGAGTAGAGACGGATCTGGATACTCTTGACCCGGGCTCACAGGTCACCACCATCAGATCAAGGTTGGAAAGCCATCGCGAGCAACCTTCCTGTAATCAGTGTCATGGTGTTATTGATCCTCTTGGTCTGGCTCTGGAAAATTTCAATGCCATTGGCCAGTGGCGTGATATGGATCGCTTTGCCCAATCCCCCATTGATGCCAATGGACGTCTCGCCAGTGGCCAACCCGTGACCGGACCCAATGATCTGCGCGAAGCATTACTTGACCGACCTGATCAGTTTGTACAAGCTATTACTGAAAAGTTAATGACTTTTGCCCTGGGACGCACAGTAGAACACTTTGACATGCCAACAGTGCGCAGGATTGTGAAGCAGACTGCCGCGAATAATTATCAATTTGAAACCATTGTGCAGGGTATTGTGGAAAGTGATGCTTTTCGCATGAAGTCCCTGCCTACAGAAGAAAATGGCGCTGAAACTGTTGCCATTAATAAATAGGATCTGAGAAGGTCATCTAATAGATTGAGAGTGGAGTAATAACCATGTTTATTACCAAGAAATATTTATCACGACGCAAAGTATTAAGAGGACTGGGAACATCAATTGCCCTGCCTTTTCTCGACGCTATGGTGCCGGCAGCAACAGCTCTTGCCCAGACGGCAGCAGCACCCAAGCCACTGATGGGTTATTTTTATTTACCGCATGGCGCCATTATGAGTGATTGGACTCCGGATGCTGCAGGTAGTGATTTTGAATTAAAGCCAATCCTTAAACCATTTGAAGCCTACCGTGATTACCTGACCATCGTTTCCGGCCTGGACAACAAGCCAGCTCAGAGTTCAGCAGTACATGCAATTACACCGGGCACCTGGCTTACCTGTGCAGCTCCGCGTCGAAGCCACGCCCCTTCCGTTGGTATTTCAGCAGACCAGATTGCAGCCAACTATATTGGTCAGGATACTCCCCTGCCTTCTATTGAAGTCGCTACTGAAGAAAAAGGCGGTGCCTCGGCATGTGATGGCACTTATGGCTGCACAATAGGCACCACTATCTCCTTCAGCAGCGCAACCACCCCATTGCCTATGGAATACAACCCGAAGAAATTTCTGACCAAGTTATTTGGCGAAGGCGATACAGATGAAGAGCGCTCAATGATCGCTAACGATTACAAAAGTCTGCTGGATATGGTTGCGGATGAAACCAACTCTCTGAAGAAGAGCCTGGGTGCATCAGACAAAGCCATGCTCGATAATTATCTCACCAGTGTGCGTGAAATCGAACGCCGTGTTGAGAAACTTGAAAATCAGGACATGTCGCAATATGAGATGCCGGAGATGCCTGTAGGCATTCCGAATTTTGATGAACATATCGAATTGATGCTGGACATGATTACTCTGGCCTATCAGGCAGGTATGACTCGCGTGGTCTCATTCATGCTCGCGGCAGAGGTCAGCCAACAGGCTTATCCGCATATTGGCATACCCGATGCCTTTCATCCGCTGTCACATCACAATAACAATCCTGTGAGTCTGCAAAAACTGTCGCAGTTACAAACCTGGCATAGCGATGTATTGGCAAAATTTGTCGGCAAACTGAAAGATATTCCAGACGGCGAAAACTCACTGCTGGATAATGCCATTCTTACTTATGGCAGTAATATGAGTAACAGTAATGCACACAACAACTTCCCACTGCCAATGGCAGTGATTGGCAAAGGTGCAGGTACTATCAAGGGTAACCAGCATTTGAAAGTCGCTGATCATACCCCTATCGCCAACCTTCACCTGACCTTGCTACAACGTGCAGGCATCCCCATTGAATCCCATGGTGATAGTAACGGCACTTTCGCTGAAGTATAAAAATCGAATATCCAGGCAAGCGGGAAATTTCAAATGAAAAAACTGGTTTTAGCAACTTTGATTTCGGGCATACTCTCCGGGACAGTAATGGCGTCACCGTTGCTGGACAGTATTCATGCCGGAAATTTTGACCAGGCCTTAAAACTGACCAAGGCCGGGACAGACGTTACCACTCCGGAATCCAATGGCACCACTGCCTTGCATTGGGCCGTGCATCATGGCGATCTTGCCCTGGTAAAAGCGCTGATTGCGGCAGGTGCAAAAGTAAACACAGAAAATAACTATGGTGCCAGCCCGGTTTCTGAAGCCGCCTTATTAGGTGACTATGAAATCATGAAAGGCTTGTTGGAAGCCGGTGCAGATCCTGACTCGCCTAACGCAGACAATCAGACAGCACTGATGATCGTTGCACGCTCAGCCAATATAGATACCGCCAGATTACTGCTTGAGCATGGTGCCGATGTCAATGCTACTGAAAAATGGCAAGGACAAAATGCCGTAATATGGGCCGCGGCACAATCCCAACCGGAAATGCTGAAACTCTTAATTGAAGCAGGTGGAAACCCTGATTCCAGATCTCTTCCAAATCAGCGCGATCGACAAATCAGCGCTGAACGACGCTTTCAGTGGCGTCCCGCTGGAGGGATTACTGCACTCGGTTATGCGGCGCGAGAAGGCTGCCTTGCCTGCGCTGAAATACTCGTTGAATCAGGTGCTGATTTAGACCAGGGTGATGCTGAAAATGTGACCCCCCTGCTTCTGGCGGTAATGAACATGCGTTTCGACACTGCCAAATTTCTGGTACAGGCCGGAGCGAACGTAAACAAGTGGAGCTGGCGTGGTGAAAACCCAATTTATTCAGCCGTCGATGTAAACACTCTGCCACATGGTGGCTATCCTGACAGACCTGCCACCACAGAAACCAGCAGCCTTGAAATGATACAGATTTTGCTGGAAGCAGGAGCCAATCCTAATTTACAGATTAAACTACAACCAACTTATCGGCATCTCAAGGATGACCGTGGTGCTGACACCATGTTGGTGGATGGCGCAACTCCCTTACTGCGTGCTGCCAAAGGCCATGATATAGCAGCAATAAAGTTACTCACACAATATGGTGCACACATTGATCTGCCTAATCGGGATGGAATATCCCCCTTAATGGCCGCTGCGGGCCTGGGCGCCAATTCTATCGACACTCGTGGTGATTACCTGACTCCCTTTGCCGATCAAAATTCAAGAGACACACTTGCAGTCTTGCTGGAACAAGGCGCCAACATCAACCAGAAAGATCGCTATGGCCGAACAGCACTGCATGGCGCGGCAAGCTGGGGCTGGAATGAGGCGGTGGCATTACTCGCCAATCAGGGCGCGGATTTTGAAGCCGAGGACGCTGGCGGGTTGACCGCCTTTAATTATGCAATGGGTGAAAGATCAAGAGGCGCTGGTCGTGGAGTCAGTGGGGAAGTCAGGGAAGAAACCGCGAAGTTGCTACAGGAATTGTCATTAAGATAAGCCACTTCACAGGCTCTTCAAATCTTGAACATTAGCTGAAATTCTCGATTCTGATATCTTATAAATTCTGAATACAAAAAAGCCCCGATAATGAATTTTATCGGGGCTTTTTTTATAACTGCACAATTTACTTCTTGGCGTTAGCCGCTTTTCTGTCGAGCTCAGCCTGAACAACCTCTTCAGCAACTGTATTTGGGCAAGGCAGGTAATGAGCGAATTCCATGGAGAATTGTCCGCGCCCAGAAGTCATGGTGCGCAAACTTCCAATATAACCAAACATTTCTGAAAGAGGCACATCGGCTTTAATACGCACACCCGTTGGGCCAGGATCCTGATCCTTGATCATTCCTCTGCGACGGTTCAAATCGCCGATTACATCACCCACATGATCTTCCGGTGTAAACACATCAACTTTCATGATTGGTTCGATTAACTGCGGTCCGGCTTTAGGCATGGATTGACGATAAGCGCCTCTGGCTGCCAGTTCGAATGCCACTGCCGATGAGTCCACTGAGTGGAAGCCACCATCAAATAATTCAATCTCAACATCAAGAACCGGGAAGCCTGCCACCGGGCCCTCATCCATCATGCCCTGAAAACCCTTTTCAATTGCCGGAAAGAATTCTTTTGGTACGTTACCACCTACAACTGTTGATGAAAAAACGAAACCAGTTCCTGGCTCACCCGGCTTGATACGATAATCGATCTTACCGAACTGGCCGGAACCACCCGATTGTTTCTTATGGGTATAGGAGTCTTCAATTTCCTGAGTAATTGTTTCGCGGTAAGCCACCTGGGGTGCACCTACATCCAATTCAACACCGTAGGTACGTTTCAGGATATCTACTTTAATATCCAGATGAAGTTCTCCCATTCCCTTCAGAATAGTTTCACCTGAATCTTCGTCTGTCTCTACTCGGAAAGAAGGATCTTCTGCCACCATTTTACCAATGGCAATACTCATTTTCTCAACGCTGCTCTTGTCTTTAGGCGCAACCGCCAAAGAAATAACAGGATCAGGGAAAACCATTGCTTCCAATGTACAAGGGTGTTTCGGGTCACATAAGGTGTGGCCTGTTTGAACATTTTTCATTCCCACGATAGCGATAATGTCACCTGCCTGCGCGCTTTCAATTTCGTTGCGGTCATTGGCATGCATTTCAACCATTCGGCCTATACGCTCGGTTTTTCCTGTGAATGAATTCAAAATAGTGTCGCCTTTATTCAGCACACCAGAATATATACGGGTAAAGGTCAGTGCACCGAAGCGGTCGTCCATAATCTTGAAAGCCAAAGCACGTAGCGGTTCACTTACCGAAACCAGGGCAACTTCACCAGTAGGCTCGCCTTCTTCTGTAGTGAGATCCTGAGGATCTACTTCAGTGGGGCTTGGTAAATAGTCTACCACCGCATCCAGAACCATCTGAATACCCTTGTCTTTAAACGCAGAACCACAGTATGTAGGGAAGAAATCCAGTGCGATGGTGCCTTTGCGGATACAGCGTTTGATATCCTCGATGGAAGGCTCTGTGCCTTCCAGATAGGCTTCCATTACGTCATCATCCTGTTCTACAGCCGTTTCAATCAGTTTTTCACGCCATTCTTCCACCAGATCTACCATGTCTTCTGGTACTTCACCGATTTCAAATTTTTCTGGATTGCCTGGATCTGGCCAAATATGTGATTTGCGCGTCAGAAGGTCTACAACACCGATAAATCCTTCTTCACGACCGATAGGTAAGACCATGACCAGAGGATTTGCCGCCAATATATTTTCTACCTGGCCGACAACTCTAAGAAAATCCGCACCAACACGGTCAAGCTTATTGATAAAGATAATCCGGGAAACTTCTGATTCGTTGGCATAACGCCAGTTGGTTTCCGACTGCGGCTCTACACCGCCAGAACCACAGAATACCCCAACACCACCATCCAGCACTTTAAGTGAACGATAAACTTCAACCGTGAAGTCTACGTGTCCAGGCGTATCAATAATATTTAAACGGTGATCTTTCCAGAAACACGTGGTGGCAGCTGACTGAATAGTAATACCACGTTCCTGTTCCTGCGCCATAAAGTCAGTTGTGGCAGCACCGTCATGCACTTCACCGGTTTTGTGAATTTTACCGGTGAGTTTGAGAATACGCTCTGTGGTTGTTGTTTTACCCGCATCAACGTGGGCAAAAATACCTATGTTTCTATATTTTGATAAATCAGTCATTGTGCTGCTCTTGGGTTAAAGTATCTGGTTGGTAAAAAATCGGTGCGGCATGATACTAAATTTTTAGGCTAAAGAATAGGAAGAAAGCACGTAACAGACTACGTATTTCTGTAAAAAATAAGCTTACTGGCCTAACTCTTTAAACTGTATTTGTTTGTGATACCGGAGTAAAAATTTATGAGTGTATGAATAAATAATATTGAACACTTCATATAAAAAAACCCCCAACTGCAAGGCAATTGGGGGTTTCGTATTTAAAGCCTGACGATGTCCTACTCTCACATGGGGAAACCCCACACTACCATCGGCGCTGAGTGGTTTCACTTCTGAGTTCGGGATGGGATCAGGTGGTTCACACTCGCTATCTTCGTCAGGCAAAACTGTTAACAAATCGGAAAATCTAAAATCAGTGAAGTACTTTGTTGATGTAGATATCTAAATCATCCATCAACTTACGCACATTGTGCTTGTTGTGTTTATTGGTTGTTGCTTTGACATATAACCTTGTTTTTAAAGTGGCTTCGATAAAATTAACTATTTTTGCAATTTAACCATTGCGAAAACTCGCCCTGGTTGAATCTTATAGTTTACTTTTAACTGAGCCCCTGACTGCTCTGCAGTCAGGTCTAAAAGCTTGCGATTATATGGTCAAGCCTCACGTGCAATTAGTACTGGTTAGCTCAACACATCACTGTGCTTACACACCCAGCCTATCAACGTCCTAGTCTTGAACGGCACTTTAGGGAGCTTAAAGCTCCAGGGAGATCTAGTCTTGAAGGGGGCTTCCCGCTTAGATGCTTTCAGCGGTTATCCTGTCCGATCATAGCTACCCAGCACTGCCGTAGTCGACAACTGGTCCACCAGTGGATCGTTCACCCCGGTCCTCTCGTACTAGGGGCAAATCCTCTCAAGCTTCCACAACCATGGCAGATAGGGACCGAACTGTCTCACGACGTTCTGAACCCAGCTCGCGTATCATTTTAATGGTAGAACAGACCAACCCTTGGAAGATGATTCTCAACCAGGATATGATGAGCCGACATCGAGGTGCC
>JAURCS010000037.1 GCA_030828385.1 Gammaproteobacteria bacterium
TAGTAAGAGACGATATTATTCGTCATGTCATGGCATTTATGATGCTATTTTTCTACACGTATGTTGTGCTTTTTCTATGCTTATTAGGTACCGGTCTTCATTTTCATACTGCTTTTTCTAATTTCAAGAAAGCCTTCGTGTGTACTCAGTCTGTGTATCCCATAGGTGATGGCATTTTTGCCGAGAGCGCCCCCTGACCAACCACAGATGCTTGATGTATGCGAATGATTGATGTCGTTAGATTCTGCATTAGCTCTGGTTGTGTGCCTGAGGCAGTGAGCTGACGCTTCTTTGATACCGGTTACTGCTATTAACTTCCTTTTTATCATTGTTGAGTGGTTGGACTCAGAGGTGCTATTAAGCCAATGAAGTGTCTGCTGGAGGTGTTGCTTTATGTATTCAACACCAATAACAATCGGAACCACTCGCCTACGTTCTTCTGTTTTTGTTTTAGTCTCCTCTCTGCGCCCGATCTTCAGCATGGGAATCGGTGCATTGAGTTGTTCCATGGCTTCATCAAAGTCGAGCCTTTGTATTTCTGAAGCCATCGCACCGCACTGAATCTCTAATAGGATTACAGTTGAAAGATGTGGAGTTTTTTTATCTCTCAGGCAGTGGTTAACCAGTTGAATTTGCACTGGCTTGTCCAGGTCAATACGGGCTTCTCTGGGTCCTGTTTTATCTAGCTGATGTTGAACTTTGACTTTCCAGCCTAGATGATTAAGGCTTGCACCCCTGTTTACGGCAGCAACTATCTCGTTCTGGTCACGCTTTATGCCTTGCACTGACCTCTTACCACCACCTTTTTTTGTTTTGGTCCTCTCACAGACGTAGTAGGCTTCCAGCCCTGATTCAATTGTTCGAACAATCTTGGGGCTGTAAACACTATGTTCTCCTATAAAGCTCAGGATACGCTCGCCTCGCCTGATTATGCGACCTTCTTCACGGTCGTTTGGGTTAAGCCCTCTGAACTTTACATACTCATCCCAGAAGTCCCTTACTATTAGGGGCTTCTTGTCGGTCTGCCGCTTAATTGCTTTGAAGGCTCTCCAGGTAGCTTCCTGTTTTGGTGTTAGCAGTGGTTCTCTGTCCTCGAAGCCGGCCGCTTTAATCTCTTCTGAAACTTCCTGCCAGCCGGGGAGGTTGAGGTGTCCTTGATCAAGAGCATCTTCTACATCCTTTATCGCTATCTCTTTAGACACGATATTTAGCCTGTTCACTAAGTCAGCGGCCGCTTTGTCGAGTTCGTTGTCTTGTAATGCGCCGGGAGTGGAGTTCTCGAGTAGGCGACACTCAATGTCGAATGACTCGGAGGCATCAGCAATTACCCTGTTGAGCTGTGTCTGAGTGTAATTGTTGGCTTTAAGACCTAGTGCCTTTTTATAGGATTTAGTGACAGCTAGCGATTTTAGTTTCTTGGGATAATCCCGCTGGAAATACAGGCTGCCTTTCTGTTCTCTGACGTACTTAGGGTAGCTTTTCATGCTAAATCCTGCAACTATTCCTGCAACTATTGGAAATATTATAGCACTTAAATACTTATAAATCAATTAGATGGGAAATATATTAAGTGCCGGCCTTCGGCACCAAATATCCTATAAAGTATAGATATTCGAGGGGATTAGAATCTTCTGGATATTTACACACAGTAGGCATGGAGCTCGCAGAGCTCCTGAATCACAGATCCCGGAACAAGGATTTGGACCTGACTCCTGAAAAGTCATAAAAACTGATCGAAGTCATAACAATTGGCAGGCAGGGGGCTCTCATAGGTTCCTGAATCACTTATAGTCTGCCCTTTATAAAGATGTACCTTGACCATACGGTGAAGGACACCTATAATTTGCGCCCTTTCCGGGGGTCAGCCAGAGTTTCGGAAAGCCAGTTTTTTTTAACAGGTTTTAGTAAAACTAAAGTTTTGTTGCGGGGTGGAGCAGTCTGGCAGCTCGTCGGGCTCATAACCCGAAGGTCGTAGGTTCAAATCCTGCCCCCGCTACCACTTTACCAGGCAGAAGTTATTTGGGGTCTGCAATTAGAGAAAAAGTAATAGAGAAAGTAGTTCAATGTGCTGTTGAACTAGTTTCCTATACCAGACTCTTTAAAACCCTGAAAGATTGCAAAATTGAATTTTGCTCTCACTGCTGCTTTTTTTGGTCAGTATTTCTAAAGCCCCTTCAAGGGGCTTTTTGTTAGGCCAAAAACAGTTAAATGTTGTAGTTGGAAGTGGGCCATTGGCCCATTTTTTGTTTTCCCGGATGGTATTTTGAACGGGGACTAAGAGTAGTACTTGCGATGGGAACCAGAAGTACAGAGTTAAGGGAAATGCTGGAGCCAGCCGTCAATGCATTGGGCTTTCAGCTCTGGGGGATTGAATACACGCCTCAGGGCAGACATTCCATGCTGAGAGTGTATATCGACAAGGATGGTGGCATAGGCATCGAGGATTGTGCCCAGGTCAGCAGGCAGATTAGCAGTATCCTCGACGTGGAGGACCCGATTTCTGGTGAATATACTCTGGAAGTGTCATCGCCAGGCCTCGACAGAGCACTGTTTACAGTTGAGCAGTTCAAAGAATACCTGGGATGGCATATTAGCCTCAGGTTAACTGAGAATTTTGATGGTAGAAGAAAATTTACCGGACAACTAAAAACAGTTATTGATGATGAAATTGTACTGATAGTGGGTGACGAGGAATATACGATTCCTTACGAATTAATTGATAAAGCAAACCTGGTGAGCCAGGTATGAACCTGAAACAGTAATGCACTTGCGACGTTGCAGTCCTTCAACAGAAACTGCAATCGACGGTAGCTTAAATTGAAAGATCGCTTGAATTGAAGCATTTAAGGGTAGCAACAAGATGATAAACAAAGAAATTTTAATGGTGGCTGATGCTGTCTCCAATGAAAAGGGTGTCTCACGGGACGTTATTTTTAGTGCCATAGAGTCAGCCCTCGCTTCTGCCACCAAGAAACGTTACGTGGACGAGGAAATCGACTGCGAAGTAATCATCGACAAGGAAACTGGAGATTACGAGACATATCGTGTCTGGACAGTTGTTGCTGATGATGAAATGGCTTTGTTGGGCTCCCAGTTCACTACAGAGGAAGCCGCAGAGAAGGATGCGAACCTCAAAGTAGGTGATGTATATAGAGAAAAAATCGAAAACGTCGAGTTTGGTCGTATTGCTGCACAAACTGCAAAACAGGTAATTGTTCAAAAAGTCCGCGAGGCAGAAAGAGAGATCGTTGTTGCGGAGTATGAGGACAAGATAGGACAGCTTATATCGGGCACTGTAAAGAAGGTGACGCGAGATAACGTTATTGTTGATCTTGGAAATAATGCAGAAGGCCTTTTACCCAGGGAGAATCTTATTCCCCGGGAAACATTTCGCATTAATGACAGACTTCGAGCTTTATTGTTAGAGGTTCGAACAGAATTACGTGGTCCGCAGTTGCTCTTAAGTAGAACTGCGCCGGAAATGCTTGTTGAACTATTTAAAATTGAAGTACCAGAAATCTCTGAAGAAATTATTGAAATCAAGGGAGCCGCCAGAGATCCAGGTTCGCGAGCAAAACTTGCCGTTAAAACCAATGATGGAAGAATTGATCCGGTTGGGGCCTGTGTTGGTATGCGCGGCTCCAGGGTGCAGGTGGTTTCTAATGAGCTCGCCAACGAGCGCATCGATATTATTTTGTATGATGAGAATCCCGCCCAGTTGGTAATCAACTCAATGTCACCTGCAGAGGTCGCCTCGATTGTTGTTGATGAAGACACACATACAATGGATGTGGCCGTTGCAGAAGAAAATCTGGCGCAGGCGATTGGCAGAAATGGACAGAATGTCCGGCTGAGCAGCGAATTGACTGGTTGGACAATCAACGTCATGAGCGAAGAAAGTGCAGCCGAGAAATTACAGCAGGAGTCTGCAGGGACAATCAAAACCTTTGTGGATGCACTGGATGTCGATGAAGATGTAGCAGAGATTCTGGTGCAGGAAGGTTTTACTACTCTGGAAGAAATTGCCTATGTTCCTCTGGATGAAATTTCCCAGATTCAGGATTTTGATGAAGAAATTGCCAATGAATTACGTTCAAGAGCAAAAGACGCACTGCTAACTCGTGCAATCGCTTCCGAAGAAGATATTACAAATGCAGGGATTAAAGATGACCTGTTGAACATGGAAGGCATGGATAATGGATTGGCTCTGGCATTATCAAAAATCGAAGTGCTCTCCATGGAAGATCTTGCGGAATTATCGGTTGATGAGCTGATGGAAATTGAAGGCATGGATGAAGAGAGAGCAGGCCGGCTCATCATGACTGCCAGAGCACCATGGTTCGCTGATGAAGATGATGTAGATGAGTTAAAAGAAGAATCCGTTGAGGAATCTTCCAAAGAGGAATCCTGATGAATATTTAAGGCTAAATAATCATCAGGAATTAAATGGTTTTCACTAAAGCAGCAAATAGTGGGTGAGTTGAATGGCAGATGTAACAATCACTGAGCTGGCCAAAATGGTCGGTGTTCCGGAAGATCGATTACTTGAGCAAATCAAGGAAGCCGGCCTGCCTCAGACCAAAGCTGAAGATACGATGACAAATGAAGAGCGTACCGCCCTGCTCATGTCATTGAAAAGCAAGCATGGCGAAGATACCTCTGGTGGCGCCACACCACGCAAGATTACCCTCAAGCGTAAAACTGTCGAGACACTGAAAACTTCTGATAATCAGGGGCGAAGCAAGGCAGTAAATGTCGAAGTCCGTAAAAAGCGTACTTATGTAAAACGCAGCGTCGAAGAGGCGCAGTTGGAAGCAGAACGCAAGGAAGCGGAACAGCGCGCCCAGGAAGAAAAAGAAAGACTGGAAAAAGAAGCGCTGGAGAAAGCAAAGAAATCAGGTGATAAAGCGGCCAAGGATGACAGTGCAGGAGTCAAAGATTCTGCATCGAAAGTACCTTTCAGTCTGAAGAAGGACGCTGCCGAAGACCTTCCCATTGATGAGAAAAGCGAAGCGCGCAGAGACCATAAAAAAGGCGCAACGCGTAAAGACAGTATTAATGTTAATTCTGAAGTCCTCGACAAGAAGAAAGCCAACCTGCGTCGCAGAGAGAAAGATGAAGAGGCGAAGAAGTTTCAGCGTGTACGTTCCAGTGATGATTTTATTCTTGATGATGATCAGGAGTTTGATGACACTGCACGCAGAAGAGGTCGTCGCAAGCTTAGCCAGGGGCAGAAAGAACATAAGTTTGAGATGCCAACGGATTTTATCTCTCGAGAAATTGAAGTTCCTGAAGCGATCTCTGTTGGAGATCTGGCTCAGCGTTTGTCACTTAAAAGTGGTGAGTTGATTAAATCCCTTATGGGAATGGGAGTCATGGCTACTCTGAACCATATGCTTGATCAGGATACCTCCATTCTTCTTGTGGAAGAGTTGGGGCATAAGGCAAAGCCGGTTTCGGACCATGCACTTGAAGAAAATCTTGTAGAGTCTATCAAGTATGAAGGTGAAGAAGTAAGCCGGGCGCCTGTAGTAACAGTTATGGGTCATGTAGACCATGGGAAGACTTCATTGCTTGACTATATTCGTAAATCATCAGTCACAGAAGGTGAGGCTGGTGGTATTACCCAGCATATTGGTGCTTACCATGTAGATACCGATAGCGGCATGATTACTTTTCTTGATACACCGGGCCATGCTGCATTCAGTGCCATGCGCTCACGTGGGGCCCAGGCAACAGATATTGTCATACTGGTTGTAGCTGGCGACGATGGTGTTAAGCCGCAGACCGAGGAAGCCGTACAACACTCTCAGGCTTCAGGCGTACCGATAGTGGTCGCTATCAATAAAATGGATAAAGAAGGGGTTGATGTAGACCGTGTCAAGAATGAGTTGGCGGCAAAAGGTCTGACCCCGGAAGAGTGGGGCGGTGATACTCAATTTATAGAAGTTTCAGCGCATACTGGTAAAGGAATTCCGGAGCTGCTTGAAGCAGTACTTTTGCAGGCCGAGTTACTTGAACTTAAGGCGATCAAAGACTGTCCTGCGAAGGGTGTGGTCATAGAATCCCGCCTCGATAAAGGTAGAGGCCCGGTTGCTACTGTACTGGTCCAGAATGGCACTTTGAAAATGTCAGATGTAATTCTGGCCGGTCATGAAGTTGGCAAAATCAGAGCTATGATCGATGAAACCGGAAAACAGATAAAAGAAGCCGGACCTTCGATACCCGTTGAGATTCTCGGCTTGAATGGAACTCCGGATGCCGGCGATGATTTTCTTGTTGTTCAGGATGAAAAGAAAGCACGCGAAGTAGCAGAATTTAGAATGAATAAATTCCGTGAACTCCAGGTTGCCAAACAACAGGCAGCAAAAATGGAAGCGGTATTTGCTACCATCGGAGATGAAGAGAAGAAGCTGCTTAACGTTGTTTTAAAAACCGATGTTCGAGGATCGCTGGAAGCAATTTCTGCAGCCCTGCTGGGCCTTGGAAATGAAGAGGTTTCAGTTAATATCATCTCTTCTGGTGTTGGTGGCATCTCTGAAACTGATGTACAGCTGGCACAAACATCGAAAGCGACGATTATCGGTTTCAATGTTCGTGCAGATAAGGCAGCCAGAGCGCTGGTTGAAAATGAGTCACTGGAACTGCGTTATTACAGTGTCATCTACGATCTTATTGATGATGTAAAAGCGGTTATGAGTGGCATGCTGGCACCAGAACTGCAGGAAGAGATATTGGGTGTTGCTGAGGTACGTGACATCTTTACTTCACCGAAATTTGGCTCCATTGCTGGCAGCATGGTAATTGAAGGTGTTGTCTATCGTAGCAAGCCGATTCGTGTATTGCGCGATGACGTGGTTATTTATGAGGGGGAACTTGAGTCCCTGCGACGTTTCAAGGACGAAGCCAGTGAAGTCAGAAATGGCATGGAATGCGGTATCGGTGTGAAGAATTACACTGATGTTCGTGTTGGCGACAAGATCGAAGTATACGAACGAAAGGAAGTGGCCAGAACACTTGCCTAAGCATCGAGCTTTCCTCAATCAAGGCATACTTCACCTGAAATATTATGGCCAGAGTCTCAAAAAGAGTAGACAAGGTAGCTGATCTCCTTAAAAAGGAGATCGCTCTTTTAATTCAGGGTGAAGTTCGTGACCCCAGAGTTGGTATGGCTTCTGTCACTGGCGTCAAGGTGAGCCGGGATCTTGCTCATGCCAGTGTCTATGTCACTCTTCTAGGAAAAACCAGTGCTGAAGAAATACAGGAAGGCATTGACGCCCTCAACAAGGCGGCTGGCTTTCTTCGCTCTCTGCTTGCCAAAACGATTAGCCTGCGTACTACCCCCAAACTCAGTTTTATCTATGACGATAGCCTTGCCCGCGGGCAGTTTATGACTGACCTGATTGATGAAGCCCTAGCACGTGATGAACGGGATCATCATATCGACGACGATGACAGTGAAAAATAGGCAGGATCTGAATTGGCAAAACAACGTCGGGGTAGAAACGTTAACGGGATCCTGGTACTGGACAAACCCGCAGGCGAATCTTCCAATCGAAGTCTGCAAAGAGTAAAGCGCTTATTCGATGCATCCAAGGCAGGCCATACTGGCAGTCTGGACCCTCTGGCCACTGGTGTTCTGCCGCTGTGTTTTGGCGAAGCCACCAAAATTTCCCAATTTCTTCTTGATGCCGATAAACGTTATCGCACAACTATCAAGCTTGGTATCAAAACCGCCAGCGGCGATTCGCAGTCAGAAGTGCTGGAAACCAGAGAAGTTAATCTCGTTAGAAAGCAGGTTGAAGACAGCCTGGAATTGTTTCGTGGTGAAATAAGACAAATTCCATCCATGTATTCCGCGCTCAAGCATCAGGGTGTTCCTCTCTACAAGCTGGCAAGAAAAGGAGAGGAGGTAGAAAGAAAGGAAAGAGTTGTAAGCGTTTACAGTTTGCAGCTACTGGACTTTAGAGATGATGAAATTGACCTGGAAGTTCATTGCTCAAAGGGTACCTATATTCGAATGATTGCTGATGATCTGGGAGATCAGTTAGGGGTGGGTGGCCATGTTACAGCGCTAAGACGATTGCAATCGGGACCTTTTACTCTGGCGCAGGCAGTCACTATGGAGCAGCTCGAAGCGACAGTCGAAGGTAATGATCCTGAGATACTGGATCAATTTCTTATGGCGGCTGATTTCGCGGTAGAGCATCTGGAGAAAGTTGATTTACCCACCGTTACTGCCGATTTTGTGCGTCAGGGACAAGCGGTCATAGCTCGTGGTTTACCTACCAGTGGTAGCGTTCGCTTGTATGATAGTGGCCAGTTTATTGGTATCGGAAAAATTCTGGATGATGGTCGTGTCACCCCTGTCAGGTTGATGAAAACAGATTAGATAAAGGCTCCCCAAAAACTGTATCAAAGCTCTTAATTGTGCTATTGTACGCCCCCTTTGCCAGCCAGAGCCCACGGAAACAGTGAGTTCAGCATGCAAAGGGAAGAAAAAAAGCAAAGAATGTAGTAAGTAAAGCATCAAGGACAATATTCAGGTAACTATAAATATGCATGGTTATTCTGATTGAAAGGATTTCAATAATTTTTCACGCATATTCACAGGAGTAATAACATGGCCCTAACTGCCACTGAGAAAGCTGAAATTGTCAGAGAATACGCATTAGCCGAAGGAGATACTGGATCTCCTGAAGTACAGGTTGCCCTACTGACAAGCAACATCAATCACCTCCAGTCTCACTTCAAAGAGCACAATCACGATCACCATTCACGCCGCGGTCTTATCCGTATGGTGAATACCCGTCGCAAGCTGCTCGACTATCTGAAAAGAAAAGATGTCAGTCGTTATGCCACTCTCATTAAGAGACTTGGACTACGTCGATAATATTTCTCCCCTGGCCAGCATGGGGTTGGCCAGGCTCGTACGCCTAAGAAAAAGAGTAAAAAATTTATGTTTAATACTGTAAGAAAAGAATTTAAATACGGCAATGAAACTGTAGTAATGGAAACGGGAAAAATTGCCCGTCAGGCTACAGGAGCTGTTTTGGTAACCATCGGGAATACTTCTGTACTGACTACAGTGGTAGGAAAAAAGACCGCCACACCTGGTCAGAGCTTTTTTCCATTAACGGTTAATTATCAGGAAAAAACTTACGCCGCAGGTAAAATTCCAGGCGGTTTTTTCAAACGTGAAGGTCGCCCAACTGAAAAGGAAACATTAACCTGTCGCCTGATCGATAGGCCAATCCGTCCCTTATTTCCAAAAGGCTTCCTGAATGAAGTACAGGTAGTACCTACAGTTATTTCATCAGACAAAGATGTGGATCCAGATATTGCTGCCATGATCGGAACATCTGCAGCTCTGGCTATTTCAGGTATTCCTTTTGCCGGACCTCTGGGTGCCGCACGTGTTGGGTATACCGATGAAAATGGCTATATTTTAAATCCCAGCTATACACAACTTGAAACTTCCGATCTCGATATGGTTGTTGCTGGTACAGAATCTGCCGTGCTTATGGTGGAATCTGAAGCGAAAGAATTAAGCGAAGATCTTATGCTGGGCGCTGTACTTTTTGCCCATGTTGAAATGCAGGCTGTTATCAATGCAGTCAAAGAACTTAAAGCCGAAGCCGGCAAACCTGATTGGGAATGGACGCCACCAGCTGTTAACGAAGCATTGACGGGTTTAATCACTGCAAGCTTTACTGAAAGTATCAGCAATGCTTACCAAATCTCTGACAAAATGCAGCGCCAGGATAAACTGGGCGAATTGCAGGAGCAGGCTGTTGCACAGTTTGCCAATGAAGAAGTAGATCCCGCAGTAAGTGCTGGAGAAGTTCAGGAAATTTTCGCAAAGCTTGAGAAAAAAATTGTTCGCGGAAAAATTATTGACGGAGCACCAAGAATTGATGGCAGGGATCAATCTACTGTGCGTCCTATTACTGTTGAAACCAGTGTGTTGAATAAAACTCATGGTTCAGCATTGTTTACCCGTGGTGAAACCCAGGCTCTGGTAGTTGCAACTCTCGGTGCGATGCGTGACGCACAGTTGCTTGAAGGCCTGGCTGGTACCAAGAAAGATGCTTTTATGCTGCATTACAACTTTCCTCCATTCAGTGTCGGTGAAACCGGATTCATGAGTGGTCCCAAGCGTCGTGAGATTGGTCATGGTCGACTTGCCCGCCGCGGTGTTGCTGCAGTATTGCCAAGCGAAGAGGATTTCCCTTATACCATTCGTGTGGTATCTGAAATTACTGAATCCAATGGTTCAAGCTCCATGGCCAGTGTTTGTGGCACCAGTCTGGCATTAATGGATGCCGGTGTTCCATTGAAAGCCCCGGTAGCAGGTATTGCTATGGGCCTTATCAAGGAAGATAACGGTTTTGCAGTACTGACAGATATCCTTGGGGACGAGGATCATCTGGGTGATATGGACTTTAAAGTCGCTGGTTCAGCTGCCGGTATCACAGCACTGCAAATGGATATCAAGATACAGGGCATAACTGAAGAGATTATGGAAACTGCATTGGAGCAGGCACATAGTGCGCGCATGCATATCCTTGGAGAGATGAATAAAGTGATCTCTGAATCTCGAGCAGAAGTATCTGAAAATGCGCCAAGCATGGGTATGATGAAAGTACATACTGACAAGATTCGCGACGTTATTGGTAAGGGTGGGGCTACCATTCGTTCTATTACAGAAGAGACCGGTGCCCAGGTTGATATCGATGATGATGGTAATATTCGCATTTACGGTGAAGATGCCACATCCAGAGATGCTGCCATTGCCATGATTGAGGAAATTACTGCAGAAGCAGAGATTGGCAAAATCTATAAAGGTATTGTTTCCAAAATTGTTGATTTTGGTGCCTTCGTGACTATTCTTCCGGGAAAAGACGGGCTGGTTCATATCTCCCAGATTGCCCAGGAACGTGTTGAGAACGTCACCGACTTTCTGACTGAAAAGCAGGAAATTCTGGTGAAGGTTCTTAAGATTGATGATCGCGGCAAGATAAGCCTGAGCATGAAAGATGTGACTGAAGAAGAGAAAGCCAACTTCAGCTAGGTTTCATCCATGATGCCAGTCTTTTAATACCGGATCTTGATTTCTTGGTGTTAAAAGAAAATGAAGAAAATGTAAGAAATAAAAAGCCGGTGATGCATAAGCACACCGGCTTTTTTAATGGGCCAAAGTAATTGGAGGATTACTTGATTATCTGATCCCTTATGGCCTGATGCTGATCTGATGGTAGTCTCGGGCCAAAATTACTAACTGTGGTGGCAGCGGCGAGGCTGGCAAGCTTACCCGCAGTTTCAAAATCATTGCCGGCAGTAATTGCATAGAGAAATGCGCCGGCAAACATATCGCCCGCTCCATTTGAATCTACGGCTTTGACAGGGTGGGAGGCAATGTTGATGTAATTTGAGCCATCAAATAAAAGCGCTCCTTCGGAACCCAGCGTAATAACAAACTGTTTGGCGATACTTTTAAGTGCTTCTGCGGCATCTTCGATACTGTCCTTGCCGGTCCATTCTTTTGCTTCAACATCGTTGGCAAATAAAAGGTCAACACCATCTCCGATCATCTCTTCCAGGCCGCCACGGAAGAACTGAACCATGGCTGGATCAGAAAGGGTGATTGAGGTTTTTACGCCATTTTCTTCGGCAACTTTTTTCGCGTAGACGCAAGCCTGTCTACCGCTATCGGAAGAAACCAGATAGCCTTCCAGATAGAGATACTCGGCGTCAGCCACGGCTTCGGCATCAATATCTTCTTTTGACAGGGTTTCTGAAATTCCAAGAAAGGTAAGCATGGTACGTTCTGCATCAGGACTGACCATGACCAGACACTTGCCCGTTACCCCTTCTTGTCGATTGTGATTATCAAGATTGGTATGAATGTTAAGATCGCCCAGTTCTTCCAGGTAAAAATCCCCGAATTCGTCATTAGAAACCTTGCAGGCATAATAGGTATTGCCACCAAACTGTGAAATGGCATACATGGTGTTTGCTGCAGAACCACCGCCGGCACGTTTCTTAAGTCCATACTTATCCATAAGTCTTGATAGCAGGGTTTCCTGAGACTCACCATCCACCAGAGTCATAACACCTTTCTGAATACTTTCATGCGTAAAAAAATCTTCCTGAACTTCGAACTCTTTATCAACCAGAGCATTTCCCAGGCCGTAGACATGATATTTTTTCATTATTATTTTTCCCTTTCTAAATCGTTGTTAGTTATAAATCTGCAAATGCTTTTTCAGCTGCATCCAGTGTGTATTGTATTTCTTCCTCGCCATGGGCTGCGGAGATAAAGCCCGCTTCATAGGCGGAAGGTGCCAGATAGATTCCGCTTTCCAGCATGAGGTGGAAATATTTCTTGAATCTTTCCATATCGCAGGCCATTACCTGATCAAAGCTGGTCACTTTTTCCTCGTTGCTAAAAAAACATCCAAACATCCCGCCTACCTGATTGGTAGTGAAACCTATACCTGCGTCATTGGCACGGTCTTGCAATCCTTTGAGCAGTAATTCTGCTTTAGCTGACAATGAAGCAAAGAAGTTCGGTTTACAGAGTTCTTTCAGTGTAGCCATTCCAGCACATACCGCTAATGGGTTACCGGACAGGGTGCCAGCCTGATAAACGGGTCCATTGGGTGCGAGCATATCCATGATAGGTTTTTTACCACCAAATGCTCCCACCGGCAGACCGCCGCCAATAACTTTGCCCAAAGTTGTCAGATCCGGGGTAACTCCATAGACCTGTTGCGCGCCTCCCAGCGCGGTTCTGAAGCCAGTCATTACCTCGTCAAAAATCAGTACACTGCCATATTGATCGCAAATTTCACGCAGACCCTTCAGGTAACCTGGCACAGGAGGCACCAGGTTCATATTGCCAGCTACCGGCTCAATAATGATGCAGGCAATTTCCTGACCATGCTTTTCAAACAATTGACTAACGCTATCAATATCATTGTATGGCAGTACGTAGGTTTCAGAGGAAGTTGAGGCAGGCACGCCAAGTGAGTCAGGAGCTCCAAGTGTCAATGCGCCAGAGCCTGCTTTCACCAACAGTGAATCCACATGGCCATGGTAGCAGCCTTCGAACTTTAAAATCTTGTCCCGTCCGGTGAAACCACGAGCCAGACGAATAGCGCTCATAGTGGCTTCTGTTCCCGAGTTCACCAGTCGCACGGACTCAATAGAGGGCACCAATTGAGTTATCAGTTCGGCAAGAGTGCCTTCCTGTTCGGTTGGGGCGCCAAAAGTCAGCCCCTTTTCCATCTGGTTTTTCAGGGCAGAGATTACCGAGGGATGGCGGTGTCCCAGAATAAGAGGGCCCCAGGATCCTATATAGTCGACATACCGGTTATCATCCTCATCAATCAGCCAGGCACCTTCCCCCTGTCTGAAGAAAACAGGGCTGCCACCTACACCTTTAAAAGCGCGTACCGGGGAATTAACGCCACCGGGAATAAACTGTTTTGCGGTGGCAAAGAGGTTTTCAGAATGGCTGTGGTTGCCTGAGGTCATATGGGGGTCCTGATCAAAAAGGTTTAACGACAACTAGAATGACTATAACGATAAGAAGCACTGTTGGGATTTCGTTGAAATATCTATAGTACGTATGAGTTCGTGTGTTTTGATCATCCCTGAATAGCTTCAGGTAATGCCAGCACACACCATGATAAATAAGAAGAAGGAATACACAGGATAGTTTGGCATGCATCCAGGCTGATGCCATGTAATATTGCGGGTTATATCCGTAAACAATCGCGCCAAAAAGGATGGTAAGCACAGCTGCAGGTGTCATGATGCCCCGATAGAGCTTGCGTTCCATGATTTTAAAGCGTTCTTTGGTAGCACTATCCTCAGTCATGGCGTGATGGACATAGAGGCGGGGCAGGTAAAAAAGTGCCGCAAACCAGCTAATGACAGAAATAATATGAAAAGCCTTGAACCAGAGCATTTGTATAAATAATTAATAGTTGTGGTGATGGTTTCAAACAAAGAGGCGAATGATAACATCACCGGGAGAGAGTCTAAAACGGATTAGGCTTTATCTTTTGCTGGCGGGCTCTTATTATACGCGCCCCCGTTTATAACCCTGAAACAATTGGTAGATATTTATCAGAGCTGAAATAAAGAGGTATTCACTTGATCAAGGCAGGAATAGTAGGCGCAACAGGCTATACCGGACAGGAATTATTGCGTTTGCTGATAAAACATCCGCAAGTCTCATTACAGGCTATCACTTCCAGAGGGGAGGCAGGCAAGCCCGTTGCTTCCCTGTTTCCCAATCTGCGCGGGCACCTGGAACTGAATTTTGTGGTACCAGAGCCGGCATTGCTTAAAAGCTGTGATGTTGTTTTCTTTGCCACGCCTAATGGTACTGCCATGACCATGGTTCCGGAGCTATTGGAGTCCGGAGTAAAAGTGGTAGACCTTTCAGCAGACTTCAGGATTAAGGATGCGGCCCTCTGGTCACAATGGTACGGTATGGAGCATGCCTGTCCTGAACTGCTGGATGAAGCCGTCTATGGCCTGCCTGAATTGAATCGGGAGGCCACCAGAAAGGCAAGGATTCTTGCTAATCCTGGGTGCTATCCAACGGCGGTTCAGTTAGGGTTTCTACCTCTGGTTAAAAACAACCTGGTGGATACCGACAGATTGATCGCGGACTGTAAATCTGGCGTGAGCGGAGCTGGGCGCAAAGCAGATATTGGTATTTTGTTATGTGAAACCAGTGAAAGCATGAAAGCTTATAGTATTAATGGTCACAGGCATTTGCCTGAAATTTCCCAAGGCTTGAATACTGTAAGCGCTAAAAAAGTAGGACTGACATTTATGCCTCACCTGATGCCTATGATCAGGGGAATACAGGCCAGTCTTTATGCCACTCTGATCAATCAGAATACAGATCTGCAGAGTTTGTTTGAGGACTTTTACAAAGATGAACCGTTTGTTGATGTGCTTGAACAAGGTTTGAGTCCTGATACCCGTAGCGTGAGAGGGACCAACAAGTTGCAACTGGCAGTTTGCCGGCCGCAAGGCGGGGATACTGTCGTGGTACTTGCCGCAGAAGATAACCTGGTAAAAGGCGCTGCAGGACAGGCAGTACAAAACATGAATATAATGTTCGGGTTGACAGAAATCATGGGGCTGGAGCTGATAGCAGCATTGCCCTGATTCAAACTGAAATAAAACATCAGGTCTAAAACATTGAGTAAAGCGCCTATAGTAAAAGGCAGTAAACAACTCAAAATGATTGTTGTGCCATATCGTCCATGGCGCAAGACTTTGGCATGTCTGGGAATATTGCTTCTTGTTGCCGCAACCGGGGGCGGTTTTTATTTTTACGGCTATAGTGAGGGAGTTTTTATAAACGGCGATGCGAGACAGGAGCGTGATGAACTGATAGTACAGGTGGACGTTATGAGTTCGCAGCTCAATATTTTGCAGCAGGAATTAACCAATAGTGAGCAGGCCAATGCTGTCGACCGCCAGGCATTGGAGGAAGTACAGGGCACTATTATTAATCTGCGTGAAACCATAGCCCAGCTGGAAGAAGACGTACTGTATTACAAACAGATTATGTCTCCGGAAAATACCGAAACGGGCTTGATGATAAGTCAGTTAGATCTGCTGCAAACTGATTTGCAGAATCGTATTCGCTATCGGCTGGAATTAAGGCAGGCAGGAAATAACGATAACCTCGTGAGTGGATATGTAAATGTTAATATTCTGGGAACCAGGGATCGTCAGGAAATTTCCATGCCGTTGAGAAGTCTTGCCGTGGAAGAAGATCAGCTGGATATCAAACTACAATTTCGTTATTTCCAGAATATTCAGGGTGAGCTGATATTGCCAGATGGTTTTCTTCCTTTGGGTGTTCAGATTCTTGCGGTGGATGAGGGCAATAATGGGAAGACCATCCAGAAAAGTTTTGCCTGGCTCGTAGAATAATTTTATTCAGAGTAGCTTATTACAAGGCGGATTCTGGAAGAGGCTTTGCAAATTTGTCGATCAATACAATATAAAAAATGTCTAAAAAGCAAACTGAGCTTTAATTCGAGCTGATTTATGAAGATACAATCAGCAAGCAAAGTAAGGATTTACAGAGTTATGGAGATAAGGTGAAGAAACCATTCAGTACAGAAAATATCACTACCCTGATTTCAAAGGCAACGGAGATTACCGGCGATGTTCACTTCAGTGGGGTGCTGGAGGTTGAAGGAAAAGTCCATGGCAATATCTATGCTGACGATGATTCCTCTGCTGAAGTGCGGGTGAGGGAGAGTGGTCTGGTTCAGGGTGAAATCAAGGTACCCTCAGTCATCATTAATGGTCTTGTTGAGGGTGATGTGCATTCAACCCAGCATCTTGAATTGGCTGCAAAAGCCCGCGTTGTGGGAAATGTTTACTACCATTTAATCGAAATGGTAATGGGTTCAGAAGTAAATGGCAGCTTGTGCCACCCCGCCTCTGCCGACCTTAAACCCAGGCAGCTCGGTGTAGAGAAGTCTGATGTGATGGGTAAAGATGAAGTACCTGTATTTGTAAAAAACTGCTAGTCTCCTTCCTCTAAATACTTGACTAATTTGCTTGGTTTTTGGATAATGCGACTCCTTTACCAAGTACGGAATTAACCCATGACGGCTGCAGAAAATGTAAATAACCCGGTCGTTGGTATGCAGGAAGCGGTAGCTATAACGCTTACCGACAATGCGGCGAAAAAGGTTTGCACACTGATTAATGAGGAGGGTAATCCCGAGCTCAAATTGCGTGTTTTTGTGACTGGTGGTGGATGTTCTGGTTTTCAGTATGGATTTTCATTTGATGAAAACGCAAATGAGGATGATACGGTTGTTAGCAACAATGGCGCTCAGTTGCTGGTAGATCCGCTTAGTTTTCAGTACCTGGTAGGTTCCAGGGTAGACTATACGGAAGGCCTGGAAGGTTCCCGGTTTGTCGTGGAAAACCCGCTTGCAACAACAACCTGCGGTTGTGGTATGTCCTTTTCAATGTAGCAATTTATCAAAAATGGTAAATGGTTAGCCACCTTTTGGCTTTAATCAATCTTGCTACTCAATTAGTATTTTTCATAACCCTGTTACCGGAAAAATAAACTCCTCCAACAATTACCGGATGTGATGAACCTGTAATGTCCGTGAAATCCACGGGCTGTTCGGACAGGGTTTGTTTGGCCAGCCAGGCAAAGGCGACGGCCTCCATACTGTCCTCCATGACTCCCAGTCTGGAGCTTGGCATCACCTGAAAGGCGGGGAGAGCTTCTGCAAGCCCCTCCATCAATGCGCTGTTGTAGGCGCCTCCGCCACAAATAATGATTTGTCCTTTACCAAGCTCTTTATTCACAGCGTTTTTGATCGTTTCTACAGTTAATGCCAATAATGCTGCCTGGACATGCTCCGGGGCGATAACCTTACCTAATTCAGTCAGCTTGCGGTTGAGCCAGTGCTGATTAAATAATTCCCGGCCGGTGCTTTTGGGTGGTCGTAATTGGAAATAGGGCTCATCCAGCAAGATTGTCATCAAATCCTCAGCCACGTCCCCGGAGTTCGCCCAGGCACCATCCTTGTCATAGGGGTGTCCCAGGTTTTGTTGAATCCATAAATCCATAAGTACATTTCCGGGGCCGGTATCGTGTCCGGAGATATCGCCGTTTTTTTTCAGCACGGTTATATTCGACATGCCACCAATATTGATGATTACCCGGTCATTTTCGGCGCTGAAGAAAATTTTTCTGTGGAATGCCGGGACTATGGGGGCGCCCTGGCCTCCAGCGGCCAGATCCCGACGTCTGAAATCGGCCACAGTAGTTATTTTAGTGAGCTCGGCAATAGTATTTGGATCGCCAATCTGTATTGTGAATGGATAATTTGAAACATTCTGATGGGGCAGATGACGTATGGTCTGACCGTGACTGCCAATGGCGGCAATTTGCGAAGGCTTTAGCCCATTAATCTCCAGTATCTGATTTACAGAAAGTGCAAGTAGTCGGGCAAATTCAACGTCTGTTTCTCCAAGCAGTGGAATTTGTCCGTGGTGATCTTCGCACAGGTATAAGAGTTTTTGCCGAAGGTCATCTGGAATTTCAGTGTTTATAAAATCCAGTTGGGTCGGTTTGCCTCCATTGAAGTCAACAAGGGCGCAGTCAACAGCATCCATGCTGGTGCCAGAAATCAAGCCAATGTAAATGGAGGAGGTCATTACTGGTCAGAGAAAACTGAATTCTGAGCAATATTTTTTGTACTACTTACGTAAGTTTCCAGTTGGGCAAGGATTATCTGTGTTTGCTCCTTGAAGCGCTGCATTTCGGAGTTGGGCACAGATTCCGCTTTTGGAAGCTTGTCATGGATGGTTCTTGAATTGCGATGGACTCCATCCATCAAAAACTCATAATGCAGATGAGGACCGGTAGCGCCACCTGTTGAACCAACATAGCCAATTACCTGGCCCTGTTTTACCCGGGCACCATTTTTAATGCCTTTGGCATAGGCATTAAGGTGAGCATATTTGGTCTGGAATTTTTCACCATGCTGAACAACCACCAGTTTACCAAAAGAGCCATTGCGAGAAGCCCAGGTCACCCTGCCATCGCCAGCTGCAACTACCGGGGTGCCGCGAGGGGCGGCGTAATCGGTACCCTTATGAGCGCGGATAGTGCTTAGAATCGGATGCTTGCGACTCAGGCTGAAACCAGAACTGATGCGTGTGAAGTCTACCGGATTCCGCAGAAAGGCCTTACGCATGCTTTCACCATCGGGGTTGTAGAAATTAGAGTCGCCTGACTGGTTGACATAACGGACCGCGGTATAGGTATCACCCTGATTGGTAAATTGTGCTGCGAGAATTCTGCCGTAGCCAATGTATTCGTCATCGACAAACTTCTCTTCGTATAGCAGATTAAAAGTATCTCCCTTGCGGGTATCCAGAAGAAAATCAATTACCCCGCCAAAAATCCCCGCCAGCTCCATAGTAACGCCCGCTGACATCCCCCCTCGCTGTGCAGCTAAAAATAAAGAGTCATCAATAGTAGCTTCACGGAATACCTGCCTTATATCCGGCTCTCGGGTATGTTCAGTAGCGACATAATAACCTTCTTCAATTTTGCTGAATTCAACACTTTCGAGCTTGTTTTTGATAATCGTAAGGGTGTCGAGCTTTTTGCGTGATTCGGGATTTTGCTGAAAGGTAAACTCCAGTTGATAGCCGGGATAGAGGTTGTTGAGAATGGTAGATTTTGGCTGACTATTGCTGACCTCGTATACATCTCTTGCATTAAGCCCGGCGCGTTTGAAGATCAGGCTAAGATTGTCGCCTGCTTTAACCTGGGTAATGAAGTCCGGAGCAGCCTGAGCTGTTGGATCCTGTGCGGGGAGGGGCTCGGACTCGGGCTGTGTCTCAATAAGGTTTCTTGCAACTTGTATCGGCTCAGAGCTGGCAGCCTGTAATGCAGTAATTTGTGGGGTTCTTTGAATAGCCTGGATTTCTGTTTTGGCAGATTCTGTAACTGCTATCGCACTCACCGAGGTCTCAGGGGGTTCAGTAACTGTTGCAGTAGAAGAAAAAGCTTGTCTTGGCTCCAGGGAATAGCCTGCATAGTCATTATCATGGGTAATAATGATCAGGAAGCCAAGAAGCCCAAGCAGCAGTAATCGATGATTACCGGGCAAAAGACTGTCTAAACGGCGTTTAATAGAATCAATAGGATCCATAAGATTCTTATAGTATCTTATACAGTAGTAGCCGTAATTGGCTGGATTATAACAAAAAAAATGGGATCGTATACCCCTTGGCAGCACCTATTTTAGTGGCTTGATAGGCCGGATTACCAGCGTTTTTATCTGGAGTGGTCTGAAGGGTAATTTTCCCTTGTAATTGTCTTCCTATTTAGTAAAGTTGCGCCTCTTTATTTACCCGATAAACTGTAGACCATTGCCGTGACAGATAAGCAGTTAATTGAAAACTTGGACC
>JAURCS010000038.1 GCA_030828385.1 Gammaproteobacteria bacterium
GCACACTTTCGGTTAACCACTTCCAGTTGCAGCATAAACAGCATGTCTGCAAACAGATCCTTGCAAGCAAATAAATGAAACAATAGCGGTGTGGAGATGTTATAGGGCAGGTTGCCTATCATGTGATAACCCTGTTCCTGTCGCGGCAGGGTGGAAAAATCGAATCTCAGGACATCGGCGTTATGCAGGGTAAAGTGATCATCGTCAGCAAATTGTTTGCTGAACTCTGCCGCCAGATCCCGATCAATTTCAATCACATCCAGATGCTTGCAGTGACCAGCCAGTCTGTTGGTCAAGGCACCTTGCCCGGGACCGATCTCGATCAGGTAATCCTCTTCACCTGGATTAACGGCGTCAATAATGCGGTCGATAATGCGCTGGTCATGGAGAAAATTTTGACCAAAGCGTTTACGCGCCCTGTGTTCAGTTGCCATTCTGGCTCCAGTGTTGCGCCATTTCCCGGGCGCAGCGAATGGCGTAATCCAGGCTCCCGGTATCAGCTTTGCCAGTCCCGGCAAGGTCTAGCGCGGTACCGTGATCAACAGAGGTGCGAATAATCGGCAGCCCCAGGGTAATGTTGACAGCATTTCCAAAGCCTTTGAATTTCAGAACCGGCAGTCCCTGATCGTGGTACATAGCCAGCACGGCATCTGCCTTATCAAGATATTTAGGGGTAAACAGGGTGTCTGCCGGCAGGGGGCCGACCAGGTCCATGCCTGCTTGTCGGCATTCATCCAGTACCGGAATAATCGTGTCAATTTCTTCATGGCCTAAATGTCCTCCTTCACCCGCATGGGGGTTAAGGCCAGCGACCACGATTCTGGGTTGCCTGATACCAAATTTTTGTTGCAGATCTCGGTGTAAAATAGTGAGAATTTCTTTTAGCAGGGGTCTGGTAATGGCGGCGTTTACTTCACTCAGGGGCAAGTGGGTCGTGGCCAGTGCAACACGTAATCCGTCCGTGGCCAGCATCATTACCACATGATCAAGATTGCATAACTCCGCCAGAAACTCGGTGTGACCGGAAAAGGCGATTCCTGCCTCATTGATAGTGCTTTTCTGAACCGGACCAGTGACCAGCCCCTGAAACTTTCCGCTCAGACATCCGTTTACGGCAACCTCGAGTGTCTCCAGTACATAGGCGCTGTTGGCAGGATTCAGCTGGCCGGCCTCACAGGGCACTTTCAAGGGCACTGGAAAAATATTCAGGGCGCCGCTTTTTATATCCAGCTCAGCAGACACTTCATGAACAGGAATGCTCAAACCGAGCTGTTGCGCTCGACGGGAGATTAAATCAGGGTCTGCAATGATAATCAGGGAGTCAGATTCAGCTCCCTGTTGGTTAAAATACTGCAGGCACAGGTCAGGACCAATACCTGCCGGTTCGCCGGGAGTCACAGCTAGAAGAGCGGTCATTCTTCAGACTCAAGATCCATCTTGATGTCTACATAAGCGGTATCTCGTAACTCGGTGAGCCAGTTTTCCAGTTCATTTTCAAATTTTCGCTGGCGCAGAATCTGTTGCGCCTGGAAGCGCATATTCTCGTCGGTCATGTCTTCAATACGGGTTTCCAATAACTCCATGATATGCCAGCCGCTTTCCAGTCTGACCGGTTCGGACATTTCACCCACTTCCAGGCTCTGTACTACAGCGAGAAATTCCGGAGGAAACTGGCCAAAGGTAATCCAGTCGAGGTCGCCACCTGCAACGATGGAGCTTTCGTCATCGGTGAGCTGACGTGCGATATCACCAAAATCCTCACCATCGAGAATGCGCTGATAAATCTCATTGATCAGATCCTCGGCCTGGGATTCTGTTCTGATTTCATTGGGCTGTATAAGGATGTGTCGGACATGATATTGCTCGATTTCCAGGCTTGCTCCGCCACGTATATCCTTGACCTGCAGGATGTGCCAGCCACTGGAACTGGTGAAAGGTTCACTGATTTCACCCAGAGTCATACCGGGTACTACTTCTCTGAACATGCTGGGCAGAGCCTCGGCTTTACGAAAGCCCAGATCACCACCACCTACAGGGATACCACTGACTTCGCCGGCGTTAATAAACTGCAATATTTCTGTACCGTTTTCCAATTGCTGGTGGAGAAATTGTGCCAGCTCGTCACGACGGCTTTGTTGCGGACCATCGGCGTTTTCAATAAGGATATGCGCAATCCGATATTCTGGCGCGATATCTGCCTGCCCGGCCTGTGAACGTAAATAATTTTCTACTTCCTGACGCGTAATATCGATACGGTTATTTACTGAACCTGTCTGAAACTGCTGCAGGATAATATCCTTGCGCAACTGCTCCCGGGTTTGCAGATAGACGCCCTGCTGTTCAAGAACCTGCTGGAATTGCTGAAAGTCCATATTGTTTTGCTGGGCGATAGTGTTTATGGCCTGGTTCAACTGGTTATCATCTACCCTGACACCTGCACGAGTGGCCATCTGCATCTGCAGGTTTTCAATAATCAGCTGATCAAGAAGCTGTTTTCTTAATACAGATTCATCTGGTCGTGGTCCCTGAAGCGCATCCAGCTGGGCCTGAATTTGCGCCCAGCGCATATCAAACTCACTTTTCAGCAAGACATCGTCATCAACGATGGCAATGATTTTGTCGAGAGAGATTTGCTCCTGAGCCAGGGTCATTCCCGGCAGTTGCACAAGCATCAAAAGCAGCAATACCCTACATGAATGGTTTACTGTCCTGCGTAGTTGTCTACTGTACATATTCTCGTTCTCTGTAACCGCTGATGCCATTATTTAATATGCTGCTGACATTACCACCTAAGACGCTGCCGAAGCCCTTTAGTTCAAATTGCAGAAAGATTCCGGTGTTGTCATCAGTATTCCCGAATAAAAGTGAATCGTTATCAATCCACTGACGGGCGATGACTCTGACACTGTAACAGCAGTTGTTGTATTCCAGGCCGGCAATGGATTCAAGCTTGCGTTTGTTCGCAAGGTCGTAATTCCAGCGGGCTATAAGCCCCCAGTTTTCCCTTAAGGGCCAAACTGCAGAAATATCCGTTTGCTTGATCCTGCGATCAATTCCCGCAGCTGTGATCGGGTTCGATACATCACGGTACCGGTAACTTAAATTAAGGATGTGATTTATATCAGATTGGTACCTGAATTGAAAATTGCCAACCTCCAGATTGTCTTCTGCGGTATTCCATTCTAGGTAGGAATTTATGCGCCAGTTAGCATTGAATTTCCAGGTCAATTCCGAAGCGATGGCAGAGCTGTTGGTGCGCTGCTCCTCGCCAGCTCTGTTATTCAGGGTCACCCGGCGATCGCTGAAGTAAAAGATCTGGCCGATACTGGCACTGGCTTTTTCCTTGCCCCGACTATCCAGAATGCGTGAGCTCAAGGCCATCGTGAGCTGATTGGCATCACCAATGCGGTCCTTGCCACTGAAGCGATCATCGCGAAATAGCTGGTTAAAGCTGAAGGTCATGTTTGAACTGTCAAAGATCGGAATATCACTCTGATCCTCATATTCATTGTAGAGATAGAAAAGTCTTGGTTCGAGGGTTTGCAGCATCGTGCCTGAAGCAAAATCCAGTTCCCGCTCAAAAATCAGGCCAGTGTCCATACTGGTGGAAAAAATGCCCCGCGTTGGATCTTCGGTAAAGAGACCGCCCGGGTCATCCAGTTGATAGGCGGCATAGCTGTATTTGGCGCTGGGGGTAAAAAAGGCGCCCGGATTGGACCAGGGAAAACTGATCTCCGGTTCTACGGTAAGACGCTGCCCTGTAACCAGAACGCCACTGGCAATTTGTCCGGCGCTGAGATTGTCGAGGTCAAGATCCCGATCAAAATGGACATACTCGCTGCGTACACCATATTCAAGGCCGAAGTCGTTGGAAAAAGCGCCATCAAGGTTGAGTCGTGGTAGGCGTTTATAGGGCTGGCTATTTTCCGGAATAGTCGGATCGATGGTCTGAAAGCTCAAGGCCTGGGCGCGAAAGCGCCAGTCATTGTTGCGGTATCTGATAGTTCCTGTGCGTGCGAGATAACTTTGTGTTGTTGTGGACAGACCGGTATTGCCCAGATCCTGAAAATACTCGTCATCGCTAACTCCGAGAAAATCAACCTGCGCTGCCCAATTGCGGGAGAGTATGCTGGTATGGTCGACATTTAATAGCCAGCGATCAGCAACCGGGGGGGAGTCGGGGTCAGGCAGTTGTAATTCCGCTTCATCATAAAGTTTATCGCCAGGCAGGTAGTTCATCTGTACGAGACTTAGTGAGCGCCTGCCGCGATATCGGCCTTCCATCCCCAATACCACACCGCGATCGGTCATGATTCGGGGAGTCAGGGTGGCATCGTAATTAGGCGCCAGGTTGAGATAATAGGGCGCAGAAGCATCCAGGCCGCCGTCACGGGTTGAGCCGAAGGTTGGCGCCAGAAATCCGCTAGCCCTTTCATCATTAATTGGAAAGGTAAGTCGAGGCAGATAGATAACCGGGACATCGCCCACACGCATTTTGACATTTCTTGCCACGCCCCGACCCGTGGTCTGGTTAAGCACAATGTTCTCGGCTTCCACCACCCAGGAATTGTCACCGGGTTCGCAGCGGGTAAAGAGTCCATTATCGATGGTTATGATGCCATCTGCATCAGTGTAGACAATGATTTCTGCACTTCCCCGTATATTGTCTTCATGCAGAACATAGCTGGCATTCCTGATATTGGTGGTAGTACCCTCGTTGTCTACCCTGCCATCGCTGCCCACCAGTAACAGGCCGGGTTGGCGAACCCGGATATTGCCTTGCAGCACCGCATCGCCATTTTCGCTGTTATAAATGCCGCTGTCGGCTTGCAGACTCATATTGTTCTGCAAAATTTCAATATTACCTTTAAGGGAGAGCTGTTTTCCGCTTTCACCCTCAATGGTGTCAGCAGAAACATTTGCAGAACCGGTTTCACCCTCGATAGCTGGCAACTCGGGTTGCAGATACAGTCCGCAGCAATTTGCCGGTAACTGATCCTGCAAGATGGTGCGTTGCTCGGCACTCAGATCTTCCAATCGGACCCAGTCAATATCACTGGCCTGCTCAAGTAAGGCTGGTTGCGCAGAGACAGCGGGGCCGCCTGTACAACTTGCTGCAAGGCTGATAATTAAGAGTAATTTCCTGTCTCTGAGTGGCAGGGTGAATCTGGGGATCACTTCTCAATTCCCCTATGGTTAGGCATAATGCTGGGCATCAAAAGATTCTAGTTTTTATGGCCCTGCTAAACAAGTTTGTTATCAGTGAACAGCGTACTGATGAACCAGGGTTGCTAAATGGCCGCTATGAAATCAGAAAAAGAACGCCAAGAAAAACGTCAGGCAGAATTGCAAATCTGGTTTCAGGATATTCTGCCTGCTCTGGGTGAAAGCAATGCTCACGCCATACTCAAACCGTTGACTGGTGATGCCAGTTTCCGCCGTTATTTTATCAGTACCCCGGATGAACAGCCGTATGTTCTGGTAGATGCGCCACCGGAAAAAGAAGATAACCGTACCTTTGTTCAGGTCGCCAGGTCATTTTTAGCTGCGGGATTAAATGTCCCCAGAATTTTTGATGTGGATTATGAGAAAGGGTTTCTTTGTTTGTCCTACCTGGGTGACACCCTGTTGTGGGAAAAGTTGGATGCCTTGCGTCAGCAAGACAATCTTGCTGAAGTCAGTGCGGTCTATCATCAGGCGTTTGAAAGCCTGTTAAAAATCCAGGGAATCAGGGAGGGCAGTGAAATTTTGTTGCCACCTTTTGATGGCACCCTGTTGCTGGCTGAAATGAATTTGTTTCGAGAGTGGTTTTGCGAGGGCATTATGGGTCTGAGGCTTTCCAGTGAGGACAATGAACTTCTGGAAAGAATTTTTGAATTGCTCATTGAATCTGCGCTTTCGCAACCACAGGTTTGTGTTCATCGCGATTATCATTCCCGTAATCTGATGGTTCAGGGGGATGAGGGACTGGGCATCATTGATTTTCAGGATGCGGTGTTTGGTCCTTATACCTATGACCTTGTTTCCCTGATCAAGGATTGCTACATCATCTGGCCGAAAGCCATGATAAGACAATGGGCAACAGACTATGCCCGAATGGCAAAGACAGCCGGCATAGTTGATTCAATAAAGTCGGATGAGTTCATCCATGATTTTGATCTGATGGGACTGCAGCGGCATTTAAAAGCAGTGGGTATTTTTTCCCGACTCTATCTGCGTGATGGTAAAAATGGTTACCTGGGGGATATCCCCAGAACGCTGGCCTATATCAAGGAAGTAATGGGGGATTACCCGGTGCTGGAAGAAGTGGCAATGTGGTTTGATAAAAAAATCTACCCTACGCTGGTGACAAAACTCAATGCCGCAATCAACAGACGCAGCGCATCATGAAGGCAATGATACTGGCGGCAGGCAGGGGAGATCGCATGCGGCCTCTGACACTGGAAACGCCCAAACCTTTACTGGAAGCTGGCGGAAAACCCTTGATCGTCCACCACATAGAAAAGCTTGCACTTAATGGTTTTTCAGATCTGGTGATTAATCATGCCTGGCTTGGTGAAAAAATCGAAGCCGCACTGGGAAATGGTGAGGCCCTGGGGGTAAGTATCAGTTGGTCGCGCGAGAACGAGCCGTTGGAGTCCGCTGGCGGAATTTTCCAGGCATTACCGTTGCTGGCCAGTAATGCTGAAATCAGTTCTTTTATCTGTGTCAACGCTGATATCTGGACCGATTATTCATTTAAAAATCTTCCCTTTATCGATGGTCAAATATTACTGGCCTGGCTGGTACTGGTAGATAATCCTGCACACCATCCCGAAGGTGACTTTTTTCTGGCAGACGGCAAAATTCGGGAAGCAAAGGAGGGTGAAAAAAAGCTGACATTCAGTGGCATCGCTGTTTATCACCCTGCATTGTTTAAAGATATTAGTGCCGGTAAGCAATCGATTGTGCCATTACTGAAGCAGGCCATGGCAAAGGGAAAGGTTGGTGGAGAATATTATGCCGGTGAGTGGTCTGACATTGGTACTGTACAGCGTTTGCAGATACTTGATGCAAAATTGAAAGCTGAAATCTGAAAGATAGAAGATGGAAGATGGAAGATAAAAGATAAAATCTTCAGGCTTGAAATAGAAAGTAACACGTCAAATTTTCAGCGCTTCTATTCTCATTGGCTTGCCGGTTTCCTGAATCAAGAGCTCGCCATTATTTATCTGTTGCCAGTCTCCCACATCAGAAAGGGGTTCCGAGGCTACTATCAATGCCTCATGTTTCTGTTGGTAGTGCAGAGTTGGCGGCGCCATTTCGCTATTCATACTCAATCGGGTAAAAAGTGAACAAATGCCATTGGATAGCGCAAAGTTCATATGGGCTTCGGATTCACAACCGGATTCTTTTCTAATGTTGTTTATGCGCACGATGGTTCGGCTCAGAGCCTCGAGTAGTTGACCGCTATCGCTTACCTGTTGATGTTCCACCTCGTCCATAAAAAGGGCAAACAGGTGTTCGGTGTCAGTATTACCCTTGATCATATTAAAGGAGGTATCGGATAGGGAGTCCATCAGCAAGCGTCTGCATTTGTCAAATTCATCAAGGTGGCCATTGTGCATCCACAGGTAGGATCCCGACTGGAAAGGATGGCAGTTGGCCTGGGACACCGGCATACCTATCGTGGCATCGCGAATATGGGCAAAGAAATGTCGCGTCGGAATTTTTGCTGCAATTTCCCTGAGGTTACGGTTACTCCAGGCGGGTTCAATACTGACAAAAGTACCCGGAATCGAATCATCATGCAGCGGGTACCAGCCCACCCCAAAGCCATCTCCATTAACAGGTTCAAAACGCATCCTTGCATGTTTACTTTGATTCACCAGTGAATAGCTGCTGTCCAGCAGGAATTCCTGCATGAATGTTGATGGTCCGCTATAGGCAAGGAATCGGCACACCTGAAACTCTCCTTTTCATATTTTACCGGGCAAACGGTACAATTCTGCTCATACAGGTTTTGACTGTAAGATTATGTGGAAACTGAATCATGTATGATTGCCGGTTAAAATAAAAACAATTTTTTAGAGGTATGCCGATGTCCAAACGCAAACAACCTGGCCATCTTTTTCATTCAGCGGCTGATGAACGTCTTTATGCCAATCCTGAATTGAGGGGTGAGGGGATTGTTAATGAGCAGATGGCTTCCCCGGCCTATCGGCTTGCCTACGATGATATGGACTTTCTTTTGCGGGATGAAATGCGTCCGGTCCGCTTCCTGCTTGAAGTAAGCAAGCCGGAGTTGCTGCTGAAAGAGCATGGCATCGATCATACTGTCGTCATATTTGGCAGTGCCAGAACCCCTGATATGGAGCAGGCCAGACAGCAGCAGGAAACTGCCAAGCTGGTGCTGGAAGCAAACCCGGATGATGCTGCTTTGCGCGCCGACCTTGCCAGAGCCGAAGCGGGTGTCCGCCAAGCTGGCTAATACGAGCAGGCACGTGATATCAATGCGAAGGTTAGCGTCATTGATGTGGTGGAGCCAGCTGAAAATTTCGCCATTACAGATGTGGCAGTTGATATGATTAATCTGCAAAAAGAGCTGGTTAAAATACGTAAGGAAGAACTTGTTGCCTTAGCCAAATCTGCCAAACCGCGCGGCTCTAAAATGATAATTCCTGCCATTATCAGCGAAGGTAAGGATTTTATTAAGATAATAAGAGTAGTGCAGAAGGAAGGTTTTGAGCTTGTAGTGAAAGCTAGCGGCAAGCCTCATTTGACCGGCATGTTATTTTCTACGCTGGACATGAATCTGGTTCGCAAGTGTCCATGTCCGGTACTAATTATGAAGCCCAGAAAGAAAATCAGCCATTCAAAAATACTGGCTTCGGTTGATTTACGCGTCAAAGACAAGACTGACAGGAACATGGACCGTACTATTATGGAATTGGCCAGTTCTCTGGCATCAATGGAAAAAGGACATCTCCATGTTCTGCATGCCTGGCATGTTGCTGCCGAGAAACGCCTGAGAAATCGAAAGGGGGTCCAGGCGGCCTATAAGTCTTTGAGTACCATGCTCAGGGATATGCGCAAGGTGGAAAAAGCGCATCTTAATGAACTGGCGACAGAATATACCATTGACAGTACTGATACCCATTTAATCAAGGGCGAACCCGAGAACGTTATTCCTCGTTTTGTGAAAAGTAAGCGTATTGACCTTGTTGTGATGGGGACTGTGGGACGTTCCGGTATTAAGGGTTTCTTCATGGGTAACACTGCTGAAAAAATTCTTAATAATATCAACTGTTCAGTACTGGCAATCAAACCAGTAGGATGGAAAACGCCAGTTAAATAAGCTGTTTTCCAACAACCATGGTTTTGCAAAAAGGCGCATCAGGGATGCGCCTTTTTTTATTCTGCGAATGATCAGTTTTTTTAGAGATTATTCTGTAGCGCCTGAATACGCTTTTCCAGTGGTGGGTGACTGGAAAACATAGCCTGTACTTTGCCGGTATTGATACCAAAAGCAGCAAGCTCATCAGGCATTTTAGCTTCCTGTGAATTTTGCAGACGCTTCAACGCGGAGATCATAGCCTGACGTCCAGCCAGGTTGGCACCGCCCGCATCAGCACGATATTCGCGCCAGCGTGAAAACCACATGACGATCATGGAGGCGAGAATACCGAGGATGATCTGGGCGAGGATCGAGACAATAAAGAACGCCGGGCCATGCCCTCGTTGTACCTTGAACACCACGCGATCCACCACATGACCAATCACCCTCGACAGAAAGATGACAAAGGTGTTCACCACGCCCTGAATAAGTGTCATGGTGACCATATCGCCATTGGCAACATGACTGACTTCATGGGCGAGCACCGCTTCGATTTCATCGCGCTGCATGGCCTCGCAGAGGCCGGTGCTAACGGCTACCAGTGCATTGTTTTTGTTCCAGCCGGTGGCGAATGCATTGGGCGCGGCCTGATTGAAAATTCCAACTTCAGGCATGCCAATACCACTTCGCTGTGCTTGTTTCCCGACGGTTTGCAGGAGCCAGCTCTCAAATTCGGTCCGTGGCTGCTGGATCAATTGCACACCCATTCCACGCTTGGCCATGGTTTTGGACAACAGCAGTGAAATAATCGAACCGGCAAATCCTATTAGTGCAGAAAACACCAGCAGTGCCTGCAGATTCAGGTCTACTCCGTTTGCGGCCAGCAGGCCCTGAAATCCAAAAATCTGAAAAACCAGTGAAATAAGCACCATGATGGCGATATTGGTGCCAAGAAAAAGCGCGATGCGCAGCATAGTTGTATCTCCTGTTACTAGCCGGAAGGGCAGACGAGTGTGAGGTAAATTCCTTTCTCCGGCAACAAAAGATATGGTGTCTATTTTCGTAATTGCAATATCAGCAAAGGCTGTAATTTCAAGGACATGCCCTTTTAAAATCGGTACAATGCGGGCCTCGGTTGGATAAATCAGTGCATAAATCACTGCACAAAAGTTTGTTCAGACTGTTTTAGTAAGCCTGAAAGGGATACTAAAAAGAAATATTGGCAAGTAACTTTGGTGAGAAAAATGGCTGAGAATGATTTCCTCATTGCACCCTCTATCCTGTCCGCGGATTTTGCCCGACTGGGAGAGGAGGTTTCGCAAGTTCTGGCTGCTGGTGCTGATGTCGTCCATTTTGATGTCATGGATAATCACTACGTACCCAATCTGACTATTGGCCCCGGTGTGTGTAAATCACTTTTTGCCTATATGCAGCGCAATGGTTTAAATGCGCCCATTGATGTTCATCTGATGGTGTCTCCAGTGGACAGTCTTATTGTGGAATTTGCCAACGCAGGAGCTTCCTATATAACCTTCCATCCGGAAGCGACCAATCATATAGACCGTTCCCTGCAACTTGTCAGGGATCAGGGCTGTAAGTCCGGCCTGGTGTTAAATCCGGCGACGCCACTGGGTTGTCTGGAATACGTGATGGACAAAGTGGATATTATTTTGCTGATGTCCGTGAATCCGGGCTTTGGTGGGCAGGCATTTATTCCTTCAACATTGAATAAATTGAAAGCAGTGCGCAAGCTTATTAATGACAGTGGTCATGATATCCGCCTCGAGGTTGATGGTGGTGTAGGCATCAATAACATTGCTGAAATTGCTGCAGCAGGCGCAGACATGTTTGTGGCAGGCTCAGCTATCTTTGGTACCGATGACTATGCTGAGACTATTGCCGCAATGCGCAAGGAACTTGGTTCCCAGTCAGGTAATTAGAATCAAGGGCAACGAGTAAGGTATTAGAAAATGAGTCCTGAGCAGTTCGATGCATTTGCCCAACAGGGATACAACCGTATTCCGGTTTACCGGGAAATTCTTGCAGATCTGGAAACGCCGCTGAGCACTTACCTCAAACTGGCACGTGGTCCTTACAGCTATTTTCTTGAATCTGTTCAGGGCGGTGAAAAGTGGGGGCGCTATTCCATTATCGGCTTGCCTTGCAGAACGCTGTTAAAGGTCGATGGCAGTCAGCTGGCAGTAGAAACCGACGGCCAGGTTACAGAGTCCCTGGAAACTGCAGATCCCTTCGTTTTTATTGAGCAATACCAGCAGCGCTTCAAGGTTCCTGAACTGGAAGAACTACCGCGTTTTAATGGTGGACTGGTAGGTTATTTTGCCTATGACAGCGTACGCTATGTGGAAAAAAAGGTAGCTCATTCCGCACCCGAAGATACTGTTAATACACCGGATATTATTCTCATGCTGTCCGAAGAGGTGGTAGTACTGGATAACCTGCGCGGTAAGCTGATGCTGATGGTTTATCAGGACCCGTCCGTGGAAAATGCCTATGGGCATGCCCTGGCAAGACTTGATGAGTTGGCGCAAAAACTCGATCAGCAACTAAGCGTAAAGAGTGTCGCCAGTGATCGGGAAGTGGGCGAAGCTGATTTTGTCTCCAGCTTTGGACAGCAGGCATTTGAAACTGCGGTTGAGAGAATCAAGGACTATATTGTAGCTGGCGATGTGATGCAGGTAGTGCTGTCCCAGCGTATGAGCCTTCCCTATGACGGGGAAGCCATCAACGTCTACCGTGCCTTGCGTCAGCTTAATCCATCGCCCTACATGGTGTTCATGGATATGGGGGATTTTCATATCGTCAGTGCCTCTCCGGAAATTCTGGCTCGTGTGGAAGATGGAAAAATTACTGTCAGGCCCCTTGCCGGGACCCGCAAGCGTGGCAAAACGGAAGAGGAAGATCTGGCCCTTGAGCAGGAACTGCTGGCCGATGAAAAAGAAATAGCAGAGCATCTTATGCTGATCGACCTGAGTCGTAATGATGCCGGGCGCGTATCCAAAATCGGTTCGGTGGAAGTGACCGGACAGATGTTTGTAGAGCGTTATTCCCATGTCATGCATATTGCCTCGAATGTTGAAAGTGAGCTTGCCGACGACAAGACGGCGCTGGATGTTCTCAAGGCAACACTTCCGGTAGGGACCTTAAGCGGTGCACCCAAGGTTCGGGCGATGGAAATCATAGATGAATTTGAGCCGGTAAAACGCGGCGTGTACGGTGGCGCTATGGGCTATCTGTCCTGGAATGGCAACATGGATATGGCTATAGCCATACGTACTGCAGTGATCAAGGACAAGACACTTTATATCCAGGCCGGGGCCGGTATCGTTGCTGATTCTGTTCCGGAAATGGAGTGGAAAGAAACCATGAACAAGGCCAGGGCGATGTTTCACGCCGTGAAGCTGGCAGAAGAAGGGCTATAGCGCCATGTTATTGATGATCGACAATTATGATTCCTTCACTTACAACCTGGTGCAGTACTTTGGTGAGTTGGGGACAGATATCCGGGTATTCAGAAATGATGAGATCAGCCTGGAGGAAATCGAGGCCATGGCGCCAGAGAAAATTATTATTTCTCCGGGCCCCTGTACGCCTCATGAGGCTGGTATATCCGTACCGGTGATAAAACATTTTGCCGGAAGTGTTCCGATTCTCGGTGTGTGCCTGGGGCACCAGAGTATAGGTGAAGCATTTGGTGGCAAGATCATTCGAGCCAAACGCGTCATGCATGGTAAGATTTCCGCGATTCACCATGAGGGAAAAGGGGTATTCAAGGATATCGAGAATCCTTTCAATGCGACCCGTTATCACTCTCTGGTTATTGAATATGAAAGTTTGCCTGATTGCCTGGAATTAACTTCATGGACTGAAAATGAGGATGGCAGCCTGGAAGAAATAATGGGCGTTCGTCACAAGACACTTGCCGTGGAGGGTGTCCAGTTTCATCCGGAATCAATTCTTAGTGAACATGGTCACCAGATGCTGAAAAATTTCCTGGACGCTTGAGTCCATAACCAATGAAACTTATATGAACCAGGCCACTATTCTAAAAAAAATACTTGAACGTAAAGCTGAAGAGGTCAGTCAGAGGAAAGCGCTATCCTCCCTGGCAGATCTCGAATCACAGATTCGCGACGCGCAACCATGCCGCGGCTTTACCAGTGCCCTGATGGAGCGGATTCGACATAAACGACCCGCAGTGATAGCCGAGATAAAAAAAGCCTCTCCCAGCAAGGGTCTGATCAGGGCGGATTTCGACCCGGCAGCGATAGCTTCAAGCTACGCTGAGAATGGAGCCGCTTGTCTTTCCGTGCTTACTGACAAGGATTTTTTCCAGGGTGACGAGAGCTACCTGGAGCAGGCCAGGCAGGCCTGCAAGTTACCGGTGATACGCAAGGATTTTATGGTGGATAGCTGGCAAATTGCCGAGTCTCGTGCGATTGGTGCGGATTGTATTCTGTTAATTGTTGCAGCCCTGACGCCGGATCAGTTAACTGAGTTGGCAGAAAGTGCCAGGCATTATGGCCTGGACTTTTTAGTCGAGGTGCATAACCGCGAAGAACTGGAACTGGCTCTGGCGCTGGATGCTGAACTCATCGGCATCAATAATCGGGATCTGCATACCTTTAAAACCAGCCTTGGTGTCACCTATGAATTACTCCCTCATATTCCGGAAGACGTTGCAGTGATTACAGAAAGTGGCATCCATATTCGCGAAGATGTTGAAGAAATGCTGAGTCACGGCGTTTACGGATTTCTGGTGGGTGAATCGTTTATGCGTGCTGCAGAACCTGGTGAAAAGCTCAAGGAAATGTTCTTCAATGGCTAAGCCTGGAGAAACAGGACTGACGCGGATAATTTCCGCAAGCCATAATTCTTTCAAGGGACTCAGCGCCTGCTGGCGTAATGAAGCGGCATTTAGGCAGGAAGTGCTGCTATGCCTGATTCTGGTTCCCTTGGGCCTTTATCTGGGCAATGGTGGGGTGGAAAAATCACTTCTGGTAGGCGTATGTTTTCTGGTGTTGATTGTGGAGATACTGAATTCGGGGATTGAGGCGGCGATCGACAGGATCGGCCATGAACACCACGAACTCTCCGGGTTGGCTAAGGATCTTGGGAGTGCAGCGGTCTTTATTAGTTTGGTTCTCGTTGCTCTGGTCTGGCTCCTTGTTCTTGTTGGTTAAAACCATACTTCAGCAGTAGCTGCTGCGCTTAGCTACTCTTCGTTAAGAAAGTGCTCAGTCAGTCATGTACCACCGTACACTCCTTCCCTGCGCGCATTCTTGCCTCGATTAGCTGGCGCTCGTGACGCTACCAAAATTTTGATTTTGTTGGGACGATCAAAAAGCAATCGTCCTGGCTGTCGCCGATGAAGTTTTCCATTTCCTGTTGTTCCATGGTTCTGTAGGTTGGATAGTCCTGTAGGTCGGATAAGGCCGCAGGCCGCCATTCGACGTGATCCGGATTTTTATTCGGGTCCGGGAATAAAAAATTCAGCTTGAAAAATGGGTGGGGTAAGCAGAACGCTGGTAAAGCTCAAATTTTGGTCGCGTCATGAGCGAAGGCAAATCGAGGCAAAATTATTTTTGGGGCCGGGCGCATAGAACTCCTATCTAACCGGATCCAAAAATAATTTTAACGATGAGTTGGCGAGTGTAATAGCTACTACTTACTTGCAGGACCCCTAAACTTACTAGCGGGTTCCGTAAACTACTATGGTTTTACCGTGGACTTCTATGAGTCCCTGCTCTTCGAGATCCTTGAGTACCCGTCCGGCCATTTCTCTGGAGCAGTTTACTATACGTCCCAGTTCCTGGCGCGTGATCTTGATCTGCATACCCTGAGGATGGGTCATGGCATCAGGTTCCTTGCTCAGTTCCAACAGCGTGCTGGCGATTCTGCCGGTGACGTCGAGGAAACTCAGGTCGGCTACTTTTTTGGTGGTACTGCGCAGTCGATGAGCCATCTGCTCACCGATGGTGTAGAGAATTTCTGGATGACTTCGCGTGTAATCGCTGAAATTGCTATAGGAAATTTCAGCCAGTTCACATTCAGTTTTGGTGCGAACGCAGGCACTACGGGCTTCTTTATTTTCAAACAGCCCCATTTCTCCAAAAAAGTCGCCAGGATTCAGATAGGCAATAATAGCTTCCTTGCCTTCCTCATCTTCGAGGACTACAGACACAGAGCCGGACATTATGTAATACAGGGTTTCACACTTATCACCCTCATGGATGATAGTAGTCTTGTTTGGATACTTGCGCCGATGGGAGTTGCTTAAAAGTTTTCAAGATCCCGAATATGAGGCGTGATTGCCATCAAAACCATCAGTTTTACCCTCAAGATTAACCAGTAATATCAATTGCATATCACACTTTGCCGGGGTGTTCTATTTTTTAAAATATATTAGCATTTCTGGCGGGTCAAGTTTGCTCAGGATAAGAGTTTTTGCCTCAAGACCCGGTGCAATGAGTATGGGATAATACTTAGCGTTTGGCGCGTTTACTGAAATTGAGGATTATTATGAAAGCAACAATCACCTGGCAGGAAGAGGTCACGTTTGAAGGCGAATCTGGCAGTGGTCACAAGGTCATCATGGATGGTCCGGAGGATGCCGGCGGCAGAAATCTGGGGGCACGCCCAATGGAAATGATACTGCTCGGGGTTGGCACCTGCTCGGCGTTTGATGTGGTGGCAATTTTGAAAAAATCACGCCAGGAAATCACCGATTGCGTGACAGAAGTTGAAGCTCAAAGGGCGGATTCAATTCCCGCCGTGTTTGAGAAAATTCATATGACATTCAGGGTGAAGGGTAAAAATCTTGATCCGGATAAGGTAAAACGTGCGGTTGATTTGTCAGCGGATAAATATTGCTCGGCATCCATTATGCTGCAGCGCGGTGGCGTTCAAATTACCCATGATTTTATTATTGAGGAAGATTGAAATCTGGCCGGGATTCGGCGCTGCTGAATTTCTGTTCTGGTTTTTGAAAGCTTAAATTCGATAAGTCGTTTGTTTCATCACCGAGGCCATTACCTGCATCGCAGATTTAACTGGTGAAGGTAATTGCGCCGCGCCGGCAGCTTCGGCATTGTCTGCATGTTTTGCTTCATCCTCCAGCATCTGCGTGAGGATGGCTTCACTTTTATTATCTTCAGGTGAAAGTTTTTCCAGGTGTTCCTGTAAATGCGCACAAACCTGTTTTTCAGTTTCCGCTACAAACCCCAGGCTCCAGCGATCTCCGGCAATTCCTGCAGCTGCCCCAATACTGAATGAGAGCCCGTAAAAGAGCGGATTGAGCAGGCTGGGACGGGAGTCAAGTTCTTTCAGGCGCTGCTCGCACCAGCTTAAATGATCAATCTCTTCAGCGGCTGCTGCATTCATGCTTTCGCCTACTTCCGGTAGGCGCGCAGTCAGGGCCTGGCCCTGATACAAGGCCTGTGCACACACTTCGCCAGTATGATTAATGCGCATCAATCCGGCAGTGTGTTTTCTCACATCATCAGACAGCTCGGTGTCGTGCATTACATGCGCCGGATTTTCCCGTTGCGCATGCACACTGCCAGGCACCAGGGTTTTCAGGGCAAGGTCGAAATTTGTAATTAGTTTGTCTGCGATATTCATGACGGTCATTTTAGCAGGTTGAAAGTGACAAGTCTCAAGATACAAGTCTCAAGTCTCAAGCAGGCGACCACAGGTCGCCATGCCGGATGCGTCGCTGCGCTCCTTATCCGACCTACAGAAAACCATTGAAGCTAAAAAGAATGGTTGCTTGCCTCTTGTAACTTGAGACTGGCGCGCTTACGCGTTAACGCGCCTTTTCGCGGGCGATTGCCCGATGACCGATATCCTTGCGGTAATACACATCTTCCCAGTCGATCTGGCTGGCCAGTTGATAGGCACGAGCTTGTGCCTGGGTGACGTCATCACCGAGGGCAGTGGCGCACAGTACCCTGCCGCCATTGGTGACAACATCCTGATTTTGCAACGACGTGCCGGCATGAAAGATCTTGCTGTGGGCTGAGCCACTGTCTGACTCAAGCCCGCTGATTTTCTTGCCCTTGGCATAGGTATTCGGATAGCCACCGGCAGCCAGAACCACGCCCAGAGCAGCTTTTTCATCAAATTCTATGCTGGTCTGATCCAGGGTTTTATTTAACGCAGCCTGACACAGGGCTACCAGGTCGGACTTCAGGCGCATCATGATTGGTTGTGCTTCCGGGTCGCCAAAACGACAGTTAAATTCCACGACCTTTGGCGTGCCATCAGGCATTATCATCAGCCCTGCATAAAGAAAACCGGTATAGGTATTGCCTTCCTCTGCCATGCCTTTCACCGTGGGAAGAATAACCTCCGCCATGGCCCGGTCATGGATTTCGGGGGTAACAACGGGAGCGGGGGAGTAGGCTCCCATCCCGCCGGTATTGGGACCAACATCGCCATCATCTCTGGCTTTGTGGTCCTGGGAAGTGGCAAAGGGCAGGGCATGGGTGCCATCTACCAGGGCAATAAAACTTGCTTCTTCACCTTGCATAAACTCTTCAATGACCACCCGGTGTCCGGCCTCACCAAAACTGTTTCCCGATAGCATATCGCGGATAGTGTTTTCAGCTTCTTCCTGAGTCTGGGCGATGATGACGCCTTTGCCGGCGGCCAGGCCATCTGCCTTGATGACTATCGGTGTCCCCTGTTCTTTCACATAGGCAATGGCAGGCTCTACCTTGGTAAAATTTTGATAGGCGGCAGTAGGAATCTGATGGCGGGCGAGAAAGTCCTTGGTGAATACCTTGGAGCCTTCAAGCTGGGCTGCGCCTTTGCTGGGACCAAAACATTCCAGCCCCTGGCGTTGAAAATAATCAACAATGCCATCCACCAGCGGTGCTTCAGGACCAATAATGGTCAGGCCAACATTATTGCCTTTGGCATAGCGGGTCAGGCTTTCAAAATCTGTGATGTCCAGTGCCACATTTTTAATACCTGGCTCACCGGCGGTCCCTGCATTACCCGGGACAACAAAAACAGTGTCTACTTGATTGGATTGCGAACATTTCCACGCCAATGCATGTTCACGTCCACCCGAGCCGATAATCATTACGTTCATAGTTAACCTTGAATTAAATAAAGTTGATCCTGACTAACTTGTTATCTGATAGAGACAGAATATCTTGTACAGATGCAGGAGACAGGATGCAGGATGCAAGAGGAATTCTGGTAGTTTCAGATTCTTAATCGCCATTTAGTAGGTTTATGTATTAAGTAATTTTTCAATCGAAAACCTGAGTCACAATTTTGTGCATCCTGCATCCTGCATCCTGCATCCAGTTATATTAATGCCTGAAATGACGCATGCCGGTAAACACCATGGCCATTCCCGCTTCATCTGCGGCGGCTATTACATTGTCATCGCGCATGGCGCCGCCGGGCTGAATTACTGCAGTGATGCCGGCCTTGGCCGCGGCTTCAATGCCATCCGGGAAGGGGAAGAAGGCATCCGAGGCCATTACTGAACCGGGGACTTCCAGCCCTTCATCAGCGGCTTTGATGCTGGCAATTCTGGCACTGTAGACACGGCTCATCTGGCCGGCACCGATGCCGATGGTCTGATTATTTTTGACATAGACAATGGCATTGGATTTAACAAATTTAACTACTTTCCAGGCGAACAGCAGGTCACGTATTTCATCTTCAGTGGGCTGACGTTTGCTGACTATCTTAAGGTCTGATTCGG
>JAURCS010000039.1 GCA_030828385.1 Gammaproteobacteria bacterium
CCTCCTGGCCTGCGCCCGGATCAGTCGCCTGCTGATTTTCCATGGCTGGCTCATCACTAACTACCTCACGATTTCTTGTCGGCAAACTGACTACAGGTAAATTGTCAGGATTGGCTCGAGGAGCAGACTTTTCTGGCTCAACTACACCGTTGACTTGACTGGCTTCGATCCGGTCATAGCAGGCATAGCGGGCTTGACGATTGGTGATTGAACGGCAATCGGTAAAGTTAGTTTCTTGGGCAAAAGTGCTCAGCCAGTAAGTAGAGAGAATTGTCAGGAGTAATCCTTTAACCAGTAAGCTGGGTGATGTCATTTGCAGATTCTTTTTATGTTTTTCGAATGAATGGATTGTATTTTTAATGTACGTGGGCATTTAATGTTTGAGGATCTTTGTATGTCATCTGTGTTCTTGCAAGCCCGTGACCCTGGAAAATCAGTATATAGTAGCGCTTTTTGCAGTTCAATCACGTTAATAGCAAGGGTTTAATAGGTGATCAGCATATATTCACTTGAATAATTGGTTTGCCTGCAAGCCCTTGTTCCCAAATGGTCGTTGCATTTTTTGAATATTTTTTCCCGGATGGGCGAAATTATTTGATGAATCTGTCAATATTCTACTCGTACATAATGACTGCAATAATCCATCTTAAATTAATCATACTGGTTTGTTTTTTTGATAGAAGTTTGTCAGAAAATTTCAGTTTAATTTTCAAATGACCTTAAAATAGCTTTCAAGAAACTTTTTAATGCTGAGCAGGCACTTTACATTTACTGCACTCTTTTTGTCAGGCTTCCTTCTGAGTAGCAGTTTAACTGCGCAAGAAAGAGAGGTCGCCGTCGCCAACTTCAACCTTGGCAGTGGAGAATTGTGTTTTCCCATGCAGTTGAATATGGATGACAGCATCTATGATGTCTGTCTGACCTTTGATCCTGACGCCGCTCGACCACAGTTCATTCTTAAAAGTTATAGTGCTGTAGTTCATGATATGGCAAAGATGCCCTATTTTAGTAATGAACAAGGGCTGGTTTTACCGCTGGTGAAATTTAGCAATGGTGTTGCCTTTGCCGATGTGGTGATGGATGTATCTCTGGATTCGTCAACCGATAAGTACACTTTTTCTGTTATTACTGCCAGACGCCTGCGTTATGATCTTGATCACTCAGCGGCCCGCGTATGGAACGAAGCTCTACTGCAAAGTATTCGCGGTGATCTGGCACGACCAACCGTGCATGCGCGCAATCTTTTCCACACTGCCGTGGCCATGTATGACGCCTGGGCAGTGATAGAGCAGGGGGCTGCAAGTAATTATCTGCTGGGGCAAAACCTGCATGGTTTCAGCTGTAATTTTAATGGTTTCAGCGCGTCGCAGAACAAGCAGAATGCGCAGCGTAAAGCCATTAGTTATGCCGCTTATCAACTGCTCAAGCACCGTTTTGCTGATGCGCCGGATGCTGAAAATGTTATGGGCATCTATGAAGATCTGATGTTGTTATCGGGTTTTGATGCAGAATTTGAGTCAACCAATTACAGCAGCGGATCTGCGGCAGCATTGGGTAACTATATAGCGCAATGTGTCATAGACTATGGCATGACGGACGGGGCAAATGAAATCAATGATTATGCTTCGGAAGTTTACCAGCCGCTTAATGAACCTATGTTTCCTGAGCGTTCCGGTAACACCACGATGAGTGATCCTGATCGCTGGCAGCCTCTTTCCTTTGAGGTTTTCAGGGATCAAAGTGGTAACGTGTTCAATCAATCCACACCGGAGTTTGTCAGTCCGGAATGGGGCTCAGTATTACCGTTTGCCCTGCAAGATTCCGATCGTACCACTTATCAGCGCGATGGCGCCCAGTGGCAGGTTTATCATGACCCCGGCAGCCAGGCCCTGTTAAAAGAAGAAGATCAACAGGCCATTTTCCAGTGGAATTTTGAGACCGTCGTGCACTGGTCTTCCCATCTGGATCCTGATGATGGCGTACTGTGGGATATCTCTCCGGCGGCTTCCGGCAACCTTGATCGGGTTAATGACTATCCAGTGAATCAGGACCAGATGACTCAATTTTTTGACCAGATAAATGGTGGTGATCCTTCTAACGGTCATGCGTTAAATCCTGTGACTGGCCAGCCCTATCAATCTCAACTGGTTCCCCGGGGCGACTATACGCGGGTACTAGCTGAGTTCTGGGCAGATGGGCCGGATTCGGAAACCCCTCCCGGACACTGGTTTACGATTTTTAATCATGTGACAGATGACCCCTTATTGGAAAAGCGTATCGCCGGCACTGGCGCATTGGTCAGCGATCTGGAATGGGATGTAAAAGGTTACCTGGTACTTGGTGGTGCCATGCATGATTCGGCAGTAACCGCCTGGGGTATCAAGGGCTATTACGATTCGTCCCGGCCGGTGTCAGCCATTCGCCATATGGCCGAGCTGGGGCAGCGCACATCCTCCTCGCTACCCAATTATGATCCCCAGGGTATGGGGCTGGTGGATGGTCTTATCGAGCTGGTGGAAAGTGGCGATGCGCTGGCCGGAGAAAATGACGAGCATGTTGGCAAACTAAAATTATTCACCTGGCGTGGTCCGGACTTTGTTGAGGACCCGGAATCCGATTATGCCGGCGTTGGCTGGATTCTGGCGGAAAACTGGTGGCCCTATCAACGCCCAACTTTTGTCTCGCCACCCTTTGCTGGCTATCTCTCCGGACACAGTACGTTTTCAAGAGCGGCGGCTGAAGTGATGACCCTGTTTACTGGCAGTCCATACTTCCCCGGAGGCCTGGGTGAATTTGTTGCCCCGAAAAATGAATTCCTGGTGTTTGAACAGGGACCTTCAGTGGATGTGGTATTGCAGTGGGCGACTTATCAGGATGCTTCAGATCAGACCAGTCTTTCCCGGATATGGGGCGGTATTCATCCCCCCATGGATGATATTCCGGGACGTTTGATAGGAATCACTATTGGTCAGGATGCCTATCAGATGGCTCAGAAATATTTTTCTGGTAATCCCTGAGCCCCAGACAAGTGAGCTGCCCGAAACTTCAGGGTGAGATATAAAGCGTTTGATCGGCGTCTATATCCGTGAGGATACGTTCGCGGCCAGATGGCCAGACCACCCGTATTTCCTCTATCACGGTTTGGCTACCCAGGCCAAAGTGCGCTACTACGGGATCCTGTGACAGGAAATTACTGCCGGCTCTGAGTTCGCGCATCTGGCTTATACCATTGCTGGTGAGATAAACCCTTGCACCGATGGCCTCGGTATTTTTGTCTTCGCCTTCCAGCCTGACATCAAGCCAATGTTGACCATAGAGACCGCGATTTTCATACAAGCGGGGTCGGCTGCGGTTATTGGCTACCAGAATATCGATATCACCATCGCGGTCATAGTCGAAACAGACAACACCGCGACCCTGATGGGTATCATCCACACCCCGTATCTCGGCCTGGTTGGTAAATGAGCCGTCCTGTAAATTCACAAATAGACGCGATCGATCTTCCAGGTAGATACCAAAATCAGGGTTGTGATCTCCGGTATATCCATTGGTTTGAAACAGATCCAGAAAGCCGTCGTTATTGAAGTCAGCAAAGCAGGTGCCCCAGCCCCAGCCACCATCTCTGGTTCTGGTTTTTCCGGTAATGTCTGTGAACGTGCCGTCTCCATTATTGCTGTATAGACGGTTACCATCGACTTCCGGATTTTCCAGAGTATGGTCATAGACACTGGTAACAAACCAGTCCAGATCACCATCATTATCAAAATCCCCTACCGTTGCGCCCATACCAAAATCATCCGTGATTTCAGGGCCGGTAACAGTGGTGAAGGTGCCATCGCCATCACTCATAAAGACCTGGCTGGTGCCAAAATCAGCGGCAATAAGAATGTCCAGCCAGCCGTCATTATTAATATCGGCAAAGTTGCCGGTAAAGCCATTGGTAATGACTTCTTCAAGTCCTGCCGTCTCACTGACATCGGTGAAGGTATTGTCAGCATTTTGCCTGAACAGGCGTTTTTCCTGGGCGTTACTCATCCAGTGGGTGATAAGAAAATCCAGGTCTCCATCCTTGTCATAATCGGCAAAACTGGAACTCATACTTTGAAAAACGATGGGGATTTTCGCTACCTGTGTAACATCAGAAAAAGTACCGTCCTGGTTATTGCGGAAAAGAATTGGTTGGGTGGTTTTGTTGATCCCGTTCACCATCAGGTCAAGCCAGCCATCGCCATCATAATCGGCAAAGGTCGCGCCGGAATTTTGAGCCTGGGTATCGTCGTCTATGACATTTGCCGGGAGCGCAATATCCACACCGGCTTCTTCTGCTACCTCGATGAAAGAGCCATTACCAAGATTTCGATAGAGCAGATTTTTCCCGATATCGCCCTGGGTAAAATATAAATCTACCCAGCCATCCTTGTCATAATCGCCAGCAGCGACGCCAGAGACCAGCAAGGTTAATTCTTCAGCCAGATCATCGTCTTCCGGCAGAAATCCATGCTGATGGTCAATGCCGGCACGTAATCCAACTTCTTCAAAAACCCACTCGTTGCTGATGACCGACAACATGGCAAAGGAGTTGGTAATGACTTCGCCATCAATAGCCACTGAAAAATTCAGTTGATAATCACCACTGCCAAAGGTGGGCAGGGTGGTTAATGGAAAATTTCGGAATTTTTTTGCCTTGCCCCGGACTGTAATTTCCGGCAGGGGAGTTTCTTCAAAGCCACTGCCAAGGACATAGGAAAAAATCTGCTCACCACTATTGATCCACACTGTGTAATCGGCGGTTTGATTGCTGTAGTTACCGGGATCAAAATCCAGGGCCAGCGTCACGTTTTCCGATTCCACCACCTCCAGGCTACTGCTGCCGTTGACGCTAATCAGTGAAGTAACGTCCGCTTCATCGAATACCTGAGGATCTGTACCGCTGATGTTTTCTACCAGATTGTTCAGACCATCACCGTCCGAATCATGCAGGTTGGCGCCGCTGGACTCGAGAAAGTCCATCAGGGCAGAGGCATCAGGTGCCTGACCACTGATCTTTTTGGTCCTGCTGGTAATTATGCCAGCCAGATTGCAATTGGGAGGTTCCTGACCAACCATGCTCATGGAGCTAATAGGATTTGCAGGAGATCTCACTGAAATAAGTCGGGCCTGCACATCTACTCTGACTCGGGGTACATCGAATAACCAGTAGTCGCATTGGTCAATTTCGGTTTCCTGGTAGTCCAGACACAGGATTAGCCCGGCTTCAGCATAGGAGTCGGCCTGAATAGTGGCAGGTAAGGCTTCGTGTGCCGGGTCGGTTTTTCCAGCGCCAAAAACCAGTACGCCTTGCTGGAATTTGGTCGCCGCGAAGCCGCTTCCCGTGCCATCACAGAGTCCACTCAAGGCAGCAGTTTGCTGGGCAGTAAGTTGCACATTAGCCAACGCTGGCGTGTTAAGTGCCAAGCATAGTATGAATAGAAATCCCTTTCCCTGATTCGAAAGGCAGTTAAGTTTCATCAAGTATTTTAATTCTTCTACAGGGAAGGTCAGGGTAAACAGGTAAGCGGGCTATGTCCATAATTCCTGCAATATTGGCCCGAAGAGAAAGCCGGCGCATTGGCAAGTGGGGCATATTTTAGTGTTTGAGAGAGGTATTCCCGCACATTTATACTATCAATATTATTTTTCAGCAAAAGCCACCGGCCCTGAAGAGTTCGAAACCATTCAGGGCCCTGGCAGGCTAAAGGCTTGTGCAAATCAGACTTACTGACACTGCATCAGGCCGACCATCAGATCATAGCTTCTTTCATAGTCTTCACAATTGGGTAACAGGTCACCCGGTGCGGCTACTCCGATGGGGCGACAATTGATGTGCCTTACGGTACCAGGCTCATACACGCGTGCCTGTTCCTGACCACCTGCGGGGCAGATTTTAGCGATCCTGTCGTCACAATCCACGTCATCCAGCATGGCGCAGGCAAACAGATTAACGTCACTACTGTTTTGCAGCTTATATCCCCAGAACACCATTTCACTGCCAACGCGCCCGTTGGTGCCGGTCGCCGTGGCATTGGCGAGCTGGGGGACAATTTCCCCAACCGCCTGGCTAAATACATTCTCAGGCCCGGCAGAAACTCCCATGGTTCGTTCTATGCGGGGCTGTCTTTCGATGGGAGTACAGGCCGCTGTTAATACCAGAAGCGATAAAACAAAAGGGGTTTGCCAGTTGATTGTGAGCTTCCTCACAGTGAGTTTGTTCATGATTCTCCTTCTATGATCTAAAAAAAGACCTACGAACAGCTTAATCGCACCCTGATCTGTTCATGCTATTAGTAGGTCGCCAGTTAAGACTTGATTTCGGGCAAATTCCTTTCACAAATACTGAATTTATTTTTAAAAGGAAGAAGGGGGGCAAGACAGAATTTCCCCTTCCCCTAGCCCATGGGATACAGGCAACCCTTGTGCACCGCATCACATTGTTCTAGTACCTCATTACTCAGGGTTATATCAAAGGCTGCCAGACTGTCGTCCAGCTGTTCGGCCGAGCGGGCGCCAATAATAGTAGAAGCAACAAAATCAAAATGCATGCTCCAGGCGGTGGCCAGTGTGACCGGAGACATCCCGGCCTCTTTAGCTATTTCTGCATAACGGGCAGTGGAGGTCAGTGTGCCGGTATTCACGAAACGCTCAGCCATGGCACGCTGACGCGGATCATCTGCAGTCAAATAGGATGAAAAACGGGCGTTTTCCGGGATCTGGCCATCATTGTATTTTCCGCTCAACACACCGCCACCTATAGGCGAATAGGGCAGTAGTGAGACATTCTCGCGGCGGCAGACGTTAGCAAGCTCGTCCAGAAAGCGTCGGTTGAGCAGGGAGAAATTATTCTGAATAGACTGAAAGCGCGCCATCCCTTCGTAATCGGCGATGGTGTTGCTTTTGGTTAGTCCATAGGCGTTTTCATTGGAAGTACCCAGATAGCGCACTTTGCCAGCCTGCACCAGGCGATCCAGAGAATCCATGGTTTCCAGCATGGGGGTAATGGGATCGGGCCAGTGAATCTGGTACAGATCTATATAGTCTGTGTTGAGACGACGCAAACTGCCTTCCACCGCCGTCTCGATATGATGACGATCCAGTGCTGTCAGGCCATGACGGACAACGGGCACCATCCAGCCGGAAGCCGCACCGGTGACCTTGGTGGCAATAATCAGGGAATCCCTGGGCTTGGTCTTGATCCATTCCCCGAAAATTTCTTCTGTCAGGCCAATAGTCTTTTCATCCGGGGGCACAGGATAAATTTCAGCAGTATCAAAAAAGTTGATGCCGCGCTCATAACTCTTATCTAGAATGCGAAAGGCCTCTGCCTTGTCGCTCCAGCTACCAAAACTCATTGTGCCCATACATATGGGGCTGACCCGCAGGCCACTTTTACCTATATAACGATAGTCCATTGCCACTCTCTGTTGATATTATCGATGCAAATCAAAGCGCGATCATAGCGAATTTGATCAAACTCTGCAGACTCTTGTTGCGGTAATGAAATGCGCACCTTGGGTAGGCTGAAAAGCACAGTGTGAAGGGAGACCATTTGGCTATTCCGAGTATTAATTTAGCAGTCTCTGCCTCTCGATCTCAACGTACTCTTGAAATTGCACCCTTGTGTTCAACAATGACCGGTGCCAGTACTGGATCATTTCCCGCGTCTATTCATTTTTGTGTTGATGCAGACAAGCAGATTATCTTGATAACCTTTGAGTTTTTTCATGATCCTCATGTTGAGCAGAATACCTATACCCATGACAACTCAGCCATGTGGAACCAGGAAGTGTTTGAAGTATTCATTTCTGCCGGGGCAGAAACACCAATGCGCTATCTGGAAATTGAGTTAAATCCCAATGGTGCATTGTTTTCTGCCTGGGTGACAAATCCAGATGGCACAGGCCGTAATAACGTTGTGGACTTTTTTGCTGGTCGTAATGCAGGTATTCAAACTTCGGTAGTTAAAGGAGAAAATTTCTGGCATGGAAAGATAATAATTCCCTTGTCTCTATTGGGAAGCTTGCAGGAGCACTATCGACTTAATTTTTTTCGTATTGTCTCTTTGCAACCCCATGATCCCGAATCATCATGGTCGTGTACTGCAGAATCCTGCGCTTTTCTGGCCTGGAGTCCCACCTTCAGTGGTGATGTGCCGAACTTTCACATACCCGCATGTTTTGGGCATTTAAATCTGAAGTAATTTTTTTGGCGACGAAAAACTCTAGAAGGATTGGACGCCTGAATCACTGGCGAAAATCAGCGAGCGGGTACCGGTGTCTGCGTCAGAGGCAAAATAGACATTGAGATAATTGGTCATGTCAGGCCAGTAATTGCGCAGCATTTCATGGCGCACACGGCTGATTTCGGCAAGCGCAGAGCAGGGCGCTTCCTGGTAAATAAAAAAATACTCCGCCTCCAGTTCCCCACCAATCAGTGTCAGTGGAATTTTTTTACCCTTGCTGTCCCAGAGCATAAAGCTGTTGCTCAGTTCAATACTGATTCGCGCCTGGGCTTCGAGATTATCGAGGCCTCCCTGGGCCTGCAGATGATTGCCCAGTGTATGTTCCACATCGTGAGCAAAAGTACGATGCACGATTTCCAGTAGCTCGGTACGAGGGTTGCAGGTGATGGTGGTCAGTACGGTTTTTTCGCGATGGGCTTGCGTACCAAGAGGCATTAACAGCAAGCTGCAAAGGATGTATAAAAACGTACGTTTCAAAATAGTATCGCTCATCTGAAAGTATGGTATCAGCAACTCATTTTTAGAGTTGCTGATATTCGACCGGCTGGACAGGAGCATGGCTTGCTTACTCGCCGGTTTCTTCCAGCGGAAGATCGGCAGAGGCTTCTTCATCATCGCCGGTCTCGGCAGATTTCAGTTCCACCAGCATGTCCGCCATCAGGTCACGCTGCTTGGTATCACTTTTATAGAGCTCGATACGTGAGCGTTGAATTTCCCGCGGTAATTTGTTGTTGCCGATGTCGGCATCAGCAATCTGCAGCATGGGATCCACTTCCACTGATTCGATTTCTTTTTGCGTTATCAGTGTATGAGTAACAGCATGGGAATCGTAGCGCCAGATTTCCGTCGGAATCATTTTGCTTTCACTACTGCCATCCGCATACTTGATTTCCAGTGGAATGGGCATCACCAGGCCGCCAATATTTTCGAAATCCAGAAAATAAATCAGCGAGCCATCGGCAATAGCCTTGTCCAGAACTTCCAGTTCCCAGTCTTCCAGGCCATCACGGAAACTGGTGTAATCATTTCGGTCCTTGTTGGATACGCTAAACTCATCGTTTTCATTATAGAAGTCATTCAGTTCAGGAAAGCGGTCCACGCGTTTTTCTATGTCCGCATTACGCAGTTTGGTGAGCGACTCGGGTTCTTCATCGGCCTCTTCCCGGTTCAGGGGAAACTCGATCTCCGGATCCTGGGTGGAGACTTTGTATTCGCGGATATCATTCAGTGCGATATCCACATGATCGGTAGAGTAAAACCAGCCGCGAAAGAACCAGTCCAGGTCCACTGCTGAGGCATCTTCCATGGTGCGGAAGAAATCACTGGGTGTTGGCCTTTTGAACATCCAGCGTTCGCTGTACTCCTTGAAAGCAAAATCAAACAGACCGCGTCCCATTACCGTTTCCCGCAACACCACTAATGCGGTTGCCGGTTTGGCATAGGCATTATTGCCGAACTGCAGAATCGATTCTGAATTCGTCATGATTGGTACCTGGTTTTCCGACAGCATGTAATCGACGATGTTTTTCGGGTCGCCACGTCGGGAAGGGTAGTCATCTTCCCATTCCCGTTCCGCCAGAAACTGCAGGAAGGTATTCAGACCTTCGTCCATCCAGGTCCATTGTCTTTCATCAGAGTTCACCGTCATGGGAAAGTAGATGTGCCCAATCTCGTGAATAACCACCGAGATCAGCCCGTACTTGGCGCGGCGTGAATAGGTGCGCTCGCCAGTGTCTTCATCTTCCACCGGGCGATAACCATTGAAGGTGATCATCGGATATTCCATGCCACCGGATTCCCAGGCATTCACAGAAATAGCCACCGGGTAGGGATAGTCAAAGGAAAACTTCGAATACACATCCATGGTATGGGCCACTGAATGAGTGGAATATTTTGACCACAGGGGTTCTGCTTCCGGTGGATAAAATGACATCGCCAGTACTTCCTCATGCTCGGCACCTTCCTGCACATGGGTCATGGCATCCCAGATATATTTACGCGAACTGGCCCAGGCGAAGTCGCGCACATTTTCCGCTTCAAAGCGCCAGGTCACCATGTCATCAGTGCCTTCTTCCTGATTGGCTTCGGCTTCTTCGGGAGTAACAATGAAAACAGGCGTATCGGATTCGCGCGCCTGGTCAAGTCGATCACGCTGTTCGCCAGTAAGTACCTGGTTGGGATTCTGCAGCACCCCGGTAGAGGCGACGATATGATCGGCGGGGACGGTAAGAGATACGTCGAAGTCACCAAATTCCAGAGTAAATTCTCCACGTCCGATAAACTGCTTGTTCACCCAGCCGTTGTAATCGGTATAGGCCGCCACCCGGGGATACCACTGGGCCAGCGCAAACTGGTAGGTGTCGCTGTCACGGAAATGTTCAAGACCACCTCGACCTCCCATGATGTCGGAGTCAGTAATATTATGTTCCCAGTCGATTTCAAAAGTGACTGACTGGCCACTGCGCAATGGGGTAGCCAGATCAATGCGCATCATGGTGCCGTTGATGGTGTAATCCAGCGCATTACCATTGCGCAGGGCAACGCGCTGAATTTCAAAACCAAATTCCCGTTCTGCCGCATGTTGTTCCAGACGCATGCCGGCAAAAGAGATGCGGTCACTGCCGGTGGTGCCGGTAGTACGGCCGATGGAGTCATCACGGAAACGGTTTTGATCCAGTTGTACCCATATATAGGGCAGGGTGTCCGGTGAATTATTGCTGTAGGTTATGCGCTCGCTGGCAATGATGCGTTGGTTGTCCTCATCCAGGGTGGCCTCAATTTCATAATCAGCCTGCTGCTGCCAGTAAGCGTTACCCGGTGCACCTGAAGCAGTACGGTAAGCATTCGGCGTCGGCAGGATTTCATCCAGCTGACGGAATACATCCTCGAAGGAGCCTTTTGTTTGTTTGGTCTGGCTGAGTGCGGCAGGCGAAATAAATCCAATACATAGCAGGGCCGCTACAATTATCGCCTTTGCCTTTTTATTGATTGGCTTGTCTGACATATGATGTTCCCTGTCTGGATATTTTAGTGATGCAGGCATGGTGCCTGTGATTATTTGGAAAGTATAACGGCAAAAAAGCAGCTGGGGTAATAATGAGACATAAAGGGTCTAAATCATCTTTTTCATTAACAGGATTGTTGCCCGGATGATTATGTTTATTGATTATTCCGAGTGCTCTTGATAAACCCTCTCGTTTTTTAGGCGTTTTCCACCTCTCATTCTAAAAAATGATGTACCGATATGGCGCACAATTTGCCCGTTTCAGGCGCAAGCGCACAATCCCGGTGCAACAGTTTTCCAGGAAATGTTTATTTTCAGGAGAGTTTCAATCTCCTGTTAACATGCCACTCAATGACATACATAATTGATGCCAGTTTTATATTTCTGTCAGAAAAAATCTAAAATGAGAAAGAGTTTAATACTCTTTTTTACCAGCGGAGTAGCCAATGCCTTATTTCAGAATAGTGAGTCGAACACTGATATCGATTATTTTCAGCGTGCTGTTCATTAATGCCAACGCAGCTGAGCCGGATTGGGATGCCATCAATAAGGAAACCCTGACACGCTTTCAGGATATGCTTCGAGTCGATACTTCCAATCCGCCAGGCAACGAAACCGTGCTGGTTGAACAACTGGCGGACATTCTTACTGCAGAAGGCTTTGATGTGGAAATCTATAGCCGTGATCCTGCCCGCGCCAATCTGGTGGCAAGGCTGCGCGGTAATGGCAGTAAAGAGCCCTTGCTGCTGATGGCGCATCTGGATGTGGTGACTGTCGATCCGGAAAAGTGGAGCTTCCCGCCCTTCGGTGGCACGCTGGATGACAAGTGGATTTATAGTCGCGGGGTGGTTGACGACAAGGACAATCTGGTGGCCTCCCTGATGACTATGCTGTTGTTGAAACGCAGCGGCGTGGCACTGGATCGAGACGTCATATTTCTTGCCGAGGCGGGTGAGGAAGGCGGGGTGCAGTGGGGTATCGAGTTTATGACCAGAGAGCATCCCGATGCTATTGATGCCCAGTACTGTCTTGCCGAAGGTGGCAGCGTGACCCGCGAAAACGGTGAAGCACTATTTGCCGGCATTCAGTCTGGTGAAAAGAAACGCCGCACAGCCGTGTTGAATGTTACCGGCGTGGCCGGACATGGTTCGGTCCCCACACGCAACAATGCGGTGGTGCGCCTGGGTCAGGCGATTACCGCCCTGGCGGACTGGCAGGAACCTGTTCGTTTGAGTGATACCATGACCACCATGCTGGCTCGTCTTGCCGACATTTCATCCCCCGAGGCCGCGGCCCGTTATCGGGCTCTGCTCAATCCGGGCTCCCGCGCAGCTGAAGAAGCCATGCTTTGGATGCTGGACAATGAGCCGGCTACAGCTGCACTCCTGCACAATACAGTTACGCCAACCATCATGAATATTGGTTATCGCTACAATGTCATTCCTTCAGCCGGCAGCGCTTCACTGGACGTGCGGCTGTTACCGGAACAGGATTTTGACAGCTTTCTTGAAGCCATTACCAAGGTGGTGGACGATGAAGCTATCGAAGTGACCTGGGATGATGCTCTGGTGCGTCCAAGCGCCGCAGTGAGTCTGGATACCGAGGCATTTCGCGTTATCGAACAGGTTTACGGGGAGCACTATGGCGTGCCGGTGATTCCGAGAATGAGTACCGGTGCCACCGATATGAGTTATGTGCGTGCCATGGGTGTCAGCTGTTATGGCGTCGGACCCGGTATCGATCGCGAGGATGGTCCGCTGGGTTATGGGGCTCACAGTGATCAGGAGCGGATACTGGAGCAGGAGCTCTATAAATTCGTGCAGGCCTACCATGAAATCGTCGTGCGCCTGGCAGTACAGCAGTGAGATATTAATTATTCGATAATGATCAGGCGCGAGCCGGGTTCGATGTAATCCTGCCAGGGCTTTCAGACGTACATACTGAATATCTATATAGGCCGTCGTCCTGGCTATCGGAGAATTTTGATCATGAATAAACAGACCAAACTCAAATTAGAGTTTCCATTGCTTTGCATACTGGTTTCTTGTCTTGCCAGTCCCTTCGCCTTGGCCCAGTCTGAAATGCATACAGCAGGAAGCGGCGAGCCAAACTGTGCGCCATGGCTGGATTACAAGCTAAATAAACTGCATTCAAGCCAGATAATAGATTTGTGTGCCCAAACAGCGGGTAAGCCGGTATTGCTGATCAATACCGCCAGCTACTGTGGCTATACCTACCAGTTCACCGGCCTTGAAGCACTCTATCAGCGCTATAAAGACAGAGGGCTTGTGGTTGTCGGTTTTCCTTCTGATGATTTCAACCAGGAAGATGATGATGCCGCGAAAACCGCCGATATTTGTTACATCAATCATGGTGTAACTTTTGCCATGACCGATGTGATCAATGTTAAAGGTTCCGATGCCCATCCGGTGTTTCAGCATCTGGCCAATGAAACCAAGCGACCCAACTGGAATTTCAACAAGTATCTGGTGGATAAGGACGGTAACGTCATTGAGTTGTTCCGCAGCGGTGTTGAGCCTGACAGCAGAAAACTGCAGGCGGCTATTGAAGCTGTCCTTTAGATGGCGCGGTAGTCAAGGCGAACTAAACCGGTAATGGCTCACCACAAGGCTAATCTGCCTGAAAAAATCTGCCAGCATTGTCAGCGCCCATTTGCCTGGCGCAAAAAATGGTGGCGTTGCTGGGATGAAGTAAAATATTGTAGTGAACGTTGCAAGCGCGATGGCCGATCAGCAGTTCCCAAAAACCAGTGCGCAGCTGCGTCTGTGGAAGATGAGTTTTGATTTAGCTGCTGTTGTCGTAAACCTCAAGCCCCAACTCTTGAACTCCCAGGCCCAATCTTAAAAAGTTATCCTGCTTTATGTCCCTGTGATGCCCTGAAAGATTTGCTGCATATCAATAGTGCGACAAACAATAAGGAATCTGGTCGCTTATCAAAGGCTTTGCATAGCCACAATTCCCTGATCCTTTTATACTGCTATATACTGATCGGCCAGACGGTCACTAATAATAAGATTCTGATAAATTAAGAATAATCAGCAAATAGAAAGTTAACCCGGGGATGGCAATTCAAAAGGTAAGCATGATGAAAAAAACAGATGATGAAAAAGTACAACGCCGCGCTGTGATGGCTGGCATGGGAGCAGTCGTGGCAGGACTTGCCGTGACGGCGGCCTCACCGGAAGCCCGGGCGCAAACCGGTGCAACAAGCTTTCAACCGGCCCGGCATGCAGATGATGCCTGGTTTGATCAGATTCCCGGTAACCATCGGGTATTTATTGATACTTCCACGGTAACAGGCGGACAGGATGCCTTGCGTTATGGCATGAATATCCTGAATGCTCATGAGAATGCCTACGCTGGTGCTGACAAAGACTACGCCATGATTGTTTGCTATCGCCATGGTTCAACAGCTTTTGGTTATGGGGATGCCATCTGGGAAAAATACGGTGAGTTACTCAATGGCCGCATGCAGCTCACGGACCCTGAAACCAAAGAAGTGCCGACACGGAATATTTTGAATATTGCCAGTGGACCATTCGCCAGGGCAAGTATTCCCAGCATGATAGAGCGTGGTGTGCATTTTGCGATTTGTGCCACCGCCACTCGCGGTATTGCCGGTATGATCGCTGGCAGTACCGGTCAGGAAACTGACGCTGTGGTTGCCGAGATTATGGCAGGGGCCATTCCCAATGCCCGCTTTGTACCCGCCGGTGTGATGGGCATGACGCGAGCCCAGGAATACGGATACAGTCTGTTGTATGCGGGATGAGTGAAGTATTCAAGGCTTCCCGCCTGGTCACAAAAGCCGCTACAGATGAACTGGTAGATACACCGCTGGTTTATGCACACAGCATAGCCGCGCTGGTGTGTGTGCTCTTCGCTATTCTGTGTGGCATTGCCATTTCCCTGCAATTCTTCCTGCCTGATGTATTGGGTTCCTGGCACTCCATGGCCTGGGGTCGAATGCGCTATGCCCATACCCAGGGCATCATGCTGGGCTGGCTGGGCAATGCCTTTCTGGCCTTTCTCTACCATGCTGTTCCGGTGCTCACCGGTCGCAAGGTGTTCAGTCACAATCTGGGTCGCTGGTTATTCGGATTGTGGAATTTTGTCGTGATGCTGCCGGGCTGGCTGCTTGTGCTCAGCGGTGTGAGCCAGCCAATTGAATGGGCTGAATTTCCCCTTGTCATTGATGTCTTTGTTATTGCTGCACTGGTGTTGGCGGCAATTCAGTTTCTCCCCCCATTTTTCAAAAACGGTCTTGAAGATCTCTATGTATCCAGCTGGTATATCATCGGTGCGCTGGTGTTTACCCTGCTGGCCTATCCCATGGGGAATATGATTCCTGAGCTGGTGCCGGGAGCGAAAAGTGCGGCCTTTACCGGCCTCTGGATTCATGATGCGGTAGGGCTGTTTGTCACACCGCTGGCATTGTCGATACTGTATTTTATTATTCCGGCCGTCACTGGCAGGCCGATCTATAGTCATTTTCTTTCCATGCTGGGATTCTGGGGATTGTTTTTTCTCTACCCTCTCAATGGCACCCATCACTATGTGTTCTCGGTCATCCCCATGGCAGCCCAGTTAGGCGCCATTGCCGCATCTGCATTGCTGGGTGTGATCGTCATTGTGGTAGTGACAAACCTGCTGATGTCTTTGCGTGGCTCTAACATGCTAAAAAAAGATATCGGTCTGCGCTTTGTTCTGGTGGCGACAATTTTTTACCTGATTGTCAGTGTGCAGGGTGCCCTGCAGGCACAAATGTCGCTGAATCAGGTGGTGCATTTCACCGACTGGGTGATTGGCCATTCCCATCTTGCCATGCTTGGCTTCGCCACCTTTGCCGGGATTGGCGGTATTGTTCACAGCTGGCAACGTATTCCCTGGGCGCGCTATAACGCCGGCGCCCTGGCGTGGTCATTCTGGCTGTTGGTGATTGGCATCAGCATTATGGTTATCGATCTGACCATTGCTGGTCTGGTGCAGGCCGAGCTGTGGCAAAACGGGTCGCCCTGGTATGAGTCTGTCCAGCAATCCAGACCTTACTGGCTCATTCGATCTCTTTCATCCATACCCATTGTGGCCGGTTTTATCCTGCTGTTTTATGGCCTGTGCAGTGGAGAAAAAGGGGCAGGTCTTACACTTTTGGCGAAACAGCGTCATGAAGATGCCAATGTCCAATCCGGCAGTTCTGCGAATGCCACAGAACCCTCGACATCTCCCGCGTATTTTTTGCGCATGTCATATCGGGTAGCGGCAAGTGCCGCCATCGGATTTTTTATACTTTCGATAGGACTGCTTGGGGTCTGGCCCGGAATGGAACTGGATCGACAGATTGCCGCCATGTCACCTCCAGACCTCTATACCTATTCAGAATCAGAAGCCCGCGGCAGGCAGATTTATGCCAGGGAAGGGTGTGCCTACTGTCATACCCAGCAGATACGCTTTACGGATGCTGATATCAGTCGCTTCGGGGCTCCCACGCTGGCCTGGGAGGGGCAATTTGATACGCCACATATGTGGGGCACGCGACGTGTTGGGCCTGATCTGTCACGTGCCGGCAGTACCCGTAATCGTGACTGGCATCTGGCACATTTGTTTGCGCCGCGTAGCGTTGTGCCCTGGTCCATCATGCCGTCTTACAATGCCTTTTTTAATGGCAGTGCAGATCAGCCCAAACAGGAAGCCCTTGATCTGGTTGATTATCTGGAGTCTCTGGGCAGAGCCAGAGAACTGGCCTGGCCCGACGGGGATGAAACAATCAAGTCACTTTTTCCGGATAATAAATGGACGCAGATGGCGGTAACCTCGCCATTGTTGAATGCCCATCCTGGCAAATCCATGATCAGCGGGGAACTCCCTGATTTTGATAGTGCGCCCCTGTCGGAAAATGGTGAAATGCTTTGGCAGACTTTATGTGCGGGTTGTCATGGTGATGATGGCACTGGCAATGGTCCGGCAGCTGACTGGTTGCGACCACGTCCGGCAAATTTGACTCAGTATGATTATACTCAACAGCGTCTGGCAGACGTGCTCTGGCATGGTGTCCCCGGCACAGCGATGCCCGCCTGGCGCGATATCCCCCTTAGTGGCCTGAATGCTTTGGCAAGTTATGTGAAAGCATTCGCTGAGGAAGAATCAGTCGCACCATCCGGTCAGTTACAGTTGGTAACAGGGCAACGGGTATATCAGAATAACTGCGTTCAATGCCATGGTGATGCTGGTGATGGGCAGGGCTTTGCGGTCAGTCAGTTAGCAATTGCCCCTACTGATTTTACAAAGCAAAGACCTACGCTGGGTGAAAGCGTCAGGGTATTAAACAATGGTATCGAGGGTTCCTCCATGGCGCCCTGGACTGATCGTTTATCAGAGCCAGAGATTCTGGCGGTGAGTTATTATCTGCGTCAGTTTTACGAGGCCGAGCCATGATTATCGATATCATTGTGCTAAGCTCTTTGGGTCTGGCGCTGGTTTTTTTACTGTCCTGGGCAATGCGTAGTGAACTGCGCGCCCGCATCGAGAAACCGAAATATCTGTTTCAGCAGCAGCTGAACAATTTTGAAAAGTATTATCAGCGCACGGATGAAATAAACTCGCAGCAAACAGACAATGAAGTTGAGCAGCATCGAGAAAAACTATGAGCGAACGTAATATCAGTCATGGCGTGATACTGGTACTCGGCGCAACCAGCCTGTTAGGCATTGGAGTCATACTGTACGGGCTTAACAGGGGACCGGCGCAGGAAGAGGTAGCTGCTATACCTGCGGCCGCTACTGCCGCCTATGGTCAGCAATTATTACGTGAAACCACTCGCCTGCTGGGTCCTGAACAGCCGGACCCTGCCATGCGCTATTCCGGCAATGGTCTTGACTGTGCCTCTTGCCATCTTGATTCTGGCACATCGCCGGGCACCCTCTCATTGTTGCAATCGGCGTCACGTTATCCGCGTTTCTCTGGTCGGGACGGTGGTGAAGGTGATCTCAGGGATCGCATCAATGGCTGCATGCAGCGCAGCATGAACGGTAAACCTTTGCCACGGGACAGTGCGGAAATGATTGCCATGGAAAGTTATATCCTGGGTCTGGGCCAGCAGTACAACATTATGAGTGATGAGAAAACCCGGGCGTTTGAGCCGCCAGCCTTTGTGGAGCCTCAGCGTAAAGCCAGTATCGATGCCGGTAAAGTAGTCTATGAAGCAAAGTGCCAGGTTTGTCATGGGGCAGACGGATTGGGTTTAAAACAAACAGCAGATCTGCTGGATGGTTATTTGTTTCCGCCACTATGGGGACCTGAAAGTTATAATAATGGTGCAGGCATGACACGGGTGCTTACAGCGGCGCGCTTTATCAAGGCGCGCATGCCATTGGGCATGCCAGATCTTACTGATGATCAAGCCTACG
>JAURCS010000003.1 GCA_030828385.1 Gammaproteobacteria bacterium
ATACAGGATGCAAGAAGAAAGGATTTGTAGGTCGGATAAGCGCAGCGCATCCGACATTGCGGATTTCACTTCGTCATCAGGCAATAAACAACCGAGTCGGAGTTTGGTGGGTTTTCTGTCGGATGCGGCCTGTGGCCTTATCCGACCTACGGAGCTTTTTACTTTATCTGGTTCCCTAAACCTGCCCTGAATCCCTGGTCCTGGCAAAATCCCTAAATTCTGAAAATTTCGGGAAATTTTTGCTACAATGCTTCGCCTGAATTTAGTCAGTCGTTATTTCCGGTATTTTTCACTGAATTCTGTCATTTCTACAGATATGGAGTCTTTTTATGTCAATTGAACTACCCGCTTTGCCTTATGCTCAGGATGCGCTTGAGCCTCATATTTCCAAAGAGACGCTTGAATTCCATTATGGCAAGCATCACAACACCTACGTGGTAAAACTGAATGGCCTTATCGATGGCACCCCTGATGCTGACAAATCCCTGGAGGAGATCGTACAGAATTCTTCCGGTGGTGTTTTCAACAATGCGGCGCAGATCTGGAACCATACTTTTTACTGGCATTGCCTGAGCCCCAATGGTGGCGGTGAGCCTGCCGGTGCTGTGGCTGATGCCATCAATGGTGCCTTTGGTTCTTTCGCTGAATTCAAAAGCAAGTTTACCGATAGCGCCGTGAACAACTTTGGCTCTGGCTGGACCTGGCTGGTAAAAAATGCCGATGGCAGCCTGGCGATTGTCAATACGTCCAATGCTGCAACACCGCTGACAGACGAAGGCGTTACCCCTTTGCTGACCGTGGACGTATGGGAGCATGCCTATTACATCGATTACCGCAATGCGCGTCCAAACTATATGGAAGCATTCTGGAATCTGGTTAACTGGGAATTTGTTGCTGCCAATATGGCTTAAATTATCCAGGTATCGAGAAAGCGGGCCTTGGCCCGCTTTTTTTTGTCATAAAAAAAGTTACAAGTTACAAGTTGCAAGTCACAAGTTACAGGTCTCAAGTTACAAGTCTCAAGTTACAAGCAAACGGAAAAAGGATGTAAGAAAAAGAATAAAAGGAAACCGTTAGAATGAAGGCAATACGTCGGATGGCGCTGCGCTTATCCGACCTACTACTCAATTTTGCATTCAGCTTTTCATTTTAACCAGTGTTCCGGTCTTCAATGGTCACCTTTATCCTTTATCCTTTATCTTTTTTCTTGAGACTTGTAACTTGCGACTGCGTTAACCCGGATCGATCGGCGCTGGCGGGGTTTTTCCCAAAATCATATCGGCGGCTTTCTCCGCCACCATCACCGTCGGGGCGTTGCTGTTGCCGCTTACCATGCGGGGGAAGACCGAGGCATCGGCTACGCGCAGGCCTTCTATACCACGGACTCTGAGTTGGGAATCGACTACACATTCCTCATTGTCGCCCATGCGGCAGGTGCCTCCGGGGTGGTGAACCGATGTCATATTGGCTTTGATGAACGCTTTCAGTTCTTCATCGCTGTCCACATTAACGCCGGGCAGGGTTTCCTTGCCCTGATATTTATTCATCTGTGGCGTGTCGAGAATTTTGCGGGCAATTCTCATGCCGCGCAGCAATGGCTCCAGGTCAGCATCGTCACCGAGGAAGTTGGTATCAATCAGCGGCGCCTGATGGGGATCACTGGAGGCCAGCGTGACGCTACCGCGGCTCTTCGGTCGTAACAATACCGAGTTAATGCCATAGCCATGACCTACCGGGAAAGGAAAGCCTGGCTTGGGTCGGTTGGCAGGCATGAAGACAAACTGTACATCGGGTCTGTCGAGTCCTTCTGTGGTGTGCAGGAAGCCGGTGACTTCAAACAGGTTGCCCGCCAATTGTCCCTTGCGCGTTAACAGGTATTGAAAAACACTCAGCGCATTGCGTGGCAGAGCTTTCCAGGAAATACCATAGGATTCTGAATTGCTGCAGACACGCTGCACCACGGCGGAAGGGTGATCATGCAGGTTCTTGCCGACGCCGGGCAGATTAATTTCGGTTTTGATGCCTGCTTTAGCGAGCTCATTACTGTCGCCAATGCCGGAATGCAGAAGCAGGGCGGGGCTGCCGTAAGTACCGCCACAAAGAACAACTTCCCTGCGCGCAATAAAATTCTGCCGCAGACCGGCAAGCTCAATATCGATGCCGGTAGCGCGGTTATTCTCCAACAGTACCCGGTTAACGAGACATTCGGTCACTACAGTCAGATTGGGGCGCTTGATAACCGGTTTCAGAAATGCGGTCACCCCGGATACCCGGCGTCCTTCATGGATGGCATTCTGGCGCACGTCAAAACCGACGGGATCCATGCAGCCATTAAAATCCTCGCAGCGTGGGTAACCCAGACTGCTGGTAGCCTCCAGAAAAGGCGTGATCATCGGGTTGTATTTGCGCACATGGGAAATATGCATTTCACCGTCGGTGCCATGGTAGGGCGATTGACGATAGTCGACGTTATTCTCGCTGCGAATGAAGTAGGGCAGGACGTCACGGTAACTCCAGCCGGGATTACCCATGCTCTCCCACTCATCAAAATCTTTTGGATGGCCGCGGAAATAGGCCATGCCATTGGTAGAGCTGCAACCGCCCAAAATTTTCCCCCGTGGCAGTAGAATTTCTCTTCCGCCCAGCGCGGACTGAGGCGTGGTTTTGTAATTCCAGCCATAGGTCTTGTGAAACATGAGTGTGCCAACGAAAGAGGGGATATGCACCAGTGGCGTTTTGTCACCGGGACCTGCTTCGATAAGACATACCTGGATGGATGGGTCGCTGGACAGGCGATTGGCGAGCACGGTGCCGGCGGTTCCTGAGCCAACAATGATGTAGTCGAAAGTTTTGTTACTCATGTTTGTAATCCACTGCTATTCGCACATTTTGTCTTATTTGCCTTGATCGCTACAGCGCCGCTGACATGACAATATCGTTGAGGCGCTGAAAGCGTTCAATATTGGTGGCTGGCCCCATCACACCGGCAGTCAGGCAGGCAAAGGTAATATCCCATTCCGGGTCCACCCAGAACAGTGTGCTGCCGGCCCCGTAGTTACCAAAGGTTCCGGGGCTGGCCAGTGTGCCGCCATAAATGGATGGGCATACTGCATCACCGCGCAGACCAAAGCCCAGCCCAATATAGGCCGGGTAGGGCTCCCAACCATGGGCAATAGCGATTTTTTTATATAGCTCGTTGGGTTTTTCATCGGTCCAGTTGCTGGTGGCTAATTCCATCATCGCTGGCGACAGGATGCGTTGACCATCCAGCGTGCCGCCCTGACGAAACATTTCGGCAAAGCGGAACAGGTCAGGCACGGTGGAAATACCGCCGACCCAGGGCATCTCGGCATGTTCTTCCGCAAAAGCGCCCTGGGGGCCCAGATCACTGCTACCCAGATGCTCCTGGGGCGGCTTGCCACGGAAATCAGGGAAGATATGTCGGTCTTTCAGATCCTTGCGCACGCCTATGGCGGTGTCTTTCATATTCAGGGGGGTTAATACTTCATCCTGCAGTAATTCCCGGTAACTGCGGCCCTTGGGGTCACAACGCCTGACAGCCTCGCCCATCAGGGCATGGTGCACCAGTGGCGAGTAGTGAACCAGTTCACCCGGTGGCTGTAGCGGCTCGATGTTCTCGCAAATGGCTTCAATAATGTCGTCCAGCTTGTCGATGTACATGCCTTCCCGGGGAATCCACACCGGCGGCAGGCCAGAGGAATGGGTGAGCAGGTGGAAGAAATTAATCTTCTCACGACCATGGCCTTCAAATTCCGGAATGATCTCCACCACGCGGGTGGTCAGGGCAAACTGGCCAAGCTCGATGGCGCGCAATACCAGAGTATTGGTAAAGGCTTTGGTCAGTGAAAAAAGGGAGAAAACGGAATCGCTTTGCAGGGGAACCTTGTGTTCCTGATCACCCCAACCGATGGCTTCCAGCATGCCCATTTCACCATGACGAGCCACGGCAATGACGGCGCCATGATATTTGTTGGCGGCGATATCTTCTTCAATAACGTTTTTCAGAAGGGAAAGGCGGTCCTGATTAAGACCAGATGCTGATTGACTCATGACAATGCTGTCTCTTGTTATTCTGTGCTGATGGATGATGAGGCTAAAGAGGGTAAGACTAGCATAAAAATGCTATGTGTCAGATGTCAAAATCTATTGCTCCCTTTAGTCTGTGTGGGGGCGACACAAGACTCCCTATGCCTGGTTCACGGATGGTTCATGGATGGGGCGGTGGGATCAAATGGCGATGTAGTAGCGCACCGAAATAGCATCGGTATAGGGTTTGCCATCGCGAAATAATGGCCTGAACAGGACATTCTGTAAATACTGATTCAGTCTGATTTCCATATTACGTGTGACTTCGCCGCCCTCTGACAAAAAGCGTACACGCTTGGCCTTGCCGTATTTGTCGATGCGAAAAGAGACGTCAAAGTAGCCAAAATAACTCACCTCTTCGTCGGGGGCGATATCGGGTTTTCAGTATTTATAGAAAGATCTATATTTTGTAAGTTCTGCTTTATGGAAGAGGCGCTGTCGCTCTTCATATTTTCAATCAAATCGCTTTCGGCAATCTGCCATTGCTTTTTACTACCAGGTCCTGCATCAGAAAAGTAGCTTTAGTAACTGCTACTGTCGCAGGAAAACTCTGACCGGATCTATGAGTGTCGTCTTATTAAAGAATAATTATAGGAACAGCAAAGAGGAAAATATTTTATCAGTTGATATCGTTACCCAGGCGGTAGAGCAACATTAATACAGTCACTAATTTATTCAATGTCCCAGCGCGAAATAATTTCTTTTCTGTCGACATTTTTCTTGTGAACGCCAAAGGCGGTGGCGGGTGTATTTTTATTCATGCGCGGCATGGCATTGGCCTGACTGATACCATCAATGGTTTGAAAGCTTTGTCTGTCTACATTGTGTGGATGGCGCTGTGCTTCGTGCAGGCTCAAAACCGGAGCAATGCATACATCATGCATTTCAAAATACGTAATCCATTGCTCCCGGGTTTTTTTCAGGAACAGGGATGCCAGGATATTTTTCTGTGTTGGCCAGTCTTCACGTCGCCATTGTTCTTCAAATGCCGAGGAGTCCAATTCAGCCTGCTCGATAAATGCACGGTAAAATTGTGGTTCGATACAGGCCAGGCTTATCCATTTATCATCAGCGCAGCGATAAACGTTATAAAATGGGGCTGCGCCATCAATGACATTGCTTTCCCGTTCATCACTCCAGGTGCCGGCATTGAAATCGCCGTAGATCATGTTCATCAGGGAAATGACGCCGTCAGTCATGGCAGCATCGATTACCTGACCCTGGCCAGTATTACGCGCCTCATGCAAGGCGGCCAGAATGCCCATGATCAGATACAGACTGCCACCACCAAAATCCGCTATCAGGTTCAGCGGGATGGCAGGTTTGTCCGCAGTGCCCATGGCGTGCAGGGCACCGGTCAGTGACAGGTAATTAATATCGTGGCCGGCTTTTTGCGCCAGAGGCCCGGACTGACCCCAGCCGGTGATACGCCCGTAAACCAGTCCCGGGTTGGTTTTATGTAATTCTTTCGGGCCCAGTCCCAGACGTTCCATAACACCGGGACGAAACCCCTCTATCAAAATATCTGCTTTACCCGCCAGGGCTTTGGCGGTGGCAAGATCATCGGGGTTTTTAAGATCAAGCACAATGGAATGGCGACCCCTGGATTCAACGTCCTCTGGCAAGTAATCGGGCCCTTGGGCTCGATCAATGCGCACCACATCGGCGCCCAGGTCAGACAACAGCATGCCGCTGAAAGGCGCGGGACCCATGCCGGCAAATTCCAGTACCTTAAGACCGGCCAGCGGGCCTGATTGTTTGGATTTACTCATAGTGGTTTAACGTTTTCCCAGTTTGTTCGCTTTTAATAGTATCCCCAGTGCTTCCCGGTCTTGAGTATCGGCAGTCAGGCCAATCTTACGCAGCACATGCTTTTCAACTTTCTGCGTTGGTGTTCTGGGTAATTCATCAACAAAACGAAAATACCTTGGCACCATGAAGTGGGCAAGTCGTTTGCTGAGAAATTCCGTCAACGCCGGGATATCAACGGGGCAGTTGTCCTTGCTGACCAGAATGGCGAGTATTTCCTCTTCACCACCGTCACCGGCAACCCCCACCACCGCAGCTTCTTTGATTGTTGCATGGGCCAGTAGTTCTTCTTCCACTTCAAAGGAGCTGATGTTTTCTCCCCGACGGCGAATGGCATCCTTGGCGCGATCGACAAAAAAGTAATTGTCATTCTTGTCGCGGGTAAATAGATCGCCGGTATAAAACCAGCCATCGCGCAAAGCCTCGGTGCTGGCCTGAGGGTTATTCAGATAACCGTGGCTGATACTCCAGGGATCATCGCTATGTACCAGCAATTCACCGATTTCTCCGGGTGCAACCTCATTTCCCCGGGCGTCTACCAGTTTTAATTCAACTCCCTGGCGAGGCGTGCCACAGGTTCCCCGGGCAGTCGGGTTGGGTCCACCCCAGAGGGGTACGGACAATTCTGTCATATTGAATTCGGTGTGCACTTCGATGCCAAAGCGTTCGCCAAAGGCCAGGGCATCATCACCAAAGGGTGCAATAACGGCTCTTTTTACCGGGTGATTTTTATCCTGCGGGGACGCTGGTTGAGCCATCAGATATTGCACCATGGCACCCAGCAGCCCCACTGAAGTGACCTGAAGGGTTTTCACCGTAGGCCAGAATTTTGAGGTGCTGAACCGTTCAACGAAGGCTGCGCAGCCACCATGTACCAGCGCAAACCATAAGCCCAGAATGCCGCCCACATGATACATGGGCAGGGCAACCAGATTGGTATCGCCAGGGCCGACATGACGAAACTCAATGGTACTGGTGTACAGGTGTTGATAACTGCACAATACCCCTTTGGAAGGCCCGGTGGTTCCGGAGGTATAGATAACAGCGGCGGTATCATGAGCACTAATTTCCAAGGCTGGAAGCTCGGCGCAAGAGGCTTGGCGCAATATGGCGGCGGAAGTTTGTTCAAGGCTGGTGTTATCGAGTCTTTCATCACCCTCGATGATCAGCGTCTTCAATTGAGCAGTATCTATGTCATGCAGTCTTTCGATCAGTCTGCCATCGGCCACCATTCTGGTGGCTGCGCTGTTCTTTAGTACATGGGCGAGGAGATTGCCACGGTAGGCGGTATTAAAGGGAACGGCAATGGCGCCCAGATAATTAAGTGCCAGATAGAGCAGCACACTGAAGGGGCCATTGGACAGCCAGCACAGGACATATTCATTTTGTCTGACGCCCAGGTCATGCAAATTGGCAGCCATGGCCCTGACTGCTTCCAAAAGAGTCTGGCAGGTATAGCTTTCACCACTATCGAATTTCAGGACAGTCAGGTCTGGCCAGCATTGTGCATTGCGCTGGAGCAGCCCATGAATGGTATGGGGTTTGTCTTGCAGCGCGTCCAAGTTACGAGGGGTCGTTACCCAGTATTTCAGCGGCACTTTTATTATAGTGCTTGACAGACCACACCAGGATCAGTGAGGAAATAATGCCAAAGACGATGGCAATGATCAGCATCGACTTGTTGATGGCCATCGGGTCATTGAATAGATAATCATTGAGCACACCGACACTGATGGGGCCGATATTGTTGTTGATTAATCCCACCACAAAAATATAGATGGCAATGGCCTGACCACGGAACTGGTTCGGCGTGATGTAATTTACTGCTGCTGGTGCCAGCGCTACCGGCATGCCGAAACAGGCCACAGCGGGGCAAAGCAGCGCCCAGGCCAGATAGGGGTTGGGAACGATAGCGGCGGCGCCGGCAAACACCATGGCCCCCAGTATGGCCCAGATAGCGACCTTGATATAGGCGTGCTGATGCCCTTTTTGCAGGAGCTTGTCGGCAACGGCACCGCCAAGAATAATGCCCAGCGTGCCCATCACCATGACTATGGAGCCAAAGGTCAAGCCGATGCGGGAAGTTTCCCAACCATGAATACGATTAAACAGGGGCGTGGTCCAGGCAAAGAAACCGATGGCCATTGAGCCGGCCAGGCCAAAGCCCAGAAACATAACGGCATAGGCCTTGAAATGGGTCTTGAAGAAATCCCGCGTGGCAGCCAGACCACCATCCACCTCCTTGCCATCCGCTGTAATAGTGCCTTGCCGGAACGGTTCCTTCACGGTGGCCATTAGAGGAACGAGTAGTAATCCGGGAATACTGACGATAATAAAGGTCACCTGCCAGGCGCTGAGTTCCCCTAAAAGGGGCAGCATGATGACGTCCCCGGCATTGGCAACCATGCCAACCACAAGGCCACCCAGGATAAAGGAAAGCCCAACTCCCACGTAGACACCCATGAAGTACAGGGCCACCGGTTTGCCGCGCTTGTTCTTGGGGAAATAGTCACTGATCAGGGAATTTGACGCTGGCGAGAGACTGGCTTCGCCGATGCCGACCCCGATTCTGCCTATAAACAGATGACTGAAGCTTTTTGCCAGGCCACAGAAGGCGGTCATGATGCTCCACATCAGCATACCGATGGTGATAATAACCTTTCTGTTTTTCTTGTCCGCCAATCTGCCCAGGGGAATGCCGGCGAATGTGTAAAAAACGGTAAAGGCAAAGCCCTGCAAAAGTCCGATCTGGGTATCGCTGATATCAAGATCTGCCTTGATGGGATCTACCAGAAGGGAAATGATCTGTCTGTCGATATAGGAAACCGTAAAGGCGATGAACAGGATCACCACCACATACCAGGCATAGGCAGGTTTTGGATAGACCGCTTCATTTTCACTGCTTGGCATGGAGTTCCCCGTTTCGAGTTTTATTATTTTTGTCAGGCAGGGAGTTTACTGAATAACGCGGGAGGTTTACAGGTAGGGCTGGAAGACAGATAAAGGATAAAAGAAAAAGGATAAAGGTGGGCCAGCGGGATGCAAGAGACAGGATGCAGGATGCAAGAGGAAACGTGCAGGATAAAGGATAAATGATAAATGATTTGTAGGTCGGATAAGGACCGCAGGGACGCATCCGACGGGGCGACCAGTGGTCGCCTGCTTGAGACTTGTGACTTTAAAGGTCACCTTTATCCTTTTTCTTTTATCCTTTATCCTTCGTTCATAACTTAACAAAAAAAGCAGCGATCAATATGACTACACCAACTGAATCCCACCATGCCAACACCAAAATCCAGTACGTGGTGAAGGGTGAACATACTATTTTTTATCCGGGTGATCGGGAGAAATCCTATTGGCCGGGTGAATTCCATGATGTTCAGGTTATTGATATTCATTCGCTGGCAGAGTCGGAAAAACCTACGGTAGAGAAGAATGGTTTTGCGCTCTTACATCATGATTCTCGCATGACTGATTATTATGATGAGGGGCAGGTAGTGGAAATTTACTACCCGGAAATGTGTGAGTTGGCGAAACAGGTGAACGGGGCCGAGCTGGCCATTGCCTTTGGACATGTAGCGCGCAGTGATAGTCCGGATGCGACCCAGCATTCACAACCTTCCTATGCCGCCCACGTGGACTACGGCAGGAAGACCATTGAGGAATATACGCACAATATTCTGGGGGATGAAGCCGAAGCCTGGCTGAAGAAGCGAGTTGTGCTGATGAATTTCTGGCGTCCGATTAAAACGGTTTACCGTACGCCACTGGCCCTGGTTGATGCGTCCACCGTGGCCAGGGAAGACCTGAATTTTGCCGAGGTCAGGGGGGGGCTGAATGATCCCAATCGTCCCCCTTTATACGGCTGGAATCTGAGTTATAACCCTGCGCATAAGTGGTATTACGCCTTTGAAATGCAGCCTGAAGAAATCTTTGCCTTCAAGCTTTATGATTCCTGTGACGATGTGCCTCAATTTACCGGTCACACAGCGGTAGATCTGCCATGGACGGATGACAATACGCCGCCACGTCATAGCATGGAAATCCGCACCATCTCGTTTATTGACGAATAGCAGAATTTTTAATGGCTAACCCTGAGACTTTTCTGTCGGATGCGGCCTGGGGCCTTATCCGACCTACGGGTTTGCTTCGGGATTGATAGGTGCATTGGCTTGTGTAGGTCGGATAAGCGCAGCGCATCCGACATAGCGGTCTTACCCTCACACGATAAGATAGGACTTTAGCCATAGCCCGATTCTGGGTAGGCTCCTTTTTAATAAAAACAGAATTAAAACAAATAAAATAAAAACAAAATAAAAAGAAAGGGGAATATTCCATGTCTGATGCTGCCCTAGCAGAACACAAAAACAAGGGTTGGTTCACCTACGAAAACGGTATTCTGCTCTTACTTGGTTTCACCTTCGGCTTAATCTTTTTTGATCGTAATGCGGTGGGGGTACTGACGCCCTATATCGTTGAAGACCTTGGTCTGTCCAATGCACAACTGGGCATGCTGTCCTCCGGTCTGGCACTGGCCTGGGCAATATCTGCCTATGCCTTCAGTGCCTGGTCTGACCGCAAAGGTTCCCGCAAACCCTTTATCCTGCTCTCCATCATTGTTTTTTCTGTTTGTTCAGCCAGTTCAGGCCTGGCGGGATCTTTTGGTTTTCTGCTGCTGGCGCGTGTGGTGATGGGTTTGGCGGAAGGGCCGTTCCTGCCCATCTGTCTGTCGGTGATGAATGAGGAAAGCTCACCCCATCGGCGCGGGATGAACGCCGGGCTGATGCAAAATGTTTTTGCAGCGCTACTGGGAACGACGCTGGCACCAATAATGCTGACCGCTCTGGCACAACAGTTTGACTGGCGTATTACCTTTTTTCTCACCGGTATTCCGGGTCTGATTTGCGGCTTCCTGGTGTGGAAATTTATGCGCGAACCGACCAGGCACAAAGACGCGGCATCGGAAGAGCCATCGGCAATTGGGGAACAGGAAGGTCACAAAGTCTCGGCGGGAGCCCTCGCCATGCTGAAAGAACATAATATTCGCATCTGTGCCCTGATCGCGATCTTCCTGGTGTCATGGTTTCTGGTATCGCTGACGTTTCTGTTTGTGTTTTTTACCAGCTATCGCGGCTTCACCCCGGAGCAGACCGGAGGCATCATGTCGGTAATGGGATTTTCTACCATGATATGTGGTTTCCTGGTGCCCGCCTGGTCGGATCGTATTGGTCGCAAACCGGTGATGATTCTGTTCACCTTTATTGGTGTGGTTACGCCCCTGGCAGCGCTTTATTTTGATGGCCCCATGTGGGTGATGGGACTGCTGCTATTTATTGGCTGGAGCGCCTCGGGTTCCTTCGCTTTATTTATGGGCGTGGTGCCTGGCGAAACGGTCAGCCCAAAACTGGCCGCCACCTCGATGGGGCTGGTGGTGTGTATCGGGGAATTGGTTGGTGGTTTTGCTTCACCCTGGCTGGCCGGCGTACTGGCGGACCAGAATGGCTTGCAGGCAACCATGTACTTCACCCTGATCTGTGCCTTCCTCTCAGGTATAACAGCGCTGTTCCTGAAAGAAACAGCACCTAGCCAGGTGGGAAAAGCCGCGGCCTAGCCGTTTAACTGCCTGCGTCAGTTGTCTGTTTTCAGTCGGCAACCGTCGTCATCGCTGACCACGTAGCCTGCTGAGGGATCAGAAAAATGTGAACCGATAACAAGCACGTCCTGATTGGCGTAGTCATCGACAAAATCCTGACGGGTTTGGGCGCCAGCTTCCTGGTCCATATCAAAACGCACAATTCTTTTTGGCTCTGCCAGTTGAATAGGGTTGTGCATCAGGTCACCGGTAATAACCGCTTTTTCGCCTTTGGATTCAATACAGATACTGACATGCCCGGGGGTATGTCCGGGGGTAGGTCTGAGGCTGATTTCAGGGCAAACCTTGTGTTCAATATCGATAAGATCCACCAGACCGGCATCCACCACAGGCTGGACAGCATCTGCCATGTGATTCAGGTCATGATAGCCTTTGGTTTCTTCCAGCATCTTCCAGTGTTCGTATTCTGATTTACCAAACAGGTAACGGGCATTGGGAAAGGTCGGTACCCATTGGCCATCTACCAAATGGGTATTCCAGCCCACATGATCAAAATGCAGATGGGTGCATAACACGTAATCCATTTCCTCGCGCTTGAAGCCGGCGGCTGAAAGATCTTCCAGAAAGCTGGTCTGCATATTGGTAAAGACATCGAATTCCCGCTGCCGGTCTGCGCCGATGCAGGTATCCAGCATGATCTGGTATTGCGGTGTGCGCATGACGAAACACTGAAAGCTGATAATCATTTTGCCATCCGGGGTGGCGAGATGGGGGAGCAGCCAGGGGTATTTCTGAACATCTTGTGGGCCGGCATCCGGCCACAGCATGGAAATGTCGTCTTCCCACCCATTAACCTCGACGATGCGAGTGATTTCCACCTCGCCAATTTTCCAGGTGTGCAGATTTTCTAATGCCATAAGTGCTCCGTAATTATTTTTACTGCAGTTTTATGTTCAATGTTTTAGAAGCTGAATATATCGACTTCGTCTTGTGGCGCTTCCATACCTTCCTCATGATATTTTTCCCATATTTCCGCCCACGGCCGACCGAACATGTCAGGCACATAGGCTTCATAGGTATCACCGGGATTCATCGGTGTGGCGATGCCGTTTTGAGTAAAGATGGTTTGCACGCATTCGATATAGGAGTACGGGTCGCCTTCGCTGATGTCACTGACCCGTCGCAGATTACGCACGATGCGTACCGGTTCGCTTAGTGCTTCGGAATCATAAAAAATCGATTCATGATTGAGCGCAGTGATGGCACCTGAGTCATCACGCACCGGGGTATAAATCTCCACAGTCTGCATCTTGTTCGAAAATTCAAACTGGGAATGTGCCATCCAGGGCTGAATATTAGAGGTCCAGCTAATCACCACATCCTCATCCCAGAAACCAACGGTTTCGCCATACCAGCGCGGTACATCCTGCCCAAGACGGGGGATGGCACCCTCAGTATTAAATTCCCGGCCAAAATGCACCTGGGTGATAAAGTTTCGGGCCACACCAGCAAGAATTTCAAAAATATCCGGAGTGACGATAATGGTATGGTTTTGCATCAGGGTGGAGGCAAAATGCCAGCGCCGCATAAAACCTTCCGGCCAGCAATACTGGGAAGGCCATTGCGACTGACCACGAGACTGGTGATAGGCCTCCTGTACCACCCGTTTCTGGTACTCGGGGGTTAGAAAGGAAAGCACGGTGGGAATCTGATTCACCATCATGCCGTACCAGGTGCCCTGCAGGCCACCGGGACCGCCTTCATCCCAGAAGTAGCGTCCACTGATATCGCCTGGCACTGTGGCATAGGTATGTTTGGTGGGGCCGCCACGGCTTTGGGTTTCTGCCATCAGCGCTTCGTAGTGTTCCTGGGCACTGTCAAAGCCATAGGGGCTTACCATGGATTCCCTCGGATAGTCCCTGTCACAGAAACCCCAGGCCGCAGTCAGGGGGGGATTGTCACCGCCCATGTTCGGGCCCGGATAGGCACCGCCCTGGGCTTCCAGAGCAAAGCCCGAATTACAGCGCCAGTAGCGTGGATCCATCCAGTAGTCCATGTCCTTATAAAAATCAGTGGTAGTAAAGATATCGATGGGGAGGGGCTCGACATTATCGGGTACCTCGCCATTTTGAGCCGCCACTGCCTCAAAACCAAAAAAGTTGACTGGACCTACTATTTCATAATCCTGGCCATCGGCAATGGGGGCGCCACGACCGACACTGTCAAAACCGATATCGGGCATGGCCTGAGCCATGGCCTGCTCTGTAACAGAAAGCAAGGAAACGGAGAGCAGGGAAAACGATAACCCCTTAGTTAGTAGTCCTGGAAAATTTCGCATAGTGGTCCTCAGGGTGTTCTTTGAATTTACAGATTTTTATTCTGTCTTATGTTGATACTGGTGTTTCAGCAGCAGGCTAAGTTATCACAATCGAAACCCGTGAAGAAATACCGTAGCGTTTATTTAACTTAGCTTGGTCAATGGAGCAGGGGCAGGAATGCCGAGAATCATATCGGCGGCTTTTTCCGCAATAGCCACTACACTGGCATTGGTATTAGCGCCCGGCACGCGCGGATAAATTGACGCATCGGCCACCCGTAAACCCTCCATACCGTGTACTTTCAACTCATCATTCACCACATCATTGGCGCCATTACCCATGCGACAGGTGGAACCGGGGTGATGCACGGTGGCGAGAGTGTCGAGAACGTAATTCTCCAGCGTGTCGCCATCATTCACTGTCGCGCCGGGCAGACGCTCAGTCGCTTGATAAGGCGTAAATGGACTCATGGCAAAAATCTTTCGCGCCAGTTTCAGACCGCGCTTCAGGGTTTCTATATCTTTTTCGGCACTGCCCAGAGCAGGGTCAATCAGGGGAGCTGCCATTGGGTCATTACTGGCCAGCATTACCTTGCCGCGACTCTCCGGGTACAGGCAGACGATGCTGATGGCAATGCCGTGGCCCAGGGGAATAGGGAAGGGTTTGGGGTTACGACGCGCTGGTTGGAATACCACCTGGATGTCCGGGCGATCGAGATTCGGCAGGGAACAAATATAGGCATTGGTTTCAAACAGATTGCTGGCCATCGGGCCGCTACGAAATAAGCAGTATTGCAGGAACTGCACAATATCCCGCGGCAGTGCTTTCCAGGACAGCGCATAGGAGGTGCTGTCCTGCATATCCATGGCGACAAAACTGGCGGGATGATCATGCAGGTTTTTGCCAACGCCGGGCAGATCATGCACCAGTGCTACACCCACATCCTGTAAATGAGAGGCCTCGCCAATACCGGAGTTAAGCAAAATGTGAGGTGAGTGAAAGGCACCTGCGCAAACAATCACTTCCCTTTCTGCAGAGAATTGAATGATGCTGTTGTCCTGTATCACTTCAACACCGATAGCCTTTTTACCCGCAAATAATATTTTGCGCGTCGCCGTTTCGGTCATGACCACCAGGTTGGATCGGTTTTTCATGGCCGGGCGCAGGTAAGCACTGGCAGTGGAAACCCGTTTGCCTTGCCAGATAGTGCCCTGGCGAAATCCATAGCCTTCGGGATAGGCGCTATTAAAATCCTGGCAGGCCGGAAACCCGAGATCTGCCATGGCACTGTTGAAAGCCTTGCACAGACGGTTAGGTTTGGGAATGAAGCTGACGCCCATGGGGCCATCAATATTGTGGTAGGGCGAATCCCCGTATTCCGGGTTGTGCTCGCTGCGCAGGAAATAGGGTAGCAGGTCTGCATAGCCCCAGCCTGGATTACCTTCCAGTGCCCAGTCGTCATAATCCATTGCACTACCGCGGTAGTAAGCCATGCCATTAATGGAACCGGAACCGCCGATGACTTTACCCCGAGGCAAAGGGATCTCGCGATTATTAAGCGCAGGCTGCGGCACGGTTTTCAGACCCCATCCCAGTTTGGGGTTCATGATGGCCGCCCCGACACCGGCGGGAATAGAAATCGTAGGATGTTTTTCCGAGCCGCCGGCTTCAATCAGGCAGACACGATGTGCCGGGTTTTCACTTAATCTGGCAGCAAGGACGCAGCCGGCAGTACCGGCACCGATGATGATGTAATCAAAGCGTTGTTGAAACTCTTGAGTAGATTCAGGTGTGGATTCAGGCAAGGGATTTCCGAATATTTTGATTAATGGTATGGTCTATCCGTTTTATAAAGACCGTTATTCGAACAGTGATTTTGTCCTTCTATACAAGGCAATGCGCAATATAACAAAAAGGAGTGAATTTGGAACTTAAGCAGACAATTTTGGCCCGCGGCCACAGTTTTTCATTGGGGGGACAGTTTGAGCCCGACTACCAGCCGGTGGTGGATGCCTTCATTGAAAACTTCAAGCAGGAAGATGAAATCGGGGCCGCCTGTTCCATTGTGCGTGAAGGCAAAACCGTGGTTGATATCTGGGGTGGCTGGCGCAATGGCGCCATGGACGATCCCTGGGATGCTGAATCTACCGTATGCATGATGTCAGTGGCCAAAGGCGTTACTGCAATCTGTTTTAATATGTTGATGGATCGCGGTCTTGTTAATGCCGATGATCCGGTGATCAAGTATTGGCCTGAATACGGACAAAATGGCAAGGAATCCACGCTGGTCAAACATTTTCTTGACCATACCGCTGCCGTGCCGGTGTTAACCACCAATCCACTGTGGCCGGGCGCCATGTTTGATCGTGAGGCCATGATCCATGCCCTGGAAGAGCAGGAACCGCTGTGGGAGATTGGCACCAAAGCGGCTTATCACGTGCACCACCAGGGCTTTCTGCTGGGCGAAATTATGCGACGGGTGACCGGTGAGACCGTTGGTCCCTTTTTGAAAAAGGAAGTCTGCGATCCTTTGCATGCACAATACTATATTGGCGGTATGACTGAAGAAGAGCAGTCCCATGTAGCCCAAGTGATGCCAAATATGGAAGCCAAACTGTTTGCGGCAAAGGACGGTGGCGATCAGACTTCATTACGTGCGCTGGCCTTCAAACAAAACCCCGATGAGCCCTGGGCCGTCACCATGAACAGGAAAGAATGGCGCGAAGTGGAAGTAGCCAGCGGCAGTGGTCACGGTAATGCCCGCGGTGTGGCGCGTATCTATGGTTGCCTGAGCAATGGCGGCATGGATGGTGTGACCCTGATGAGTAAAGATGGTCTGGAAACCATGATTACTGAACAACACAACCAGACCGAAGGTTTACAGGAACGCCCTTATCATCAGGCATTAGGTGTATTGTTAAATACCCCCGAAGCCGTTTACATGGGGCCCAATATGCGCAGCTTTGGCCATCATGGCATAGGTGGCTCAATCGGCTTTGGTGATCCCGATGCCAAACTGGGCTTTTCCTACTGCTGCAACAAAATGCATGCAGTCGGCACTAATGGACCCAGGGCGGCGCGGTTGATTGATGCGATGTATAAAATATAGTCGCAAGTTACAAGTCTCAAGTTGCAAGAGTGATAAAAGAAAAAGGATAAAGGATAAAGGTGGGCGGTGCAGGGAGGCGGCAGGGAAAAAAATTACGAGAGGCAAGAGGCAAGCAAGCCCTTGCTCAGGCCTCAATGGGTTTTTGTAGGTCGGATAAGCAAAGCGTCATCCGAGAAGGTACCATTCCGTAAATACCTTCAGGCAAAAATCCACCCACACTGTAAAACATAAAATGTAAGATATTTTTGAGGATAAACAGGTCGGATAAGGACCGCAGGGACGCATCCGACGTGGCGATCTTTGGTCGCCGACTTGAGACTTGAGACTTTCCACTTGCTTCCTGCTTTCGCTTTACAAGTTTCTTGAAGATCTAGTGCCGTTATCCAAAACGTCGGATAGCGCTGCGCTTATCCGACCTACAAGGCTATCCTGTTTTACCTAGGGCCACGTATCACAAAACTATTATATTTTACCCAAGGTTCCGCATCTCAATGGTCACCTTTATCCTTTTTCCTTAATCCTTTATCCGTATCTCAATTACAAGCTGAAACTCCGCCATCCACATTGAATATTTCCCCATGCACAAAACTCGCTTCCTTGCTCAGAAGAAAGGCGATGGCATTGGAGTTGTCTTCCTCGGTGCCATTGCGGCGCAGGGGAATCCAGCCGGCGCGCTTTTCGTATTCTTCCTTGCTGTTGAGTCCCAGAGAGCCTGGTGTGGGTACGGAAGCGGGTGAGACGGCATTGACGCGAATATTCTGGGGGCCGAATTCAGCGGCCATGGTTTTGGTGAACATGGTGACAGCGCCTTTTACGGTGCTGTAAACGGAGGTATTGGGAAAACCCCGAGTGGCCACCGGGGAAGCCAGATTAATGATGCAGCCACCGCGTTTCTTGTCATAGTGCGCCAGCATGGCCTGGGCAGACCAGAACAGGGCCTTGATACCAATGTCCAGCATGGCCGACAGGGTGTCTTCATCGACGTCCTGAACCGGGCTGTAACGCAGCAACATGGCATTATTGATAATGGCATCGATGCGACCACCGAGTTTGGCAAAATCTGCCGCGACCGCCATAAACGCTTTACGGTCTGACATGTCCCCGGAATAGGCTTTCGCCTTGCCACCGTTACTGGTAATTTCGCCCGCTACCTGTTCGGCATTACCGGCATCTATATCGGCAACGCCGATAATGGCGCCACAGGAAGCCAGATGCAGGGCTGCATGACGACCCAGGCCACGGCCGGATCCGGTAATAAGAATATATTGATCAGATAAGTCAGGTTTCATAATAATGAGCAGTATTTTGTTTTGGTTTATTGGTCGGAGTGAGAGGATTTGAACCTCCGACCCCCTCGTCCCGAACGAGGTGCGCTACCAGGCTGCGCCACACTCCGAATGGAAATTTCTTTAATAAAAAACGCTCAGTTGTGGCGTTTAATAAAGTTATTCTACAGTGTTTGACAGTGTGATTACCATGCCCTAAATGGTTCCGGACCTGTTGCCTGACTGGAAATATGACGGGTGTTTTGCCTGCAATTGTGACAAGGTTATTGGCAATGCCAGTTGTTTTTTCAGCAGGCAGCCAGCTTATATTTTTGAGTATTAATAAGAAAATGGCAGAAGAAAAAGAACGTTTGGAAATAGACAGTATCGAGCAATGGCGCGAATGGCTGTCTGATAATTTCGAGAGAGAAGACGGCGTCTGGCTTATTACCTGCAACGAGTATTCCGGGGAGGATTATGTTCAATATGACTCTCTCGTAGATGTGGCTCTATGTTTTGGCTGGGTTGACTCGATACAACGCCGCGTGGATAACGACAGAACAAAACTCTATGTCTCTCCTATCAAAAAAGGTATGCCCTGGTCCGCTGTTAACAAGAGCCGTGTGCAACGCTTAATGGAAGATGACTATATGATGCAGCCTGGACTGGACAAAGTAGAGGCGGCTAAAAAGGATGGTTCCTGGCGACTGTTTGATGAGATCGAAAAAGGCATAAAGCTACTGGATTTAAACAGGCATTAAAAAATAATGCCATTGCGAAAAAACATTGGGCAAAGTTTCCCCAGCAAGTGACAAAAAATATCCTCTGGTGGATAAAGTCAGCAAAGAAACCTGAAACCCGTAAGCAAAGGATAGATAAAGCCGTCAGTGAGGCGGCCCTGAATCGAATGGTCAATCATCTGGATTAGAAAATTCAGAAAGGTGGTACGCCAATCAGAACCCGGTGCAGGTAGGACGCAAATACCCCATACGCGATAAAGCCGGCAACAAAAGTGATTACGGTTCCTTTTGCCGTGCCGCTCATATACACAGTTCCGGCCAGGCGGTCACGTCTGCGCGCTGACGAAAAGCCGACAATGGCCCATACCAGAAAGCAGCCAAAGAGAAGAGTATCCCCCAGACGGCCATTGGTGATCAGGTGAGAAAACGCCCAGATCTTGATGCCGGCATACATGGGATGCCCCAGCCTGGCCTTGATATGATTCCCTGGAACATAAGCTGCAGCAAGCAGAAAAAAGGAAAACAGCACGAGCAATGAGGCCAGATGACGGGTCCATGTCGGTGGAGTCCAGAGAAAGACCGGGTCAGCTCGGCTTAAACCATAGCCATAAATAATGAGCAGCAGGCCGACAATTGATAGCAGGCTGTAAATACCTTTCCAGACATTTTCACCTTTGACTTGAATACACCGGGTACGCCAGCTATCGGCGAAGATTCGCGCGGAGTGAACGCTGAAGAAGAGTACCAATCCTGCAATTAACCAGATCATTTATTACTCCGGGGTAAACGTGAGTCGACTAAAGGAAGAGTAGCGCCAGTGTAAGTCATTGACCTTTATTCTGGTTAGTTTTTTTGCATACACAAAAAAAGTAACCAGAATCTGAAGATCATATTAAGCCCTAATTCGGACTCTGTTCCTTGTCCCAGTCCGTTTTGCCTTCATCCTGCCCTGCCACAGAATACAGCACCTGGGCATTCCGGGTTTTCTGAAAATCATCAAGAGACTCGCCGCGCATAGCCGCGTAAATATGAAGGTTGGTTGTGCCCACCACGGCGCCCAGTTTTTCCAACATAAAGAAAATAACGCCATAGTGAATCATGGCGCGCCAGTCGAGATTGCGGATCATTTCCTTCTCATCATCAGTCAGACCTGCCTGCTCAAAAGAGGCTTCGGGGTCCTCCAGAAACAGCTTGCGATGTTCCGGAATGATCAGTTCGTGAAGGAAGTTGTTGAGTCGATAGGCTTTAACGCTACTGCCGATGGTAGTGGGGTAAGTGCCTTCGAGTTTTTCAATACCAGCTAACTGGTGATTGATACGTTTCATGTAGTCTTCCTGACTTTCATCGGAGACTTCATTGGAACGTTCTTCCAGAATCATGCTGGCGATTGGAGTCATCGAAGGCAGATAATAGGTTTTGTGAGTAGTTTCCACTTCCTTGGACAGTGCGCCGCGCATGATCAGCCACATAATGACTTCGGCTCCTTCCATACCACCGAGTTCTGCGTATTCGGCAATGGTGATGTCGGTCAGGCCTTCTGGGTCTTTTTCAAGACGCTCCATGAACTCCATATCCCAGGGAGTGTTATTGAAGCCACAACGTTCGCCGTGGACCTGATGGGAAAGTCCACCAGTACCGGCAATGGCTACCTTGATATCTTCCGGATAGCTCTGGATGGCTTTACGCAGCGAGCGGCCGATGTTGTAGCAGCGTTTTGCTGTAGGTGTTGGAGATTGCAATACGCCTATCTGAAACGGCAGTACCTTGCAGGGCCACTCGGTTTCATGATCAAGCAGTAATGACAGTGGTGAGAAACAACCATGATCGAGCGCCTTTTCCTGGAAATAAGATAAATCGAACTCATCCGCCACCAGTCCCTTGGCAATATGTTCCGCCAGTGCCGGATGACCTTTCAACGGCGGCAGATTACGTGGACCACCGCCTTCGTCCGCGACAGGAAAGTTCTCACCCACACCCAGGGAAAAGTGGGAATAGTGATCAATAAAGAATGAAGTCATGTGGTCATTGAAAATATAGAAAATGACATCGGGGGCCTGATCTTTCAGCCACTGTTGTACCGGCTCGTAGCCTTTGAAAATGGGTGCCCACACAGGATCTTCCTGTTTGTGTGCATCAAGGGCAAAGCCAATGGTGGGGGTATGGGAAGTGGCGATACCGCCGACTATCTTGGCCATAAATAACTCCTGCTATTTGGTTTTTCTGCTGTTTTCAATTTACGATGGGCCGTCATTATAGCGAAACATGGCCTTGAAAGCGGGAAAATTTTCGCTGCTTTCTCTTTCTTTGACCGGGGTCAAATGACCGGGTTAACAGGCGCAGAATTGAATATTGACTGGTGGTGCTGATCTTGTCAGTCCAGAAAGCGAAAGCTGAAAGCATCTGCGTTGGTATCCACAAAGCCCATGGAAGGCGATGGAAAGTGAGCCGTCAATATCAGGTTGTTGGTCTCACTCTGGGTTTCCAGAAAGTGCTTGCGGGTTTGCACGGCTTGTTTGGGGTCAAAATCAATCCAGTATTCCCACTGCGGGTAAAGGCATTGCAGGGGGCTGTGGATAAGGTCGCCGCACAATATGGCTTTTTCTCCCCTGGACTGCAAGTGCACTGCCACATGCCCCGGAGTATGACCGATTGTGGGTTCCAGCCAGACCTGGTCATCCAGGGTAAAGCCGGTATCCACTGCCATGACTTGACCGCTCTCTATACAGGGCAGCACACTTTCCTGGTAGGCGGGTGTATTCCCGGCTGCCACATGATCCACTTCTGTTCTAGCGATGATGTATTTGGCATTGGGGAAGGTCGGCACCCAGCGCCCGTCGATTAAACGGGTATTCCAGCCACAATGATCGCCATGCAGATGGGTACAAAAAACATAATTCACCTCGGCAGGGTCTATGCCTTTGGCCAGTAGCGACTGGTACCAGCCGCTATCGCTGCGCTGATGCCAGTCCTTGAAATAGTGATTGGTTTTATCGCAGCCAATACAGGTGTCCACCAGAATCAAATGCTGCGGGGTACGAATTATCCAGGTCTGAATGGCAATGATGAGCATACCGGTTTCAGCACACAGGGCTGAAGGTTCCAGCCAGTGACGGTGTTTTTCAATGGCTTCAGCGACATCGGTTCGAGGGAAAGCATCGGCGGGGTACAGGAAAGGGATTTCCATTTCCAATACGCGATCAATCACAATGTCGCCGACCCGAACAGTCATACTCTGTTAACCACTGCTGATCCTGACATATACCCTACTTGCCTATGGTTCGCTGCAAAAAGGCCAGCGCATTGCCCAGGTGCTCTTCATCAAAAAAGCCGGGTCCGCCATGCACAGCCCCATGTACCGGATCGAAGGTAACATCCAGTCCGGCCGCTTTATAGGCGCCAAACATTTGCAGGCTCTGGTTGATGGGCATCTGCGGATCACGATCACCGTGCAGTAATAACAGCGGGGGGTCATTGGTATCTACCAGGCTTACTGGACTGGCAAGTCTGGCTAATGTTTCATTATCCTTTGGCAGTGAACCTAACAGCAGTTCCAGCGCCGGTTCCCGAACACTGAGGCCAAAAGGTGTTGACTGGGAAAGAATGGTGGTCAAATCCGTCGCGGCAAAATAACTAACAATGGCCTGAACCGCAGAGGAGGTGTCCAGATGATTACCCAGTGTGCCTTCCAGTTCAGGATGCCCATTGCTGACACCCACAAGCAGCGCCAGGTGAGCGCCTGATGAGGCGCCGGTAATCGCTATTTTGGACGCATCATAACCATAGTCGGACGCATTGGCGCGCAGAAAGCGAATCGCCGCCTTGATGTCATGGATCATGGCAGGAAAGGGGGCATCAGTAGACTGACGAAAATCCAGGCTGGCCACGGCATAGCCATGCTCGACGAACTCCATGGGTACGCCCCCGGCCTTCTCACCAAAGCGCCAGGCGCCACCATGCACCTGAACCACAAGAGGAGGATTGACAACGGAGTCGGGAATATAGATATCCAGCCCGAGATCCTGACCATCAGGACTGGCATAGAGGATGTCTTTATATTCGTTTGTTTGTGCCATTACGGGCAGTGTACTTAATGAAATGGTAAATAGCATAACTGCTATCAGGCTTTTGTGTTTCATGATATTCCCCTGCGGCTCCGTTGCTCATTATTATTGTTACAGACGACTTTTTATATGCGCAACGGGCAGGATAAAGAACAAGTGTGAGGGCATCAAGTGAAAGCAGAAAAGCCCGGGGTTAGTTGCAACTGAAACAGGGGTTCACGAAAGGGAAAAAACAACTCTTTGCCTTGTTAGACGGTACTTGTTCCATAGCTCACCATGAGCAGAATCAAAAACAGGAAGATGCTGGTCATGATTACCGTATCCAGTACGCCCATGGTGTGGTCTTCTTCCAGCAAGGAGGACAGGGTATAAAAAGTAGGAAACAGAAAGATCAGCAGAAAAATATTGGACAGGGAAAAGCTGATGGGAAAATCCCCATGTGCAGGATTAATAAACTGCTGATAGAAAGCAATGCTTAGCAGCGTGAAAGGAAACACCATGAACATGACCTGGGTAATGCCGCCAAAAGCATTGGCCAGTGCGATACCGTATTCTTTTTTCTGGTGTGATTGCCAGAGGATCACGTATTCACTCATGCCGGCAAAAACGGCGAGAATCAGGGCGGTCAGGATAGGATTCACATCCAGTTCCTTCACCATGGCTTCGGCAAATTCGGACACTTGCTCACCACCAATCAGTGCGCCTATGACACCAATCAACAACAGGCCAGCGATTCTGCCGATCGAGTTTTCAGTCACATCTTCGTAAACAATGGCCAGACGTTTTTCTATATCTTTGCCAGTCATGCCAAGGCTTTCCCTGACCACATCCTCTTCCTGTGCATAGGCAGTAATGAGTTTGTAGGTATAGAAAACAAAAATGGTGAGCAGAAACACGCTAATGGTTAATAGATCAACGGGCAGGAAACTGTTTTTTGTAGGGGAATCCGAGGTAAATGCCATCATCACCAGGCCCAGGATAAGACCCATGGCGCCACCGCCGATTAATATCTGGGTGCCGGCTTCGGTAATCGGTAAGGGCATGAGGAATTTTCCCTGTTTATCCTTGGGCAGGAAAAAGGAATAAAAACTGAATACCAGGGCGTTGTTATAAATAGTTATGAGCGTGATGATAAAGGCGATAAGAGGACTGACAGGAATAACAAAGGCGATAACCACCAGTTCCGGCGTGGTAGAGAGTATTTCCGCCACTGTGCCGGCCACATAATGATTCCAGTGCAGGCGTGCTGCCAGTTTTTCCGAGGCTTTCAACAAGGCCTGGCAAGCGACCTGTAAAATTATCAGGCCTATGACAAGGGACAGGGCAGCATGGATAAAACTGTTGGGCATAAATTCGCCCACTTCCATGGTGAGGAAAACAAGCCACAGCACGATGCCAACAATCAAGCGCTTGATCCATGGTCTCAGCCCGGATGCCTGTGCATGAGTCTGCTGTCCAAACTTGATAATAGAGAGCCGGTCCGGATCTATGCCGGCTTGTCTTAATGGTTCCTCAATGCCCGAGTCTGCGCCGGGTAAACCAGCCCGGGCAATATTACTTTTTTGTTTGGAGTGATGTTTCTTCATTAATTTTTGGCAAGCCTGATCAGGATGCTTGATGATCGTTGATTATAAGACTTCCCGAAAAGAAGGAGCTGTTCAGTTCCTGCAGCAGTAGATTGTGCGTTTCTGCAACAGGTTTTCCAGTAGCCGCTATCCGGTAGCGGGACATGACCAGTTCAAAATCTGCCGGCACAACATCCGCCAGACTTGCGCTAAAGTTCTCATCGCTTTGAGTGACCACCTCAATACTGGCGCCCTGCATAGCCGGATAATTTTCTGTGAGCATCCCATTAACAGTCACGCTAACAAGGCCTGCCAAAATCCGGACTTCTTCACTGGCGAAATCCTGGTAATGACCATCATCGAAATCACCATATAAGAGGGCGCTGGCCACATTGAAATGAATGCTCATTCTGGCCTGCAGGATACTGGTAAAAGGCCCCGGGTAATCACAGCCAGGATAATGGGCAGCGGCATAGGGCACGTTGATGTTTATGCTGGTAATCGCGTCTGCTACTAAAGTGTTTTCAGTTTTTACCCGCAAAGCCACCTGCGCCGCTGTCTGGGCATAATTGCAGGCGGGAACCTGTTTGAAAAATACCCTCAGTATTTCCTCATCAGAGTCACTAAAGGGAAGGGCTGGCGGGGTGGGAACAGCCTTGGTAAAGGCGGCAAACAAGCCTGCCTTACCATCCAGAGAACCCTGTGCTGCCTGCGCTCCGGCTTGTGCAAGTTGTGCTGCGGTAAGTCCGTTTCTGGCTGCGATGCCGGGATGAAAATACATATCATCACTGCCCCAGGCCGCCCACTCATTGAGTCCGGTAATGTAATTGGCAGCAAAGCCCAGTGCATTGGCGCTTGCTTCCGTATCAAGGTTATTCAGTTTCGCTGCAGTAGCCGCGGCGGCAAATGCACCTATCAGTCCGGTGGGACGGAAAATGCGGGCAGTTTCAACGTCCATCAACATGGCGCCCAGTTTGGCGCCGGCCTCGTAACCACAGATGATGGCTTCCAGTAACTGTTTGCCACTGACCTGATTCTGTTCAGCCAATGCCAGTGCCACAGGGATGACGGCGACGCCAAGGTGGGACACGCTCGCTAAATGCATATCATCGCGGACCAGGGAATGACCCGCCACTGAATTGACGAAGACTGCATCCTGAAGTGAGACCTGCTGTGTTGAGCCGATAAGTGTTGCACCGCCAGTAGACCAACTGGGATCAATGCCGGAGTTGTTTATGGCCACTTGCCGGGCCTGCGCAACCCAGGAGAAATGCTGTGTGGCATTAGCGCAGGACAGGAAGTCCAGCACGCAATAGGCTGCCTTGGCCATGGCACCAGCGGAATATGTCTTATATCCGATCAGGGAGTCTGCAAACTGGCGGCACAGCAGGAAGTGGGAATTGACCCTGGCCGTTTTACTCAAAATTCAGATAACCCACACGATTATTGGCCGGATCGGTAAACCAGAGTTTATCAATCAGGCGCTCAGGTGTCTGGCGGTCACTGCCGGCACTTAAACCCACTGCCCTGGCGGGACCATCGGCAATAAAAAACTCGGTAATTTGTCCCGCCGGGGTGACTCGGCCCAGGGTATTGTTCTTGGTGTACCAGATATTTCTGTCAGGTCCGACGGCGATATTGATCGGGGTAGAGCCCTCACTGGGAATCATGAATTCAGTAATGTCTCCCGTCATGGTAATGCGGGCGACGCGATTGCCATCGACCGGGGTACTGTCCATATTGCCATTGAGTTCAAGAAACCACATATTGCCATCAGCGCCCGCAGTTATATCGCCGGGACCGGTGTTAGGGCGCGGTAGTGGAAATTCAGTGATTTCTCCTTGCGGGGTGATGCGGCCAATTTTTCCGGCCTTGAATTCTGAAAACCAGATATTGCCATCGGGGCCGGCAGCCAGTGCCCGCGGTCCGCTATCGGGTGTCGGAATAGTAAATTCGGTGACTTCCCCCTGCGGGGTGATGCGGCCGATTTTGCTGGCAGCAAACATGCCAATCCAGATATTGCCGTCACTGCCCAGCGCGATGGCGCGCGGTTGGCTGTTTTCGGTGAGCAGGGCGAATTCAGTGATTTCTCCACTCGGTGTAATTCTGCCCATTTTGTTGCCTTCATGTTCCGAGAACCACATATTGCCATCCGCACCCAGGCTGATAATGCGGGGAGAGCTGTTCGGGGTAGGGATTGGGTATTCAACCATGCCAGAGCCATCAGGGCTCATTCTGCCAATGGCATTGGCTACGCTCAGGGTGAACCAGATATCCCCGTCCGGCGCGATCGAGACAGTGGTCGGACCAGCATTTTCTGACAGCATGGTAAATGTGCTGACTTCGCCACTGGCTTGCAGGGAAGGGGGAAGATTGATCGATATGGTATCGGTAATTTCGCTGGAGTTGTCTTCCGGCATCTGCTCACTGCAGGCGGAGAGAAAACAGGCACTGGCTACTAACAAGCCAGAAAATAGTAATCGTCTCATCAAGGTGTCCTTCCAATCGGGCATGGTTTATCTGGTTTGAATCAGTGATAGCGGCGCCGGCAAGATGCAGATGGCATGTTATTCCGCCTAACCTGTGTTTTTGTTGTTTTATTGATCCCTGAATACAAAGTGGGCGATTGAGACTAGCAGGGAGCGTGACTGAATTCAACGACGAGGGCAGGACGACCGTTAAGGGGACGATTGCATAACAAAGGCGCATAATTGGCACAATAACGGCTTGTTCTGCAATTTGTTCTTATGTATCTTCCCCTCTCCCCGGGTTCGGCTCTCATTCAACTGTTGAGCAGGCTTAAAAAATTAAACTGTATTGAAAGTAGTCAAAAAAATGTCAGACGTTAATCATCCTGAAAACAGGCCGGCCAACAATAAAGTCGGACTGGGTATCGACTTCGGTACGTCCAACAGCACCGCTGCCATCTTTGACGGCGAGAAAGTTACCATGGTGATGCTGGAGCCTGACAGCCCGATCATGCCTTCGGCAAGTTATATCGACAGGGACTTTGTCACCAGTACCGGTCAGGACGCCATTGATACCTATATTGCCAGGAACCAGGGACGAAAAGTTGAAATGAGCCTTGAGGTCCTGGGCGAAGCCAGAACCAGTACCGGCCAAATGGACATGTCAACGCAACTGCCTTCCGAGCCTGATACCCAGTTGGTCTATGGGCAGGCATTCAATGATGGCAGTCTCCCGGGAAGGTTATTCAGGGGTACCAAGCGATTGCTTGGTAGCGTCGATACACACCGTGTCATGGTATTTAACCGGCCTTTCAGACTGGTAGCCCTGATCACACCCATTTTGTTGCGCATCAAACTCTGTGTCGAAAAATATGTTCAGCAGATGCCGATTCCAGGTATTCAGATTAACCAGGCCTGTATTGGTCATCCGGTAAATTTTGAAGGGCGTGATAATGACCATAACAAGGTGGCGATGGAACGCCTGAGCGAGTCCTATCAACACGCAGGCATCACTCATCAGACGTTTTATCCTGAGCCGACAGCCGCAGCCATGAGTTATCTGCAAAGTAATCCCGCCGAGCAAAGTGATGTCATTCTCACTGTCGACTTTGGTGGCGGCACCCTGGATTTATGTATTTTGCAGCGCAATGCAGAGCATTTTGATGTCGCTGCCATCCATGGTATTGGTCTGGGCGGGGATCATATCGACCAGTGTATGTTTCGTGAAATTCTGTTTCCCTTGCTGGGTAGGGGTGAGCGCTGGGAAAGGGAAGTGGAGGGTAAAACCGTTGAAACCCTGTTTCCCTTTGAAGCCTATGCAGATTTGCTGATTAACTGGACTGTCAGTTATATCCTGAATCAAAACGAATACACCACACCAGTCATCGACAAGATGCAGCAGGGTGGGGATTCTGCGGTTAAGTTTGAGCGTCTGTATGAGTTGATCACACAGAACTATTCCTACCAGGTCTTTCAGGCCATCAAGGATTGTAAAGCCGCGTTATCGGTTAATGATGAGTGGGTGCTGGATATTCCGGAAATAGATGTGGAAGTCACCATCACCCGACATGAGTTTGAGCGCATGATTGCGCCATTATTGGCGCGCTTTGAACGAGCTGTGGATGACACTCTCGACAAGGCCGGATTGGGAAGAAATGAAATACAGCTGGTGTTGAGAACCGGCGGTTCCTGCCTGATCCCTGCGGTGACCAATATTCTCGAGCAACGTTTCCCCGGTAAAGTGGTGGAGCATGATCCTTTTACCAGTGTGGCGGCGGGCTTGGCGTTGGCGGATTATTTTAATTACGGCACGAGTTTGGATAAAAAATAGAGGCAAGAGACAAGAGACAAGCAACCATTCTGCGAGGCATCAATGGTTTTCTGTAGGTCGGATAAGGACCGAAGGGACGCATCCGACTAGGCGATCTTTGATCGCCGTTTTTGTAACTTGTAACTTGCGATTAGGCGTCGCTAACTAATCTCGCCTTGCATCACGGTGGCGATGTTTTTCTTTTCCGCCACCTGTTGCAGCATGTAGCGGTAATAATCTTCGTAGCCGGTGTTTTGCTGGATCAGTCGGCAGAACAGGTCATCTGCTTCGGTAAAATTTTTCTCGTAATAACAATTCAGGGCATGATTATGCTGTTCAAGAATTTTTTTCATGTGTTCTGAAACTTCTGATTTCAGTCCCAGCGGATGAAATATTTCTGAGATTATTTTCTTGCCTTTGACATGTACTGTATCAAGTTCCATGAATTCAATATCGCTTACGGCCATTGCTGTTTCCTCTCTGCCGATGGTGTTGACATGGTAAACCCGGGTCACGCCATCAGCAGAGAAATCCTGTTCCTTGGAATGAAAAAGAATGGCGCGATTCACTGCTGTCAGAATATCTTCTGACTTTGCAGGTTTGGAGAGAAAATCAAAGGCTCCTTCACGGATAGCATCAAGGGCAGATTTTTCTTCATCCTGGCCGGTTAACACGATAATTTTGGTGGCATGCATAGCGGACGTGGTCTGCACAATGACATCCAGTCCTTCCTCTGTGGTATGAGCTTTGGGTGGGAGCCCAAGGTCCAGGATCATAACGTGGATGGTATTTTCATCGTCGCCAAGAATGGCCATAGCACCGACCTTTGAATCCGTCTCGAGGACATTAAAGCTCTGTATCTCGAGAATACTTTTCAATACGGCGCGCAAAGGGGGGATCATCTTCCACCAGCAATATGGTAAAGCCCCTGTTCCTGGCTTTTTTCTTTGCTGCATCATCCAGAGCCATGCTTTCTTCTGCTTCGTTGTTCATGGTAATTTGCCATCAACGGACTGTTTACTGCATTGCCGCAGGCAACTCGCCTTTGGATGCAGTGTCCCAGTGTTCAATAATCCTGCCATCTTTCATACGAAACATATCAAACCAGGCAACATAATATATTTCCCCGGGTTTGTTTGGATGGGGGCGCTCTTCCTGAAGCACCTGTACCACCAGATCCCCCTCTGCCACTATGGCGACCAGTGGATCTTCCAGAGTAGTTTCAATGGCTGAGTCCGGGCGCATGGAGAAATATTCCTTGAAGCCATCGCGGCCAGTCGCTGCATTGGGATTGTGTTGAATATAGATGGGATCGAGATAAAGCTCGGCCAATTCTTCACGACCGGCTTCAGGGATATGACGCCAGACATCAAAAGCCAGTCTTTTGTTGGCAAACAATTGCGGATCATCGTTATAAATCATGTCCAGTTGAGCAAGGCCACGAGTACCCACTACAGGCACGGGACCTCCATTACCAAAATCCGGGGTGTCCTGTCCCGGGGCTATTTGGATGGAATCCCAATGCTCGGCGACGCGGCCATTTTCAATGCGGAACATGTCAAAATGGGTAGAGGTATAGGTGCGTCCTGAACCATCAGGTTCCGGGTACTCACTGACAAAGGCCATTATTACCAGATCACCCTCAGCGATAATGGTGACAACCGGGTTCTGAATGGTTTCCGGAACCTCATCCTGGCGCGGTACAAAGGACGAGAAAATTTGCTTGAATGCCTCCAGACCGGTTGGGGCGGTAGGGTTGTGCTGAATATAATCGGCGCTAAGAAAACGATCGGCGGCTTCCACCTGTCCGGCATTGAGCACCGTGCGCCAGAGATCGTAGGCTAGACGTTTGTTGGTTCTCAACTGGGGATCATCACTCTCCAGTAGGAAGCGATGGTCCGTATGGGCTGTGACGGGGACCGCTTTGCCAAATACAGTCGCTGCAGGTGGCGGGGCGAGGGAGCGTGCAGTGGAGGCATTGTCAATGGAGCCGGTGGTGCTGCATGAACTAATCAGGGCCATAGCGAGAATGGCGAGCCCGGGTTTTATTGCCTTCAACATTTTTTTCTCCCCTTTTTTTATTTTCACGCCGGCTTAAACGTTTGGCGTAACTTTCCGCAGGCTTTTAGATGGATTGTAACAGAGCTGTTTCAGGAGGATTGGCAGAAGAGTCAGTTCTGTAATTGCTGAATAAGAGCTACTGTTGCTTCGTGGAAGACGCCATCAATACCGACAAAGCCGTATCCACCTGCCTGACCCATGGCAGCTTCAAGTGGCGAAATGCCATTTTTATCTTCATATTCCAAAATAGCGCCCTGTTCATGAAGAAAGCGTACTACCTCGGTGAGACCAAAAGTGGCTGCGCCAAAAATAGCGCTACGACCTGAATTATCCATGGCATTAATGTCCACGCCCTGATCCAGGCAAATCTGAATAGCATGAATAATTTCAGCTTCGGTTTTATAGCGTCCGGTGGTGTCGGATTCCTTGGTGCCAAGATTAGCGGCTGTCATTAGTGGGTTAATGCCCTGTTCGGTAGGCAGCGAAGGATCGGCGCCGTACTCAAGCAGTAATTCCATTGCTGCAATATCGGCACCTTTGGCGGCTCTGAGAAAGGCGGTGGTGCCCGCTACCAGCATGCCATCTGTACCACGGTCGAGCTTCAGACGATACGGGATCATGCTGCTTAATTGCTGATTAACATCAGCACCACGTTCCAGAAGATTTTCCATCAGGTCAAATGCGCTGTGTTCATTGGGAATCACATAAGGCGAAGGGCGATTCGATTCAGGCATGATATTAAAATGCACGGCCGCATAAAGAGGTGAGCGATTGGTGTCATCGGAAATATTGATATCGGCACCGGCTTCAATAAGTTCCCAGGCGATATCATAGTAGCCGTTAATGATAGCCATCAGTAAGGGAGTAATTCCTTTTGGGGTAGTAGCGTTGATGTCCGCGCCCAATTCAAGCAGCGTAGCAATGCAGTCGAGGCATCCTTCACGGGCAGCAAAATGAAGAGGTGTCATAACACCTGGAGGTAGCCACTTGTCCCTGGGCTCCATTGTTACCTGACGTTCCCATTTTTCCAGTGAAGAAGTGGCATTTACATCCGCTCCATATTCATCAAGCAGTGCAATTACCGGGGCATGCTTTTGTGCCGCTGCCCACATCATGGGAGTCTGGCCATGCCAGTCCTCGCGGGCATCAACCACGGCGCCTGCCTCAAGTAAGACCCTCACGGTATCCACATCGCCGGTGCGAGCCGCTGTCATCAATACGGTTTCGCCTTCATTAAATATCTCGTTGGCACTGGCCCCGGCATTCAGCAGAACCTGTGTCATTGAGCGGCTGCCATTGCGCGCGGCAAGGTATATCGGCGTAATACCATAGCGGGTTCGCGCATTGACATCGGCCCCGGAACGAATAAGTGCAGCTACCAGGTTGAGTTGATTATTAAGGACAGCGTAGTGCAGGGCAGTTGTGCCATCAGCCTCAGCGCTATTGACGTTCTGCGTCCCGTCCAGCAATACCCTGGCGCTTTCCTGATCGCCCGCCTTGACCGCTTCAAGCAGGGCCAGTTCCCGAGAGGATTGGGCAATGCCTGACTGGCTGACCAGCAAACAGGCTAACAGCAAAAAGGCGCTGATGAAGTGAAAGGCCGGCTTTGAGGGCATCATGAGTCTCATATCTGTTCAATGATGCCCGTGCTGTCACCCAGCTGTTCCAGTTCAACACCTGCCTTGTTGAGCATGGTCAGTACCAGGTTGGTCATGGGCGTACGCTTATCATAGCTGATATGCTGGCCACCCTTGATTCTGCCAGTTCCACCAAGCAGGACATTGGGCAATGGATAATGGTCATGCAGGTTGGAGTTGCTCATGTTGGATCCGTAAAGAATGATTGAGTTATCCAGCAGCGTGCCGTCACCTTCCTCAATTGAGTCCAGCGTATCGATAAACTTCCTGAATTGGCCGACATGGTAATTCTGGATTTTTACATTGCTGGCCATCTTGGCAGGATTGTTGGCATGATGTGAGGTGGCATGATGGCCGGTATTAACCCCCACCTGGGGATAGGTTCTGTTACTGAGTTCACGGGCCATCATAAAAGTGGAAACCCGGGTAATTTCACTCTGAAAGGCCAGGGCCATCAGGTCGAACATGATTGCCAGGTGGTCTTCATAATCAAAAGGAATGCCTGCCGGGGCATCGGGGATGTCAAGGTCGGGGTTTTCAACAATCAGCCGTTCCGCCTGCTGGATCCGGCGTTCAATTTCCCGGATATTTTCCAGGTAATCGGTAATTTTTTGACGGTCTCCATTGCCTAATTGAGCGCTGAAAGAGCTTGTCTGTTGTACAACGGCATCCAGAATACTGCGATCTTCCGCCTGTCGAGCGAGCCTGTCGTCTACTGAGCCGCCCTGACCAAATAATCGCTCAAAGACCTTGCGGGGATTGATTTCCATGGGGTTTGGGGTAGTCGGGGTGCGCCAGGAAAGGGTGTTCATATAGATACAGCCATAATCCCTGTCACAGGCCCCCAGCAAACCACTATGATCTTCCGTGGCGAGTTCCAGCGAGGGCAGGGGAGTATCCTGGCCAATGACCTGGGCGGCATACTGATCAGCGGTGACTCCGGCGAAAGCGTCAGAGCCCAATGTGGCTTTTGGCCTGATGCCACTGAGCCAGGTACACGGACTCAGGCTATGAACGGCGGTGGTGTCGGCAGCAGTATGACCGAGACCGCTGACTATGCTGAGGCGATCCCGATAGGATTCCAGTGGTTTGAGGATAGTCTTGAATTCGAAATCCGAGCCGACTTTATCCGGGGTGTATTCGGACATGATGGCGCCATGGGGAATATAGACAAAGCCCAGGCGGGGTTGCACCACCGAAGAGCTCTGGGCAAAAGCCGGCACCATGCTGGTAAGCAAAGGCAAGCTGAGACTCACCCCGGTCCCTTTTAAAAGTTGCCTGCGACTGATGTGTTTTTTGCTGATAAACATGTTGCCCCCCAGCGATTTCTTTAAATAATTCCTGTTGTTTTCCTAGCCTGTCAAATTTACTCCATTAATTGTCCCGATTATAGACTTTCTGCATTAAAAACCAACGTCTACGGCGAAGTGCATTTTTCTGACAAGATCGCTAAGCTGTAATTAATTTTCCATAACTGCCTACACTGGATGTCTTCTTTGTTACACCAGCTTGTCGCCTCTGTAGTGTCCCTGATTCTCGCATTATGCCTGCATAATATGGCGCATGCGCAGAGTGAATGGCGTGAATATCCCTCTATGGAGAGGGGAAATAATTCCTTCACTCTGCCTGCTGACTATCTTGAGCCCGGAGAGTTTGTCGTTGGCCGGTTGATGTTTCCACAATATGAGCGCGGTCCTTTTGGCAGTGGCCCCGGGGACTGGCGTCGGGGAGGGACTGCATGGTCGGTGGATTATCCTGAAGGGGACAGGGTATTTGCCATGTTACTGGAGCGCATGACCACCCTGGATGTGCGCGCAGTGGAGCAACCGGTGAATCTTGATGATGGCGATGATGTGTTTTTCTGGCCGTTCATGATTTCAGGCCTGGTGGGGAGTTGGGACCTGACCGAAGCGCAGGCGACTAAATTGCGCGAGCACTTGCTTAAGGGAGGCTTTCTGCTGTGCGATTCCTTTTATGGGGAATATGAGTGGAGCGGCTTCATCAAGACCTTGCAGCGAGTTTTTCCTGACCGGCCGATAGTTGATCTGCCAGATGATCACCCGGTGTTTCACATGGTGTTTGATTTATCCGACAAGCGCCAGATACCTACCTGGCAATATCTGCCCAGGGGTTATCGTCAGGGCGGTGATACACCAGGTTGGCGAGCCATTCTGGATGATAATGGACGCATTATGGTGATGATTGCTTTCAATAATGATATTGCTGATGGCTGGCAACGCGCAAATGATCCAGGTTATCCCCAGTTTGAAGCGAACCTCAGTATTCGTATGGGGGTGAATTTTGCGGTGTATGCATTGACGCATTGATGCACTCACGTGCATCACATGAGACAGGAAAAAGGATAAAGGAAAAAGGTGGGCGGTGCACGGAGGCGACAGGGAATTATGACAGGGAATTATAAAGAAGAGACAAGATACAAGAGGCAAGAGACAAGCAACCACTCCCCCGGACTTCAGTCGTTTTCTGGTGGTCGGATAATGACCGCAGGGACGCATTCATAAAGGCGACTGCAAGGTCGCCCCGTCTGAACAAACTTAACTAAACCAGGCCCAAACCTGAACCGCTCACCTTTTTCTTTTATCTTGCGACTATTGTTTAGCTACCTGTGCGCCGGAGGTATCTGCGGCCTGTTTCATGGTAAAAGGCACTGAATTGACGATGGCTTTTACTATGGCGGAGAAGCGGTAATTGTCTTCAGCGGCTTCCTTTCTGATGGCGCGTACTACGGGCATGTCATAGGGCTCGAGGCCGCGGCCAAGGGCGTAGGTAAGTAATTTCTCGGTCAGGTTCTCGACAAAATTTTCCGGTTTACTTAGCAGGGCGCTGCGCAAGTCACCAACGCCATCTATATGACGGCCATCGCCAAGCTGGCCACTTGAATTCACCAGTCCGCCTTCTTCCTTTGTTCTATAGCGACCAATGGCGTCAAAATTCTCCAGAGCGAAACCCAGTGGGTCCAGCAGACTGTGACAACTGGAACAAACGGGATCCTGCCGGTGTAATTCCAGACGCTGGCGAATCGACATCACATCAGAGCCAAGATTTTCTTTCAGGTCCGGCACATTGGGGGGCGGGGCTGGAGCCGGGGTGCCAATTATATTTTCCATTACCCATTTTCCCCGTAATACCGGTGAAGTGCGGTTCGGGTATGAGGTGACTGTCAGCACACTGCCCTGACCCAGCAAACCGCGGCGCGCTTCATCAACCTGGTCGACGCGGCGAAAATGAGTGCCGTAGATATTGGGAATGCCGTAATGACTTGCCAAGCGATCATTCACATAAGTCCAGTCAGCGGTTAGCAGGTCCAGTACGGAATGATCGTTCTGAATAATTTCGCTGACAAACATTTCGGTTTCAGTACGAAAAGCATCACGTAATTTATTGTCAAAATCAGGAAAGGTCCTGGTATCGGGCGCAACACTTTTCAGGTTGCGCAGAAAGAGCCATTGGGCGGCAAAGTTGTCCACCAGAGAAGTGGCTCTCGGGTCACGCAACATGCGCTCTACCTGGGTATCAAAAACAGAGCGGTCATCAAGTTGGCCAGCTGCTGCCAGATCAAGCAGTTCTTCATCGGGCATGCTGCTCCACACGAAAAATGACAGGCGCGATGCCAGCGCCAGGTTATCAAGCTTGTAGACTTCCCCCGGGGCGACATTGTCAGGATCCGGTTCGCTGCGGAATAGAAATTCAGGTGAGGTCAGGATGAAACGCAAGGCAGTTTGAATGCCCCGTTCAAATCCGCCCTGACTGTAGCCCTGCAGGTAGAAATCACCAAATAAGGCGTAATCCTCACTGGTTAAAGGTCTGCGATAGGCCAGCTTGCCGAGGCGTCCGAGAATTTCAGAAGCACATGCACTTTCTTCCAGAGTTTCCTCGGGGTAGCAGAAGAATATCTTTTGGCGCGAAAGGGTGTCACCAGGACCGGTGGCATTATAGGGGCCAATAATGTCCACATAATCCAGTGTTGGCAGTCCATTCATATTCTGCAGATCCAGATCACGGGTATGCAGCTCCAGAGGCTCATGGGTTTCTGCGGCATTTTTCTGAATGAAGGTGACTGCCACTTCATGCAAGCCGGCGGTGACGGGAATGCGGGTTTTCAGACGCTGGTCAATGATATCGGCAGCTTCGGCAAAGTTTTCATCGGACATCAGGTTATCTGCAGGGCCTCCAACCTGAGCCAGAAAGACACGCTCACCATCAATGCTGATTTCAAATTCATTCGGCCATTCCAGTCCAGTCATGTAACCGACGATATTTCTGGTGAGATAGGAATGCAGTTCATATTCACCATCGAGGGGAAAATTGTGTTCGATAAGGATGCCGCCTCTTGTGCCCATGGGCAGTCCTGGGAGATGCTGACCCTGTGGAGCGTCAGGTGCCACTTTATAAACCTTGGACAGGGCGTCCTGACGAGGATCGCCAACAGCCAGTTCGGAAATTTTTCGTGATGCCACCAGATACTGCTCCAGCAATGAAGGCGAGGTGCGCAGTACATCGGCAATATTGTCGAAGCCATAGCCTTCATCATCGGCAGGCAGATATTCGCTGATATCGACCTGCAGGTTGAGTAAATCACGAATAATATTGCCGTATTCAGTCCGGTTCAGACGATGCAGGGAAGAGGGGCCGGGATTGGGATTGGCGAGTGTGGCGCTATCTATTTTGTCCTGCAGGTAATTAACAAATACCTGTTGCTGGTCCGGGTCGGGTCGTGGCTGGCTCATTGGTGGCATCAGGCTGCCGCGAAACTTGAGCATAACTTTTTCCCAGATTTCAGCATCCGCCAGGGGATCGGCAAGATTGACGCCTTCAAGATCGAGGCTGCCTGCCCAGTCTTCAAAGTTGTGGCATTCGATACAGTAGGATTCTATAAACTCCTGCTGATGGGCAACATCTGCGGGCTGGGACTGAATGCTAAAGGGCAGAGCCGTCAGCGTGCATAATGCGAACAGAGCCCTGACTGTGTTTTTAAAAAGTGTAGACATGTTTTACTCCCCCTGAAGCGGGGAAGAATAATGGAGCACTCCCGGTAATTCAAGGTAATAGGAAAGCTCTGCCCGGGAATCTGGTACGGAAGCGGTATGAAACAATGGCGGCACGACCTGGTCCTGAATGTTTTCCGCTATATTTCTGTGTTAGCCATAGCCTGCCATAGCTTGTATTATTTTCGTACAGATTATGGACTTCAGGTTGATTGAATCTGTTTTTTGGCTTTCTTATGTTTGACGGATCATGTGGATAATTGGAGTACCCCTATTATGAAATTTTTGCAAAAGATTCATCTCCCTGTGCTGCTTATTGCCCTGCTTAACCCGGTCATGGGCAGTGCCCACCATGGGCTGGCAAATTTTAATCTGAATATCGATATAAGCGTAAAAGGGCGGGTAACGGATATCGCCATGATTAATCCACATTCGTGGATTTATCTGGATGTGATCAATGCCGATGGCAGCATTTCCCAATGGAAATGTGAATTACGCGGTGGGACAGTTTTACGCCGTTCCGGCTGGACCCGGGATATGTTTGAAGTAGGTGCTGAAGTCACTATTAGCGGATCACCGGATCGTTTTGAGGAAAACACCTGTTATACCGGGACAATTACTTTTGCCAACGGGGAGAGTCTGGACCGTTATGAGCAGATCATCGACGCAGAAAAATACCTGCGCCAGAATATTCAAATAAGCCGGCTTAGCAACGGTGATCCTGATATTAATGGAGACTGGGCCGCAGAACAGGTTGTAATGACAGATCCGCGGGGTCTTGAAGGCACACTGGTTCCACTAAGCGTGGCAGATCAGTTTGAGCCGGGTGAATTGCCAGCCGGTGCACGCGCCTTTCAGGGCTCACGAGGAACCCCGGAATCGTTTTCCCAGACACCTCTGGCAACGACCTGGGAGCGCCCCAGTATTCTCCCTCTCACCGAAGCTGGTCAAAGGGCAATAGCCGGCTTTGACGGTTCTTCAACGGACAATCCCCGGCTTCGTTGCGAGACTACGAATATTTTGTGGGACTGGGCTTTTGATAATCCCGTGAATCGAATTGAGCAGACAGAAAATGAAATTAAACTGATCTACGGCACGATGATTTTTGAGCGTACCATTCATCTGGATGAAGTCGACTTTCCGGAAAATATTGTGCCCAGTCGAGGCGGTTATTCCATTGGTCGCTGGGAAAACGATGAGCTTACGGTATATACCCGGGGGTTTGAGGAAGGGATATTACTGGCAGATACGCGAACGCCCCATAGTTCACAGTTAACGGTTGTGGAGAGATTCAGTCTAGATCCTGATAACGGTTCACTTAACCGGAGCTATGTGGCAGAGGATCCATTGTATTTCGAAGGTCAGTACCGGGGTGGTGATACCATGTTTATTTCCAGCTATCCGTGGGAGCCTTATAACTGTGATGATCGATCTTACCGTTCAGATTTGTAAGGGCGATGCGCAATGATGATCAATAGTTCGTTTGCAGTGCGTCGCGTCATTCAGGCCAGGTCATTTATGAAAATTATAGTCGCTTGTTTATCAGTACCTGCTCTGTTGTTCAGCTATGGTCTTGTTATTGCGGCAGAATCACCCGCCAGTCAGGGCAATACACCCATGCCCTGGGCCTACGCCCTGAATACGCCCGATGTGGAAATAGCCTTTGAATTCAATGTGCCGAGAACAGTTCCGGGATCTGATGTTGAATTTGTCTTTAGTAATCCACGCAACCTTTACCAGCCCCCTGACTGGCATCCTGAAAATCATCCCGAGATGCCGGAAATCGTTGCACGGGGACGGGAACCCCTGGTTTTTGCCTGTGGTTATTGTCATTTGCCCAATGGCCAGGGGCGTCCGGAAAATACCAATCTAAGTGGCTTGTCAGCGCAGTACATTATTCAGCAAATGGCAGATTGGCGAAATGGTCTGCGCAGAAGTTCCGAGCCCCTGCATGGACCCGCTTCGGCCATGCAGGCGATTGGTGTCAACGCGACAGAGGAAGAGGTCGAAGAGGCGGCAGCGTATTTTTCCAGTCTCACACCGAAGCAATGGATTCGGGTGGTTGAGACAGACACCGTGCCTGAAACAATAGTTGCTGGCTGGATGTATATTGAGAAAGAGGGTGCCGGCATTGAGCCCATTGGTAATCGTATTCTTGAAATGCCCGAAGATCTTGAGCGCACAGAGTTACGTGATGATAATTCGGGATTTATTGCGTATGTCCCTGTAGGCAGTATTGCCAGGGGGGAGCAGCTGGTGCGCTCCAGTACTGATGGTGGGGCTCCCTGCAGTGCCTGTCATGGCGCAGAACTCAGGGGGCTTGGGCCGGTGCCTGCACTGGCCGGGCGATCTCCCAGTTATATAGCCAGACAGCTATTTGATTTGCAGAATGGTCGCCGCCGGGGGCTATGGTCACCACTCATGGCTGAGGTTGTGGCGGATCTTGCCATAGAAGATATTGTCGCCATTTCAGCCTATCTGGCGTCACTACAACCCTGAGCAGAATCGAGGCACGCGTGGCACGAAAGTCCGGCGGCAAAAAAACAATCATCATTGGTGGCGGGCATAATGGCCTGGTCTGTGCAGCGTATCTTGCCAAGGCCGGTCGTGATGTGGAGGTGCTGGAAAAAAGGCCGGTTCTGGGTGGGGCCGCGGTTACGCAGGAGTTTTTCCCGGGTTTTCGCAATTCTGTCTGTTCCTACACGGTGAGTTTGCTGCATCCGAAGATTATTACTGAGCTAAACCTTCACCGACATGGGCTGCGAATAGTCCCGCGTCGAGTAAATAATTTTCTACCACTGGCGAATGGTGAAAGCTTTACTGCAATCACGGGAGAGCTGGCTGCGGAAGTTCGTCGTTTTTCCGGCAAGGATGTACAGGCTTTACAGGAATATGATGGGTTCCTTGCGGCAGTGATGCCGGTCATCAAGGAAATCATGCTGATGAAGCCGCCTGATATGAAGAGTGCAGGCTTTTCAGATCTACTTTCGTTGTTTCGATTAAGTCGACATTTTTCATCACTCTCACGTCAACAAAAGCAATTTCTTTTTATACTGTTTTCCCGCAGCGCTGGCGAAATTCTGGATGATTTTTTTGACACACCCGCACTGAAAGCCCTGTTCGGATTTGATGCCATTGTTGGTAATTTTGTTTCTCCCTATACCCCGGGTAACGGTTATAACCTGCTGCATCACCTGCTGGGTGAGGTAAATGGAGAAAGCGGTCGCTGGGGGCATGCCATCGGTGGTATGGGAGCTATAAGTGACGCTATTGCTGCTGAGGGTCAGCTATACGGCGTCAGGTATCATACTAATAGCGCTGTTTCCCGAATTATTGTTGAAGATGGCAAGGTGAAAGGCGTAATAACAGAAGATGACAAGCTGTTTGAGGCAGATGTTGTCGTTGCCAATATTAATCCGGCATTGCTTTTCCTGAGTTTACTGGATGAAGACTGCGTGCCAGAAGAACTAAAAACGCATTTCAGGCAATACAAGTGTGGTAGCGGGGCATTCCGACTCAATGTTGCGCTTAGCGGACTTCCTGTCTATGCAGGCAGAACCAGTGCCCATTGGCAGGAGGCTGGAATTATTATTGCGCCCTCGCTGGACTACATGGATAAGGCATGGCAAAGCGCAAGAAATGCAGGCTGGTCAGAACAGCCGGTGGTGGAGATGTTAATCCCCAGCCTGGTGGATGATTCGCTGGCCCCCTCTGGCAGTCATGTAGCAAGTCTTTTTTGTCAGCATTTCTCACCAGCGCTTGGGCAACAGTGGGAAACCTCCAAGGAGGCCGCTATCGCTGACATAATTGCGGCAGTGGAAAACTTTTTTCCGGGGTTTAGTCAGTTGATTCTGGGGATACAGAGCCTCAGTCCCTGGGATCTCGAGCAGGAATTCAGTCTGGTATCTGGTGATATTTTTCATGGGCGACTGTCGCTGGAGCAATTGTTCACGGCGCGTCCTGCCATTGGCCTGGCCCAATATAATATGCCTCTGAAAGGACTATATTTATGTGGCTCCGGTACACACCCGGGTGGTGGTGTTAGTGGTATACCAGGGCATAATGCTGCGCGAGCAATACTTAACTGATTCCTGCATCGGTTTCCATGGGCAGGTCAGGGTCTGCTGTCCATTCTGTTAGCGAGCCGTCATAGACGGCTACGTTCTCATGACCCAAGAGGGTGAGTGCGAGAGCATTGGCACTGGCGGCTATGCCACCACCGCAATAGGTAATTACCCTGTCCTTTTCCACACAAGCCAATGGAGCAAACTTTTCCTCAAGGATCGCTTTTTCCAAATAAGTATTGGTGTGAGGGTTGATCAGGGACTCACAGTACAGATTCTTGCTGCCGGGTATGCGTCCTGCACGTTGATATGGGCTGACCTCGCCTTTAAACATTGGCAGGGGAAGTGAGTGCAGAAGTAAGGTTTTGTCATCATCACAGGCTGCTTTCACGGTCAGCTTGTCGACCATCAGTTCAGGACGATGTGTTACGGTAAACTTTTCTGCCTTCGTGTAGTCGGTCGTCCGGGTAGAGACATCTCTTTTTTCTGCAAGCCATTTTTTCCAGCCCCCGTCCAGTACTGCAGCATTATCGAAGCCACAGACACGTAACATCCACCACACTCTGGCAGCCCAGGCATGATTGCCGTGGTCATAACATATTACTGCGGTATTATCTCCAATACCCTTATTCCTCATGGTGTCGGCGAAGGCCTTGGCAGCGGGCATCATCAAGGTAAATTCATGACCAGGATCTGATAGCTCGTCGCTGACATTGATGTAGATACTGTTGGGGATATGACCCTCTGACCACTGATCGAACCCCGAAACAAAGCCATAACTGCCATCCTCATTGGACTTCATTAACAGCGTGCAATCGAGAATTCTAATGTCAGGCTCATTGCAGTGTCTGGCAAGCCATTCGGTAGAAACAAGGGGAGTATCGAGTGTAATGGGCATTTGGTTCTCCTGTTAACCAGAGGCGATAATAAACATTGAAAGCACTTGAGAAAAGAGCAGAAGGAAAAAGGACTAACATTAAAAAAGCCGGGCCAGGGGCCCGGCTAATCTTTATCAGGTCAGAAACCTGTCAGGAGGGGAGCTGCATATATTACAAAATGGCCTCAAAAGGATCACTTAGCTCTTCTAATGCAGGTACGGACAACCCTGCGGACATTAATCTGATAGTCCTGCGATGCTTGGACTTCTTCAAGGCTGATGAGCCCATCATCATTGCTGTCTATCCTGTCGAAAAGCGCGTAGGCACGTTCTTCCAGAGCCAGACTCTGTTCCACCAGATCAATAAAGCCGTCGTTATCAAGGTCAACTGCGTCAAAACGATCTTCCACTTCACCTGGACCTTCCCAATCGGCAATGGTCTCCCTGACACACTGGATAACTGCTTCACGAACGATTTTCGGGCGATCATCGGGGCGTTTACGTCTGGCTTCTTCTTCGCTTAGCAGACCATCACCATTTTCATCTTTGCGATCAAATTGCCGATCAACACGGCTGAGACGCCCATCAATGAATTCATTTTCATCGACAAAGCCATCACCATTGCTATCAAGACGATCAATGATTTTTTCAGGATTACCTCCGGGACGACCGCGGCGATAACGGCTCTGTTTAGAATGAATCAGTTCTCCACCGCGGCGTGCGCTGACCTGAACACTCTCTATATCCCTGCTAAATCTTGGACGACCTTCCTGTGCAGTAGCGGTCGGAAGCATTGCTGCGCTTAAAATTGCTGTCGTGCTTAGTACAACCAGGCTCTTGAGTTTCATTATTACGTATTCCTTTTATTGTTAAATATAGTCATTAAGTATTTTTAAAATTGAATACCAGCTGGAATATTCAGTTCACTGTGTAAAACGCTGTGATAGAACATCGGTTGACAGGGAGAGACAAAAATTTCAAGTGGTTTTCTTTTTCTCTAACTGCGAAAATCTACCAGGCAAAGTCATTATCGTTACAAAGGCGCAATAGATCGGTAGAATAACACTTGAAAAAAAATCAGTAAAATGCTGGGAGAATGCGTTGTCATTACCGGAAGATTTACGACAGGAATATCTGGAAACATTGGGAATAGTGAGTTATTTTCCGCGTTTCATCCTGCCGGCAGCCCCGCATCCCCAAGCCTGTGAATGGCCTGAGTCATGGACGCAGGCACAGCCTGCCCAAAAGGATGCGATTCCAGATTACCCTGATGAAGGGCAAAGCGCCGCAAGCGAAACGGCCAGGGTAATTAATCAGGATGTGCAGGTTTCCCCATCGCTTGCGCCACCTTCACCACAAGTCCGGCTAAAGCCGGATTCAACCCCACCAGCCACATCAGCTCAAGTCGAGACATCGACAACACCCTCCAGTAAAAGAAAAGTCGCTGTGGAAGATGTCCGGCTGCAGTTACTTTGTATACGCGTTAATGACAATCTGGCTGTGTTGAATGCGATGCCGCATTTTGGCTCGGGGCAATTGTCACGTCAGCATTTGGCGCTTTTACACAATATGCTGCAGGCCAGCGGAATGGATACACAAGATTTGTTAATAGACGAAAAGCCTTTTCACTGGCCTATGGTGCAAGGGGAACATGTGGATAACAGTAAGTCGGCAGCGGCTACTGCACTGATTGCCTTTCTACAGCAAAAGCTGGTGGACTGGCAGTTCAGGAATTTACTGGTGATGGGGGAGCAGGTTGTCACCGGATTATTTGTTGCTCCCGATGAGGCAAATAGTGATGGCGACAATGGTGACAAGCAAAATCTGGGGCCTTCGCTGGATCCCGACATGTCCGCAAGTGACCCCACAAAAGATTCAGGTCATGCCGTCAGTCGCCCCAAATTCGAATCACAGGCATGGCAGACATTTTATACCCGCAGTCTGGATGAAATCCTGCAAACGCCGTTCCTGAAAAAAGAGATCTGGAGTATTACCAGAAAAATTCGTCACTAGACGGGATTTTCTGTTCCAAAATGCATAATTTGCGAATCAGGAGAATGACCAAGGCAGATCTGCCTGTTGTTACAAAAATAGAAGCTGATTGCCAAACTCATCCCTGGACCCTGTTGCAATTCCTGGACGGATTCAATGCCGGGCATCAGGGCTGGGTAGTCTGCAGGCAGTATGAAGAACGTGAAATGATCGTCGGATTTGCCATTGTTACCAGTGTTCTGGAAGAAAGGACCTTGTTAAATATTTGTGTCAGGCCTGCATTTCAAAAACAGGGAGTAGGACGAACACTGCTGGAATTCCTTTTGCAGCAGGCTAAAGTTGAAAATATTGAAAAGATCTACCTTGAGGTGAGGGCGTCCAATAGCCCGGCAAAAAGTTTGTATGAAAGTTTTGGCTTTGAAAAAATCGCAGAAAGGAAAGATTATTATCCAGCAATTATTGGCAGGGAAGATGGCTATGTATATTCACTCTCTCATTTTTCCTTGCTCTCGTTAATCCCCTCTGAATAATCAGTCTCTTCGGATAAATTTTCAGCCAGATCATCTGTGTACTTGAGTTCGTCATCGACGTCAGATTTGAGCAGGCAGTTCTTTAGCCAGCCAATTAGTTTAAAGACAGTGACTGCCAGCAACGCCAGCAAGACTATTGCAATAAAAAAAATGACTGTAGAGAGAATAAAGCGTCCTACATCACTCGCTGGTATATCAGCAAAACTAATAACCGCAAAAATTGCAGCAATGCTGACCATAATGCCCGAAACTACATTCCGGGTTTTTTTGTTCATTTTTTTCTTCATAAAAAGCTATGACATTTCCTGTAGCGCGGACATGGCTGACAACAGGCGTTTATTGTCTTGCGGGGTACCAATGGTTATGCGTAATTTATTTTCCAGGCGTTCTTCAGTGCTAAAATAACGCACCAGTATTCCCTGACCTTTTAGTGCCAGATAAATTTTTTCTGCCGAGGTGCCTGCGGGCATGGTGGCAAGCACAAAATTACTTTGACTCTCGGGTACCACACAGCCCATTTCGCGTAATGCCGCGGTTACTACCTGACGTTCACTTCGTACATTTTTCCAGGTCTCACTGGCATACTCCTGATCTTCAATTGCTGCCCTGGCAAGGGACTGGGAAATCAGGTCAGTATTGTAACTATCCTTGGTTTTCATTAATGGAGAAATGACGGCGGGGTTACCCAGACCATAGGCCATGCGTAGCCCGGCCAGGGAATATCCCTTGCTAAAGGTACGCAGAATGAGCACGTTATCGAATTCCTCCAGCAGACGCTCGGATTGATAGGAAATCGCCGGGTCAACAAAATCAATATAGGCCTCGTCCAACAGTAAGACCCCCTGAAACTCAGCTGCAAGCAAGGCTATTTGTTCAAGTGCGGTGAGCGTACCTGAAGGCGCATGCGGGTTTACCAGGAAGCATACTTTTGCACCGGATTTATTCAATAAATCGGCATAGTGTTCCGGATGGGTCCAGTCTTCATTCAGTTCAAAATTGGTGAGCTTGCAACCATGGGCTGCTGCGAGAACCTGATAGAGGGTATAAGTAGGGCGGGCTACGGCAATGCTGTCATTCGTATCAGCAAAAGTGGCAATTGTCATCCGCAGAAGTTCGTCGCCGCCGTTGGTAACAATAACATTATCCGGAGAAAGCCCATGCCTGACGGCGATCGATTCCTGCAGGCTGCGGGCAGTAGGCGGAGGGTATTGTCGCAACCTGGCGACATCACACTTGCCAAGAGCAACAGCGACCTTTGGACTTGGTGGATAGGGATTTTCGTTGGTATTGAGTTTCAGTATGCCGGGTGAGTCGATTTGCTCGCCAGGAATATAGGCCGCCATGTTTTCTATGTTTTTTCGCTCGTAAGCCATTTTTGTCTTAATCTCTTTGTTGGGTTGACCAATAGCATTGGCAACAGCTCAGGGTGAATAAGTATCCAGGCGATTATTCCAGCCGGAAAGCCAGCGTTGTTCATTTCTTTCAGCAGGGGCGTGATTCACTCGCGCCTGAAGGGTGTCGCGCGCCGACTGAATAAATGCCTGGATGGGGGGCAGATGATCATGGGTCGCCATACCCAGTAAAACCTGTTTCAAACCCCAACCCTGTGCCTGGTAAGTTTCTTGTTCTGAGGTGCCGGTGCCCTTGAAATTAACATAGTCAATCAATGCATATAAGCCATGAGGCGGAGAGGAATTGGCAACGGCATAAAAGTTTTCCTGTAACCGGGTTCTTGTTGTTATGGATGCTTCGGAGTCGAGTATTTTGTCCAGTGCAGAGTCGAAGCGATTAATAATAAAACGAGTTTGTTGCCTAGAATGTTGGGCTAAAAAACTTCTTAACTCCTGCATCTGTTCAGAGTCAATATCCGCCAGGAAAGCATCCCGGTTGTGCCAGGGAGAGTCTAAATTTACCGTGTCGATCCAGGTCGGTATTTTCACCCCTTCGGCAATGAAATAGCGTAACAGTTCGGGAAAACTTTCTTCGAAAATTTCTTCCTGCTTGGCCTGGAACCAGATGAAATGGCCAATACCAAGAGAAGGGAAGTTTTCTCCCTGGTTCCAGGCTGTCAGGCAGCCAGGTTGTCGATCGCATTCATTGTTAAAAATCTGATCGCCTATCCAGTCCACCTGCGCTGGAGCAAGGCTTGGATATTCAGCGCCATAAAATGTATTGGACACCAGCAAAAGTCCGGCACAGAGCTGAACTTTCAGTGAAGCGAACACGGTTCTTTGAAAACTAATCCGTACCAATCTATGTAAATCTTTAGCAAATTAATGGATGCTTTCAGGATTCTAGCATAAAGTAATGAGAGCTCAGACTCTTATCCCATGTATTTAAAGACAATTATTAAACTAATTCTGACTTAAATACTATCAAGAGGTAAGGGCATATTGCGTTATCGAATCTGTTACAGGTTCAGGCTTTCGGGCAAACTCAATTGGCCTTGTTGGCAAATTGAAGCAAAACGTGGAAGCTACAATTATTCGAAAATTTTAAGCAATATCAACATGAGTAAAGACAGTGAAAAATGGTAGAAGATACATCTACTGAAGACGTCATTTTTGAAGCTGGCTGGTATCTACAAAATCTTCAATGGCTTTACTGATTAAGAGCAACTCCTGATAGTTATTGCTGGATATCGGCATTATTCTCGTTTGGTTGGCAGTCTTAATGGCTGCACTGTAATCAGACCAAAAGGCTGATTTTTCAAAAATGCGGGTTATTTCACATATTGTTCTGAATTCCTTGAATTTCAGAACAAGGCGTTAGTGTCCCTGTGTTAGTGGATTATCTGTCCCTACGAGCCATTTTTGGAGGTAATCCACATGTTTAAAAGTATTGTTCTTGGATTTGTTCTGGTTGCCATGCTCCGAGTTGCCCTGGCAACCGAATTATTCTTGCGATTTGGTATCCAGCCTCAATTTTTTCTTTTATTTCTGTCCGGGCTGTTTATAGCAATGCTCCTGGTGCATCGCGTAATCACGGTTCTTTTCGCTGTAATTGTGCTGACTGTTTCAGTGTTACAGTCAGAGCAGATGTTAATAACTAACGGATTTGACAAGGACTTGTTGATGGTTGCTTTGCTTTCTGTGGTTGTCTACCCCATCGTACACAAAGCAATGCATTCCTGAGCTTTATCCGGTAACTGTGCCTTTTGCTGGTGGAAGCAAGCCATAGCTGGAATGTTGCGATGCACAATAAATCCCCTGGATTTCTGTATCAGTGCAGACAATATGTGTATCAGCCATAATCAAAAACTTAGGCATATTTTTAGTAAAAAAAATTGTGACGAAAAGTGCTGTTTTTATAGGTACTTTTCGTTTCACTATTTTTTTTACTAAAAAAATGCCGAGAAATTATGCACAAAAATATTTCGCGGTCTAATCAGCCTTTAAAAACAGGGGTTTTATGAAGACCCTGTTAATTTAATTTGTAACTCATTGAAATATATAGATATTTAATTGATTAAAATTTAGACAATTTGTAAAAAAACGCCAAGTTGTGGGCAGTGCGCTAGTGTGACCATGGCTTATCCATAGACTTATCCACAGATTCTGTGGAAAAAATAGTCTCACCAATCTTGCAAACCAGTTTCCACAGGTTGTATCCCTGATTTCCCATCTGGTGATATAATTTTGTCTTTCCGGTTATCTTTTTCCGGACTCCTATCAGAGAGTATTAATGATCGAAATAGATGAAAACATCCCTTTCCTCTGGCGTTTGAGGGCAGAGGAAGATGGTGATGGGTTTTGTATTGTTTCCATGGTCGTGCCATTCAATGCAGGCGATAGAAACCTGGAGCACACTATTGAGACAGATATAGTGAGCCTTACCGCGGATTACAGTGGCGAAGAAGAAGATGAAATCCTTGAATGGAACGAGGATGACATCAGCCTGTTTTTGAAGTTGATTGCCAGCAGCCAGTTTGGCCAGTCAAACAACACCGGCGGTACTATCAAGGTAGATCTGAATGATCCTGATACCATTGAAATTGTAAATATTGTCGCTGCAGCAGGTTTTGGTCTGGCACAGACCGGGGATAATTACCTGATTGACTCAGATAATTCGCAAATAAGTTTTAGCTGCGAGATAGGCTCACAAATTTCCCTGAACACCGTTACCGGTTACAAGCGAGGTGTCGTTGTTGATATGGATGACGACCATGTTGTCTGCGTGATGCAGGAGCGTATCGAGCAGGTATCGTCGAACCAGGATGATGAAATTCTGCCTCATGATGTACTGCTGGTAAAACGTCACCAGGTACTGGACCCTCTATACACCCGCGATGAACCTTACAAGTCGGATGTTCTGCATTAGCTTTTCTCTTCAACTTTTTTCATTCGCCTTTCCTATTTCCTAACATTAGATAAAACAGTAGCCACCTATGAGCAAGTTTGAAGCGGAAGTTTCCAAACGCCGCACTTTTGCCATCATTTCTCATCCCGATGCTGGTAAAACCACTATTACTGAAAAATTACTGCTGTGGGGAAAACTCATTCAGAAAGCCGGTACGGTTAAGGGCAGAAAATCTGACCGCATGGCCACCTCTGACTGGATGACCATGGAGCAGGAGAGGGGGATTTCTGTGACTTCCTCGGTGATGCAGTTTCCCTATCATGATCGAATGGTCAATCTTCTGGACACGCCGGGACATGAAGACTTTTCAGAGGACACCTACCGCACCCTGACGGCTGTGGATTCAGTGTTGATGGTCATTGATGGAGCCAAGGGGGTAGAGGCGCGCACCATTAAACTTATGGAAGTTTGCCGCTTGCGTGATACGCCAATTCTGACCTTTATAAACAAGATGGATCGGGATATTCGCGATCCCATCGACTTACTTGATGAAGTGGAAAATATTCTAAAGATTGAATGTGCTCCTATCTACTGGCCTTTAGGCATGGGCAAGGAATTCAAGGGAATTTATAACCTTTATACAGACACCATTTACGTTTATGACCATAGCCATGCGGATGAGGTGAACGAAGTGCTGACCATAGATGGCCTGGACAGTGATGAGGCGGCAACATTACTGGGCAGCTATGTGGAAGATTTCCGTGAAGAAATTGAACTAGTACGTGGCGCAAGTCATGAGTTTGACCTGCAGGCCTATCTGGAAGGCAGGCAGAGCCCGGTCTTTTTTGGTACAGCACTGGGTAATTTTGGCGTCGAGCAGATGCTCAATGATTTTGTTGAGTGGGCGCCAGCGCCTCAAAACAGGGAAGCTGCCAGTCGTGAAGTGGATGCCATTGAGAAAGAATTTTCCGGATTTATTTTCAAGATCCAGGCCAACATGGATCCGCGTCATCGTGATCGAATTGCCTTTATGCGTATTTGTTCAGGCGCCTATGAACAGGGCATGAAAATGAAGCATGTGCGAACCGGAAAGGAAATTCGAATCAGTGACGCGGTGACTTTCCTGGCGGGGGAAAGAGAGCAGGCTGAGTATGCGGTATCCGGCGATATCGTTGGTTTGCATAATCACGGCACCATCCAGATTGGAGATACCTTCACTTCGGGAGAGGATCTGCAATATACCGGAATCCCGCATTTTGCTCCGGAACTTTTCAAACGTATCCGCTTGAAGGATCCACTGAAGCTCAAGCAACTGTTAAAAGGTTTGCGACAGTTATCGGAGGAAGGATCTACCCAGGTATTCATGCCTTTGAACAATAATGATCTGATTGTGGGCGCGGTAGGGGTGCTGCAGTTTGAAGTGGTGGCCTATCGACTCAAGGATGAATACAAGGTGGACTGTGTATATGAGCCGGTCAATGTGCACACCGCCCGCTGGGTCTACTCCAAGGATAGTGCAAAGCTTGAAGAATTCAGACGCAAGGCCGGTGACAATCTGGCAATTGACGGTGGCGATTACCTTACCTATCTTGCACCTACCCGCGTCAATCTGGAGCTGACCCGGGAGCGATGGCCGGCTATTGAATTCAAGGCGACTAGGGAGCATTAATTCCTCCATGCCAAAGGGACTATTCCTTTACGACAAATTCCCGATAGCCTATAGGAAATACCACCATCAGAATTACATCGACCATTAGGGCGTCGCGATCTATATAATACTGTCTGAGGAAATCATCCGGCATATTTAACGCCAGACTCAAAAGAGCAATGATAATAATCAGCGCAATCCCTCGAAAGGCTACCATTCCTGTTATGGCAATGGCGCCAAGACAGATCAACAGGTAATTCTTTTCAACACCAAAGCTTTCCAGCAGGCTGGGAGAGGGTGACACTGACGGTCATGAAAACGAAGAGGGCCAATAACAAGATCCTCATAACACTATACGCTCCCTAAAAGGTAGACTAAGCAATGTTCTGATCAGGTCTGAAAATGGTTATTTAATTGACCTAAAGTTTATACAGATTATTCGCATCAGATCAGCAAACACATATCAGATAAATTTATATTCGTCGTCCCCGTCATCATGATTGACAAGTGATTAACCACCAGTCCGATCTACTTTATCTTCAGTGCTTGTTGGTGTGCTTTCTTGGTCTTAATTAGAATCGTTTTTCAGTGTACCACTTTACCTCAACCGCGGAATCATGAAACATGTCCTGCACGCCCAGAGTCAGCACAAACAGCGCCATTCGAATTAATACGCCGTTGTCAGTCTGACGGAAAATGGCAAGACTGGGATGCTGATTCAGGTCTACATCCAATTCATTCGCTTCAGCCCGTGAATCACGGGGTAAAGGATGCATAATAACTGTGTTGGGTTTGCAGTGACTAGTGTAAATAGCCTGGTTTAGGCGAAAGCGACCACGATAAATATCTGCTTCCTTGCGATCTTCAAAGCGCTCTTCCTGTATGCGCGTAAGGTAAACCGTATCGTTATCCTTCAGTCCGCTTTCCATGTCATCAGTTTCTATGACGGTGTTACCACGCTGACGAATTATTTCAACAATGTCTTCCGGCATTTTCAACTCGGCCGGTGAAATCAGCGTGAAAGTAATATTGTCATACAGATTTAATAATTTGGACAATGAATGCACGGTGCGGCCATATTTGAGATCCCCTACCATGGCAATGCGTATGCCATTCAGGTCCTCACCGATGCGTAGTTCTTTCTTAATGGTATACAGATCAAGTAAAGCCTGGGAGGGATGTTCAGCGGGCCCGTCACCGGCATTGATTACCGGAACCCGGCTGGCGCGGGAAAACTCTTCTACCGAGCCGGCAACCGGATGACGCATGGCAATGACATCACTATAGCCACTGATGACCCTTGCGGTGTCATACAGGGACTCTCCCTTGGTGATCGCAGAGGCTTTGATATCAGTAGTTTCGCGGACCTGACCACCCAGCAGGTTGAATGCGCAGCCAAAACTGACACGGGTGCGGGTGCTGGGTTCGAAAAAGAGATTGCCAAGGATAGCGCCATCAAGTACGCGGGTATGTTTTTTACGTTGCGCGTAGGGCTCCATTTCATCGGCTACCCGAAATAGTTCTTTCACATCATTTTTTTCAAATTGACTGATGGAAAGTATGTGTGAGCCGAGGAAATTCATACTAGAGATTATATGACTAAATTTGACATAAGTCTCAAGTTACAAAGGGTTTAGATTCACCTTTTGTTATGTTTTCAAAGGATGGCGATGGGCACAGAGCTGCCAGTGAATTACTCGGCACGATGACTGCTAATACCCGGCATGAGATGGTCTTTAAAGGTCGATGTTTTGTACTAAAGTAGCTGACAAAAACGCTTCCAAAGCTGTGATTTCAGAGAGCAGGCAACGAAAGCCGATGTAGCCATCAGGTCGAATTAAATACATGATAGCTGTATGGTCAATTTTGAAAGTGGTCTGAAAAGCTTCTGAGTCCCTCAATATATAATACTGGAGCGATTTAGCATAGGATCTTGCCAGGTCTTCACCTATATCGGCCATTGTCAGGTCTGCACCTGAGAGAAGCAGGGTATATTTTGTATTTCCGATAATGCTGAATAATGATTGACCTGTTTCGAGGTCAACATCCGGTGCACGATCACCAATGGTGGGCCCTGGCAAGGGGGCAAGATCTGGAAATTGCTCAATATAATCCTTGTAGGTATAGGATATACCCGAGCAACAGCCAACGACCTTTTTCAGAAACTCCGCATCTTCCATTTGCCCGCCACGTTCACTGATATCTTTGCCGTGGTCCATAAATATTTCATGTAAGGAGGAGGCTGCCCATATAACCTGCTCGGCTATGGGTCTGCGCTCTGCTTCATAAGTATCGAGCAATGAAGGCTTGGCCCGGCCTGATTCCACCAGGCCCAGTTTCCAGCCCAGATTCCAGGCATCCTGAATGCAGCAATTCATCCCCTGACCGCCGGTTGTGGAATGCACATGTGCAGAATCACCGACCAGGAAGATTTGCTGGTTTCGATAGGCTTTTGCCAGACGTACCCAGCTTTCCCATTGTGAATGCCAGATTCTTTCGCCCATGCTGACGCCATCAAAATGCTGGTCCATGAGTTTTTGAATATTTTCTTCAGGTGTAGCATCCGGATCTGCTGATTCGCCCCTGTCACTGACCAGTAAACGGTAAAAATCTCCAGGCAATTTGGCCACCATCATGAAATGATCTGTTCCTGCACAGTAGTGAATATGTTCATTGCTGTCCGGGAAATTATTCAGGCGAATATCAAGATTCTGCAGTACAGTACCCTGATAATTACTTTCATCCTGCTCCACTTCCAGGCAGCGACGCACCTGGGAATTGATGCCATCACAGGCAATGACATATTTCGATCGAATAATTTCTTCTGCGCCGGTTTCAGTATTGCGTACCACTGAAATAACACCGCTGCTGTCTTGCTCAACACTGATGAGCTTCATTCCCCATTCGGGACTTCGATTGAAATGCTGCTGCCAGTATTCCCGTAGTGCTTGTTCTGTTTCGTCTTGCCGATGCACCAACAGATAGGGATAACGACAATCTGTGGTAGTAAAATCAATGCCCATTTTCACAACATTACGTTTACCCTCGTTGACGTAGTGCAGGTCATAACCCTTATTTTTAATACCGCGTTGCAGGAAATTTTCAGCCAGGTTTTGATCCAATAATTCAAATATTTCCAGCATTCTGGAATGCACGGTTATTGCGCGTGAAGCAAGAGATGGGGCAGGTAAGCGATCAATAGTTCGAAAGGAAGCACCATAGCGAGATAATTGCAGAGATAACATGGTGCCAGAGGCACCTGCGCCAACAACAAGAATAGAATTTTCGGATTTTGTTGTCATGCTTATTTATATGAAACCCGGCGTTTAATTCGTAATGAGAATTTATGTTACCTTAAGCTTTTTTATGTTTATTATGCCAAAACTTAAGGCTTCTCATTTAATGAATTAATATATGACTAAGAAACCAACTTGTCATATCCTAGCATAACAAATAGATCAATATTTTTGGTACTTGTTTGTACTACGAAACGGTAAGGAGTAAGTCTGTGGGGACTAAACAAAAAAATGAGAGGACATTGCCGCGCCGAGATGTTCTTGGAGGCTTGTGCGTGACTGGACTGGCTGTTCCTGTCGCCAGTACATCACAGATTCCTGATGAAGCCAGTCTTATACCACCCAAGGAAAATGATGTTCTGGTACATAGCTTTGGTGACGATTCGGGCAAGGTTATACGCATAGATGAGCTGGCAGCGGATACTAAACAAATTTTTGCCTGGGCCATGGACCCTCTCTCCGGCAATGTACGTAATGGCACCCGCCTGAATCAGGTAGTTCTTATCCGGGTAGATGTTTCCCGCATGAGCGAAGCAACGGCAAGCAAGAGTATCAACGGACTGGTTGCTTATTCCGGAGTTTGCAGCCACACCGGCTGCGATGTAACAGACTGGAATAGCGAATTTCTGCGCTTTCAGTGTCCCTGTCACGAGTCCCAGTTTGACCCGGCAGATGGTGCGCGTGTTGTGGGGGGGCCGGCACCATGGCAACTGGCAGCTTTGCCCTTGAAAGAGATTGAAGGCAATGTCGGGGTCGCTGGTGAATTTGAGGGCAGGGTAGGATTTCAGCAACCTGGCTTGTCACCTTTTGGAATATAAAAAGACATTTGTTAATTCATTATTAAAGGGGATAGCACATGAAAACAATAATTAGATTCGCGGGCCTTCTTGTCTTACCTTTTCTGCTAGCTGGCTGTGAAAGAGCCATACTTGAGAATGTTGCAGATGACAGTAGCAATATGAGTCAGGCCTATATGACGGTCACCGACGCCCGTTTGCAGAATCCGGAAGCCGAAAACTGGTTAATGTTTCGCCGCACTTACGACGGTTGGGGTTATTCACCGCTGGATGTTATCGATGCTAACAATGTTAGCAATCTTAAGCCGGTCTGGTCTCTTTCGACAGGCCTGACAGAAGGTCATCAGTCTCCTCCGATCGTCAATAACGGCATTATGTATATTACCACGCCTCTGAATCATGTGCTGGCTATTGATGCTGCCAGTGGTGACGGGCTATGGGAATACAGTCGCCAAATGCCTTTCGATATCAGTCTGATTCACCCGACTAACCGGGGTGTGGCCTTATATGGAGATAAGCTTTACATGGCGACTTCCGACGCCAGTGTGGTGGCACTGGATGCGATGACCGGAAAACTAGTATGGGAAAAAGCTGTGGCGAATTATCGTAACGGCTACTACATGACGTTGGCACCTCTGGTAGCCGATGGCAAAATTATGGTGGGTGTTTCTGGTGGTGAACGAGGAATCCGCGGCTTTATTACTGCTTTGGATGCTGAAAGCGGTGATGAACTTTGGAAAACCTATACGATTCCCGGTCCTGGTGAAATGGGCCATGACACCTGGACTGAAGATGCCTGGCAAACTGGTGGAGGTTCCGTCTGGGTAACAGGTAATTATGATCCGGAAATGAATCTCACTTTCTGGGGCATTGGTAATGCCGGTCCCTGGGCAGGAGAGGCCCGACCTGGAGATAATTTATTTGCCAATTCTGTGATTGCCCTTGATCTGGATAGTGGTGAGCTGAAGGGGTATCACCAGTATCACTGGAATGGTTCCTGGGACTGGGATGAAGTTTCTACACCACTTTTGATGGACGTGAAAAGGGATGGGCGCACTTTCAAGGGCCTTGTGCACCCCGGACGTAATGGTTTTCTGTGGGTACTGGAGAGAACGCAGGACAGTATTAATTTTGTCGATGCCGAGCCTTTTGTTTATCAAAATGTATTCACTGCTCTTGATTTGGAAACTGGCAGACCTACCTATGACGAATCCCATAAACCGGGGCTGGGAAAAAACGCGTCTTATTGTCCATCTCTCTCCGGTGGTAAGAATTGGGTACCAGCTGCTTACAGTCCACAAACTGGCCTGTTGTATATTCCTGCTAATGACAACTACTGTTCTTCGTGGGAAGGCGTCGAGGCTGAATATCGTCCCGGTCAGGGATTTACCGGCACCGCCAATATAAGTGCCAGCATTGTCGAAGGTGCAGATCATATCGGTGAAATCCAGGCCTGGAATGTGAATACCGGAGAAGAAGTCTGGACCCGTAAATTTGAATTGGCCAATTGGGGGCCGATTCTTGCAACGGGAGGTAACCTGATATTCAGTGGTGGTACGGCGGATCGTTATTTCCGCGCGCATAATGCAAGTACTGGTGAATTACTCTGGGAACAGCGTTTGAACTCGGGTATTACCGGTGTACCCACAACCTTTGCCGTAGATGGAAAACAGTACATTGCCGTGCAATCAGGCTGGGGTATTGATGCTGCCGGAATGCAAAGACGTCTGGATGCTCTCCAGGGCAGGAATACCATTGTGCCTCAAGGAGGCGTGCTTTGGGTTTTTGCGCTGGGGGAATAGTCATAAGTCTCAAGTTACAAGTGACAAGAGGCAAGCAACCACTCTCCTAGGCTTCTTTGGTTTTCTGGTAGTCGGACAAGGACCGCAGGGACGCATCCGACGGGGCGACCTTTGGTCGCCGACTTAAGACTTATAACTTGTTAATGCGTAAAGGAATAAATCACGGCATTGGTGCCTAGCCGGAAGGCGTCTGTTGAGGGCAGCAATGGCATGGAGCCGTTTTCGTACCAGTCCCAGAAATTGGCCAGATCATTATTATGGCCGGCGAGGATGCCGAGCCGGCCGTGCTTGTCAAACAGGCCGTAATAGGTGATGTCACCGCCAGGGACGCTGTCTGCCATGGCCTGTAAATTATCCAGTGGGGTATGGACGCTGAATACCACGTGGTCAATGGCCAGTGGTACAAAATCATTTTCGGGAAAGGCCCGTTTCACTTGCGAGCGCATCTGTCCCCACTGCACTGGGCCATCAAAATCATCCATTAAAATAAACCCACCGCGCATAATAAATTCGCGCAGGTTGACGACTTCCTGATCAGTTAACTCCATTTCTCCCGGCTCGCTGACGTAGGCAAAGGGATAATCAAAGACATCGGGCTCGCCCAGCTCAATGATGCGATAGGAGTCAATGCTCATGTCTACCAGTGTGGCTCTTTCCAGGAACTCATTCAGGTTCATATCAGAGCTGGGATAATTATGTGACCAGCCCATATGGCCGATGTAGCCATTAGTACCAAAATGCCAGCGCGCTGCTGTGAATTCTCTGGCGGGAGGGTTGTTTTGCTGAATACGCCAGCCACGTCCTCCTCCGCCAAACTGTGCCAGGGCAGGTTCAGTAAGCAGCCAGATCAGCATTATCGAACACGCGATATGTTTCATGCTGGTAATTTAAAGGTCCGGATGAAAGGAGGCAAGAGGTAAGTGATTGGATAAAAGAAAAAGGATAAAGGATAAAGGTGGGCGGTGCAGGGAGGCGGCAGGAGACACGAGACAAGAGGCAAGAGACAAGAGACAAGAGGGAAGAGGCTAGAGACAAGGGGCAAGGGGCAAAAGGCAAGAAAGGGGGATAGAAGCGGATTCATGGGGATATTTTTTCTTGTTGGGATAATTCCCTTTAATGGCAGGGTGGATTATGGGATGCTTGAATACAGCCATGCGTAATTCAGGAAGTCACAGGCATTGACCCACCAAAACACCATTTTCTGGCACGATTATGAGACCTGGGGTAGTAATCCGCGTGAGGATAGACCGTGCCAGTTTGCCGGCATCAGGACAGATGAAGATCTCAATATAGTTGATGACCCGGTAGAGTTTTATTGTCGTCCGACACCGGACTTCCTGCCTCATCCGGAGGCCTGTGTGGTCACGGGCATCAGCCCGGAAGTCGCCCTTGAAAAAGGGGTGAGTGAAGCTGAGTTCAGTGCTCTTATCGCCGAACAATTTATGCAGCCCAATACCTGCGTCAGTGGCTATAACAGCATTTGTTTTGATGATGAAGTGACCAGGCATCTGTTTTATCGGTGTTTTTATGATCCCTATGAGCGGGAATGGAAACACGGGAATTCGCGCTGGGATATTATAGATTTGTTACGCACTACCCATGCTTTGCGACCGGATTGCATTAATTGGCCACAAAAAGAAGATGGCAGTCCGAGTTTCAAACTGGAAAATCTGACAGCGGCGAATGGTATTGAGCATTCAGGGGCCCATGATGCCCTGGCGGATGTCATTGCCACCATTGAAATGGCAAAACTGGTGAAAACGCAGCAACCCAGACTGTATGACTGGCTGTATCAGTTAAGAAAGAAAAACCGGGTCATTCCCTTGCTGGATTTAAAAAGCAGGGACATGCTGTTACATGTGTCGGGTATGTTTCCGGCAAGCCGTGGTTGCCTGGCAGTTATTATGCCGCTGCTTATGGATCCAACTAATAGCAATGGCATTATTGTGCTCGATCTGGCACAGGACCCAGGTGAGTGGCTGGACCTGGAGCCAGAGGAAATCAGGCATCGATTGTTCACTCGCAGTGAGGATCTGGGCGGCCTTGTACGGGTGCCACTAAAAACCATTCATGTTAACAAGTGTCCGTCCATAGCCCCTATGTCGGTGCTCAGTGATGTCACCCGCAAGCGCTTTTCAATTGATCTGGAGTCCTGTCAGAGACATCGGCAAAAAATTCTGGCCCATCCCTCCATACTGAAAAAGCTGCTCCAAGTTTTTACTGAAGTTGATTTTGAAGCCACCAGCGATCCTGACTTGATGTTATATAGCGGTGGTTTTTTTAATGACCAGGACAGAAAAATGATGAACGAGGTTCGGCTGGCCAGTAGCGATAAACTGTCTGGTCTGAACCTGCCATTTCAGGATCTTCGCCTGCCGGAGATGCTGTTTCGTTACCGGGCACGAAATTTTACGGAGACCTTGAATAAGGAGGAAACTGCCCGTTGGCAGGGCTGGTGTGCAGAGCAACTGACAAATGGTGCGGGGATGCATGGCCTTTCTGCAAGTGACTTTTTTGTGCGTCTGAATGAGCTGGTCAGGGAAATGCCTGATAATAAGCTATTGTTTGATTCTCTGGAAAACTACGCCAGAGAGCTATGTAAACGACTGGGAGTCAAGGTTTGAGCGGGTTTAATATTCTTAAAAAAACAGGACCGGGAATAATCGTGGCAGCCACCGGACTGGGCGCCGGCGATATTGTCGCTGCCTCGGCAGCTGGCGCACAGGCAGGTACTGTTTTGCTATGGGCGGTAGTCTTTGGCGGTCTGTTGAAATACGGCTTGACCGAAGGAATAGGGCGCTGGCAACTGGCCACCGGTACCACCTTGCTGGAAGGATGGATAGAGAAACTGCCGAAATTTTTCAGCTGGTATTTCATGGTCTACATGTTCCTGTGGACCTTCATGGTAGCGGCGGCCATGATGGCGGCCTGCGGGCTGGCAGCCTACGCCTTCTTTCCCGCATTATCTGTTACCCAGTGGGGGATAATCCATGCATTGCTTGCCCTGGTCATAGTCTGGTTTGGCGCCTACAAGGTGCTCGAGACAGCAATGAAGTTTTTTATTGGCCTGATGTTTCTTACCGTTCTTTATTGCGCGATAAGGGTAATGCCGGATATAAGGATTATTGCCAGTGGCATGTTTATTCCCCGCGTACCGGAGTTCGGTATGGCTTATGTGCTAAGTGTGATTGGTGGCGTCGGGGGCAGCATTACCATCATGAGTTATGGCTACTGGATGCGTGAAGCAGGCTGGAAAGGCAAGGAAATGATGTCTACCATGCGCTGGGATCTTGGCATAGCCTATGGACTTACAGCGCTGTTTGGTGTTGCCATCATTATCGTTTCTGCCGGTGTTCAACCGGAAGTCGTATCCGGGAATAATATGGCACTTGCGGTAGCCGATCAGTTGGTTCCGGTGATGGGGGAAACCGGGAAATGGGTATTTCTGTTTGGTTTTTGGGGTGCAGTGTTCAGCTCCATGATAGGTGTCTGGCATGGAGTGCCTTTTCTTTTTGCGAACTTTTTTATTCACTATCGCAAACATACCCACCTGATAGAAACCCGGGGCAGTATTTCAAAGTCGTGGGCTTATCGAGCCTATCTTGTTTATCTGGCTATCCTGCCTATGACCCTGCTAAGACTCGAAAGGCCGGTATGGATTGTGATTATTTACACCATTACCGGCGCCTTCTTCATGCCCTTGCTGGCAGCACTGCTACTGTATATGAATAATAGTAGACTCTGGCTTGAGAGTGCCGCTAATACCTGGGTTAGTAAAAGTCTGCTGATTGCCTGTATGCTAGTGTTTGGCTATTTGCTGGTAGTGCAGGTACAGGGCCAGTTTTAATAGCACGTTATAATAAACAACTGATTCTCAGATCAGGTAAAAAGCGCAGATAATTTTCCAATTTTGGGGCTATGCCTTTAAAATCACATTGTTTTTAGATAACAAGAATTAATCTCAGGTAAACACCTTTATATGGAAGATTTTGATGATATCAGGCCTTATCGTGATGATGAGGTCAGGCCTGTAATTGAAAGGTTGCTGGACGATCCGGCCCTGTCCAGAGCGCTAGCCAAGTTTGAACACCCTTTGCTATTTAAATTTATACCTGGCTGGATAAGCAACAAGGTTCAGGACAGCCTTGGCGAGGATCTGGCTCATGTTCAGACTATCCATGATGTTCAACTGGTCATTGAAAAATATCTCGACAAGTTAATCGAGAGTACCACTGATGGATTGACCTCAGAGGGGCTGGATCAACTTGATGCTGATGAGCCTTATCTATTTATCAGTAATCACCGGGATATTTCCATGGATCCGGCCCTGGTAAATTACATGATTTATCATCACGGCCTGGACACACTGCAGATAGCCATTGGTGACAATTTGCTGAAACGACCTTTTCTTTCCGATCTGATGCGCTTGAATAAAAGTTTTCTGGTTAAACGTTCCGTACAAGGGCGTGATTTGCTCAGGGCCAGTAAACAACTGTCAGCCTATATACACCATTGCATCAAGAGTGGAGAGAATGTCTGGATAGCCCAGCGTGAAGGCCGCGCAAAAGATGGAATTGATAAAACAGAAACTGCAATTATCAAAATGCTGCACATGGCCGATCGGGAGTCTCTGTTGAAACTGACATTGCAGGAATCCATCAATTCCCTGAATATTGTGCCCGTGTCCATTTCCTATGAATTCGATCCCTGCGATCGCTTCAAAGCTGAAGAACTTCATACCATCGAAACTGATGGTAAATTTGAAAAAGATGAGAATTCAGATGTGCGCAGCATCCTTACCGGCATTGTTGGTAACAAGGGCGCTGTTCATGTGGCCTTTGGCGAAAAAATTGTCTTTAATGATGCCGTCACTGCTGAAGGTGTAGCAAGGCATATTGATGAGGAGATCATCCGTAACTACAAGCTACATGCCCTTAATTATCTGGCCATGGAAGTCTTGCAGAAAGATTATATAGATTTCTCAAGTCTGCCAGAATTGCTAGGTTTGTCCGCTGCCGAGATAAATCACAAACGAAAAATATTTCGTAAAAGACTCAATAGCATGCCAAAAAAACTACAGCCCTATGTTGTCAATATGTATGCCAACCCGGTTATTCGGAAAGCGGAAATTATCGCTCAAAAGTGAATACTGTCTTTATAGCTTGGCAATTTTTTCTTATCTGCACTAGAGTGAATTAACTCCGAACCTGTCCCGGAGTGAAGCCTGCCAATGTTATCTGACGAACTCAAGCAAACCATTCAGCAAAATTACTCTACGCTGGTAAAAAACAAGAACCTGCAAAACCGTCTTGGCCAGAAGCAGATGATTGCTGAAATAGCCAACTGCCTGACAAGCGTAGAAGTTGATGAAGAGGGCATGCGTCTCTCACCTCTGCCTCCCATCTGCGTTATAGAAGCGGGAACCGGGATCGGTAAAACCATCGCCTATTTACTATCGGTTATTCCTGTTGCCCAGGCTATGGGTAAAAAGGTTGTGCTCGCCACTGCGACAGTAGCTCTGCAGGAACAGGTGATGAACAAGGATATCCCTGATCTGCTTCAACACAGTGAAATGAAATTCACCTATTCTCTGGCCAAGGGCAGAGGGCGCTATCTATGCCTGTCCAAACTGGACAATGTGCTCAAATCAAGTAGCAGTCAGGATGCGATGCTGGATCTCTATGGGCTTGAGCTGGATGATCCGGCTGTTGCAGATAAAGCGCTGTATCAGGATATGCTCGACGCCCTGATCGATAATAAGTGGAAGGGTGATCGCGATGACTGGAAGACAGTTCTAAACGATAATCAATGGCGCGGCGTCGCTGTTGAAAAAGGACAGTGCTCGGGAAATCGCTGTTCCAACTTCAGTAACTGCTGTTTTTTCAGGAGCCGCAACAATATGCAGAAAGCAGATTGTATTGTGGCAAATCATGATCTGGTACTGGCCGACCTGAGTCTTGGGGGTGGAGTCATTCTGCCGGCACCGGAAGACTGTATTTACATTTTCGATGAAGCCCATCATTTACCCCTGAAGGGAATATCCCATTTTTCCCATTTTATTCGCCTGCGTTCCACGCTGACCTGGCTGGATCGCATCACAAGCGTTTTTAAAGCCATGACAGTGGAGCTGGGAAAAGACAGCGACATCGTCAGACAACTGGAAAAAGCCAGGGAGGCAGCAGATAAGACGCGAGCTGTGCTGCAGGAATCTCTGCCGGTTTTTCAGGCATTTTCTGAACATGCAGAATCAGCCAATAGCAGCGGTGATATTACCCAGCACACCTTTGCACAGGGGGTGGTCAGTGGAAAAATTCGTGAAACCAGTCATTCGATATTACTGGAGTTTCGTGATCTGGAAGATCGTCTGAACAGGATTACAGAACGCCTTAAGGACTTCATGGAAAATGACACGGGAGAAATCGATCGCCAGACTGCCGAGAACTGGTATCCCGTAATCGGAATCATGCAGTCGCGAGCCGAAGGGGCAATACAATGTTGGCGTGCATTTTCCATTGAAGATCATGGTGGTTATGCGCCCAATGCGCGCTGGCTGAGTTTTCGGCAAATCGGCGCAGAAACAGAAATAACCCTGTCATCAAGCCCGGTCATTGCTGCAGATGCGCTAAACGATTATTTATGGAATGACTGCTTTGCTGCCGTACTGACCTCCGCAACGTTGAGCGCACTGGGCACTTTTGACTTTCTCAGGATGCGCGCTGGCCTGCATGAAGAAACGCTTTTCAAACAGATAGGCAGCCCCTTTGATTTTTTTAACAACGGGCTCCTGCAAATACCGGCCCGGGGTTTTGAGCCGTCAGATAGCGAGGCGCATACCCAGGCCATTGTGGAGGTATTACCGCAATTAATAGAGCCAGAGAAGGGTTCCTTAGTGCTGTTTTCTTCACGACGCCAGATGCAGTCAGTACTGCAGGGAATCAGTGAAGAGCTGAAGCTGAAAACCCTGTCTCAGGATGATCATTCAAAACAGGAACTGATCAGGTTGCATCGTGACAGGGTAGACAATGGGCAAACCAGTGTTATTTTTGGCCTCGCCAGTCTTACAGAAGGCATTGATTTACCCGGTAACTATTGTTGTCATGTGATTATCGCTAAAATTCCTTTTTCGGTACCCAATGACCCGGTGGAAAAGACCCTTGGGGAATGGATCAAGGATCAGGGCAAGAATCCTTTTAGTGAAATTTCTGTGCCTGAGGCTTCCATGCGTTTGATTCAGGCATCGGGGCGTCTATTACGAACAGAAAAAGATACAGGTACCATTACGATTCTTGATCAGAGACTGCTGAATAAATTCTATGGCAAGGGTATTGTGAATTCATTACCCCCTTATCGTCTGGAAACTTTTGTAGCTTCACTCAATCAGCCTGCAACAGAAATATAATCTACAAACCCACACCTTCTATTAGTAAAGAGAAACTCTATGAGTGATTCAGATAAAAACCAGCCTCCCGGCTACGAACCCCCTAAAGTCTGGCGCTGGGATGCTGACAATGGCGGTGAATGGTCAAGTATCAACCGGCCAATCTCGGGGGCAACCCGGGAACAGCCTTTGCCCACAGGGGAGCATCCAATGCAACTTTACTCGCTCGGTACGCCCAACGGGGTCAAGGTGACCATTATGCTGGAGGAGTTGCTGGCACTCGGTCATGAAGGCGCGGAATATGATGCCTGGCTGATTAATATTGGCAAGGGCGATCAGTTCGGCAGTGGTTTTGTGGAAATCAATCCCAATTCAAAAATTCCTGCACTGGCTGATCATTCAACATCACCGGTGACCCGTGTTTTTGAAAGCGGTTCCATCCTGTTTTATCTGGCAGAAAAGTTTGATGCGTTTTTTCCCAAAGAACATTATCGTCGCACCCAAACCATGAATTGGCTGATGTGGCAGATGGGCTCAGCGCCTTTTGTCGGTGGCGGTTTTGGCCATTTCTATGCCTATGCTCCTTTTAAAATCGAATATGCCATTGATCGTTATGCCATGGAAACCAAACGCCAGTTACATCTGCTGGACACCCATCTTGCGGACAATGAATACCTGGCGGGGGATCTCTATACCATAGCGGATATGGCTGTATGGCCCTGGTATGGTTCATTGATGAATGATGCCTATGATGCGGCAGAGTTTTTATCGGTACATGAATACATCAATGTGCAGCGCTGGGAGAAGTTGATTGCCAACCGTGATGCGGTAAAACGTGGTCGTATGGTTAATAAAGGCATAGGGCCATTGGAAGAGCAATTACTTGAAAGGCACGCGCCGAATGATTTTATCGATAATACCGAAGATAAAGTTCAGGCTAGAGGGGGAAAAAGACTTTAGCAGACGCGGGTACAAGTGCCCGCATCGAAAAAAGTCATCGCCACTTACTTTCAACTGGGCAACAAGGCCTTCAACTGGTTATCAATGTTTTGCTTACTCTGGCAGATCGAGTATCTGCTTATCCACGAGGTAGTCAAAAATAGTGTTGGCACTCACTTCAGGCGAATTCGCGGGTGAAACAATCAGCTCCGGATTTGTCGGCACTTCATAGGGAGAATCGATACCGGTGAAGTTTTTTATTTCTCCACGCCGGGCTTTGGCATAGAGGTTCTTGGGGTCTCTTTCTTCGCAGGTTGAAAGGGGAGTATCCAGGTATATTTCGATAAACGGTAACTCATTTTTCTCATGAATCTCTCTAACCAGCTGCCGGTCCTGGCTAAATGGAGAAATAAAACTGGACAATATAATAGTGCCGCTGTCGGCGAATAATTTTGATACCTCGCCAACACGACGAATATTTTCTTCCCTGTCACTATCGGAAAATCCCAGATTACTATTCAGGCCATGGCGAATATTGTCGCCATCCAGCACATAGCTGTTATAGCCCTTGTGGATCAACAGATGTTCCAGAGTAAAGGCCAGCGTGCTTTTTCCGGAGCCGCTTAAGCCGGTAAACCAGAGGGTAGCGCCGGTTTGCTTGAAGATTTCACCACGGGTTTTTCTGTCGACACGACTCTCATGCCAGACGATATTCTTGCTCTTGTTTTCGGTCATTGTTTCAGCCTTTTTTGCTAAAGTGGCAGTTGTCGTATAGACAGGATCTCTACATCCCGTAATGGCCGTCCCTCGTTGTCCACGGATACCGCACCAATGGCATCAAGGACTTCCAGACCGGCTCTTACCTTGCCAAATACCGTATGTTTACCGGCTAACCAGTCGGTATCAACAAGATTGATAAAAAACTGGGAGCCATTGCTGTTGGGGCCACTGTTTGCCATGGCAATTACCCCTCTTACCGGCATGCGGGAAATAACGCGCTCCGTGTACTGGTAGCCCAGGTTCTCAAAACTTTCCTTAACCGTCATGTTGCGCAGTCGCCTATCCACCAGATCAATATTTAGCTCCAGTTCTTCCTGGCTGTTTATATCCAGTTGCTGATAAAGCGGGATGAGGATGTTCTGTTGAAAGTCGTTCTGATCATTGATCGCTAAAATCGGATGTGGCACCCCGGAATCATTGATCACCTCCATTTTATCCAGCCCGAGACTGCGGGCATTAATCTCATCCCTGAACTGATAACCTGGCGTGCCGTCCCCCAGCCCGGTTGGGCTGCCCCCCTGAATCATGAAGCCCTCAATCACGCGATGAAAAACCGTACCATCGTATAGAGGACGCATCACCCGTTGACCGCTTTCAGGCTCTATCCAGGTTTTTGTGCCTTCTGCCAGGCCAATAAAATTTGAGACGGCCAGGGGGGCTTCATCAGGAAATAATTCAAGGATCATAGAGCCCAGAGTGGTGCGAATTTCAACTACCGGGTTGTCAAAATCCTCGCGGCTGAAATTAATGGAAAGGGTGGGGCTGCTGGAACTACGGTCCAGTGTGCCAGCTATTGGTGTTGCTGCGTTGATATTTGCTGTGCTGGAAAGTGGCTGGGAATTAAAAAATGTGGCGCTGTTTTCTGCTTCTAAAACACTTGTTGATGCTGAGCCTGAAGTTGCCAGCGGATCTGCGCCAGTAGTGTCTTGTGCTGGATCAAATTCATCAGCAAAGCCAGTACATGCAAATAGCAGGGCTGCAAGGAAGTAAAAGACAGTGAGTCGGGAAGGAGCTTTCATTCAACTTATTTCAGCAAGTGTGGCATTAATCGGCTTTTAATGGGTGATCGGCCGGAAGTTGTCGTTCTATCCATAGAGCAAGTTTATGCTTCATATGAATAACGTCTTCCTGGCCTTTTGCCAGGGGCTGTATCAGCTGATCTTTAACAAGCAGGGTATAGATCGCCCGGATTTTTAAATCAGCATGATCATCAGGGTCAAATTTGCCAGCCCCCCGTTTCTCAAAATAGACGGTGCCTACACGAACTGCTTCGTGTACCAACTCTTTTTCATGCTTGATTTTCTTTATTGCCATGGCGAAATTCTACCATAAGTAAATGCCATCAAGTCATGGTAATGCAGGTTGCTATGGTTATAGACAATACAACTAGCGCATAATTCAAATCCCAAAAAAAACCGGAAACGTCTCTCTTGAACGTTCCCGGCTATCCGGTCTCAATCGTTGATCCTTATCGCCACTTCCTTTCCTTTACGCTTTTTTACTGCGCGTGAATAAGGGCTGCTGACTGAAGGCTAGTGAATAATTTTTTTGTTGGGGTCGCTGCCTTCCTCCAGTTCTTTCTGACTGATTTCTACCACGAAACTTTCCTGCTGTAGCTGGCTGCTGGCATTGGCACGTTCTTCGGCTTCTGCTTTTGCCAGTTTTGCTTCGTCCTGAAACAATTCTGCATTAAGCGACATCTGGCGGGTCAGATGTTGCTTGAGGCGATCTACCACACAGGTCATTACTTCCAGTGTCTGGCTTAACTGATCCAGCGTAATGAGCGTCTGTTCCGAATTTTGTTCTACATCTTTCTTGTCGGCCATAGGAATGAGTCCTTGTGTTGCCCGAATGAGTTTACAGCTTGCCCTGTTGTTTTTTTTATTTTCCGTTAATTCTTTCTGACATGAGTTGAGCCGAACGCTTTTGGCTTCAGTCCCAATTCAATGCTCCACCAGTCTGGTATTCAATAACCCTGGTTTCGAAAAAGTTTTTCTCCTTACGCAGATCCATAATTTCACTCATCCATGGAAATGGATTCTGAACACCGGGGAACTGTTCCGTCAGTCCGATCTGGGCAAGGCGACGATTGGCAATAAACTTGAGATACTCTTCCATCATCGGGGCATTCATGCCCAGTACGCCGCGCGGCATGGTGTCACGAGCATATTCAATTTCCAGTTGTGTGGCTTCCAGAATCATCTGGGTAGCATCCTGTTTCATTTGCTCATCCCACAATTGCGGGTTTTCCATTTTGATCTGGTTGATCATGTCGATGCCGAAATTAAGGTGCATTGATTCATCGCGCAAAATGTACTGAAACTGCTCGGAAGTACCGGTCATCTTGTTACGTCGACCCATGGAAAGAATCTGGGTAAAACCGCAATAGAAAAAGATACCTTCCAGACAGCAATAAAATGCAATCAGGTTTTTCAGCAGTTGCTGGTCAGTTTCTGTGGTACCGGTGTTGAAGGTTGGATCAGAGATCTCCTTGGTGTACTTCAGTCCCCAGGACGCTTTCTTGGCGACAGAGGGAATCTCGTGATACATGTTAAAAATTTCACCTTCGTCCATACCCAGAGATTCAATACAGTACTGATAGGCATGGGTATGAATGGCTTCTTCAAATGCCTGACGCAAAATGTACTGGCGACACTCAGGATTGGTGACCAGTCGATAAATGGCCAGCACCAGGTTATTGGCTACCAGAGAATCTGCGGTGGAAAAGAAGCCCAGGTTACGCTTGACGATGATGCGCTCGTCTTCGGTCAGGCCGTCCGCTTTTTTCCACAGGGCGATATCAGCCGTCATATTGATTTCCTGGGGCATCCAGTGATTGGCGCAACCATCCTGGTATTTCTGCCATGCCCATTCATACTTGAAAGGCACCAGCTGATTCAGGTCAGCACGGCAGTTAATCATCCGTTTCTGGTCAACAGTAACGCGCTCTGCGGCTCCGGCAAGCTCTTCCTGACCATCGGTATAATCCATTTCAGCAACAGCTTTTTGCGCCAGTTCGACAGCACTTAGCTCGCTGTCATCGGAAGCAGACTCAGTGCCGGACATGGGCGCCGCTGCGGCTGCTTCACTGCCTGGGCTGGCGTCAGCAACTGTTGCCTGAGCAGGTGATTCCGGCGCGGCAAACGAAGCTTCATCCTGAAAAGGCACGGCTGAATCGGCTTTTTGTTCTGCCAATTCATTTGCTGCTGGCGCCTCAGGCTGCATCGTTGCTACTGCCGGTGTGGCTTCTTCGTTATTAAATTCATCCCATGACAACATGTTGCTTACCTCTGTTTAGATACTCTTTATTTCTATGTTTCTATCTGTCTGTGGTTACTATTTACTTCTGGTCTTTATCGTTTTTTCCTTACTGACATGCTTCACAATCCGGATCATCCAGTGAGCAGGCCTGAGGGACCTCTGCAGGCCCTGCAGCTACCGTTGGGGCATCCATGTTGGCTGATACTGCATTTAAGGTACCTGAGCTGACAGTGGATTTTTCGGTGCTGGTTGCCGCCATTGCGCGCAGGTAATAAGTGGTTTTCAGACCGCGATACCATGCCATGCGGTAAGTCACATCCAGCTTTTTGCCGTTTGCTTCATTGATATACAGATTCAACGATTGCGCCTGGTCAATCCATTTTTGTCGGCGACTGGCGGCATCGACTATCCAGCGCGGGTTGATTTCAAAAGCGGTTGCGTACAGGGTCTTCAAGCGCTGCGGAATACGATCTATTTTTTGCACGCTGCCATCGTAATATTTCAGGTCATTGATCATGACGCTGTCCCATAAACCTTCTGCCTTCAAATCACGAATCAGGTAGGGATTCACCACGGTGAACTCGCCGGAAAGATTCGATTTCACATACAGGTTCTGATAGGTCGGTTCAATGGACTGTGATACGCCAGTGATATTGGCAATAGTGGCTGTTGGTGCAATGGCCATCACGTTTGAATTACGCATGCCTGTCTGTTTGACGCGTGCACGCATGCCGTCCCAGTCCAGGGTGCTGCTGAAGTCCACTTCCAGAAACTGCTCGCCTCTTTCCTCTTGCAGTTTCTTCAGGGAATCAATTGGCAGGATGCCCTGGCTCCACAATGAACCCTCATAGGTCTCATAAGCCCCACGTTCTTCTGCCAGCATGGTGGAGGCTTCAATAGCGTAATAACTAATGGCTTCCATGGAATTATCAGCAAACTGTACAGCCGCTTCAGAGCTGTATGGAATCTGCTGGATGTACAGGGAATCCTGGAATCCCATCAGGCCAAGGCCCACCGGGCGGTGTTTCATGTTGGATGTTTTTGCCTGGGGTACAGAGTAGTAGTTAATGTCGATTACGTTATCCAGCATACGTACGGCGGTATGGATGGTTTTGCGCAATTTATCTGTATTCAGACCCGTTTCTGTAACATGGTTGACCATGTTGATAGAGCCCAGATTACAGACAGCGATTTCATCCTTGTTGGTGTTCAGGGTGATCTCTGTACACAGGTTGGATGAATGGACGGTACCCACATGCTGCTGGGGAGAGCGTACATTGCAGGAATCCTTGAAGGTAATCCAGGGATGGCCTGTTTCAAATAGCATGGAAAGCATTTTTCGCCAGAGGTCCGCAGCCCGCACAGTCTTGTGCACATAGAGCGCGCCTTCCCTGGCCTTATTTTCGTAGTGCTCATAGCGTTCTTCGAAGGCCTTACCATGAAGTTCATGCAGGTCGGGGACCTCGTTTGGCGAAAAAAGCGTCCATTCTTTATCTTCGAACACTCGCTTCATGAACAGGTCTGGTACCCAGTTGGCCGTATTCATATCATGGGCACGACGTCGGTCATCACCCGTATTTTTGCGAAGTTCAAGAAATTCTTCTATATCAAGGTGCCAGGTTTCCAGATAGGAACAAACCGCGCCTTTACGTTTACCGCCCTGGTTGACTGCTACCGCGGTATCGTTGACCACTTTCAGGAAGGGGACAACGCCTTGCGACTTACCATTGGTGCCTTTGATGTAGGCACCCAAAGCACGCACGGGAGTCCAGTCGTTGCCCAGGCCGCCGGCCCACTTGGAGAGCATGGCATTGTCGTGAATGGCACCGTAAATGCCACTCAGGTCGTCAGGTACCGTAGTGAGGAAGCAAGAAGACAATTGTGGACGCAGAGTGCCGGAGTTAAATAGTTGCGGTGTGGATACCATGTAATCAAAACTGGATAACAGGTTATAGAATTCGATAGCCCGCTCTTCCCGGTTTTCCTCGTTGGATGCCAGGCCCATGGCGACACGCATATAGAATATTTGCGGCAGTTCAAAGCGGGTGTTTTCGCTATGAATAAAGTAACGGTCGTACAGGGTCTGCAGGCCGAGATAGGTAAACTGTTCATCGCGCTCAGCCTTCAGGGCTTCACCCAGCCTGTCCAGATCATATTCCAGCAGGTGAGGTGAGAGTAATTCCAGCTCAACGCCTTTTTCGATATAAGGGCGCAGGGTGGCGGCATACTTGTAATGCATTTCGGACTGGGTAGCATTCTCTGCGACGCCGAGGAATGTCAGTGCCTCGCTGCGCAGATTGTCCAGCAGCAGACGTGCAGCCACGAACGAGTAATTGGGCTCCTGTTCAACCAGCGTGCGGGCTGTCATAACCAGAGTAATCTGAACATCGGTGAATTTGACACCTGAATAGAGGTTTTTCAGGGTTTCCTGATAGATTGCATCGCCATTAACGTCATCAAGCCCCTGGCATGCTTCAGCAATAATAGTGCGAATACGCGCGGTATCCAGCGGCACACTGGAGCCATCATCCAGTGTAACCATGAGGTCCGACTTGTCTTCGCTGGCAGGAACTACCTGTTTTACCTCGCGTTCACGGGCACGTTCAGCCCGGTAAATAACGTAGCTCCTGGCCACCTTGTGCTCACCAGAGCGCATCAACATCAGCTCTACCTGGTCCTGAATCTCTTCGATGTGAATACTGCCGCCTGAAGGCATACGACGCTTGAAGGTTTCACTGATTTCAAGAATCATTTTTTCCACGGTTTCATGGATACGCGAAGAGGCGGCAGCGGTACCACCTTCCTCAGCTATATAGGCCTTGGTGATGGCTACGGCAATTTTAGAGGCGTCATACCCGACAACCGCGCCATTGCGTTTGATAACACGCAAGGTACCCGGAGCCATTGCGCTTATTGAATGGTCTGATGTGTCCTGTGCTGGTGTGGCGGTCGGGGAAGGAGAGGTGGCTGATTCGACTTCTGTGTGCATTGATGGCTCCGGATGTTCTTTCTCGTTATTTATTTTTTTGTGTTTTATCTTTTAGCGTTATTGCGCGTTTTATTGTTTCTGTGTTTTTCGTACTCTCGTACTTACTAGTAGCAATTGACTTTTACCGGCATGATTTACCTTAAAAGGGGCTGGTTTAGCCCGGATTTCCCAAACACAAGATGTAGTGGTTGAGCGAAATCCCCGAAATCCCGTTTTTGGCTTGTGGATAAGCTTTGACGGGTACGTGAGAGATGGTCAGATAGCCGGTTTTCAGGGCGTTTTTTGGGTTTTATGTGAGTAAAACCCTGGATTACTTCCCCCTGATGGCCGTGCCAGCTTAACGTGTTCATCCCCTCTTTTTCTGCCTACTTGCTGCGTATTGCTGCCTAAATAGGACTAAAATTCGTCAATTTTCTTCAAACTATTCTTAACTTATCTGGCTAACCTGCGGATCCTGCTGGTTTTTCGACACCGAGTCAGTTTAGCCAAACAAAAGTTAAAGCACAATATGGGTTATGGAAAAAAATTGTTAATGCACTATATCAGGTATATTTTCCCCTATGCAAGCCAATAATGTGTGAAATTCATGGGGATAAGCTGTGCATAGAGTGGGTATTGTCGGGTATGGTTTTGAAGTTATACAGAGGCCCTTGTGACATTGCACCAGCAGGGGGCAAAATTGAGAATTATCAGCCTGAAAGGAAAAAATCGGGAAAGTCTGTAAAAATAGGAGCCAGAGAAGGTTCATGGCGTGGAGGCGCACCAGATCGGGGCAAAAGTAGGTAAATCATCAAACACTACATATAGTGTTTTGGCTTTTTGATTTCAGCGGAAATAATACTCAGAATTTGCAGCCAGTATCGGCCTTTATTGTTGCCGGTCAATAAAGCGGGAAACAAATTCATTGGCAGGGGATTCACGTAACTGTTGCGCGCTTCCCCATTGCTGCAGAGCTCCTTCCAGCATAACCCCTGTTTCATCGGCAACAGTAAAAGCTTCTTCCTGATCATGGGTGACCAGGATTGCACTTATTTTGCGTTCAATCAGAATATCCCTGACTTCACGACTGAGGTTGCGGCGCATTTCACTGTCCAGGTTGGAAAAGGGTTCGTCCATGAGCAGGAGTTTGGGGTCAGGGGCCAGGGCTCTGGCCAGAGCGACCCGCTGTTGCTGCCCTCCGGACAACTGGTGAGGATACTTGTCTGCATGCTTTTCCAGATGAACCAGATTCAGCAGGGAATGGACAATAGTGTCCTTTTCGGCCTTGTCTCTGCCATGCAGACCAAAGGCGATGTTTTTGCTGACACTGAGATGGGGAAACAGCGCGTAATCCTGAAACACCATGCCAATTTGCCTTTGCTCTGGAGGCAATACATTGCCGGTGCTACTCAGGCATACACCATCCAGCAGGATTTGCCCCGCGAAAATATTTTCCAGACCGGCGATGGCGCGCAGGGCGGTAGTTTTTCCGCAGCCGCTGGGGCCGAGCAAACTGACAATCTGATGCTGAGCTACATTAAAGCTCAGGTCATCAATGATTACCTGGTCATCATAGCGACAATTGATATTGTGAATTTCCAGCAGGGCTGTCATCTCAGGCCACCAGACCTGTAAGCCGCCCCATCACCAGGGCAGAGGGCAAATCAATCCTTATTGGACGCGGTGCTTTTAGCACAACAGGAATTCCAGCAGCGCTTTTTGCGCATGAAGGCGATTTCCAGCCTGTTCCCAGACTACTGAGTCCGGGGCATCTATCACATCCGCACTGACTTCTTCACCGCGATGGGCTGGCAGACAATGCATAAACAGCGCATTCTCATCAGCAAGACTCATCAACTCCAGTGTCACTTCAAAGCCTTCGAAGTCCTTCATGCGGCGGACTCTTTCATCCTCCTGCCCCATGGAGGCCCAGACGTCCGTGCTGACAAGTGATGAGCCAGGTAAAGCCTGTTCCGGGGTGCGGACGATTTTTACACGATCAGAGTTGGCAGCAACCAGCTCAGGGTTTGGATCATAGCCTTCGGGACAGGCGACTATCAGTTCGAAATCCAGCAAGCGGGCGGCATTGATATAGGAATGACACATATTATTGCCATCGCCTATCCAGGTAACGGTCTTACCCTGAATGCTGCCGCGATGCTGGACATAGGTTTGCATATCAGCCAGTAACTGACAGGGGTGATAGTCATCAGTGAGGGCATTAATCACCGGGACCGACGAGAAGTCAGCCATACGCTCGATTTTTTCATGCTCAAAGGTGCGGACCATAATGGCATCTACCATGCATGAAAGCACGCGTGCTGTATCTTCCACCGGCTCACCCCGGCCCAACTGGGTATCCTGGGGAGACAGAAAAATGGCAGAACCGCCCATTTGGTTCATCCCTGCTTCAAATGATACGCGGGTACGGGTAGACGACTTTTCGAATACCATCGCCAGCACCCTGTTTCTTAACAGTTCATGGGGGGCGCCCTGTGCAAGCATTGCTTTCAGTTCGCAGGCACGGTCAATAATGTCTTTAAATTCCTGCCCGCTCAGGTCAAGCAAGGTCAGGAAATGTCTGGGTCTCATTTTCCAAAATCCTCAATCAGTTCACTGACTGTGTCTATGATTAAATCACTTTCTGTTTCTGTAAGGGTCAACGGTGGCACCAGTCGCACCACGTTTCCTGAGGCGACATTAATTAGCAGTGCTTTTTCCCGGGCCAGCGCAACCAGCTCGGCACAGGGTTGATCCAGTTCGACACCAATCATCAATCCATTACCTCGAATTGCCACCACATGAGGGCAGTTTTGCAGTCGCATGCTCAGGCCAAACTTAATCCTGTCACCCTGCACGCTGGCATTTTCCAGCAAGCCTTCTGTCAGCAATGCCTCGTTGACCGCCAGGGCGGCAGCACAGGCGAGCGGGCTTCCGCCAAAGGTAGTAGCGTGATGCCCCGGGTGAAATATGTCTGCTGCGCGGCCACTGGCCAGACAGGCGCCGATAGGAAAACCATTGCCCAGGCCCTTTGCGGTGGAGACCACATCGGGCAGGATGCCACTGTGCTGGTAAGCGAAATATTTCCCGGTACGGCCGTTACCCGTCTGCACTTCATCAAGCATCAACAGCATGTCATTGGCATCACAGAGGCTACGCAATTTGTTCAGGTAATCAGAGGCAGGAATACAGATGCCGCCTTCACCCTGTATGGGCTCCACCAGAACAGCAACAATATTCGGATGCTTCTTCACGCATTCCTCGATGGCAGGAATATCATTGAAAGGCACGCGATAGAAACCGTCCAGAAAAGGAGCGAAGCCGCCCTGATGGCGACTACTATAGGTAGCTGTCAGTGCGCCCATGGTGCGGCCATGGAAAGCGCCTTCCATGACAATAATTCCGGGTAAATCAATGCCCTTGTTATGACCAAACATTCGTGCCATTTTGATGGCGGCCTCATTACCTTCAGCACCGGAATTACAGAAGAAGACACTGCTCATACCCGATGCCTGACATAACTTTTCGGCAAGCTCTTCCTGCAATGGTACGCCATAGAGATTGGAGGTATGAACCAGGGTCGCTACCTGCTGCTGTACTGCCGTGATAAAGCCTGGATGATTATGGCCAAGGGCGCATACGGCAATCCCGCTAATGGCATCAAGATAGCGATTATTCTCACTGTCAAAGAGCCATGACCCTTCCCCGCGCACAAAATCTACCGGGATTCGATTGTAGGTCTTCATCAAGGCGTCTGAGTTGGCCATTTACTGCTTCCTGATAATAAAGTTCTAAAACTGAAAAATTGTGAGCTCGGGATTTTGCCAGTCGGTTTTCTAATCCCAAGAAAAGCAAAAGGGCAGCAAGCGCCACCCCCAAGGAGAAGCGATTTTAATGAAAGCATTGCCAAGTCACAAGTCTCCAGTTGGAAGTCGCAGTTTATTAGTAGCAAGTCACAAGTCACAAGTTACAGGGCGCAAGTGAAATACTGAGTATTTATGGTTTCATCGGAATACTTTACGAAACAAAATCAGGTATCGACTTGCTTGTCCAGAGTTTTTGGTACCTGAAATAAAAATGACTTAACTGAGACCGGTGCAGACTAATTTTTCTTCGCTCCCGGGCCTGGCGTCTTTATAATTGCGTGCCATGAATGCCATCGAATTAAGTCTTTTTGCCTCCCGCATGGAAGCCGTCTGCGACGAAATGGGGGCGGTACTGCAACGCTCCGCGTTTTCGCCCAATATCAAAGACCGCCTCGATTTTTCCTGCGCACTGTTTGATAGAAGGGGGCTGCTGTGCGCACAGGCTGCTCATATTCCCGTTCATCTGGGCAGTATGGCCTATGCCATGGCGGACATCGTCGGGCAATTTGACTGGCATGCTGATGATATCCTGGTTCTGAATGATCCTTATCTGGGAGGCACTCATCTGCCGGATGTCACCATCGTCGCGCCGGTCTTTGTTAATCAGGAGTTATCGGCTTTTGCTGTAAACCGCGCACATCATGCCAATATTGGCTCCGAGTCTCCTGGTTCCATGCCAATAACGAGCGAACTGGCGGAGGAGGGCATCATCATTTCACCGCAGTTGCTGTTAAAGCAGGGACAATTAAATCGTCAACTCTGGCAATCACTGGAAGCCATCCATGGCCAACAGGGTGACTATAAACTCGATGGTGATATGGCAGCTCAGGTGAGCTCGGTAAAAACCGGTGTACTGCGAATGCAGGAACTGATAAGCCAGCTTGGACCTGAAATTTTCCAGTCTGGGTTGACTGAGCTGAATGAATACGGAACACGTGTTGCGCTTGCCTGTCTGGCGGATATCCCCAAGGGGGTCTATAAGTTTACCGATGTCATGGACGATGATGGTCTGGGGCTGCTTGATATCCCGATACAGGTCACACTGGAGATTGCAGACGCCAGCATTACGGTGGATTTTGACGGTACCAGTGCGCAAGTGGCGGGAAACATCAACTGCCCATTACCCGTCGTTGCAGCGGCTGTATTTTATGTGTTTCGCTGTCTGATGCCTGATTATGCTCCGGCCTGTGCAGGTCTGTTCAGCCCGATCCAGATAAAAGCCCCACAGGCATCGCTGGTAAACGCCTGCCATCCCGCGGCTGTGGCCGCCGGTAATGTGGAAACGTCGACCCGTATTGTGGATGTGGTGCTCGGGGCGCTGGAACAGGCGCTGCCAAATAGAATTGCGGCTGCCAGTCAGGGCAGCATGAATAATATTGCCATGGGCCAGCGCGGCACGAATGGCAGCTGGGACTACTATGAAACGCTGGCGGGCGGTCATGGTGGTGGGCCGGATTTTGATGGGCTTAGTGGCAGACATTCACATATGACCAATACCCTGAACACCCCGGTGGAAAGCCTGGAGATGCATTACCCGATTCGGGTCAGGCAGTATGCGATCCGCGGATCCAGTGGGGGCGCCGGAAAACACCCCGGCGGTAATGGTCTGGTGCGCGAATACGAATTTCTTGAGCCGGCCCAGGTAAGCCTGTTAACGGAAAGACGGCGTCATTGCCCCTGGGGGCTGCAGAGAGGGGAGGCCGGCCAGGCAGGTGAAAATTCTCTCAACGGAAAAACCTTGCCCGGTAAAATAGCAATCACAGTACAGGCCGGAGACTGCCTGGCCATCAAAACCCCTGGTGGCGGAGGTTGGGGTAAACCGTAGCAGTATTCACTACGTATTGACTTGAAATACAGTAAAATGGTCCCACTTAGCTGTTACACCATTTATTACTTTGAAAACTTGATCTAATACTAATTACAGTCATCAGTATTAAATCCCCAAACCTCAGGAATTCTCATGAGCACTGAAAACAACATCGAAAGCGTTATCAAAGACCAGATTGATAATAATCCAATCATTCTTTACATGAAGGGTAACCCCAATCAGCCACAGTGTGGCTTTTCTGCCCAGGCTACGCAGATGTTAATGGCCTGTGGCCAGAAATTTGCCTATGTCGATATCCTTAGCAATCCAGATGTTCGTGCCAATCTGCCCAAAGTCTCTGACTGGCCAACCTTCCCCCAGCTGTTTGTCGACGGCGAATTGGTTGGCGGTTGTGACATCATGACCGATATGTATCAGAAGGGTGAGCTCAAAACCCTGCTTGATGATTCTGCCGCGGCCAGAGAACAGCAGGATCAGCAAGCCTGATAGCATGAGCGCAAATGGCCAGAAAATCGGGAGCAGTGATGCTCCCTTTTTTTGCCATTGATTTAGTGATCGATCAAATGATGCATAGAGTCGAAATATTACCGGACCTCAGCCCTGACTGAGTTGGTACAGATTCACCCGGCGTTCGCAGGAACTCTGATTTGCTTTTCTAAACTGAATAACTTTGCCTGCGGAAGGCGGGTTACGTACAATCCGCCTTTCTTTTTCCGCCAAGAAATCCACTTATGTCTGATAATGCCCGTGGCGTCTGGTACATGGCTCTGGCCACTTTTGTGTTTGGGCTGATGACTGTTTTCGTCAAACTGGTGCCGTCCATTCCGCCCCTGGAAATCATTTTTTTTCGGGCCGTTATCGCACTGATCCTCTGCTATTGGGGGTTAAAGCGGGCGCGAGTATCAATGTGGGGCAATAACAAGGCCATGCTGATTATGCGGGGTGTTGCCGGCGTCATGGCGCTGTCTCTTAACTTCTGGCTGGTGCAGGAAATACCTCTGGCAACCGCCTCTACCTTGACCTACCTGGCCCCGATATCGACAACCTTGATCGGTATCTGGTTTGTGAAAGAGAAAGTCAGCCCGATCCAGGGGCTGTTTTTCATCACCAGTTTTGCCGGCATTCTGGTGATTCAGGGATTTGATGCCAGAGTCTCATTATTTCATCTCGGTGTGGGTTTGGTGACCTGTCTGTTTATGGGTATTGCCTATAACTGTGTACGCAAACTATCTACCAGCGAGCATCCCTTGGTCATTATTTTTTACTTTCCAGCGGTCTGTCTTCCGGTGACTGCCGTCGCCTGCCTGTTATTCTGGGTGCAACCGCAAGGCTGGGAATGGTTTTATTTATTCATGGTCGGGATTACCAGCCAGGTGGCCCAGTATTTCATGACGCGCTCCTATCAACTGGCGGAAATCTCAACCGTATCAATCGTTAATTACACGGGTATTATTTATGCCATCGTTCTGGGCTACATCATTTTCGGTGAAGGCTTTAATCTGCTGACCTATCTGGGGATGGCCCTGGTAATTGTCGGTGTGATATTAAATATCGTATGGAAACAACACAATAAAAAGCCGGTGGTTAGCGATCCATCATCCGTAGTAATTAAATAGGAGCCCTTGTAGACTTTCCCCATACTAATAACAATATTCACTTACCAGGGAGGCAGTATGAGGGGGATTATTCGTCTATTGGCGCTTGCCATTTTAATTTCAAATGCGTTTTATGTTTCCGCCCATCACAGTACAGTGGCTATCTATGATGCGTCGAAACGAATTGAAGTCACTGGTACGGTCACATCAGTATCCTGGCGTAACCCTCACGGGCGAATTGTTCTGGATGTCAAGGATGACGAGGGCAATGTGATGGAGTGGGAAGCCGAGGTAGCCTCCATTAGCGTGCTTCGTAATAGGGGAGTCAGATCGGATTTGATCAATGTGGGTGATGTGATCACTATTGCCGGTCAGCCCTCGCGTCGTAATCTACCGATTATTTTTGGCACCAATGCCTTGCTGCCCAGCGGCTATGAATTTGATTTTGGCTCCCGCACAGCCTATTTTCCTGAAGGTAAGAACGGCAATATCGTCGGTTATGAAACGCCGGATGTGGATGTCTCGAATGCTATTGCTGCAGCTGAGGGCATATTTCGCGTCTGGAGTACCATCATGAGTGATCCTGCTGCCTTTCCTATTTTCAAAGGTGGCTATCCTTTTAATGAAGCTGGACAACAGGCTCTTGATGATTGGGATCCCAATAGCAATTCCCTGTTTCAGTGTGGTAACAAGGGGACGCCGTTGATTATGATCAGCCCTATCCCCATGGATTTCGTCCATCAGGGTGAAGACATTCTCATGCGCCTGGAAGAGTACGATGCGCGTCGCCTGATTCACATGTCAGCGGATGCCCGCGCGCCTGAAGAACATAGCCTGTTTGGTTTTTCCCGCGGGCATTGGGAAAACGACACGCTGGTGGTGACAACTGATCATATCGCTGCGGGTTATTTTGACCATATGGGAGCGAAACAAAGTGACCAGATTTCCATCGTTGAACGTTTCATTCCGAATACAGATTACTCGCGTCTGGATTATGAAATGACAGTAACTGACCCGGTTTATTTTACTGAACCTTTTACCCTGAAACGCTATTTTGTCTGGTATCCGGAAATGAGCGTGCATGATTATGAATGTCTGGAACGTTACTAAGCTATGGTGCGAAGAAGCGCCAATGCAGAACCGGGTACGACCGGCTTTTGCTGATTAAGACAAGTCTGGCAATGAGGTTTTGCACATCGGCATGGCTCTCACTACAATCGCCTGATCAGTGCGATCATCGGGATCGCTTTCCGGGGGAACTTTTACTAATGCGTACACTACAATTTTTTACCGTGTTGATACTTATGTCGGCGCCAATTGTGCAGGCACAGGACTTCTGGAGTGCCGCTGATCTGGATGACTTGAGTAATAGTCTATCGAGCCAGGTTGGGTCGAATAATGCGGCCATCCTTAACAATATCATTAACGAGGGCGGTTACTACGCTGCCATGGTCCACCGTGAGGCAGGGCCAGGTTTTTCAGAGCTGCATGACGAATGGGCTGATATCTATTTTGTGACTAATGGCAGTGCCACTATTTTTACCGGTGGCAGTATTGTCGATGTAACGGAATCCTCCCCGGGGGAATTTCGTGGCAGCAGCATTGAAGGGGGAGTGTCGCGCCCGATAAGTGCAGGAGACATTGTTCATATCCCGGCAGGTTTACCCCATTACGTCCTTGTTGGGGAGGGTCAGGAAATCACCTATTTCATATTAAAGGCGAAAGGGCTGCTGCCCGGTGAAAAGCGAGTCGAGATTACGGCTATCCCGGGTGTGGTGAATGAGGGCGCACGGTGGCAGCAAGTCTGGTCAGATTATGTCACTGCAGATGGCATCCTGGGAACCGCTGATGGCGGTGTTATGTTTGCCCAGGAACAGACCGATAGCATCAAGAAGCTGATTAATGGGAATGAATATACTGTTTTTGAAAATACCAATGGTGGCGGTTCAGTCTCCCTGGACAATGAAGGCCGGCTATTTATTGCCGAGCGCGCCTGCAGTGAGCCTATGAATGACGAATTCGCCGGCTGTAATGAGTTGACCCGTATTGCCCAACTGGCGCCGGAATATCGTCTGCTGGCAAATAGTTTTGCTGATGGTTCACCCCTGGGCAGAGTGAATGACCTTATCGCTGATGGCAGAGGCGGAGCATTTTTTACTTCTCGTGGCGCGTGGCATGTCAGTGCTGATGGTGATATCAGTGTGGTGGCGGACGAAAATATTTCTTCCAACGGCATTATGCTTAACCGCGCTGGCGATGTACTTTATGTCACCAATAATACTGAAGTGCTGGCTTTTGATGTGCGCCGGGATGGCAGCACTCGCAACCGCCGGGTGTTTGCCAGCCTCGATGGTGACAATGGTGGTGATGGCATGGCCATTGATAATGACGGGCGACTTTATGTCACGGGCAATCAAGGGGTTCATGTAATTGAAGAAGGGGGTGAATACCTTGGTCTTATCCCGACACCGCGGCGGCCAATTACCATTGCCTTTTCCGGGCCGGACAAAAAAACACTTTATGCGCCGTCGATGGGTGCTATTGGCGCTGATGGCAAGCAATGGACAACGCCTGCGGGCGTTCGCAATATCGCCATGACTATTTACACCCTGGACATGGAAACGGCAGGTTTCCTCGGCAGACCCAAATAAAACATTAACAGTCGGAAACAGAGTATGCAGATAACCGTAGAACTGAGTATGTATCCGTTCAAGGAAGATTATAAAACCCATATCAAGGATTTTATTGATGAAATCAACAAGCGCAGTGGCATGGTGATCAATACCTTCCCAACCGCAACGCTGGTGCATGGGGAATACGGCCTTGTCATGGATACTTTAAAGAAAATGATTGCCTGGAGTTATGACACTCATGGCAGGCAGGTATTCGTGGCAAAGTTTATTCCGGGGCATGAGCTGGACTAATTGATGGCAAGCCCTGAAATAGTCGCCGTCGTCCTGGCTATAGCCTATCTGTTACTGGCTGCCAGAGAACACATCGCATGTTGGGCCTGTGCTTTTATCAGTTCTGCCATTTACACCTTTGTGTTCTGGGATGTCAGTCTGCTGATGGAATCGATGCTCAATATCTTTTACGCGGTGATGGCTGTTGTAGGCTGGTATGAGTGGCGCTACGGGGGCAGCAAGCGTGGTGGATTATCGATTGGCAGGCTGGCGTATTGGCAGCACATCTGTATCATTCTTGGTGCCCTGGTTCTGGCCGGCCTAAATGGTTGGTTAATGCAACGATTCACTTCCGCCGCCTGGCCTTTCCTGGATGCTTTTACTACCTGGGCCAGTGTGCTGACCACGTTTTTGGTGATATGGAAAATCCTGGAAAACTGGCTTTACTGGTTGGTCATAGATTCCATTTCAATCTATCTCTATCTTGATCGCGGCTTGTATCTTACCGCGCTGCTTTTTGCTGTTTACCTGGTGATTGCCATTTTTGGCTATCTCCACTGGCGAAAACTCTGGCTTGAGAACAAGCAAAACAGTGTTTAACTGTTCAGAATAAAATCAGAAAAATAAGAATAAAAAAAGGCAGCTTCAAGCTGCCTTTTTCGTTTGATTGTTTGGTAAAGCAGAAATTAATTTCCGCCTTCGTCCATTTTTTCCGACAGATAATTCTGAATACCCATATTTTCGATCAGGTAGAGCTGTGCTTCGATCCAGTCCACATGTTTTTCTTCATCATCCAGAATAGTTCGGAACAGATCGCGGCTGACATAATCCTGTACGCTCTCACTATAAGCAATGGCGGCACGCAGATCGGGGATGGCGCGCATCTCCAGATCCAGATCACAACGCAGCATTTCCTCGGTATGTTCTCCAATATGGAGTTTGCCCAGATCCTGCAGATTAGGCAGTCCCTCGAGAAATAAAATTCGATCAATAATATGATCGGCATGTTTCATTTCATCAATGGATTCTTCTCGGGTGTACTCTGCCAGTTCTTTCAGGCCCCAGTCTTCAAACATTTTTGCGTGGAGAAAGTACTGATTGATAGCTACCAGTTCATTGCCCAGTATTGTGTTCAGATGTTCGATTACCTTGCTGTCGCCTTTCATAGATTCTTCCTGCTGTCTTGTTAAAAAGTGGAGAAAATGGCTGTGCCATAGAGGTTGCCATTGTGGCGTTATGAAGCATATTTGTCCAGCCAAAGGGAGCTTAAGTGCTTAATTTTTATGAATAAAGAGAGAATACGAATGCTTATTGATCGTATTTTTATTCAGTAAAAGTATAAAGGGTGCGGTGGGTAAGTGCGGGGTCGGCTAGCGTGCAGGTTTAACTTCCAGTTTCACATAGCCGGTTCAAAAGGGGCTTTCTTTACGCTGGTTTCCACGATGCTCTGGGCAAGCTGGCTACATCGGCCGCACTGACTGGCAACGCCCAGTTCCCTGCACACTTCTTCAAATGAACCGGCGCCAGCATTCACAAATTCCTTGATCTGGCGGTCTGTTACAGCTTTGCAAAGGCATACGTACATGGCGTTTACGAATTTCCCTGAAGTTGGTTGGCTGAGTTCTACACTCTGGTTTTCTTGGGACTTGTTGAGAATGCTAAGCTAAATGAGAATCATTGTCAAAAAGAAAATCTACTATTTTCCACCCTTTTTTCGAGCTGTGGGTATTGTGCTTCGCGACGTGCTCAAGCAGCTATGATTTGAATCAAATGGCAGTGAGACTCAGGCGCTTCTGCTGAAAATCGCCTGACGGGCAACTTCTTTTGCGGTGGCAAAATCAGCTTTGCCAGATCCCAGTTTTGGTAAGTCATCAACGGCGATGTAGGCAGCGGGCAAGGAAAGATTATTGAGTCCACCAGCCAGCAATTTGGGACGTAATTCCCGTTCTTCAAGTTCATGGGTAGTGAGGATGACAATCATTTCGCCTTTTTTCGGGTCTGGTACGTTTATCGCAAGAATTTCAATTTCCTCATCATTCAGCACTTCACGCAGGATACGTTCAACGGTTCCCAGGCCAATCATTTCGCCACTTATTTTTGCGAAGCGGGCATAACGATCTTCTATATGAAGAAAGTTGTCTTCATCTACAGAGCCTTTATCACCGGTGACATACCAGCGTTTGCCATCAATCTCTTTAATGACACTGTCTGTTAATTCCTGATTACCAAGATAGCCCTTCATGACCTGGGGACCTGCCACCATTATCATGCCTGCAGTGCCCAGAGCTAATGGTTCCAGTGAATCGGGATCTGCGATACGCAGCAATGTCCCCGGAATAGGTTTGCCAACACTACCTGGCTTGTTATTGTCTTTGAGATGGTCACTTTCCAGATTGGGAAAGGGAGTATTTACCGTGGCTACCGGCGATAGTTCGGTGCAACCATAACCTTCGTAAATAATCTTGTTGAAACGCTTGAAAAAGGCAGCGCTGACTTCTGACTGCAGTTTTTCTGCGCCCGCCACTGTAAGCCTGATAGTCGCAAGATCTTCTGCCTTGACCTTGGGATTTTTGATATAGAGGCGGAAGAAGCTTGAGGTGCCAAATAATAGTGTTGCTTTGTTTTGTCGCACCGTTTTGGCAATTATGACGACGTCAGTGGGATCGGGATGACAGATCACTCTTATTCTTTCCAGCAAGGGTAGAAAAAGGCAGGCCGTCATACCAAAGGAATGGAAAATAGGCAGATTGGCCAGGATGATATCGCCGTCATGGGCATTTAATATTTTGCTGACCTGTTTAACATTGGCAAGAATATTTTTATGACTGAGCATGACCCCTTTGGGATCACCTTCGCTACCACTTGAAAAGAGAATCACTGCAGTACTGTCAAGATCGGGCTTTGCGCAATAATGACGTTTGATCGCCTTCGCGGAAAAAAGTTTACAACTCAGCAGTGTCAGTACTTTTTCCCATGTCGGGATGCTGGCATTAACATCTTCCAGCATTATCAGTTTGACCTTGTCTGCCAGAGGCGTCAGGTCGATACCACGGGCATTACATTTTTCCAGAAATTTCGATGAGGTGTATACGGTCTTGAGATCGGCCTGTTCAATGGCGGATATCATGCCATCAAGAGGGGCTGTGTAATTCAGTGGCACCAGGGTTTTGCCCAGAATCATAACCGCCATACCGGACAGTAAGCCACCGGCTGTGGTGGGCAATAGCAAGCCAATATTTTGTTCGGGGCTTAGTTTGGCAATGCGTTTGGAGAGTAGCAGGGAGCCGGTCAATGCCGTTTTGGCTTTTAGATTTGCTCCCAGCGTGTCAGCCAGAACTACCGGATTCCCCCTGGACTTGGAGGTGTCTACCCAATGTTCGCCGAGTGAAGGCAGGGTATCCAGATATTCCATCCAGGAGGGCATTGAATTGTCTTCGGGCAATGGAATCATTCGGCTAATTCTTCTTATTCTTGCGCTGGATTTTTTGATTCTTGTTGTTATGGGTACCAGAATCACTGAGACCAGGTTAACTGAACAGTAATAATAGACTGTAAGCGGCTAAAGATTCCAGTCGCTGGCAAAGAAAGCGGTAAAGAAAAGGTTAGACAGGCCGATGGCAGCGTCTATTTGCCTTGCTGATTTAGAAAGAAAAAGCGGATAAAAAGCAAAACCGGGGTAAATAACTATACCCCGGTTTCATTTTAAAGCGTGAAGACAAGTCGCCTGAATTATCAGGAAAAGGCAATCACATCCAGCCCTTCAAGTTTGCTCAACACTTTTTCTGATGTATTGCCTTTCATAAGGGCTTTGGTCCCCTGTCTTGCCAACGTACCGATGAGTACTGTGTCGGCATCGATTTCTTTTGCGTAACGGGAAATCACTGTCGCGGGATCACCTTCTTCGGCATGAACCCGATCAGTTGGCAGGCCCGAGATTTTCATTATCCTCTGGCGATCAGGGAAGTGCATGCTGTCTTTGTAGGCATTGACCACAAAAAAATCTGTATCATAGTGCTTCGCAATGTTCTGGCCTTCGATGAGAATTTTTTCGTTCAGCCTGGCGTATTCCGCTTCGTCCTGCTTTTGAATATTAATGGCCGCCAGAATTTTCTTGCGCGGTTTAATGTCACTGGAACGCACAATAGTGACCGGAGCCACGGATGTTCGTAACAGAGCCCACTGCTGATTGCTGAACAGGCCTTTCTTGCTGTCCTGGGAATCCGGCATAAAAATATGGTCAGGCTGGAAACGTTGGGCACTGGCCAGAACTGCCTTCTGCCATTCATTTGACCAGCAAAGTTCAAAACTGAATGAGGCGCCGGCATTTTTCAGCTTATCTGTAATAGCGTTGAGCCAAACATCATCACGGTACAGGTCATCATTGTCGGCAGAAAGTTTTGTGTTTTCATTATCCACGCTGATAAAAAGATGGACATGGGAGCCTGGCTCCTTGATCTCTGAGGTGATTACAGCACGTTCCAATGCCAGGTGTTGATTCTGGGTTGCTTCTATAATAACTAATACTTTTCTACCATCTGCCATGCTTAACTCCTGAAAAAAATATAGATAACTGATTTGACTATAAAGCCATGACAGGAAATCACCTTGACTTTAATCAAGTGCAGACTAGTGTCGGGAAAGGGGGGTTCTACCTTGAACTGCAATGGTTATTCTGTTGGCCGGGAATGCAGTAATCTAACTTGAAGTACTTTTTCAGGTTATTTGGCAGATATATTTCAGGATAATGGCCAGCCACCAAGCTTTTGCCATCGATTGATTATAAAACAAAACAGTTCAGCGGTTTTCTCAGCATCATATCGCGCTGAATGGGCTTCTTCATTATTGAAGTCTATGCCCGCACATTCACATGCCCGTGACAGTACCGTTTGACCAAAAGCGACAGCACTCATGGATGCCGTATCGAGGCTGGAAAAGGGATGAAATGGATTGCGCTTAAGGGTATTTCGTTCTGCGGCGGCATTCACAAAGCCATGATCAAAATGCGCATTATGCCCTACCAGGATGGCGCGAGTGCAAAGTTCTTCCTTCATTTTTTTGCGAATATTCTTGAACAGTTCCCTGAATACGTCCGGTTCCTTGTGGGCAATTCTTAGCGGATGATGCGGGTCGATACCGGTAAACTTTAATGCAGACTCTTCAAGGTTGGCGCCGGGAAAAGGTTCGACCCTGAAAAACCAGGTGTCCTCAGGTTCAAGAATGCCGTTCTCGTCCATGCCCACTGTGACTGCGGCAATCTCAAGAAGGGCATCTGTTGCACTGTTAAAACCGCCACATTCAACATCGATCACTACCGGTAAAAATCCGCGAAAGCGACCGGCGAGTTGGGACTCGGGTTTGCTTGGTGTTTCTGGTGTATTCATGTGTATTTTATTCGTTGACGATTGACCAGGAAAGTTGATTGTCGGCAAACAGAGGGATGACCTGTTCAGTACCGATGGAGTAGCTGGACGGTATTGTCCAGCTTTCCTTGCGCAGGGTTATTTTTTCCTGGTTCCTGGGCAGACCATAAAAATCCGGACCGTGGAAACTGGCAAAGGCTTCCAGTTTGTCCAGGCTGTTCAGCTGTTCAAAGATCTCCGCATACATTTCCAGTGCGGCAAAGGCTGAAAAGCAGCCGGCACAGCCGCAGGCAGCTTCTTTTTTACCAACCCCATGGGGGGCGGAATCTGTTCCGAGGAATAACTTTGGTGAGCCACTGGCTACGGCGTCCAGTAAAGCCTGCTGATGAACATTTCTTTTCAATACCGGCAAGCAGTAATAATGCGGACGGATGCCACCAGCGAGCATATGGTTGCGATTGAACAGCAGATGCTGGGGAGTCACGGTGGCAGCAATGTGTTGGTCGCCAGCAAGGACAAATTCTACCGCATCTTGGGTAGTTATATGTTCAAACACTATCTTAAGTGCTGGATACCTGGCACGTAGTGGCGCCAATACTTCGTCAATAAAGACTTTTTCACGGTCATAAATGTCCACTTCATGCCGGGTAACTTCTCCATGGATGAGCAAGGGTAAGTCCAGCTCGATCATTTTTTCCAGCGCAGCGTAAGTCTTGCTGATATCTGTCACGCCCTGATCGGAGTTTGTTGTAGCGCCGGCGGGATAAAGTTTTACCCCAAACACAATGCCACTTTCTTTTGCCCTGGATATTTCTTCCGGGGTCGTCACATCGGTGAGATAAAGGGTCATCAGGGGCTGAAAAGGACTGTCTTTGGGGACGAGGGCCATAATCCTTTCGCGGTAGGCCAGTGCATCAGCCGAAGTGGTAACAGGAGGAACCAGATTGGGCATGATGATTGCTCGCCCCATAGTGCGGGCGGTATGGGCAACGGTGTCAGGCAGTGCGGCACCGTCGCGCAGATGAAGATGCCAGTCATCTGGTCTGGCCAGTGTAATTTCCTGCATTACCGGGTGCTTCCTGTAAATTTGAGAGTGTTGGCCTTATTTGACCTGATCCGGAAATTATAACAGCTCTTCCAGCTTAACGATGCTCCCTGACCTCATAAGCTTGTTGGTTCCATGCTGCTGCCGTACACAGATTAATATTAGCCTTAATTCCTCACCAATAGTGACGATTCATTTCGCAAATGACTCTGGCAGCGGTACAATACCCGCCTTTTTTTCATCATGGGCAAATTTACTCGCCCTCTGGTTTAGTTGTCACATCAGGAGAGTTTGATGTCGGATATCAAGAAAGTTGTACTGGCCTATTCAGGTGGCCTGGATACTTCAGTAATCGCCAAATGGTTGATGGATGTATATCAATGTGAAGTAGTGACCTTTACTGCTGATGTGGGGCAGGGCAAGGAAGTAGAGCCTGCGCGTGCCAAGGCAGAGGCATTGGGTATCAAGGAAATCTATATTGATGATATTCGCGAAGAGTTCGTACGCGATTTTGTTTATCCAATGTTTCGTGCCAACACGATATATGAGGGCGAATACCTGCTGGGCACTTCCATTGCACGGCCACTGATTGCCAAACGGCTGGTGGAAATAGCCGAGGAAACCGGTGCCGATGCGATTTCCCATGGCGCTACCGGCAAAGGTAATGACCAGGTTCGTTTTGAGCTGGGTGCCTATGCGCTGAAACCAGGAATCAAGATAATTGCTCCCTGGCGGGAATGGGATTTGAATTCCCGTGAAAAACTGATGGCCTATTGCGAGCAGCATAGTATTTCTGTGGAGCAGAAACGTGGTAATGAATCACCGTATTCCATGGACGCCAACCTGCTACATATCTCCTATGAAGGCGGCATTCTGGAGGATCCCTCTGCAGAACCTGAAGAAAGCATGTGGTTGTGGTCAGTATCTCCACAGAACGCGCCTGATGAGCCTAGCTATATTGATCTTGAGTTTGCCCAGGGCGATATTATTGCGCTTAATGGCGAGAAATTATCACCGGCGACAATACTGGAGGAGTTGAACAGGATAGGCGGGGCCAATGGTATTGGCCGTACGGATATTGTCGAAAACCGTTATGTGGGCATGAAGGCCAGGGGCTGTTATGAAACCCCGGGCGGTACCATTATGTTGAAAGCACACCGGGCCATTGAGTCATTAACACTGGACCGGGAAGCTGCCCACTTGAAAGATGAATTGATGCCACGTTATGCCTCGCTCATTTACAACGGCTACTGGTGGTCTCCAGAGCGTGAGGCGCTGCAGGCACTGATTGATAAAACCCAGGAACATGTCAACGGCTCGGTTCGACTCAAGCTATACAAGGGTAATGTTATCGTCGTCGGTCGTCAGTCAGAAGAGTCGCTTTATGATGACATGGTGGCGTCGTTCGAGGATGATGCTGGCGCCTATGATCAGCATGATGCCGAGGGCTTCATTAAACTTAATGCCTTACGCTTGCGCACACTGGCCAGTAAACGCAAGAAATCGTAAAACCTGGCAAGAGCTTCCGGCTGGGTTAGTGTTTTTATGCTGGCAGGTTCAGGGTTTTTCAGGGCGAACGTTCCAAGTTCGCCCAGGCTGCCTAGTCCAGTTCTTTCTTTTTATATTCACACAGGTCTGAAATAACACAGGAACCACAACGTGGTTTGCGTGCGATGCAGGTATATCTGCCGTGGAGAATAAGCCAGTGGTGAGCATCGAGAATAAATTCTTCCGGGATAAACTTCATCAGTTTCTTCTCCACTTCCAGTACATTTTTTCCCGGCGCAATCCCGGTGCGGTTGGATACCCTGAAGATATGGGTGTCTACCGCCATGGCGGCTTTGCGGAAAGCCGTATTGAGTACGACATTGGCTGTTTTGCGGCCCACCCCAGGCAGAGCTTCAAGGGCTTCCCGGGTATTAGGCACTTGTGAATCATGTTGTTCGACAAGAATTTTGCAGGTCTTGATGACATTCGCCGCCTTGGTGTTAAACAGGCCGATAGTCTTGATGTAATTTCTCACTTTGCTCTCACCCAGCGCGACAATGGCCTCCGGTGAATTGGCCACCGGGAACAGTTTCTCTGTTGCCTTGTTTACGCTGACATCGGTGGCCTGGGCTGAAAGCATCACGGCGATCAGCAATTCAAAGGTTGAAGCGTATTTCAGCTCCGTCGTAGGGCTAGGGTTTTCGTTGCGCAGGCGCGTAAAAATTTCGGTACGCTTGGTTTTATTCATCCGGTCACCCTGACACGTTTGCCCGGCGTTGGCTGCTGTTTGACGGGAGACTGATTGGTCCGTTTCTTATCGAGTATATTTTTAAGGGCTATGAGGCCTCCCATAAAAAGGAAGGCGCCAGGTGGCAGGATGGCCAGCAGAAAAGGCTTGTAGCCGGAGGCTACCTGCAGGGTCCAGTTGCCAGCAAAAGGCAGCAGACGATCCATGTTGGCAAATACCGCGCCGGTTCCTGCCAACTCCCTGAGCATGCCCAGTACCAGCAGAACAGCGGCAAAGCCCAGGCCGGTCATCAGGCCATCCAGCAGGGACGGGCCCAGGGTATTTTTCGAGGCAAAGCTTTCGGCGCGGCCGAGGATGGTGCAATTGGTGACGATAAGAGGAATAAAGATACCCAATGCCTGATAAAGTTCGATGGCAAATGCCCGCAATAGCAGTTCGGCGCAGGTAGTAAAGGTCGCAATAATCAGGACAAATATCGGCAGACGAATAGCAGGAGTCAGCCGATGCCGACTCAGGGAGACGATGCCATTGGAACCCAGTAACACGCCGATTGTCGCCAGTCCCAAACCTGCTGCATTGACCACAGAATTGCTTACCGCCAACAGCGGGCACAGGCCAAGTAGCTGAACCAGGGCGGCGTTATTCGACCACAATCCCTGGCTAACAATATCCCGAGTTTGAGGTGAAATGGAACTAGATTCGGACTTGGATAGGGGCATTATTAAAACTGATTTGTAGCGTTCGTAAGTTTGTTCTGGTTTAACTGAAAAAATGCCAGTGCTCTTTCTACCGCATCAACCACGGCTCGAGTGGTAATGGTAGCGCCGACCAGTTGATCGAATTCGCCACCGTCCTTAATTACTTTCCAACGTGATTGTGTCGGATTAAGCAATGATTTGCCATCGAAGCCGAGAATCCAGTCCGAAACAGTTGCCTCTATCTTGTCCCCCAGCCCCGGCGTTTCTTTATGCGCCAGTACGCGCACAGCCGAAACCTGACCATTCGCCAGAACCCCTACCATAATCAATATATCGCCGCTGTAGGCATCATGGGCTTCAACCGGAAGAATAGTGCCTGAAAACAAGCCATTGAGTAGGCCTGTGTAGGCCTGACGTGAAGTGGAGAGTTGCAGCAACTCTGGCTGGCTAAACGCAGGATCCTCAGGAGCCAGCGTAAATGTATCCAGCAACAGGTCATTGTCGTGAAGGTGTTCGGGAAAAACTTCGGCGAGCGCGCGACGCTCGGCAACTCTCTGTTGCTCCTGGATTCTGTCTGCGGTTACCAGATTGACGATGCCCAGTAGCAGGGCGGCGATCAGACCAAATAAACCAAGAACGACACTAGCTTTAGTGCTGGAGGCGAGCAGGGACTTTTTAGAATCATTGTCCATAGCTGCTTCCGTTTTGCTGCAGGCGGACGAAATAATCCATAGCCGGGGCGGCAAAGTTTGCCAGTAGCACGGCAAAGGCGACGCCATCAGGATAGGCTCCCCAGATGCGAATAGAGTAAATCAATATGCCAATGAGCAGGCCATAAATCAGTTTCGCCTGATTGGTAGCGGGTCCTGACACAGGGTCTGTGGCGATGAAGAAGGCGCCAAACATGGCAGCACCACCAAACAGGTGAAAAAACGGGGAGCCATGACTGGCAGAACTGCCGCCGTCATAGAAAACAAGGGCCAGCATGCCTATGGCGCCCAGCACGGCAACAGGAATATGCCAGGTGATAATCCTGCAATAAAGCAGGTATAGACCGCCAATCAGAAAGCCGGCGTTAATCCATTCCCAGCCAGTACCGGAAAGCCGTCCAAACAGAGGGTTGCCGGTCCAGTATTCTTCTATGGTCAAGCCGCCGCGATCGAGCTTGAACTGATCCAGGGCCGTAGCGCCGACGAAGGCATCCATGGACTCGGGAGCAAAGCCAAGAAACTGGTCCACCTGAGTCATTAAGGCGGGCAACTGATGAGTCGCTGTTCCAGGAAAAAGCCAGCGCGTCATTTCCAGCGGGTAGGCGATCAGGAGTACAGCATAGCCCACCATGGCAGGATTAAACGGGTTGTAGCCGAGGCCGCCATATAAGTGCTTGGCAACAACGATGGCGAAAAATATCCCTGTCAGACCAAGCCACCAGGGCGCAGCGGGTGGTAACGAAAGCGCAAGCAACAGCGCGGTAACCGCTGCGCTGAAATCGGATAAAGATGCAGTAACAGGTTTATGGCGAATGCTTAAAACTGCCGCCTCCAGCGCAAGTGCGCACAGGACCAGCCAGATGATATTGATCAGAACGCCGGCACCAAAAAAAATCACCATGGCGGCAATGCCGGGAATGCAGGCCAACAACACCAACAGCATTATCTGCGCGGTGGTCAGTCGGTGCTGGCGGGAATTAAACAGGAGGGTAGTCAATGTCATGAGCGGGCATGTTGCCAGCTTGCCCTGTTGGCATCAAGTGTTTGATTGGCGGAAAGGGGTTATCAATGATCCCCAAGGCTTTTGCCTGTAATAAACTTGTTCCAGTAATATGATGGGAGTGATTTGGCAAGTGCTATAAAGTACAAGTCAGAAAACTAATTGAAAAATAATTCATAAAGGGAAAAAGGGTCCATGAAAAAGTCCATAAAAAAGGCATTGAGCAAATGCCAGCAGCTAGCGTTATTGCTTTTGCTTTGCAGCAACCTTGGTGCGCAGGAGTATCAGGGATTTTCCTCCCACAAACTGGTTTCTGCCGGCGTTGATCGGGAATTTATTCTCTATGTTCCTGAAGTTGATCATGATAATGGTCTGGCGCTTGTTTTTAGTCTGCATGGCTCTGGAAGCATTCCCCAAACCCAGGTGGATGTCAGTCACTTTGATATATTGGCGGAGCGTCATGGCTTTGCGGTTGTGTTCCCAGCCGGGGCCTTCACCAACTCCATTACCGCTCGAAGCTGGAATGCTAACAAAGAAGAGGGCGTCGATGATATACAGTTTGTTCGGGACATGATTAAGGCGGTCTCAGGGATGCTGAATATTGATCAATCCCGTATCTATACCTCCGGGTATTCCGGTGGCGCTCGCATGAGCAGTCGTCTTGCCTGTGAATTATCTGATGTGTTGGCGGCAGCTGCTCCGGTTGCCGGCTTGCAGTACCCGGATGATTGCATCCCGACACGCGCTATTCCCATCATTGCCTTCCATGCCAGAGACGATCAGGTAAACAACTATGTCCTTGGAAAAGAATCGAGGCCCTATTGGCGTATGGGCGTGGAAACCGCATTGGACAAGTGGCGCCAGGCCAATTCCTGCTCTCTTGCCAATGCGGATGCGCAATTGAGCGGCAATGTAAGCCGTTATATCTGGGCTGACTGCGAAGACTCTGCAGAGATTAATTACTATTTAAGTGAAAAGGGTGGGCATACCTGGCCGGGAGCTGATAACAGTGGCGTTAATAATGATATCAATAGTACAGCGCTGATTTGGGAGTTCTTCAGCCGTCATCAACTGCCGGAATAAAAAATGGCGAAAATGAAAAAACTGATCTACAACTATGGGTGCAATACTGCATAACTATGACATGGAGGTTGGAAAAATGAGAGAGCTCGCTATTAACGAGTTGGAGGAAGTCAGTGGGGCTGGTGTGAGTGAAGCTATGGCTTTATGGGGCACTTCATTAGGTATTGGTACCGTATCATTTGGGAGTAGCTGGGGGGCAGTAACAGCGTTTGGTATAGCTCCTGTTACTGCGTTAGCTATGGTTGGCTTAGCATTTGCTGGTGGTTATCAATTGCTACAAGAGTAAAGAAAAAATCCAGAAGGGGCTCTTGCAAAAAAGCCTCTTCTGGCTTAGATAAAAGATGTTTATCTGAGGTGACTTTTATGGAGTTCGATTTTAACGTTGGTAAAGCTAGACAGGCGATATATTCATTAATCACTCTGGTTATATTGTTTCTGTTTGTTATAGAGATAACGAATAATGGAATTTCCAGCTTACTCAATGGAAACTATTTATTTTAATTATGCTGTTAATTGTACTTTTTGGATTCATATTTATTTTTAGTAGGCGTATATATAATTCATATCACAGCCCAAATAAAATCATTCTTTCTGAAGATGCTCTTAATGTCCCTACTTTTTACCTTGGTATATCGAAAATAAAACTTTCTGATATTTATTCAATTGAAGATTTGGTAATAAAAAACAGTGAACTACTCCTTTCAGGGGTAAAAGGTAAAGGCGGTCAATTGATTGATTGTTTAAGATTCGTTTCAATGAGTGATTATTATCTGTTCAAGAGTGCGCATAAAAATCGTGCAAGAAATAATTTTGATTGTAAAGCTAGTGAAATAATCAATTTGATAATTTCAAAGAAGTCTATAAGGGTGCCTGGTTTTACATATATTGTTTTGATTATTTGTTTAATATTTTTTTTCATGAATTATTACAGTTCTTTAGATTTAGAAATGGACAGTATTTTTCTTAATCTTGGCGTTGGCACAAAATCAGTTTTGCAAGGTAAAGATTTTCATAGAATATTTTCATCCTCATTGCTACATGTAAATTTTTTACATCTTTCAGTAAATATATTTGCATTTAGTATTCTTGGGGAATTGTTAGAAAAAGCATTTGGTCATTTGCGAATGATTAATGTTTTCGTTATATCAACATTTCTTGGATATATTTTTTTCGCTTTGTTTAGCGGATTTGATTACGGTGTAGGCTTGTCAGGAAGTGTATTTGGCCTCTCTGGTGCTTATATTGCATTCAGACTGCGTTATGAAAAGTATCTTCCAGGTAGTTTGACTATGATGCCTTTGCCTAAGGTATTGACTCTAGTAGTAATTGAAATTTTAGTCTAATATTTCTTTTTAGAAAATATAGATCACTATAATCATATCGGTGGTTTTATAGCAGGTTTCATATATCTTTACTTTGCGCCCCTGGGGGCAACACTGGAAACTATTGATCAACCTGTGTTGGTCGAGAAAATTCTTTGTGGCGGACTGGTGCTGTGTTTCTCGACAGGCCTGGCTTATTTCCTGAGTCTTTATTACGGATTGATTTGATCAGTTCGGCTTTTTTTTCGATTTAACCCGTTCCAATGCGGCCAGGATGGTGTCTTTGGTCTGTGATTGAGGGCCTTTTTTCGCCAGTTCGGCGCGTTTTTGCCGTCGTTGCTCTTCTTCTATTTTGAGGGTTTCCATCCGTTGCTGATGTAATTCAAACCGCTGTTTTGCATTGCCCGCCTGCACTTTTTCAGTTTGTTGCGTGTTAAGGGATTGCATGGCTGCCTGATAGTATTCCACCAGGGGAATGCTGCTGGGACAAACCCGGTCACATTTGCCACATTCAATACAATGCATCAGCTTCAGCGTTTCAGCGCCAGCAAGATCATTGCCGCGACAGGCCCAGTACAATTCGTGGGGCAGAATATCAACCGGGCATTCATCGACACATAAAGCGCAATTTATGCAGGCCAGTATTTCTTCGTTATTCAGTTCCTCAACAGTTTTAATGGGAGTGGTATAGGGTTCCAGCGGCATCAGATCAATGCAGTCCACCGGGCAAGGTTCAATGCAAAGGTCGCAGCCGGTGCATTCGCTTTCGATAACCGTGTGCATATATTTTGGCGCCCCCAATATGGCATCCACGGGGCAGGCGGGTATGCATTTGGCACAGCCAATACATTCGGCTTCCCGAATAAAAGCCACTTTTTTTACTCCAGGCTGCCCGTAACTTTCATCCAGTGGCAAGGCAGGAATATTGAGCAGGTCAGCAAGCTGACTAATGGTGGATTCACCACCGGGGGGGCATTTGTTGATGACATCTCCCGCTGCGATGGCTTCAGCATAGGGTTTGCAGCCAGGATAACCACATTGCCCACATTGTGTTTGTGGTAGCAGGTCATTGATTCTTGTCACGACCGGGTCGCTCTCAAGACGAAACTTTTTCGCTACAAAACCTAATACCGCGCCAATAGCTAATCCCAGTCCAAGCAGTGCCAGTACTGGGGTTAACAGGGAAGTCAGCATGGGGAGCGATAAGGGCATCAGACCATGCCGCTAAAACCCATGAATGCCAGGGACATCAGTCCGGCAGTAATCATGGCAATAGCGGCACCCTGAAACGGTTCGGGGATGTCGCAAAGGGCGAGCTTTTCCCGCAAGGCAGAAAAAAGAATCAACACCAGTGAGAAACCCAGAGCAGCGCCAAAACCATAGAATACCGATTGGGCAAAGCTGTGTGACTGGTTGATGTTGAGCAGGGCGACCCCCAGGACTGCACAATTGGAGGTGATCAATGGCAGAAATATCCCCAGAATGCGGTACAGCAGCGGGCTGGTTTTATGCATGATTATTTCTGTCATGCTCACTACCGCTGCAATAACGACAATAAAGGAAATGGTTTTCAGGTATTCAAGGCCAAGAGGCACCAGCAGGTATTGAAAAACCAGATAGCTACAGGCAGAAGCAAGCGTGAGCACAAACAAGGTGGCTGCCGACATACCGACGGCAGTTTCCACCTTGCCTGAAACGCCCATGAAGGGACACAGACCCAGAAACTGGGTCAGGACAAAATTGTTAACGAGGATGGCGCCAACAAGAATAAGAATAATATCGGTCATGTGGAGGCTGGTTCAGAACAATGTTGTCCGGGGCCAGCTAGCGCCTATTTTCCTTCGATGAGCTCAACCATATAGCCATCTGGATCCTTCACAAAGGCTATCACTGTTGTTGAGTGTTTCATGGGACCGGCAGGGCGCACGACATCACCGCCTTTAGCCTCAATTTCAGCACAGGCCTTGTAAGCATCATCGACGCCGATGGCGATATGACCATAGGCGTTACCAAGATCATAGCTGTGGGTTTCCCAGTTATGGGTCAATTCAAGTACTGTGTTTTCCTCTTCACTGCCGTAGCCGATAAACGCCAGGGTGAATTTACCTTCGGGAAAATCCATTTTTCGTATTAATTTCATGTCAAAAATATTGGTGTAGAAGTCAATTGATTTTTCCAGATCAGTGACGCGCAACATGGTGTGTAAAAGTCTCATAATTAATTTCCGTTGAATGTGGCTTTGAGTAGCGGAATTATGCCAATAATGAGAGACTCCCGCCATGCTGAAAGCTGCTCGCAACGATATTGATCTCTGGCTGGTGAATTATCAGCAAATTCAGGACCCTGCTCTTCTGGAGCAATATGCACAATTCCTCAGTCCCGAAGAAGTAAAGCGACATGAACGCTTTGCTTTTACCCGCGATAAACAACAGTTTCTTGTTACCAGAGCCCTGATACGCTGGGTACTGTCACAATACCTTGGCCTGGATGATCCCGGCAGCCTTGAATTTGGCGCAAGCAGCAATGGCAAACCTGAGCTGCTTATTGAAACCACCCTGCAATTTAATCTGACCCATACCAGGGGGCTGATAGCTCTTGCAGTCATGCAGGTGGAGCCGGTAGGAATAGATGTTGAGTTCCTGAGCAGGCAAGCAGACATTGTTAACCTTGCCGAACGCTACTTCGCGCGCAAGGAGGCAGAAGAACTGCTGGCATTACCGGTTGAGCAATGGAACGAGAGATTCTATGACCTGTGGACCCTGAAGGAAGCTTATCTGAAGGCCTGTGGCACGGGCTTGCGCACGCCGCTGTCTGAATTCTGTTTCTCTTTTAATGGGGAAACACTGGATATCAGTTTCTCTGACTTGCTCGGTGGAGATTCTACCGCCTGGAAATTCTGGCAACTGGATATTGATAAAGCCTTTCGGCTATCACTGGCGGTGAATGACAGGAAGGGCCATGATTATCGACTGCGGGTAAAAAAAGGCTTACCTGTCGCCGGTTTTAGTGATATTTCGCCGGCAATCATTCGCACCAGTATCAGGTGACTCGAGTACCGGGTTCTGCGCCTTCATGGGGTTCCAGCAGAAAGACCTTGTCAGCTTCTCCGCTGGCTAGAATCATGCCCTCGGACAAGCCGAACTTCATTTGCCGTGGTTTCAGGTTGGCCACCATAACAGTGTGCATGCCAATCAGTTTCTGTGGGTCATAGGCGGCCTTGATGCCGGAGAACACGGTACGGGTTTCCTCTTCGCCAGCGGCATTTTGTCCCAGGCTAAGGGTCAGTTTGAGAAGCTTGTTAGCGCCTTCAACGTGTTCGGCATTTATTACCTTGACGATACGCAGGTCTACTTTTGCGAATTCGGGGAATTCAATTTCTGTACTGATGGGGTCTTTGCCCAGCGCTGTCCTGGCATCAGTATTAGCGGCAGCATCAGCGGGATTTTCTATTTTTTCTTCAGCCACGAGGCTCTCCTTGCTGGCTTCCACCATGTCTTCAACTCTTGAAAGTTCTATGCGCGTCATCAGTGGCTCAAAGCGGCCAATTTCATGATTGGTCAGTAAAGACCGGGCATCTTCCCAAAGCAGGGGTTTCACCTGCAGAAAGGCTTCGCCTTTTTCAGCAATAACGGGCAACACCGGCTTCAGGTAAATCAACAGGAGGCGGAACAGGTTCAGACCAGTTGAACAGATAGTTTGTACTTCCTCTGCCTGTGGGTTTTCTTTTGCGATCACCCAGGGCTGCTGCTCGGCAATATACTGGTTGGCCTTGTCAGCAAGGGACATGATTAGTCGTATAGCCTTGGAAAACTCGCGAGCTTCAAACAATGCCGCTATCTCATCACCGGTATTCTGGAACTCGGCTATCAGTTCAGGCACCGCTAGGCTAGCTCCCAGGTTGCCGGAAAAATTCTTGTTGATAAACCCGGCGCAACGGCTGGCGATATTAACCACTTTGCCAACCACATCGGAATTTACCCGTTGGGCAAAGTCTTCCAGGTTCAAGTCGAGATCTTCAGGGGTGCTACTGAGTTTGGCGGCAAAATAATAGCGCAGATATTCCGGATTCAGATAATCCAGATAGGTTTGGGCCATAATGAAAGTGCCGCGAGACTTGGACATCTTCTGACCATTCACTGTAAGGAAACCGTTAACACTTATCAGGTCCGGTTTTTTAAAGTTGGCAGTTTCCAGCATGGCAGGCCAGAACAGGGCATGGAAATTAATAATGTCCTTGCCAATGAAATGGTATAGCTCGCTACTGGCATCCTTGCTCCAGTAGTCATCAAACGTCAGATCATCGCGTGACTCGCAGAGTTTTTTGAAGCTCGCCATATAACCAATAGGGGCATCAAGCCAGACATAAAAATACTTGCCGCTTTCCCCGGGTATTTCGAAGCCAAAATAGGGCGCGTCCCGGCTGATATCCCATTCCTGCAGACCAGCATCAAGCCACTCCGCTAATTTATTGGCAACCTGTGGAGCGAGAACACCGCTGCGTGTCCAATCTTTCAACATGTCGGAGAATTCGGGTAGTTTAAAAAAGAAATGCGTACTTTCTTTTTCTACCGGCGTGGCTCCCGAGATGGTGGAGTAGGGATTTTTCAGATCTGTGGCATCATAGGTTGATGAGCAGGATTCACAGTTATCCCCATACTGATCCGGCGTGCCACACCTGGGGCACTCGCCCTTGATAAAACGATCCGAGAGAAACATTTCCTTTTCCGGATCATATAACTGGGTAATGGAGCGCTGGGCAATTTTGTCGGCATCTTTCAGGCGCTGGTAAATCAACTCAGCCTGTTCCCGATTTTCATCGGAATGGGTGGTGTAGTAGATATCGAAGTCAACATGGAAGCCGGCGAAGTCACGGGCATGCTCCTGGTTGACTCTGGCAATCAGTTCTTCGGGAGGAATGCCCTCTCTTTCAGCACTCAGCATGATGGCTGTGCCATGGGTATCGTCAGCACAGACATAGGAAACCTTGTTGCCAGCCATGCGTTGAAAGCGCACCCAGATATCAGCCTGGATATAACCCAGCAGATGACCCAGGTGGATCGGACCATTGGCAAAGGGCAGGGCGTTTGTGACGAGGATTTTGCGGTTGCTCAATTTGAATCCTGATTGTAAAAAAATAGCGAATAATTGAGGCGCGAATGATACTTGCTATGCTTTCAGGTCACAACCGCAGAGAGGAGATCTGCCGGTTTCGTTCTTACACTGATGCTGGCCAAAACCTTTCCCTGACCGGTCCAGTAGCAGGAAGGGAAAGGCTTTACCTTGTTCATGTCTTGAAACAGTAGTGCTTAAGGTTAATTTTTACCTTTGCTGATGACAAAGGTCTCGTCGTTAAACCAAAGCCCACCATGCTTGTTAAGGATTTTTGCGGTCGCATCAAGATAACTTCCCCCTTTGATGACTTCCTCGACCCGCTCATCTTCAATCTGATTGACATAAACGGAAGCATTCCAGGCCGCAAACAGTGTAGATGTTCCAATGTTGGCACCGCCAATTTCAGACGGCAGGGCATGCATCCGGTACTTGACCAGAGAACGGGCGTCTGACATTTCCTTGATATTGTAATCACGGGCATCACGACCAAGCGCTTTTTTGGTTTCTTTCAGAATGTCATGGCGGGTAACCGGAAACGGATTCAGGTCAGGCCAAAACTGTTTTACCAGTTCTGCTGCCGGATCTTTGCCGCAGGATTGAATTGCCAGCAGTCGGCCGCCGGGTGCCAGTGAGCGGGCCAGTGGCGCAATAATTTTTTCTGCCTTGAACTTGGCCGAGGTAGTGGCGCGCCAGGGTTGAGAGGCGAGGATGAAGTCATAATCCCAGTTCTGAATGCCGGGGCGTGGAATCACTGCATCCAGCAATATTCGATGATCTTCCCTATAGATGACAACGACCGAAGGGCGCTTGAATACCGGATTACCGGAAATCTTGCTGGTTTGTGTTTCCCAGCCTTCGGTAAACATATCATGCAGGCTTTCCAGCTGCTCACGATAATTGTAGGCGTTAGTGCCCTCCAGTTTGACTTCGCGCCAGTTCATCGCATTGGCGGTAAGGACGTCGCGTGGCATCAATTTGGGGGCTTCTGCATAATTAAGATTGGTCAGCACAAGGATCGTAGCGGGATGTTCGCTGAAACGATCAATCATTTTATCCAGGCCAATGCGCACATCTTCCATGCTGATTTCCTTGGCAACAATAAAGTGCGGTACCGTCGGATGTTTGTGATGCAGATAGCGCATACAGTTTGATAAAACCGTAGCATCACCCATTCCGGCATCGAACATGCGGAAAGCCGGCGGGCTGGGCTGTACGTATTGAAATTCCTTGGCGATACGCTGCGAAATAGCGGATTTTTCATTGCAGGTGTTGATAAATGCAAGGTAGTTCTGGCGATTATCATAAAAGCGGAAAGGAGTTTTATCGTCAGATTTCTTCTTCTTTTTCGCGCTGACTGGCCTGGCTTTTGCGGGACTTGATTTCGCTTTTGTTGCTTTCGTTTTTGCTTTGGCCTTTTTTGCAACTGCCATATTATTCCCCCCTAGTTTATTATCATTATCAGTTTTTTCTTTTCTGCTCTTTTGAGTGAGGTCTTGAGCAGTATTTTTGTCCAGGTAGTCCTGAATTCGAGTAATGGTTTTTAGTGTGATTCCCTTGCCGTCCCTGAGTCTGTTGACGAGCTTTCCGTCATTAACCACATGCAGCCCAAAGGTGGATTTGGAGATTTTCCGTTGCTTGCAGAAAGTATCTATTTCCCCCAAAAGCTTTTGGATAGCAGTCACGTGTTTTCCCTGCTGATTTTATTTTTTATATTTTGGAACAGTTAAGCAAAGGGGGCTACAAGTGTCAACAATGATAACTGATAAACTTTTGTGTCACTGATGTTGGGAAATATCCCAACCCTGAATATATAGAAATACGCAGACATAAAAAAACCGGCGCATTGGCGCCGGTTTTATACTGCTCAAGCAATCAGATCAGAACAGACCTTCGATCTGCCCTTCAGCGTTGACAGAAATACCTTCTGCCGCAGGGACTTTTGGCAGTCCTGGCATAATCATGATGTCACCGCATACGGCGACTACAAACTCGGCACCGGCTGAAAGTCGCAGTTCACGAACACCAACAACGTGGCCACTTGGCGCACCGATAAGAGCGGGGTCAGTGGAGAAGCTGTACTGGGTTTTTGCCATACAAACAGGGAAGTTCGGATACAGGGCTTGCAGATGATCGTACTGCTTGCGAACTTTGTCGTCAGCAATAATGTCATCAGCGCCATAAATTTCTTTGGCAATAGTGCGTGTTTTTTCCCAAAGAGACATGTCATCCGGATAAAGCGTGGTGAAGTTGCTTTCCTGGTTATCAACGATGTCGACAATAGCATTAGCCAGGTCAACGGTTCCTTCGCCACCGTCAGACCAGTGAGTACAGGCGATTACTTTGGCGCCAAGTCCTTCACAGGTTGAACGAATCAGTTCGATTTCGGCATCTGTATCATCGGTAAAGCGATTGATAGCTACAACGGCAGGGACGCCATATTTGCCGACATTGCTGATATGGCGTTCAAGGTTGCACATGCCTTTGGCCAGTGCTACCAGGTTTTCACCTTTAAGTTCAGTTTTCGCCACACCGCCATGCATTTTTAAGGCGCGGACAGTAGCAACAATGGCAACGGCATCGGGTTTCAGACCAGTCTTGCGGCATTTGATGTCGAAGAATTTCTGCGCACCCAGATCAGCACCAAAGCCTGCTTCTGTTACCACATAATCAGCCAGCTTCAGGCCGGCAGTGGTTGCCATAACTGAGTTACAACCATGAGCGATATTGGCGAATGGACCGCCGTGAACAAACGCAGGTGTGCCTTCAAGCGTCTGTACCAGGTTTGGCATCATGGCGTCTTTTAACAAAGCGGTCATGGCGCCATCGGCCTTGATATCTTTAGCGGTAATGGGTTTCAAGTCACGGGTTGTGCCGACAACAATTTTGCCAATACGATTACGCAGATCTTCCAGGTCAGTGGCGAGGCAGAAAATAGCCATAATTTCAGAAGCCACGGTGATGTCAAAACCACTCTGACGCGGGAAGCCATTACCCGGGCCACCCAGAGCCAGGGCAATATCACGCAGAGCGCGATCATTCATATCAACAACACGGCGCCAGCTAACTCGACGCACATCAATGCCGAGTTCATTGGAATGATGGATGTGGTTATCCAGCATGGCAGAGAGCAGGTTATGCGCTGCACCGATGGCATGAAAATCGCCGGTAAAATGCAGGTTAATGTCTTCCATGGGCACTACCTGGGCGTAACCGCCGCCGGCGGCACCACCTTTCATACCGAAGCAGGGGCCAAGACTTGGTTCACGCAGGCAGATTGCGGTTTTCTTGCCGATCTTGCTAAGTGCATCACCCAGGCCAACAGTAGTCGTGGTTTTGCCTTCACCGGCAGGTGTTGGTGAAATAGCTGTCACCAGGATCAGTTTGCCGTTGGGGTTATCTTTTTTGGTGCGCAGAAAGCCGTAATCAATTTTGGCCTTGAAGGGGCCATACTGTAGCAGTGCGTCTTGTGGGATTTCGAGTTTTTCGCCAATTTCGCCAATGGGCTGGGGAGTGGCTTGCTGTGCAATTTCTATATCTGAGGGTTGCGACATGGGGGATGGTTCCTTAGTTACTTTTGCTGAAAAAACGAGAAAATACAGCCTATTGCTGACTTGCTTGGTGTCAAAGGCCGGCGATTTTAGCACCTTTAGCGGGGAAAATTAACTATCCCGAGGGCTTGCGGGGTGATTATTTTTTAATACCTGGAGCGTACTGGAGCGTATAAGGTGGGCAGTAAAGTCCAAATGTTTTGCGGAACACCCTATAATAGAGCCATGAGTAAACACTTGAGAAATGGCTGGCCGGCACTGGCAGCAACAAAAATAACCCCTCAGTTCAGTCAACTTGGCCTGCCTGTGTTGCTGTTGGCACTTGTTCTATCGCTTTTGCCAGGGTCGCTAATGGCCCAGGCTTTTTCATATGCACAGGCGTATCCGGGAGTAAATTATGCCAGCGCGCCCCTCAGTGACAGGGTAACGCGGTTAATGGCTGATATTGAAAGCGGGGACGTAAGCCTTGTTTATGATGCCGAGGGTAGGGGCTACCTGGATTCACTTCTGCAGGCGCTGGATATTGATCCTTCTTCCCAGGCACTGGTGTTTTCCAAAACCGCCCTGAAAACCCGTTTTGTCACGGCAGCAACACCGCGCGCAATCTACTTCAATGACGATACCTACATCGCATTTATTCAAAATAGTCGATCCCTTGAGATTTCTACCATGGATCCAAACCTGGGGCCGGTTTTCATGGTTTTTTCCCAGGATCCGGAAGGCCCGGTTGTGGAAAGAGAAATGAACCGTTGCCTGCGCTGTCATGATTCCTACTCCATGACCGGCGGCGGCGTTCCGCGTTTTTTGCTGAGTTCAGTATTGGCGAACGAGAAGGGTGAAATTGTCACTCATGAAGTCAGTATCATCACTGATACAAGTACGCCATTGAACCGGCGCTGGGGCGGTTTTTATGTCAGTGGCAGTCATGGCAGCCAGGAAATTATGGGTAATTTCGTGATAGATGACCTTGCCAAGCTCAGAAATCTGGATTTAAGCGTTAATGGCAACAAAACGGATCTGTCAGAATTCCTGGACACTTCACCCTACATAAGTAGTGGTAGCGATATAGTGGCGCTGTTGGTACTGGAGCACCAGGTTGAAGTGCAAAACAAACTCTCGCGATTGAATTTTGAAAGTCTAACCAGAATTCATGAGCAGGGCGATATTAGTGACAGTGAGCTTGAAGAGTTTGTAACACCGCTGGTTGAGTCGCTATTTATGCTGCATGAAGTGCCTTTAACGGATACCGTAGTGGGGAGTTCCGGATTTACTGAGTATTTTCAGTCGCTGGGACCGGAAGATAGCGAAGGACGTTCTCTGCGCGAGCTCGATTTAAAAAAACGTACATTCAAATACCCGCTGAGCTATCTGATATATTCAGATGCCATTGCAGCCTTGCCTGAGAAGGTAAAAAAATTCCTTTACCAAAAGATTCGTCTGATACTTGCCGGTGAGGCAAATGAAGAGGTCTTTAGCGCGCTATCCGAGACAGACCGGGCAGCCATAACGGCCATTCTTCGTGATACCAAGGCTGAAATATTCCAACCCTGAAAGTAACTGATACTTACTTTCCTTATACTGCGAAATTTTTTATGACTGAGAAACCCGTTATATTTCTACTGCCCGGCTTGATGTGTGATGAGGCCGTCTGGATAGATCAACAAAAAACCTTGTCATCTTATGCCAATGTAATCATTCCGGTATTTCGTGGATTTGATTCATTAACTGACATGGCTGCCTATGTGCTTGAGCAGGCACCGCAGCGATTTTCAGTGGCCGGTCATTCAATGGGTGGAAGGGTAGCCTGGGAATTAATGGAAATGGCGGGGAATAGAATTGATAAATTTGCGGTCTTGGACTCCGGAGTGCATCCAGTAAAGGCTGATGAGCCGCAAAAACGTCAGATACTGTTGGACAAGGCCACTGAGCTGGGTTTACAGGCGGTAGCAGATGCCTGGACTTTACCAATGGTGCATCCGTCAAGACATCAGGATAAAAAGCTGATTGAAGAAATTCATGCGATGATTCTTCGCAATAGTGTCGATGATTTTTTCGGGCAGGTGAAAGCACTGTTGGGAAGAAAGGATCAGACTGGAATCCTTGCCCAAATCGAGCAGGAAGTACTGCTCGTTGCGGGCGATGGGGATTCCTGGAGTCCGCCGCAACAACATCAGCAGATGGCAGAGCAGTTAAAACGCTACCGTCTGGAGATAGTCCCTGATGCAGGTCACATGGTTACCATGGAAAAGCCGGAGGAAGTAAGTAAAGTTCTGCTTCAATGGTTTACAGGAAAAGAAAATTAAAATGTTTTTAAAGACAGTTTTGTCAGGCAAAAGTTTTATTCGTCATGTCATCGCGTTGTTATTCATCACGCTGTCAGGCCATGTGTTTGCCCAAGGTGTTTCGTCGCTTGTTCAGGGTGAGCATGTGGATGCACAGCTGGTTGCTGAAAATGACGTCGCGGTTCCAGGGCAGTCGCTTTGGGTTGCACTCAGACTCGTGCACATGGACAAGTGGCATACCTATTGGAAAAATCCCGGTGATGCCGGCAAGCCAACATTAATTAACTGGCAACTGCCGCAAGGTGTCAGCGCGGGGGAAATCGTCTGGCCCTTACCCGAGCGTTTTGAATTACCTGCTGATCTGGTTGATTTTGGCTATACCGAAGAAATTTTCCTGCTGACAGAATTAAGCATTGCGGATGATTTCTCTGCCAGCTCCCTTACTATTGGCGCCGAGGCTGTGTGGCTGGAATGTGAAGAGATTTGTATTCCCGGTGGTGCGACTGTCAGTCTGGCCATCCCGGTTTCCAGCACCGGGCTTGCAACAACAGATTCACGCTGGGTGGATGGCTTTGCCCGCACTCGGGCCAGCCTGCCACGAGTTGATATCGCTCTTGACGCTACCTATTCTTTTGCTGATGGCAATCTCAACCTGCTGGTGCAGGCTACCGACCCAATTTTTGAAGATGCCCGCAATATTACTTTCATCCCTGATACTCACCGCATGGTGGATTATATTGCTGAGCAGGACATTACCTCCCAGATGTCCAGTATGCAGTTATCACAGAAAG
>JAURCS010000040.1 GCA_030828385.1 Gammaproteobacteria bacterium
ATTAAACGCTTTCGAGATTTTTAGAGATCTCTGTAGCTTATGGCTTATGACGCATGGCTTACTAGCTTATAGAAAGTATGTAGACTCATACTCTCGAACCTTGTCACAGTGACACATAGTATCCGGCTATTGCTACCCTGTAAATAACTCTCTAAAAAATAAATAATAAAATGAGTTAGCCGGTAAGCCGGGTTCTGTCTTGGGCAATCATTCATCTAGGCATCATGTCACCATAATGCTCATGCAGCCTACCCGAATCCAGTGCGAGCCACACCTTTGGATTCCTATTTGGCCTTGCTCCCAGCGGGGTTTACCATGCCATGGAATGTTGCCACCCATGCGGTGCGCTCTTACCGCACCATTTCACCCTTACCTCATTTGCCCGAAGGCTGCTGAGGCGGTTTATTTTCTGCTGCACTTTCCGTAGGCTCGCGCCCCCCAGGTATTACCTGGCACTGTGCTCTATGGAGCCCGGACTTTCCTCTGACATATCTCTACGAATAGAGAATGCCAGCGATTGCCTGGCCAACTCAAGGCGCTAGGGTACGCATGCAATTGTGGAAATTCAACAAGAGATTGATGGTAAACTCGTGAAGATGCTGCCACGAAGTCAATTCCATTTCATCTGGACCAATTAGCCTGGAGATAACCTTGCCAACCCATTCAAATGTTCTGGAAATTGCCGGTGAATCGATTTTGCCCGGCACCAGAAAGCGTCTTGAAATAAAAGTATCGAAATTGTTTGATTATACCGAGATGGTAATTCCCGTTGAGGTCATCAGGGGTAAGGCACCCGGCCCGGTATTGTTTGTTTCTGCGGCGATCCATGGTGACGAACTTAACGGTATCGAAATCATCAAACGATTGCTGGCACGCAAATCTATCGGTCGCTCCATGCACGGCACGCTAATTGCCGTCCCCATCGTTAATGTTTTCGGCTTCAATAATAATTCCCGCTACCTGCCGGATCGACGCGATCTGAACCGCTGTTTCCCCGGGTCAGCTTCCGGCTCCCTGGGCTCACAAATGGCAAATATTTTCATGCGGGAAATAGTCGAGAAATCGACCCACGGTATTGACCTGCATACCGGCGCCATCCATCGAACCAACCTGCCACAAATAAGAGCACAGCTGGATGACAGGGAAACTGTAGAACTGGCCCGAGCCTTTGGCATCACTGTCGCCATCAATTCATCTATACGTGATGGTTCCTTGCGCCAGGCAGCCGCTGAAAAAGGCATTCCCATGTTACTTTTCGAAGGCGGTGAAGCGTTAAGGTTTGAAGAAAAAGTGATTAAAACAGGTGTTAATGGCGTGCTCTCGGTTATGCGCTCAATTGGCATGATACGCTCCAGCAGGCTACGCAAAGCCCATCTGGCCAAAGAGGTATTTATAGCCTCCTCCAGTCAATGGGTGCGCGCCCCTCATAGTGGCGCGTTGAGAGTCAGAAAAAAGATCGGCAGCATGGTTCAGGAAGGCGAATTATTAGGCACCTTGTCAGACCCTTATGGGGATGCAGTGGTGCCGGTATGTAGTTCCAAAAAAGGCATTATCATCGGCATGACCATGATCCCATTAGTAAATCAGGGTGATGCCTTGTTCAATATTGCTACCTTTGAAGATTCTGAAATTGTAGAAGAACATATTGAAGAAAGAGATGAAAATTAAGTACTCCCTCAAATATACAAATAGTTAATTCGTGGAGGCCACCAATGGCAGACAACACCGCAGCATCTTTTAACTGGCAGAGCGCAATTGACGAAACCTTTACTGATTTTTCCCAGCAGCTAATCAACTATTTTCCCCAGCTGATTGGCACCGTTGGGGTGCTGCTATTGGGCTGACTGGTTGCACACACTCTTAGCCTGAGCACGCGCAAGGTAATTCAGGGGCTGGACGTACTATTCGCCAGATTTACCCGTATTGATGGTATCAATCAGGAAAGGATACAAGGCTCCTACTCAGTCATTATCAGCAAGATCGTTTTCTGGATCGTCATGATTTTTTTCCTCACGGTTGCCGCCAACATTCTGTGGTGAGATGTCTTTGCCGGCTGGCTCGACAGTATTGTCAGTTATTTGCCAGGACTGATTTCCGGACTGATCATTATCCTTGGTGGCTTCCTGCTGAGTAATTTCGCAAAAGCCACAATATCTTCCGCCGCCGATAAAGCCGGAATGACCCAAAGTGCCGGTATGGCGCGCGCAGTTCAGATCGTGATCATTTTCAGCGCCATTATTATTGGAGTTGAGCAAATCGGATTAAACATCGGCTTTTTGAGCAATGTCATTGTTGCCTCCATCGCCATTCTGCTGGCTGGCGCTGTCCTGGCCTTCAGCCTTGGTGCCAAAAATATGGCGGCCAATATCATCGGTGCCCAATACACCCGTAAGTACTGTCGGGTTGGTGACAAAATCAAAATCGGTGATATTGAAGGTGAAATTATTGAGTTGGCGCAGGCTTTATCAATGTCATCGGTATCGCGGTAACCTGCTCCGCTGGCGTATTCCTGTGGAGCCGCAGTGCCGGTCTGGCGCTGGTAATGGCACTGGCCATGATTATCTCCATGACTCTCGCGGGTACTGCAGGGGCTGTTATACCGATTCTGCTGAAACGCTTTGGTCTTGACCCGGCTCAGTCTTCTTCTATCGTGCTGACTACTGTCACTGATATTGCCGGCTTTATGTCATTCCTTGGCATAGCCACCTTGCTATCCAGCATGCTGGTTGCAGGATAAGATTAATCACCTTAGTCGTCTTGCTGTTTTTTCTGCTCAAGACCTGCCTGGTAAAACGCCTTCTTGCCAAGGCCGGTGATTTTTCCGGCAAGTGAAGATGCCTGTTTTAAAGGTAGCTCTTCAAGCAGCGTACTAAAAATATGAAGCGCACCTTCGTCAAGAGACTGATCTTTTTTATCACTGCCAGCCACCATCAATACAATTTCTCCACGCTCCTGATTACTGTCAGCAGATACCATATCCAGCAATTCTGCCAAAGTTCCTCTTAGAAAGGTTTCATAGGTTTTAGTTAGTTCTCGTGCTATCACCGCATGTCGGTTTGCGCCAAAGACAGTGACCAGGTCTTCCAGACAGGCATGAATGCGATGGGGTGCTTCAAAAAAGATCAGCGTTCTTTCTTCCGCTGCCAGTTTGCTCAACTGATTACTGCGGGTGCCCTTTTTGCCGGGCAGAAAACCTTCAAATACAAAGCGGTCGGTAGGCAAACCGGCACAACTCAGCGCCGCAAGAATACTGCTGGCCCCCGGAATCGGAACTACTTTAATACCGGCCTGACTTGCTTTGTTCACCAATGGATAACCGGGATCCGAAATCAGCGGCGTTCCTGCATCACTAATCAGGGCTATATCTTCACCCGCGCTAATACGCTTGATAATTTCATCCACCTTTTGCACTTCATTATGTTCATGCAAGGCAAACATGGGAGTATCAATTCCAAAATGTTGCAAAAGTTTTCGGCTATGGCGGGTATCTTCCACAGCAATGCTATTAACCTGGGACAACACCTGAATGGCACGCGCCGTAATATCGTCAAGATTGCCAACAGGTGTTGCTACGATATACAAAGACCCGCTATCAGTTTGGGGCATTGCCGGGCTTCCATTTGATATTGCATCCGACACTGGGAATCTGTGCCTGGCTGATCGCTTGTCCAGACAATGCTGCATCCATCGCTTTCCGCAGATCCACTGCGGTGACAGGAATATCGTTACCTGGCCTGCTACTGTCCATTTGACCGCGATAAATCAGCACTCTGTTTTCATCGAACAGGTAAAAATCCGGTGTACAGGCGGCATCATAGGCCAGTGCCACTGCTTGGGTTTCATCAAGCAGGTAGGGAAAGATATAACCGGCTTCCACCACTTCTCTTTGCATGTTGTCCATATTGTCATCAGGATAAGCCGCTATGTCATTGGCATTGATTGCCACAACAGCGACCCCCTTACTTTCATAGTCTCTTGCCAGATCAGCAAAACCGGCCCTGATATGTTTAACGAAGGGGCAGTGATTACAAATAAAAGCCACCAGCAACAACTGAGCATCTTTGAACGCATCCATAGTTACCATCATGCCCCTGGTATCGGGCAGGGAAAAATCGGGTGCTAGTGTACCTAGGGGCAACATATTGGAGGGTGTGAGGGCCATGGACTTACCTGGTAAAGGATTTGTGACAGACAGAATACTCTTTTACGATCTGGAGGCAATGTTGCCATAAATAAAACCCGACTTTAAGGTTATACTGTGCGCAATACCATGAACAGATTACAAACATTTCAGTTCCATTTATCCTTATTGCGATTGCCAGCAAAGCTTTGCATTGCAGTCCTGTTGCTGGTACTTGTCGCCTGTTCTGCCACTACTGTGACCGATCAGACCGATTTTGACTCTGCACTCCCGGCAAGCCAGGTTGAGGGCGATGAGGTAATGCTTCAGGCACTACTGACTCAGGGATCTGTTGCCAGCAGCCCACAAAAGCAACAATTACTCTATCAGGCAGCCCTGGTCCTCAATAATCTGGAACGGGGTGAAGAGGCGCTGCAGTTATTGGAAAGCCTTGAAACTGATGACATACCCTTGCCCCTTGCTGCCAATATTCTTTTGCAGCAGGCACGACTTTACACGGAACTGGGGCGAACAGACGCAGCCTTGCAGGCGCTGACTGCAGCTCGCCTTGATCAGCTATCCATGCTTGATAATACGACACAGATGTCCATACGTCTTTATCGGGCAGACCTTTTCAATGACTCAGGCCGGTTTTTGGAAAGTGCAGTGGAACGTATCCTGGCTGATCATTTACTTCCTCTTAATCTGGTTCCACTGAACCATGAACAAATCTGGAAGGCACTGACCACACTCGATCCCCGACGTCTTTCCGAACTGGCACAAAGTGAGAGGCGTTTTGAATTTCAGGGCTGGTTTGAACTTGGCGTTATCGGCAAGGCATACCAATACAACCTGGACCGTCAGGTTGTTGAGCTAAGCCGCTGGCGCAATAGCTGGAGCCGCCATCCCGCTGCAGTCTATCTCCCGCTGGCCATGCAGCTGGTTGAAACCATGGCAGAAGAACGCCCGGACGCTATCGCCCTGCTGCTACCTCTCAATTCCGCCTCCGGCACAGTCATTCGAGATGGCTTTCTGAGCGCCTATTACGATGTCATGCAAATAGGAGGTAAAGTTCCCAAATTACGTTTGTACAATACCTCTGATACCAGTGACATTCTGCAGGATTACAACCAGGCCATCGCCGATGGTGCCCAAATGATTATCGGCCCACTGGAAAAACAGCATGTAGCCCGTTTACACAGTGAAACCGCATTGCCCGTTCCCACCCTTGCCCTGAATAACGTGGAAGGCTCAAGCCCCTATTCGAACCTACTCTACCAGTTTGCCCTTTCACCTGAAAACGAAGCGGTTCAGATTGCCGAACGCGCCTGGCAAGATGGTCATCGCTATGCCGCAATTCTCAGTCCGGCGCCATCTTTTGATGATTTTTATCAACGCAAGCGCAATAGCTTTATCGATCACTGGCTTGGTCTCGGAGGCCAGATTGTTACCCAGGAAGCCTATCGTGAAGACTACACTGGTGTTGTGGAAACCCTGCTTAACATTGACGAAAGTGAAGCAAGAAAGAATGAGCTGGCAAGGCTGATAAACGAGGATCTCGCCTTTACCCAGCGCAGACGTCAGGATATAGATTTTATTTTCCTGATTGCGGAACCTAGGCCAGCTAGGCAAATCAATCCAACTCTGGCCTATCTTTACGCTGGAGATATCCCGGTCTATGCAAGCCAGGATGTCTATTCGGGTATACCTAGACCACTGGTCGACAATGATTTAAATGGCATCATTTTTGGTGATAGCCCATGGCTGTTGAATTTCAATGATGAACTCAAGACCAAGACTACTAATCTGTTCCCGCAAAATAATGCACTTACCCTGAGATTACAGGCCTTCGGTATTGATGCTTTCAGACTGTACCCGAGATTACGACAGCTAGAAGATATACCCGATGGCCAGATCTATGGCGCTACCGGCCTGTTAAAATTTGGAGACAACCGAAATATAACCAGGGAATTGAACTGGGCTAAAGTTTCGGAAGGATTGGCGAGAGTGGAAGCCGAGGGCCTGTAGTTATATCTTAATTTTCATATCAGCCATGGAAGGCGCAAAATGAAGAATGTAAAATTCAGTCTAGGTCATCATCTTACAACAACAGGCAAAGGCAGGCAGTTTGAAGTTCTGGCTCGCAAGTTTCTTGGCAGGCAGGGACTTAAACAGTTTCAATTGAACTTTCATTCGCGTTTTGGCGAAATTGATCTGATTGCGCGGGATGCCGATATTCTGGTATTTATCGAAGTAAGATACAGAAAAAACACGGATCATGGTGATGCTGCGGCTACTGTTAATTTTCACAAACAACAGAAAATTATTCGTACAGCCCGGCATTACTTGCAAAAAAATGGTCTTACCAACAAAATGCCCTGCCGATTTGATGTGATCGGCATCTCAGGAAGTGTTGATGCTCTGGACATTCAGTGGATTAAAAATGCTTTTTAAGAAACGCTAAATTATAATCTCGAGGCAATATGAACTATCAGGAACGCGTCAAACAACACTTTACCGCCAGCATTGATACCAAAATGCAGTCAATGGAAGCGCTCACCCCTTTCATAACCGCAGCAGCAGATTGCATGGTGCAGTCACTTCTAAAGGAAAAGAAAATTCTCAGCTGCGGTAATGGCGGCTCTGCCGGTGATGCCCAGCACTTTTCTGCCGAACTTTTAAATCGGTTTGAAAGAGAAAGACCGCCCTTGCCCGCCATTGCCATTACTACAGACACGTCTACGCTGACATCTATCGCCAATGACTATTCCTATGACGAAGTGTTTTCAAAGCAGGTCAGAGCACTGGGACAGGCAGGCGATATTCTGTTGGCAATTTCAACCAGCGGCAATTCACCCAATGTCATCCAGGCGATCAATGCCGCCCATGACAGGGAAATGACGGTGGTCCAGCTTACCGGTAAGGAAGGCGGAAAAATGCGTGATACCCTGAGCGCTGATGATATCGAGATCTGTGTGCCGTCTTCCAGTACGGCACGTATTCAGGAAGTACACCTACTGGTAATTCATTGTTTATGCGATTTGATTGATACTCAACTTTTCGGAGATGATTAAATGTTTTTAACTCGCCTGGGACTGATATTCAGTTTTCTATTCTTCTTAAACAGTTGCGCGACTGTCATCAGTGCTACTACTGGTGATGAAGGAATACAGGAAGATCGTGGACGTCGCTCAATGGGAGCTGTAGTCGACGATAACAGCATTGAAACCACTATCAAGGTCAATCTAAATGCGGCCGATGAGCAGCTGAAAAAAGCCCACATCAATGTGGTCAGCTTTAATGGTACAGTTTTAATGGTGGGGCAGGTACCTTCACAGGAAATGAAAAATCTGGCTACCCGTGTTGCCCGCACCTCAAGCTCACGAGTCAAGGAAGTCTATAATGAACTGGAAGTTGCCGGCACTACGACCTTTCTTTCCAGAAGTAATGACGCCTGGTTAACTGCCAAAATCAAAACCCTGATGCTGGCAGATAGTGAAGTAAGTGGTCTCAGAACCAAGGTAATTAGTGAAAACGGCGTCGTTTATTTGATGGGACTGGTGTCACAGGAAGATGCCAATAAAACGGTAAATCTGGTAAGCAATACCAAGGGCGTCACCAAGGTGGTCCGTGCCTTCGAATATATCAACTAGATACTTTTAACTCCACGCACTCCACGCACGCCATGGATGCAATCCCTGACATGCCTTGAATGGCTTGCTGGAAATGCCCGGCAGCAGTGACTGTATGTCATGTCGCGCAGTTCTAGGACTTTACAATCTTGAGATCGGGTCGACCAGACCGGAGCTTTTCAGCGTGCTCACGCTTGTCAGGGTCAGGTTTTTTATCAGGTTCCGGACTCGGCGGCTCAGGGATGGGATCATCAGTATCAAAAATCATACCCTGCCCGTTCTCCTTGGCATAAATGCCCAGCACAGCATGGCTTGGCACATAGACACGGGTTGGAATCCCGCCAAAGCGCCCATTAAATTCAATGCCATTATTGGAAATAGAAAGGTCCTGCACCGCAACCGGGGAGATATTCAGGATGATCTGACCATCCTTGACGAAACTCTGGGGTACCTGTACTTCCTTGGCGTAGGCATTGACCAGAATATAGGGCGTGCAATTGTTTTCCAGAATCCATTCGTTTAGCGCCCTTATCATGTAAGGCCGATGTGAAGTCATTTTCATGGAGCCAGATCCTCCAGGAAAGCATTTCCATCAATACTTTCCTGTACTTGCCAAAAAACTTCCTGTAACTGCTTGCCGCTGCCTTAAGCTTTCACAACACGCTGATGCTTCAGTACGCTGTTAAAACTTCATTTCCTTTTCTTGCTCGGAAAGGCTTTCGATAACAGATTCGCGCTCAAAGAGACTGTTGCGGTAATCAATCAGCGCCTTGGTTGCTTTGGTTTCAGGGAGTTTGATACCAATTTCAGGCAAACGCCAGAGAATAGGCAACACACAACAGTCAACAATAGTGAATTCCTCACTCATGAAAAAGGGCTTTTCAGCAAAAATTGGCGAAATGGAAATAATACTTTCCCTCAGCTCTTTTCTAGCATTCTCCAGCTGCGCTGGTGTGCCATCTTCAGCCTGTAACTTATCAACCAGTGAACACCAGTCCTTCTCGATTCTGTGCATCCACAAACGGCTTTGAGCCCTGGCAACCGGATAAACAGGAAATAGCGGCGGATGAGGAAAGCGTTCATCCAGATATTCCATCATGATATTGGGTTCATACAATACCAGGTCACGATCTACCAGCGTTGGCAGGCTGTTATAAGGGTTAAGATCAGCCAGATCTTCTGGTTTGTCATGGACATCTACATCCACCACATCAACAGTGACACCTTTTTCCGCCAGTACAATACGCACACGATGGCTGTATTGGCTGGTTCCGTCAGAGTAAAAAAGCATCGAAGAGCGTTTAGTAACAACTCCCATATATCTCGCCTCAAAAAATTAACAAAAGAATTAATGCCTTACCAAATCGTAAAGCCCGGTAACCTTTCTAACGTTTTAGTCTTGTTATTGAATCAATGTGTATCGACAGTCAAGCTCAGGCCGATTGATTAATGATCAACATCTTTCCAGTACTCCCTGTTTAGCAACCAGGCAAATACGCCAAAAAAGGCAAGGAACAACAATACATAACCACCGATTCGATGACGGTCCAGACGTGAGGGCTCTCCCATGTAATAAAGAAAGTTAACCAGGTCGTAAATCACATCATTGAATTCTTCTTCACTCAGAGTGCCAGTACCATCGACATGAACCAGATGATCACAGTGGTCTGCATCTTCGCAACGCTGAACTCCCTGAAGTCCTTCAAGCACATTGGGCATGGCCACATTGGCAAAAACCCGGTTATTAACCCCAAAAGGTCTGCTTTCATCTTCATAAAAACCTGTCAGGTATCCGTATAACCAGTCGGTACCACTAGCCGAGGTAGTCGCACGTGCCCTGGCTACCAGAGTCAGATCAGGGGGCGCAATACCAAAGGCATTGGCGCCAAGGTCAGCTGGCATGGCGCTGATCATAAGATCACCAACAGCGGCATCATCAGAGAAGATCATGTACTCTTCCATCAGCTCTTCAGGAATATCCAGATCGGCTGCAACGCGGTTATACCGGGAATACGCTGCAGAATGACATCCCATGCAGTAGTTGATAAAAGTGCGAGCACCGGATTGCAGGGATTCCTTGTCCTCCAGATCCATTTCCACGTGTTCCAGTTCAACACCTGATTCAGCCGCAACTGCCATCAAAGGCAAGACTGTCAGGCCGATTATCAATGCCAGCGCCAACAACAGCTGTGGAATGGTAATAAAGCGTCCGGTGGTCCGCTCCGGTGGCAAGCGTGTCGCCTCCTTGCGGGTATACCAGGGCATCAGGAAGAAATAGAGAAAATAAATGATAGTGCATAACAGAGCCAGCTTTCCTCTGGCATCTGTCGGTGCCCAAACTCCAAGCACGCCGAGGATAATGAAGCTTACCGTCAGAAGCAGCAATGCAATGCGGCTGTACCAGCCCTTATAGCGCATGGATTTAACCGGACTGCGATCCAGCCAGGGCAGGACAAACAGAATGGCAATAGCTGCAGCCATAGTCACCAGTCCCCAGAATTTCGCATCAAGACCAAACAGCGGATAGGTAACTGCGCGCAGCATGGAATAGAACGGAGTGAAATACCAGACCGGAGCAATATGCTCGGGAGTTTTCAGATTATCCGCTTCTGTGAAATTGGCATACTCGAGGAAATATCCGCCCATTTCCGGCATAAAAAAGAGAACAAAACAGAACACAAACAGGAATACCACGATAGCAACCAGATCATGAACAGTGTAATAAGGATGAAATGCTATCCCGTCACGGGGAATACCCCTTTCGTCCTTGTTCTCCTTAATTTCAATCCCATCAGGATTGTTTGAGCCGACTTCGTGCAGAGCCACAAGATGAAGAAATACAAGAAACACCAATACCAGTGGCAGAGCAACAACATGCAAGGCAAAGAATCGATTCAAGGTGGCACCGGAAATCAGGAAGTCTCCCTGCACCCATACCATCAGGTCTTCACCAATATAGGGGATTGCACCAGCCAGACTGACAATAACGTTGGCACCCCAGTAGGACATGTTGCCCCAAGGCAATACATAACCCATAAAGCCTTCAGCCATCAGTACCAGGAAAATAGTCATGCCGAAAAGCCAGATCAGCTCACGCGGTTTGCGATATGAGCCATACATCAGGGCACGAAACATATGCAGATAAATCACCGCGAAGAAAGCCGAGGCACCTGTAGAATGCATGTAACGCAGAATCCAGCCATAATCGACATCGCGCATGATGTATTCAACTGAAGCAAACGCGGCTTCAGCACTGGGGGTGTAATTCATGGTAAGCCAGATACCCGTAAGTAACTGATTAACAAGAACTACAGTAGCCAGAACACCAAATACATACCAGATATTGAAGTTTTTCGGGGCATAGTACTTGGTCATGTGCTTTTCGATTGTCTTGGTCAAAGGCAAGCGAGCATCAATCCATCCCATCAGGGAGCTGGTTTTGGTTTTCGTATCCATCGTGGATGTGTTTTCTATTTCAGACATTAAGAATTCTCTCCATCCAGACCAATCACTACGACATTATCACTTTCATAGAAATGGGGAGGTACTACCAGGTTATCCGGAGCCGGGACGCCACTGTAAACACGTCCAGCCATATCAAACATAGAGCCATGACAAGGGCAGAAGAAGCCTCCTTGCCAGTCTGGATCATAATCCTGCGGTTGCACTTCCGGATTCATCAGGGGGGCACAGCCAAGGTGGGTACATAGACCAACCATTATCATCACTTCCGGACGAATTGAACGATATTCGTTCTGACAGTATTCAGGCTGCTGACTCGCCTCTTCAGAACCGGCATCGGCAAGATGATCGGTATTGGATACCAGACTTTCCAGAGTTGACTCCTCACGCATGAAGACATATACCGGTTGTCCACGCCAGGCTGGCATTGGGCCTAATAATTCACCAGGGCTGAGGCGACTGATATCAATGGATATCGGGGCACCGGCAGCTAGTGCTTTGGCACTGGGGTTCCATGAACCTACAAAAGGAACTGCTGCACCGGCGGCGCCAGCGGCACCAACCAGAGTAGTACTTCCGATGAGAAATCGACGACGCTTTTTATTAACGGCAGGGTTTGTGCCATCACTCACAATGATGTTCTCCTTTCAATCAACCAGTTAACCTATGAAACTCCCTGTATGTGGAGGATTAGCCTTCTGGTCTGGAAATAAGGGCCGGAATTAGGGGCAATAAACGGAGCGCGCATGCTACTAAATATAGCCAGTTTTTTCAAGGTAATCCGGGCGTTCCGATGCCTGTTCCTGGTAAATAAAAGCCAAAAAAAAACGCCGGCGCTATTGGCGCCGGCGTTATCTTGTTTTGTACTGCAAAAAACTATCGTTTTGAGAACTGTGGACGCTTTCTCGCTTTGCGCAGACCAACTTTCTTACGCTCAACTTCTCTGGCATCACGAGTCACGAAACCGGCTTTACGCAAGGTTCCACGGTTTTCCTCATTGAAATCGATCAGGGCTCGGGTAATGCCGTGTCGTATTGCCCCAGCCTGGCCAAAACTGCCGCCACCGGCAACCCTGACGTTGACGTCAAATTTATCAGTGCCTTCAAGTAGTTCAAGGGGTTGACGTACAATCATACGCGCCACTTCGCGACCAAAAAAGTCATCAATAGTGCGGTTGTTGATGGTGATGGTTCCGGATCCGGATTTCAGAAAAACTCTTGCAGTAGAGGTTTTGCGTCGACCAGTGCCGTAGTATTGGGTAGCTGCCATATTACTCTTCTCTTAATTCAGCTCGCGAATTTTAATCTTTGGATTTCAGTGTTCTTGTGGGTTTAACTAATTTTCTAGTTCGCCACTTCTATAATTTTTAACTTTCTATGCTTTCTATATTTTCTATACTATCAACAACGCCTTCTATGCTTGTAAGTTGTTGCTTAGGCAATATTCAGCTGAGCCGGGTTCTGCGCACCGTGAGGATGCTCATTACCAGTATAGATTTTCAATTTTTTCATCATGGTGCGTCCCAGAGGCGTACGTGGCAGCATACCTTTAACCGCCAGCTTGATAACGTCTTCGGGGGCTTTCTCAATCATTTCATTGAAGCTACGGGTTTTCAGGCCACCCGGATATCCAGTATGACGGTAGTATTTTTTGTCAGTTGCCTTGTTACCAGTGACAGCAACTTTCTCTGCATTGACCACAACAATGTAGTCACCGGTATCCACATGGGGAGTGTACTCGGCTTTATGTTTGCCACGCAGACGATGGGCTATCTCAGCCGCCATGCGGCCCAGAATTTTTCCTTCTGCATCAACGACATACCAGTCATTTTGTGCAGTTTCCTTATTTGCTGAAATCGTCTTCATTGCTTAACCTGAATTTACTTGTTAGTAGCTGTATCTAGCAGCTTTGGTCAATAGAATATTTTCTAAAATACTTTCTCATTTGGCCCAACCCGATGCCGCATTAGTCTGTTTTAGGACCATCCCTAAATGAGGGAGCGCGAATTCTACCGATGCGGCCTTCTGGATTCAAGTATTCATTGGCTTTTTTTGAGGAATTCACCAATGTTTAGCTACTGCCAGGGAATTTAGTCTGCCTGACACTGAATCCGGGGCGAAAATCAGGCGTTTGGATGATGTTCGTGACCAAGATATTCAAGGGATTGCATCTCAAGCAATCGTGAGCGGGTTCTTTCAAAGGGGAACGCCAGCTCAGTCCCGACATAAATTGAGTCCAATGGCACCGCAGCTGAAATCACCAGTTTCACATTCTGGTCATAAAACTCATCTACCATGGAAATAAAGCGTCTGGCCTGATCATCATTATGGGCATCAAAAACTGGAATATTGGAAATTATGACGGTATTAAAAAGCTGTGAAATTTCTATATAGTCAGCCGCACTGCGCGGACCATCGCAAAGTGCCGCAAATTCAAACCAGGCAATCCCTTCCGACCAGTAACGTGTCATTATATCTCTGCCCAGAATTTCCAGCACCTTGTTTTCTTCAATTACCATGCCGCGGGTAAGACTGTTAAAACACTCCAGCAGGGATTTATCTGCCTGCGCTCCCAACGGGGTGATATAAATACCGGCATTTTCAAGAGTACGAAGCCGATAATCGGTGCCCCCATCTACGTTCAGCACCTGGGTATGCTTTTCAAGCAGGGCGATTGCGGAAAGAAACTTTTGCCTCTGCAGCCCCCTTTCATAGAGCTTCGCAGGAATAATATTGGAGGTTGTGATCAGAACCATACCATTATCGAACAATGCTTCCAGAAGGTTTCCCAGTATCATGGCATCACCAATATCACTGACAAAAAATTCGTCAAAGCAGATCACATCTGCTTTATTGCTGATTTCTTTTGCTACCAGTTTGAGAGGGTTCTTGTTACCACGATGGTTATATAGCCCCCTGTGCACCATTTGCATAAACCGATGAAAATGCATTCTGAGCTTTTTTTCACCGGGAAGACATTGATAAAAGACATCCATCAGATAGGTTTTGCCGCGCCCTACTCCACCCCATAGATAGAGCCCCTTGATATTCAATTTCTTTTGGCCGAAAACCCTGCGTAGCAAACCCGGGGAATCCTGCCAGTAATTCACCAGCTGTTGGTAAATAAGGTCAAGCTCCCTGATAGCTTCTTCCTGGGCACGATCTGGTTGAATTTTACCTTCAGCCAGGTCTCGGGAATAATGTTGGGCGGGGGATTCGGAATATCTCAAGAAAAATTTTTCGCCTGAATTTAATAAAGCAGATTCAATAATGCAGAACTGGTAACTAATTATAGGTATACTTTACGCAAAGTTACCAAATTTTCTTTTCAGGCAGTGTTAAAGCCACTAATTTAATCCTGGATACAGTCATGGCCGGTCATTAGTCTGATTTGGAAACTGAAACAACCGGTACCTGCCAGATTCTTATAGAAACAGCTTAGAAGCAGGGAAACCTCCCAGGCAAAATAAGGCTGGCAAAACCTACCAAGCAATTTACCAACAGTTATTTTTAACAGGTATTTTTAATAACAGAACAAAGGATATTTTTCATGGCCTGGCTTATCGGTCTCATTGGCTTCATTATCGGATTAATAGCAGGTGCTATTAGTTACAAACTGCTTAGGTCTGACGAGGCGAAGGTGCAATCCCTCGAAGAGCAACTTGAAAAGGTCCAGAGTGAGTTTGAAAGTTATAAAGATAATGTCCATTCACACTTCAATAATTCAGCGCAGTTACTCACCACGCTCACGGAAAGCTATCGGGAAGTCTACCGGCACATGGCAGCAGGTGCGCAGGCTTTATGTCCTGAATATATTTCTGATCAGCTTTCTCACTCTGCCCGCGCCCAGGAATCTCTGACCAGAGATAGTTTTGCAGAGCCTTCTGAAGAGGCCACTGGTGAAGAGTTCAACCCTCCCCGTGATTACGCGGTCAAATCCAGCCCAGACCAGAAAGGCAATCTGTCTGAAGATTATGGTCTCGACAAGGTCTCGCCGGGTGAAAAAGAAATTTCCTGATCACATCTGTAATCGGGCTATATTGAACCTCCCTGCACAGGCATGATGCCAAAGGTAACCCCTTCCGCTTAGGCCTTTTTTTGTATCCGGCAGAACAGCCTGTATACAGCGTATCTTCTGGCTTCACTCCCCTTTTGACTATAGCCAAGATACTCTTGGGTTTGCCTGAGAGTTCCCGTATAATCTGCGACCCGATTGATCCGGGGGTCATTAATCCCGGGCTAAATAGAAATATTTTGGCCGCCCAACTGGTTATTCAATAATGATGACAGACCACAAGCTTACCCACCTCAAACAGCTTGAAGCAGAAAGCATACATATCATTCGTGAAGTGGCTGCAGAATTCGACAACCCGGTTATGCTTTATTCTGTGGGTAAGGATTCAGCCGTCATGCTGCATCTGGCACTTAAGGCCTTTTATCCGGGCAAACTTCCTTTCAAACTTCTCCACGTGGATACCACCTGGAAGTTTAAGGAAATGATCGAGTATCGCGACAATCTGGCAAAAAGACTTGGTCTTGACCTAATCGTTCATATCAATCAGGAAGGAGTAGAAGAAGGCGTTACTCCTTTCACCCATGGCAGTGCCAAGCATACAGATATTATGAAGACCCAGGCCTTGAAGCAGGCGCTGAACAAGTACAAATTTGATGCCGCTTTCGGCGGTGCGCGCCGCGATGAGGAAAAATCGCGAGCCAAGGAAAGGGTTTACTCCTTCCGTGACAAGAATCATCGCTGGGACCCCAAGAATCAGCGCCCTGAACTGTGGAACCTTTATAACGGTAAAATCAACAAGGGTGAAAGTATTCGCGTGTTCCCCATCTCCAACTGGACCGAACTTGACGTCTGGCAATATATCCATTTGAACAATATTGATATTCCCTCCCTGTATTTCTCGGCAGAAAGGCCAGTGGTGGAATATGAAGGCACGGAGATCTGTGTCAATGATGATCGCATGCCAAAAGAACTGGCCGAAAAAGCGGTCATGAAAAAAGTTCGTTTTCGCACACTTGGCTGTTATCCCCTTACCGGTGCCGTTGAATCAGAAGCCACAACCCTGCCTGAAATTATTCAAGAAATGCTGATGACCACAACCTCCGAAAGACAGGGACGCACTATCGATAAAGACCAGTCTGGCTCCATGGAGCAGAAGAAAAAAGAAGGCTATTTCTAAACCTATGTCACACCAATCAGAACTGATCAGTACCGATATTAATGCCTACCTTGCACAGCATGAACGCAAGGAACTGTTGCGTCTGCTCACCTGTGGCAGTGTTGACGATGGTAAAAGCACTCTTATTGGACGTTTGCTCTACGACACCAAGATGATTTATCAGGATCACCTTGATGCCCTGGGGTATGACAGCATGAAATCCGGTACCACGGATGATAGTTTTGATCTGGCACTGCTGACTGATGGCCTGCAGGCAGAACGCGAACAGGGCATCACAATTGATGTTGCCTATCGCTATTTTTCCACAGCCAAGCGCAAATTTATTATCGCTGACACACCTGGCCATGAACAATATACCCGGAATATGGCTACTGGCGCTTCCAACTGTGAGCTCGCCATAATCCTTATTGATGCGCGCCATGGTGTTCTTACACAGACTCGTCGCCATACCTTTATCGCATCTTTGCTAGGCATCAAGCATCTGATTGTTGCTGTGAATAAAATGGATCTGATGGATTTCAGTGAAAAGGTCTTTAATGATATTCGTGATGACTATCTGGACTTTACCAGTGAGCTTGATACCGGCGAACTGACCTTTATTCCTATTTCTGCCAAGAACGGGGATAACGTGGTCAATGTTAGTGAAAATACACCATGGTATGACGGCGAAACACTGATGTGGATGCTGGAGAATGTAAAGATAAGCGCCGACAAAAATTTTGAGGACTTCCGCTTTCCAGTTCAATATGTGAATCGTCCCAATCTGGATTTTCGCGGATACTGCGGCACTATTGCTTCTGGCGTTATTCGCAAGGGTGACCATATCACTGCCCTGCCCTCTGGCAAGACCAGTACCATCAAGTCCATTGTTACCTATGACGAAGAACTGGAGATGGCCTTCACACCAATGGCTATCACCCTGACCCTGGAAGATGAAATCGATATCAGTCGCGGCGATATGATTGCTCACTCCGACAACCTGCCTACGACGAAAGCTGATTTCATGGCGACTGTTGTGTGGATGAACGAAAAAGCGCTTTTGCCCGGTAAACAGTACAATTTTAAACATACGACCAAGTCCACTACAGGGCAGATCAACATGATCCAGCACAAGGTCGATGTGAACACACTGGAAACCAGTCCTACACCCAGCCTCGAGTTAAATGAGATCGGCTTATGCGAAATCAATTTGAATGAGCCCATTCACTTTGACGATTACAAAAAAAGTCAGGGTAGCGGCTCTTTTATTATTATTGATCGTCTGACCAATGCCACCGTTGGTGCCGGCATGATTTCCGATGAACAGCGGACAGGCAAACACATCAGCACAGTTTCTGCCCATGTCACCACTGAAGAACGCGCTGCACGTTATGGCCAGAAACCGGTAACCGTCATGTTTATCGGTTTATCCGGTTCAGGAAAATCAACCCTGGCTCATGCGCTGGAACGACGACTTTTTGATATGGGACGTGTCAGCACTGTGCTCGATGGCAAACAGATGCGTCTGGGTATCAGCAAGGATTTGCCTCATGACGCCGAAGGCCGTGCAGAAAACCTGCGTCGCAGTGCCTTTATTGCCAAATACCTGAATGATGCGGGCCTGATCTGTTGCGCAGCTTTCGTATCGCCCAATCTGGATTCCAGAGAGCATATGATCAGTGTGATCGGCGAGGAAAACTGCATGGTGATCTACCTGAATCCGCCTTTGGAAGTTTGTATGCAGCGTGACCCAAGCGGACTATATGCTGCTGAACAAAACGTGCCTAGCGGAAACGTACCGGGAATCTCATTCGATTATCCGGAACCGGAAAGACCGGACTTGATACTACCTACCCATGAGCTTGACGTGGAAGAGTGTATCGATCGAATCATCAATGTGATGAAGGAACAGTCGGTTATCTAGATACAAGTCGCAAGTCGCAAAAAAGGCGATCAATGATCGCCTTGTCGGATGCGTCCCTGCGGTCCTTATCCGACCTACAG
>JAURCS010000041.1 GCA_030828385.1 Gammaproteobacteria bacterium
AAAGAGCTGAGACTGCAGCAAGGGCGGAAAGGGAAGCAAGGCAAGAGCGGGAAAGGCTGCAAGCCCTGGAGCAGGAACAAAGACAGCAAAGAGAAAGAGACGAAGCCAGAAGACAAGAGGAAGTCGCTCGTCAGCGTGCCGCTGAAGAAGATGCCCGCAGAAGAGAACAGGAACGTCTGGCTCAGCAACAGGCCGAGCGAGAGGCCGCAACAAGAGCAGCGCAGGAAGCCCAGGCTAATCAGATTGCCAGTGAAAACCTTATAGTCGCCGAATACGCAGGTATAATAAAGCGCATTATCAGCCAGAATTGGCAGATACCGCCCAGTGCCCGCAATGGCATGATGACGGAAGTACGATTGCAATTGGTCCCTACGGGAGAAGTGGTTGCAGCAAACATTATTCAGTCAAGTGGCAATGATGTGTTCGATCGTTCAGTATTGCAAGCGGTGGAGCGAGCAGATCGATTTATTGAACTGCAGGATCTTGATAACACAGTTTTCGAACGAAATTTCAGAACGTTTACATTGGTTTTCAGACCAGAGGATTTATTGCGATGAAAAAGCCAGGCCTAATAGCAATTACTATTATCCTGACAAGCCTGTTTTTCTCTTCACCAGGTTATGGCCAACTGCAAATCGTCATTACCCAGGGTGTTGATGACCCGGTTCAGATTGCCATTGTTCCTTTTGAATGGAATGGCTTTGGCTTGCTTGAGGAAGATGTCGCAGAAATAGTTAAAACCAACCTGCAGAATAGTGGTGAATTCAGAGCGATTGCTGAAGCCAATATGCTGAGCACGCCCCATGAAGAGCAAGAGGTGTTCTTCAGGGACTGGCGTTTCCTGGGAGCTGACTACTTATTGATTGGAAAGGTTGTCGATAATGGGGCTGGTGGCCCGCTACAGGTGCAATATGATTTTTTCGATGTATTACGGGAAGACAATCTTATTTCAGAAGTCGTCAGTGCAGGCAGAAATCAATTAAGAGATGTATCCCACGCTATCAGCGACAAGGTTTTCGAGGAAGTGACTGGAGTCAGAGGGGCTTTTTCCACAAAAATTCTGTATGTGACCTCTCAGCGTATTAATGCTGACCTGACTTATTATCAGTTGAACATGTCCGATGCCGATGGTGGACGCTCCCAGGTGCTGTTAAATTCGCAAGAGCCCATTATGTCGCCAAACTGGTCGCCAGATGGACAGAAAATTGCCTATGTCTCATTTGAATCTACGCGTCCACGAATTTATATGCAGGAATTGGCAACAGGTGGACGGGAAATGTTAACCGAATTTACCGGAATAAACAGTTCACCTGTGTTTTCTCCCGATGGCACTAAAATGGCCATGGTGCTATCAAAAGATGGAAATCCTGATATTTATGTTATGGATTTGCGCACACGGGACCTGCGCCGGGTAACCAACCATTTTGCTATTGATACGGAGCCTAGCTGGACTCCCGATGGCGAATCACTGATTTTCACTTCAGAGCGGGGTGGCAATAGCAGACCCCAAATTTACCAGGTTTCTCTTGATAGTGGCTGGGTAGAACGGCTGACTTTTCAGGGCACTTATAATTCAAAGGGCTTGATGCTGCCTGATGGCGTTAATTTACTGATGATTCATCGTGAAAACACCAGTGACGAATACCATCTGGCCATCCAGAATATAGAGCGTGGAACAATTCGTGAACTAACCTCAACAGCGCTGGATGAATCCCCCAGTATTGCCCCTAATGCCAGCATGGTGATCTATGCCTCTAAAGCCCGAGATCGCGGGATATTAAACGCTGTTTCCATTGACGGACGTGTCAAGTTCCAGCTACCATCCTCGCAAGGTGATGTCAGGGAACCTTCATGGTCCCCATTTTTTGACTAAATTTGCAAATTGGTGGGCAATATCGACAATAAGGTATTGTTTTACAGGCTAAAATTTTAGAGAATTGAAAAGCTTCGACCAAGTACGCGCAAATTGCCTTTTTCGGCACGCAATCAGGCAGAAGAATCCAATCAGGTACGAAAAAACAAAAGTTAACTAACTGATTATTGGAACTGACTAGCAATTGGTTAGCCCAGGTTTGATATATAATATATAAATAGTTAGCTACATTTAATTAGTTAACGCATAGTGAACAAGAGGAGTAGGTATGCAAACTTTTAAAGCATTCAAATTAGGTTTGGCGCTGATGATGGCTATAGCACTGGCTTCATGTGCATCAAGCGATACCGAAGACATGTCAGATTCTTCTGATATGGATATGGAAAGCTCTAGCTCTACAGCCAGCTCCAGCTCGGCTACTTCCAATGCAGCAGATATGGGTGATGGATTAACTGCTCGAGAAAGGCAGCAGCGTGATGACGCTCTGGCCATGACAGTCTTTTATTTTGAATTTGATCGCTCCGATCTCAGTGCTGAAGCCCGGGCTGCTCTGGTTCATCATGCCAATTATCTGAAAAGTAATCCTTCTGCACGTTATCGTCTGGAAGGACATGCTGATGAACGTGGCACTCGTGAGTATAACCTTGCGCTAGGTGAGCGTCGTGCCCAGGCAGTTGAACGTTACCTGCAGGTACAGGGTGTTTCCTCCAATCAGCTTGAAACCATCAGCTATGGTGAAGAAAATCCTGTTGATACCCGAACCACTGAAGCAGCTTATGCCTTGAACCGTAGGGTAGAAGTTCACTAGAAATTAACCTGTATGAAAAACAAGCCGGGTTCGCCCGGCTTATTTTTTTCGGGGAAATTATTTATATGCAGATATTTGTCAGACTGATACTTATACCGGCATTTGCAGTGTGCAGTGTTGTTTATTCGCTTGGCGCCTTAGCGCAGGTGAGGGTAGTAGATGCCGGAAGTTCGCAGGAAAACCAGCCACAGGTACCTGCCAGTAATAATTCCCAGAATGACATAATGGTTAATATGTATCTGCAGCTTGAAGCATTGCAATCGGAGATACAAAACCTTCGTGGCCTGGTGGAAGAGCAGTCCTATCAGATCAAGCGAATGCAGACCGAACAGCGTGACCGTTACCTGGATACTGACTCCCGCCTGAGTGAGATAAACAGCCAGGTCCAGTCTTACCATAGTGGTCAGCCGATAGCAGGTATAAGTCCGGCACCCTCCGTCATCAATCCCTTAACGAACAGTAGCGCTAATACCAATGGCTCATCCAACCTGACAGCAAATAATCAGCCGCTTACCAATCCTGTTGCTGGCGGCGCTGGTGTTGCTGTTGCCTCACCACAGACAGAACAGCAACTTTATCGTGAAGCCCTTAATCTACTGTTGGAAGATGAGGCGTTTACTGAATCAATTAATCTGTTTCAGCAGTATATAGAACGTTATCCAAGAGGTCGTTATCTGACCAATACGCTTTACTGGCAAGGGGCTGCCATGGAATTGGCAGGGCTGCATGCGCAGGCAATTCTTGTGCTACAACGATTAATCAGCGAATTTCCGGCGGATGCCAAGGCCCCAACTGCCTTGCTTCGGCTTGGTACGGTTTATCGTAAAATGGGCGAAAACGCCCAGGCCGCATCACAATGGCGACGAATTGCACAAGACTATCCGGAGAGTGTTTCCGAGATTGAAATTGCCAATGAATACCTGAGTGAAATCAGTAACTGATCATCCTCCCTCTTTAAATACTTCAAGAAAACCATGAGCGCGACACTGCGTATTAGCGAAATCTTTTATTCCCTTCAGGGCGAAGCCAGAACAGTTGGGCGGCCAACAGTTTTTATTCGCCTTACCGGTTGCCCGCTGCGCTGTCAGTATTGTGACACTGCCTATGCCTTCAGTGGTGGAATTATTTATTCTCTCGATCAAATTCTCCAGGAGCTGAAACAATACCGGACAAAATACGTAACTGTGACTGGTGGTGAACCGCTTGCCCAGGAGAATTGTATTGAGTTGTTGGGCCAGCTTTGCGATCTGGGTTATGAAGTTTCATTGGAAACCAGCGGGGCAATGGATGTTTCCAGAGTTGATGCACGCGTAATCAAAGTTCTTGATCTGAAAACTCCGGGCTCCGGGGAAGTGAAGAGAAATCTTGAGGCTAATATTGCGTATCTGAACAGGTTGGACCAGGTTAAATTTGTCATCTGTGACAGGGAAGACTACGAGTGGGCCTGCGCAAAAGTAAACCAGTTCAAGCTTACAGATGCAGTTGATGACGTCCTGTTTTCACCAAGTAACGAGGAACTAGAAGCCCGTGAATTGGCCGAATGGATACTCGCTGATCAGCTTGATGTCAGACTACAGGTGCAATTGCATAAATATCTCTGGAACAACAAACCTGGACATTAGGGATGACCGCAAAGATTAATAAAAGAGCTGTCGTTTTACTTTCCGGCGGACTGGATTCAGCCACCTGCCTGGCCATTGCCCAGGAACAGGGCTACGATTGTTATGGGCTTAGTTTTGATTATGGGCAAAGACATCGTGTAGAGCTGGAAGCAGCAGAAAAACTGGCTAAATTAGCAGAAATTAGCGATTACAAAATTATACCTGTGGATATGCGGGGCATTGGTGGATCGGCGTTGACTGATTCCGCGATAGCTGTCCCGGAAGAAGAAAGTGAAGGCATTCCTGTTACCTATGTTCCGGCTCGCAATACCGTATTTCTGGCCTACGCGCTGGGATGGGCCGAGGTACTATCAGCCAGAGCTATTTTTATTGGTGTTAATGCTCTGGATTATTCCGGTTATCCGGATTGCCGTCCAGATTTTATCAAGGCCTTCCAGAAAATGGCTAATCTGGCTACCAAGATGGGGGTAGAGGGCGAGTCCATTGAGATCAAGACACCTTTAATTCATCTGACAAAAGCCGAGATAATCAGCAAGGGCATCAAGCTGGGGGTGGATTATAGTAAAACCACATCATGCTATCAGGCTGACGCCGCTGGCAGGGCTTGCGGCAAGTGTGACAGCTGTCGTTTACGAAGAAAAGGCTTTGCCGAAGCGGGTATTGATGATCCTACCCTTTATTGTGAAGCAAACCAGGTTAGCCGCGCTTAATATAAGGCTCGATTAGGGCTTGTTTTTTTTTACTTTTTGAGTAGTATGTGCGCCTTTGTTTTAGGGCGATGGATCTGTTCAGCCAATGCTGGCGTATACAGGTCAAAAGCTTTAAACCCAATACAATTTACGCTGTTTAAAGCTTGATTTTCAGCTATGTTTTAGACAAGAAAAGCAGTGAAAGTTTTGGGGCGTTAGCTCAGTCGGTAGAGCAGTTGGCTTTTAACCAATTGGTCGTGCGTTCGAGTCGCACACGCCCCACCACCATTAAAAGGTCTGGTATAAATTCCAGACCTTTTTTTTGCATTTTTTTTGAGTTAATTGGCAGCTATCCCAATTCATCTCTCAGACATTATTTTGCGGCTGCCCGCCTTAGCCGGTCATTGAGCGCACTACCAAGATCTTCTTCGGGGAATGTTTGGGCGATTATTTGTTTGAATCCCAGTTGATCAATTTCATGAAGAGCGGCATATAGTCTTGCGCCAGCCTCCTCGAGGGAACCATTGGCACTTAACCAGAAAACATTACCGGATATATTGCCGGCAGGCTTTTTCCAAAGCAGACAGGCTGAACTGTCAGTTTCATGATCTTCCAGGGGGTTGGTACTCAAAACGAGTGGTGTCATTGGGCTGTAATGTTTGAGGGCGCTGCCTGGAGCCACAGCGGGTCCCTGAGTGACTGATGAAGCAAGGTCGATGAGTTTGATCCCCGCGCGATTTTCAATTTCAGTTTTACCCAACGCACCATGTCTGAGTAAAACAGGGGCAGATTCATTCCTCGCATCAACAATAGTTGATTCTAGTCCAAGGGCGCTGGGTCCACCATCAAGAATATAGTCAATTTTATCGCCCAGGTTGTCAGCTACATGAGCGGCAGTCGTGGGGCTTATGTAGGCAAAAGGGTTGGCGCTTGGTGCGGCTAATGGAAACTCAAGGCTTTTTATCAACTGGCGAAAAATCGGATGTATCGGGCAGCGAACACCAACACTGTCCAGACCGGCAGTAACAATATCAGGAATAACCTTGGCTTTTGGCAGGATAAGGGTTAACGGGCCCGGCCAGAACAAATCAGCAAGATGTCTTGACAGCTGATTAAAACTGGCAATGCTTTGTGCAATGGAAACTGAAGCGACATGACAGATTAATGGGTCTGTTGCGGGACGCCCCTTGGCCTGGTAGATATTTTCACAGGCTGAGCTATTAAATGCATTCGCGGCCAGGCCATAAACAGTTTCTGTCGGGATAGCTACCAGACCGCCATCACGTAAAACATTGCGTAGCAGTTCCAGGTTTTCATCTGTTGGAAGTAGAACGGAAGCCATTATCGATTAATTATGAACGTAGAAAATTGGTGAGCAAAGAATAAACAGCTAACTGTGTCGCGTCCAGTTTAAACGGTTACAAAGCCGGGTGCTGAGAGTTTTCAGTGACAGGTATTCGGCACTCTTTTTGCATAAGTCGGGAAATCTAATATGGTATATTAGGCGTCCTTATGAGGTCTTTAGAAAGTTTATGACATTACTGAACAAGAATACCGAATCTGAGTTCGCTGCAGAGCGAGCCTTTGTAAAATCCTATCTGGACAAGGTGCCTGGCAAGTGCGCAGTGTCTGACGATAAGACAGATGAATTAAAAAAGAAAATCAGCATGTTGTTACATGAGCGTAATGCTGTGCTGGTTGCCCACTATTATACCGATGCTTCACTGCAATCACTGGCCGAGGAAACAGGGGGTTTTGTGGCCGATTCACTTGAAATGGCTCGCTTTGGCAATCAGTCAGAGGCGAAAACGATAGTGGTAGCCGGGGTAAAGTTTATGGGCGAGACAGCGAAGATTCTCAATCCGGAAAAAACAATCCTTATGCCAACACTTGCAGCGACCTGTTCTCTTGACCTTGGTTGTCCGGCAGATACTTTTTCCAGCTTCTGTGATGCACATCCCGATCATGAAGTGGTGGTTTATGCGAACACTTCCGCTGAAGTAAAAGCCCGGGCAGACTGGGTGGTGACCTCTGCCATTGCTCTTGATGTGGTGGAACATCTGACTGCGCAGGGAAAGTCCGTGATCTGGGCACCGGATAAACATCTGGGAAATTATATTCAGAAAAAAACCGGCGCTGAAGACATGCTTATCTGGGATGGCGCCTGTATCGTCCATGAGGAATTCAAAACCCGCGCCTTGGATACCATGCGTCATTTACATCCTGATGCGGCAATACTCGCGCATCCAGAGTCGCCAATGGCAATTCTGGATCAAGCCGATGTGGTTGGTTCAACAACCCAGATTATCAAAGCGGCTTGTGAAAGGCCGGAAAAAACTTTTATCGTGGCAACAGATGCCGGAATATTCTACAAAATGCAGCAACTGGCGCCGGACAAGGAATTTATTCTGGCACCAACAGCCGGGGAAGGGGCGACATGTCGCAGTTGTGCCCAGTGTCCCTGGATGGGCATGAATACGCTGGAGTCGCTTTATAATTCGCTGTTGAACGGCAGTAATGAGATTCACGTCGACCCATCATTATGCGAGAAGGCGATGCTACCCTTGCAGCGTATGTTGGACTTTCGTCAATCACAGCTAGATGCAAAAATAGCAAAAGCCTAAAAGCGCGAAGGAACTAGCGCAAAGGGTTTTCGCAAGCGACTATCGCAAGGTACTACCGATAGTACCTGTTCTGAAGATTACGGATGTAATCCAGACGTTGCTGTATTCGGGCTTTGAGCAACCTGTCATTTTCCATATTGAGGGCAAGGTTAAACTGGTTGCGGGCACGGGTAAAATCACCAATGGTAATGTAAAACTCGCCTCGGGCCTGATGAAGTTTACTGATATTTCCGGCTTTCCCCTGAATTTCTGCCAGTTGGTACCACAATTCCGGATCATTTGGTCTAACCAGAGATTGTTTTTCCAAAGCGGCAGCAGCATCGCCATAGCGACCATTGGCATTTAGCGTTTTCGCATAGGACATGGAGAGAGGGTGGTTGTCAGGGTTAATTCTCAGGTTTTTCTCGAGAATGCCGAGAGCCTTTGGAAAATTTCCAGCTTCACGAGCAATATCTGCTTCCAGCATGACATAGGTAATTCGGGTAGAGTCCTTCTTTAACAGACTGTCCAGAGTTTGCGAGGCCTGAACATGCTGGCCGTTATAAAGTTGTCCCAATGCAATGCCATAGATCGCAGCATCTTTCTCGACCCCATTGAGCTGCGGTAAATCTCTTTGCAAAGCCTGAATTACGGCATCCTTGTTATTGGCGTAATGCAGTGTGGCCCTTTGTTTCATAAGCAGGAACTCAATGCTCTGGGCATGCTGGACCGGGGGCAGTACATTGGAGCGGTTTTTGCTGTCAGCTATGCGATTCTCATCAAGAGGATGGGTCGACAGGAATTCCGGTAACCTGCGGGAAAAGCTTTGCATACGCATCATCTGTTCAAACATTCCGGCCATGTCGTTGGGATCGAAGCCGGCATTGTAGAGTGTACGAATGCCGATACGATCAGCTTCCTGTTCATTACTCCTGCTGTAACGTAACCTGTTTTCCTGGCCGACAGCCTGAGTGGTCATCAGTGCTGCCTGGCCGGCATCACCACCAACTGTTGAAGCAATAATAAGGCTGGCAAGCAGGCCAGCAACACTGGGCAGGGCACTTTTCTGCGCTTCCTGGACTGAACGCGCGTAGTGGCGCTGACTTATATGTGCCAGCTCATGGGCCAGTACAGAGGCAAACTGACCTTCGTTTTCTGCAAACAGGAAGAGTCCGGCATTGACGCCTACGATGCCGCCCGGGGCCGCAAAGGCATTGAGAATTTCATTGTCGATTAGAACGAATTCCAGGCGGTGGTCGCGAAGTTCGCTTTTCACTGCCAGCTTGTAGGTGAGACTGATGATGTACTCCATCATCAGAGGGTCATCCAGCATCGGGGTTTCCCTACGGATCTGCCGTAACAGCTCCCTGCCAAACTCGTATTCCTGCTGGGTAGAAATGGTGCCAGAGACGGAGTCACCTAATACCGGTAAATTCACCTGTCCATAGGCCTGGCTGCCAAAGCTCAAGAGGATGAGAATGAGTAGAATGGCTTGCATGAAATGGCGTCGTATTGGCATTGCTATATTATTTTGGGGAAGTTTTAGGATAGAAACAGGTATTACACCTCTTTAGACCCTTAATAATACACATTATTACAAAGCTTAACTCGGTTTTTTACCGTGCACTTGCTAAAATTGCGGGATGCAAACCTTAATTGATATAGAGCTTGATTTGTGTGGCCTGACTTGCCCACTACCTCTGCTGAAAACCAAGCAATCCCTGAATAAGATGCAACCGGGGCAAGTCGTCAAGGTAGTGGCAACTGACCCCGGTTCAGAGCGGGATTTTCAGGTTTTTATGCAGCAAAGTGGCAATAAGTTAATTCAAATTGAAAAGTCAGACGGCAAGTTTTATTACTGGATTCAAAAGAGTTGATATTCAAACGAACCAGCCGTCACCAGATGAGAAAAGTGACTGTCTGGAATTACCGTTAATGTTGGTCGTGGATGCTAACGTGCGATGAAAACTAATAATAGGCAAAGCATGATTAAAGTATTTAGTGGACTGTATGAACGCTACTTTTCCGAAGAAGAAGCGCTAATCTTCACACTCCTACTTGTTGCAGGGACAGTTATCATGCTTACCATGGGCGGGGTGATAGCACCGCTTTTATGGGCCATGGTACTAACCTTCATGTTACAAGGGCTGGTGAATTCGCTGGTAAAAATCAACGTGCCCCGGCGAATTTCCGTTTATCTTGTCTATGTCCTCTTTCTTGGCGTTACCCTCATCATTTTCCTGTTTTTTCTCCCTTTCAGCTGGAGCAGGCTTTCCTTATTCATTGAAGAACTGCCTACTATGGTTAATCAGTTACGCTCCCTGTTTTTACTTTTACCAGAAAACTATCCTGAGCTTTTTTCACAAACCCAGGTGGAGCAGTGGTTAGATAATATGCAGGGTGAAATAGGGCAGTTAGGGCAAATTCTGTTGTCTTATTCGGTGGCCAGTATTACCAGGCTGGTGACGATTGTGGTCTACACGATTCTGGTCCCCATCATGGTCTTTTTCATGTTGAAAGACTCTGAAAAGCTGCTCAATTTCCTCGAGAGCTGGCTACCTGAAAAACGTCCAACCATGGCCCAGGTGTGGCATGAAATGAACGACCAGCTGGCCAACTATATTCGCGGTAAAGCTCTGGAAATATTTATTGTTGGGACTTCCAGTTTTGTACTGTTTTCACTTTTTGACTTGAACTACCCCTTGCTTCTCGCGGTGTTGGTCGGCCTGTCGGTCATAGTGCCCTACGTGGGTGCTACTGTTGTCACGGTTCCGATATTGCTGGTTGCCTTTTTTCAATGGGGCTTTTCTGGTGAACTGGTACAGATTTTAGTGGCCTACACTGTTCTGCAGCTGATTGACGGAAACATCCTCGTTCCGCTGATTTTCTCCGAAACCGTCAATCTCCACCCCATTGCTATAATCACTGCTGTGCTGGTATTCGGTGGTCTGTGGGGGTTCTGGGGAGTGTTTTTCGCCATCCCGCTGGCCACTTTTCTGAAGGCCGTCATCAGGGCCTGGCCAATTAGCAATGCTGCAGATAACGCTGTGTGACCCTGAAAGTCCCCGTTGTTTTCCGGTGTTAAGTTGCCTTGGGTTAAGCTAAAATTAGCCCCTTTTATCGCGCATCCGGTCTGAACAGAGTCAATATTTATTTTGTCTCTTGGCCAGTTCAGCCGATATGAGATTTATTACCAGGCAGGAATTATTAAAAAGTGTCTTAACAAGATGATTTGCAAAGCATTTTGGCAGACAGTAGGTTAGAAATCAGAGATTATTTGTGAATATGATAAAGGGCAGTATTGTTGCAATTGTTACCCCACTGCAAGCAGATGGAAGTCTTGATTTGCCTGCTATGTCACGTCTGCTGGAATGGCATGTTGAACAGGGGACTGACGCGATAGTGGCAGTAGGGACTACGGGTGAATCCGCCACTTTGGACATCGATGAACACTGCACGGTTATTACTCATGTAGTAAAAGAGATAGCCGGAAGAATTCCTGTTATTGCCGGTACCGGAGCCAACTCAACCACTGAAGCCATTGAGCTTACCCAAGCAGCAAAGAAAGCCGGTGCTGATGCCTGTCTTTTGGTGACGCCTTATTACAACAAGCCAACCCAGCGAGGGCTAGTAGAGCATTATCGGAAAATTGCTGAAACTGTTGATGTCCCACAGATTTTATACAATGTCCCGGGCCGAACTGCCTGCGATATGTTGCCGGAAACCATAAGAATTCTATCTGATGTACCCAATATCGTGGGTGTAAAAGAAGCCACTGGTGATGTGGCGCGAGGCAAAGAAGTGTTAGAGCTTTGTGGTAAAGATTTTGCAGTCTATTCCGGGGATGACGCTACCTCACTGGAGTTGATGTTGGCTGGCGCAGTTGGCTCCATTTCTGTAACCGCAAATGTGGTTCCCGCTGCTCTTCACGAAATGTGCTCGCTGGCAATAGCGGGCGAGGCCGATGCGGCGAATGTAGTTAATAACAAAATTGCCAGTTTGCATGAATTACTGTTTCTGGAATCAAACCCGATTCCAGTGAAATGGGCTTTAAAAGAGATGGGTATGATAGGGCCGGCAATCAGGTTACCACTGGTCGAATTTGATGAAAAGTTTCATGGAAAATTACGTGAAGCCCTTCAACAAGCCGGTGCCTTGTAATGTGCGACTAGAAAAGTACTAATTTTAAAGCGGAAGACTTGATACTTTATAAAATCGTAAGTCCTTGGCAAAACTAACAATTAATTCCAGAGATAAAAATAATCAAAACAAACCAGAAAATAACTGCTATGCAAGTAAGTAAGGCGTGCGCAAAATTACCCGCAGGGATTATTGCTGCTCCAGGGCTTAAAATAGTCGCGAGAGCAGGTTGTCTTGTGTCCCTGTTTACACTTTGCGCTTGCTCCATGCTTTCCTCGGTTCCCATCCCAGGTCTTGACTATATTGCCGGGGAGGAAGGCCTGTTGCGTGACAGAAAAGCTGATTACCTGGAAGCCGAGGTATTGCCGCGCACCACAATACCGTCCGAATATGATAGTTATATCATTGATGACCTGATGGTCATTCCTCAAGTGCCCGGTAATAACACTCAGGCATTTCTTGATGCACCAAGGCCAAGAGCTTTCAGTGGACGTTCTGAAAGAGGTGTCGTTATTCAGCGTATGAGCGGAGACAGCTGGGTTGTGGTTGATGTCAGTCCCAGTGAAGTATGGCCGAGAATCAGGGATTACTGGACCAGCAAGAGCATTGGTGTTGCATTTGAAAATCCAACCAGAGGTGTTCTTGATACAGGCTGGTTCGTGCTTGCAGGTAATAGTCTTACCAAAGAAAAAATACGTGTGACCGTAGAGCCGGGTTTCCAGAATGACAGTGCCGAGATTCGTTTACTGCACCTTGCTGTAGGTCAATCAATACCGGTACTTGATCAGGTGAATTGGCCAGAGTCATCCACTGATCCCGAGGTGGAGTACGACTTTCTAACGGATTTGTCGAACTATCTGGTGGATGTGGCTGATCTTTATCAGGCATCTACCGTTTCTTTTCTTGCTGAAAATATTGATGGCCGTGGTAAGGCAAACATTCTCAGTACACCGGGTGGAAAAGACATCCTGCATCTCGAAGCTGGCTTTGATCGAAGCTGGGCGGCGATCGACAGGGCCTTGCGAAGAGCTGAAATTGAAATAATTGCTGACAGTATTGATCAAGGAGTTTTTGAGGTTAATTATGTTATTCCAACAGAAACGGATGAAGAAGAGCCGGGCCTGTTTAGCAAAATCTTTACGTTAAACGGCGTTTTTAACAAGGATGAACCTCAAGAATATTTTCCATTGCAAATTCAGATGCTGGATCTTGATGGTGAAGTAGAAGTTATTATTGAATCTATAAATGCAACGCAGCAGCGATCAGATAGCGTCATTGAAGCTGAAAATTCCCTGTTAAGACTACTTCGCAATAATATTGCATAACGAAATTATCCTGTCGGGTTTTCGGGAAAACCTGTTTTTACCTTAATTTAGAAAAAATAAGTAATAGAGTGTATTGGAGAAACTAATGGAAAAACGTGAAGAACTTTATTCGGGCAAAGCTAAATCTGTGTACAAAACAGATGACCCTGATCTTTATGTTTTGCAGTTTCGTGATGATACTTCTGCTTTTGATGGATTAAGAGTGGAGCAGCTTGAAGACAAGGGTAAGGTAAATAATATTTTTAATGCCTTTATTATGGAAAAGCTCGATGAAGCGGGAATAAAAAGTCATTTTGTTGAGCGTATCTCTGATACAGAATCAGTGGTTAAGAAGCTGGAAATGATTCCCGTTGAATGTGTCGTTAGAAATCTGGCCGCTGGAAGTATCTGTAAGCGTTTTGGAATTAAGGAAGGCATTGAAGTTAATCCGCCTACTTTTGAATTTTTCCTCAAAAATGATGAACTACATGATCCCATGATCAATGACTACCATATTGCTTCTTTTGGCTGGGCAGATCCTGCACATATTGAAAAGATGAAAGAAATCACTTTTCGGGTTAATGGCGTATTAAAAGAGCTTTTTCTGCAAGCCGATATGTTACTGGTTGATTACAAACTTGAATTTGGTGTCTATAAGGGTGAGATCCTTCTCGGTGATGAGTTCAGTCCTGATGGTTGTCGTATATGGGACAAAGAAACTCGAAAAAAAATGGACAAGGACAGATTCAGGCAGGAGCTTGGCAATGTTATTGAAACCTATAAAGAGGTAGGAGAAAGATTGGGTATAAATTTTAATTGATGTTTATTTAATCTTTTTCAGTTATCAGCGCACTTGATCCATTTTTCTATTATTACTATTCGCAAGTAGGCAGAGACGTATATGACGACAGCAACAATGATAATAATTGTATTGTTATCAGTGCTTATTTTGCTGGCGATTTACTCCGTTTTTCTATTATCCAATAAAAACAAAACCCGTGAAGGTGATTCAATAGACGTATTGAAAGAGCGTCTGCAATCCAGGCAACTCGAAATCGAGAAGCTACAGAACGACAGTCAGAGCATCAATTCAGATTTTCAGCAAGTTACTGAAAAAAATTCACTGTTGCGTGAATCTGTTTCACGACTTGAGACTCAACTTGCTGAAGAGCGCAGTCAGAATCAGGAAAAAATCCAGTTACTGGAAAATGCTAGGGAAAAAATGAGTCTAGAATTTAAAAACCTGGCTAATGACATCCTTGAGCAAAAAGGCAGGGCCTTCACTGACAGTAACAGACAAAATATAGAAAGCATCCTTAAACCGTTGCAGGAAAAAATTCAGCAATTCGAGAAAAAAGTCGACGATACCTACGATCGGGAGTCCAAAGAAAGGTTTTCACTGGCCAAGGAAATTCGAAATCTGCAGGATTTAAACCTGCGTATCAGTGAAGACGCAGTAAATCTCACCAATGCTCTCAAGGGTGACACTAAAACCCAAGGCAATTGGGGTGAATTTGTGCTGGAGCGTCTGCTGGAAAATTCGGGGCTTCGCAAGGGTAGTGAATATGTAATTCAGAAAAGCTTGCGCACCAATGAAGGGGGTAATCGACAACCTGATGTAATAATTCATTTGCCCGAAAATAAGGACGTTATAGTTGATTCCAAGGTAAGCCTGGTAGCCTATGAGCGTTATTATTCTGAACCGGATGAGAGCAAAAAAAATTCTGCACTTAAAGAGCATATTCAGTCAATACGAAATCATATAAGGGATCTTTCCAAAAAAGATTATCAGAATCTCCAAGCTGTTCGTTCTCTGGACTTTGTCATCATGTTTCTTCCCGTGGAATCGGCTTTTGCTTTGGCTGTACAAAACGATCAGAGTCTTTTTACCGAGGCTTTCGATAAGAATATTGCATTGGTCGGCCCCACTACCTTGATGGCGACGCTGCGAACTATCCAGAATATTTGGCGCTATGAACACCAAAACAAAAATGCGCTGGAAATAGCCAAGGGCGCAGGAGCAATGTATGACAAATTTGTCTCCTTTATCGAAGACCTTGAAGATATAGGTAAACGACTTGATCAAACACAAGTTTCTTATGAGCAGGCGCATAAGAAGCTGGTTTCAGGAAGAGGAAATCTCGTAACCAGAGTAGAGAAACTCAAAACATTAGGTGCCAGGGCAAGCAAATCACTAGCCGGGGCGGATACTGAAGAGTCTTTAAAACAGGATGTTCCACAAATAAACAATCAAGTCAGCTCTGACGAAAATGATGACTAGCTTCCTGCTAACTTAAAAAACATATGACTGATCTTTCCCCCATTAACGCTTTTTTATCTTGCCCAACACCCTCGGCATGGGTGGATTGGGCATTGGAAAATGAGGAATTGATGTTAATCGATCATGCCAATTGCGAAAAGAAAGCTGCTGCAACCGCTATGAACCTGATGTATCGGTATGTTGATAAAACAGAGCTGTTAAAGAAGATGTCCCAATTAGCCAGAGAAGAACTTTTGCATTTTGAGCAGGTAGTCACCTTGATGCAGGAGAAAGGTATTGCGTATACGCACATTTCTTCTTCACGTTATGCATCTTCATTGCGCGAACATATGCACACTCATGAGCCAGCCAAACTGGTAGATACGCTAATTGTGGGTGCTTTTGTAGAAGCGCGCTCCTGTGAGAGGTTTGCAAAAATAGCTCCTAAACTGGATGAAAAATTACAGCGTTTTTATGGCTCCTTATTACGTTCCGAATGCCGACACTTTGAAGATTACCTGACACTAGCTCGTCTCTATCAGGACGCCGACATTTCGGAAAGAATTGCTTTTTTTGCCAAGAAAGAAGCTGAATTAATTGTGACGCCCGACGAAGAATTCAGGTTTCACAGTGGTGTTCCTGCCTGATATTGTTTGATTTCTACTGCGGGTGCTATTGTCGACAGTTATCTGGTCGATTTAAGGAATTTCCAACTTTCTTTTCAAGATCGTCCAGTTGTGTGCAATTAATACCATTATTCCCCTGCAGCGCAACAAATCGCAGTATTGGTAATGACTTAAGGGCATTGATGTTGGTAACCCGGTTGTTCCTTAGACTCAGGACTCTCAAGTTTCTCAATGACAATAAAGGTGAAAGATCACTAATTTGATTGTCGCTAAGTTCAAGTTGTTCCAGGTTTGGCAGCGCATTGATGCCGGCCAGACTTTGTATTCCCGCTGAAGGGCAGGCAAGTAATTTTACGGTGGCAGGATCGTTGCTGGCTGCATTGGAAAGATACTGATTCAGGCAACCCTGAAAATTCGCATCATTCAGCAGGTTTGGAGTAGGGGGTGGGCCGGTTGGTGAATACACGACATTATCATTAAGTACAACCTGGTAACGGCTACATGCAGAAATTGTGAATGTCAGTGCTATTACTACAGCCGTTATATATTTCATAAGACTCCCTGATGACATTATGGTTTTTCTAACTCACAGACCTTTTGCCCGAGGTGCTCATTATGCGCTTTGATACATGAATAATGCCATGATCTGGCTAAAGGTTTTCAGAATTATTTATTAGTTAATTGTAACTGGCTCACTGTCAGGCCTGAGGTGGTATTTCAATTGCAGTGTAGGTAGTATTGCGCGTTGCCGATACTCTTATTGTCGGTATAAAAATTTAATGAGTAAAGGACAGGAAATATGAAATTTTTACCTTTTGCAGTCCGCTGCAGTGCGTTGACGGCAATCTTTCTTACAAGTTTTGTCATGGCCCAGGATCTGGAGTCAGATGAAGGAAAAGCCGGATATAGCATCGGCGTTAATATTGGTATGAACCTGGTGAGCCAGATGCCAATGGATGATCTCGATGCCGATGCGCTGGTTGCCGGAGTCAGAGATGCTCTAAACGGCGAGTTGAAGATGAGTGAAGCCGAAATTATGGCAGCTATTCAGGCATTTTCAACTGCTCAGCAGGAACGTATGAATGCTCAGGTAG
>JAURCS010000042.1 GCA_030828385.1 Gammaproteobacteria bacterium
CACAATTAATCAAAGTGCCTTGCTACCCTACAGCGCCAGTCAGTTATTTGATCTGGTCAATGATATTGAATCCTATCCTGAGTTTATGGACGGTTGTCTTGAAGCTGAAATACTTTCAAAAAAGGAAACCCAGGTAACGGCGCGTCTGGTACTGGGAAAGGCAGGGCTGCGTTATGGATTTACTACGTGCAATACACTTGTCCCTGATAAAAGTATGCAGATGGCGCTGAAAGAAGGGCCTTTTAAACACTTTGATGCGATCTGGTGTTTTGATGCCTTGAGTGATGCCGCCTGTAAAATCAGTTTGAAGATGGAGTTTGAGTTTTCATCTGGCCTGGTGAATGTGGCGTTAAAGCAGTTGTTTGATAGCACCAGTAAAAATCTGGTAAACGCCATTTGTCAGCGTGCGGAGGTGCTCTATGGTAAAGGCTGATCACTCAAGCAGCGCAGTATCGCAGGAAGAAACGATCAAGGTGGAGGTGGCATTTGCACTGCCACAGCGTCAAATGATAATCAGCTTTTATGTAACAAAAGATTGCACAGCACTGGAGGCGGTAAAACAATCGGCTATTGATAAAAAATTTCCGGACGTCGACTTCACTGATGCGGCGATGGGAATTTTTTCCAGGCCGTTAAATGGAATCGATCTGCCTAAACCAGAGGAATATGTGCTTAAAGAAAATGATCGCGTTGAAATTTATCGCAGCCTGCTAAAGGATCCGAAGCAGGCGAGACTGGATCGGGTACAAAAAAAACGCAGCGGTAAATGATGCCAGGTGCTTATTATTACGGAGTGGTTGTCAGCTTGGGTATTACTGGTTGAACGAAGAAATGTCGCCGCTGGATTCTGATGCGCTGACGTTATCAAATTGTTCGTTTTCCGGTGTTTGTTCAAAATCACCAACGAAATGAGTGAGCTGGTCATTCTCAAAAAACACGGTCAGCCTTTCCTGTACACGTTCACCACCGCCCGGCTGAAAGCTGTAAAGGTAATCCCATCGGTCCTGATCAAATGTATCTTTCACCAGAGGTGTGCCAAGGATGAAATTGACCTGGCGTTTGGTAAGACCGGGACGAAGCTGGTCCACCATCTCCTGGGTAATAATATTACCCTGGGGAATATTCAGACGGTAAACCCCCGGAAAGGCAAACGAGGTCACACTGCCGCAGCTACTTAGCAGCAGGGAAAAAACCACAAGGATGATCGGGTTATAAATTCGCAACGGGTGTTCAGCCTTTCACATAAAAACCGGAGAAGGCATAATACCTGAAACTCATCAATCTTGTTAAGTGACGAATTATCCAAGAGCATCGTCAGAAAGAGGCAGTAGTAAAATGACCGGAGAGAATCAGGAATTACGTAAAGCGGGGCTGAAAGTTACCCTGCCAAGGGTAAAAATCATGCAGATACTGGAGTCTGCGGAGTCCCGCCATATGAGCGCCGAGGATGTTTATAAGGCGCTGCGGGATGCTGATGAAGATGTGGGCCTTGCCACTGTGTACCGCGTACTTACCCAGTTTGAATCAGCGGGTCTTGTCACCCGTCATCATTTTGAAGGCGGCCACTCCATATTCGAAATGACCCCTGAAGACCACCACGATCACATTGTTTGTACCAAATGTGGAAAAGTTGAAGAGTTTTTCGATGAAGTCATCGAGAAACAGCAAAAAGCGGCAGCGGATAAACATGGTTTCACCATATCCGACCACTCTCTCTATATTTATGGTTTGTGTGCCAAATGTCAGGAATAAGGGATAACCAAATGTCAGGAATAAGGGATAAATAGTCACAAGAGACAAGAGGCAAGCAACCACGCTTTCAGAGTTAACAGGTGTTTCTGTAGGTCGGATAAGGACCGCAGGGACGCATCCGACGAGGCGATCATTTGATCGCCTTTTTTGTGACTTGTGACTTGTGACTTGTGACTTGTGACTTGTGACTTGTGACTTGTGACTTGTGACTTGTGACTTGTGACTGGACTATCCCAGCATCTTTTCCGCATGAGCAAGGGACTGATCGGATAGCTCCTCCCCCCCCAGCATGCGGGCAACTTCCTCAATACGTTCTTTCTGATTGAGCAGGCGTAATTGTGTGGCGGTGGAATCTTCCCCGGAGGATTTGCTGACATACAGATGTTTATGGCCCTGGCTGGCTACCTGAGGCTGATGAGTGACACAAAGTACCTGTCCCTTGTCGCCAAGCTTGCGCAGGAGTTCTCCGACAGCTTTGGCGACGCCGCCGCCAATTCCCACATCAACTTCATCAAATACCAGAGACGGAATAGTGGAAGTTGCCGCGGTAACTACCTGAATGGCCAGACTGATGCGCGAGAGCTCGCCGCCGGAAGCAACTTTGACCAGAGGCCTGGGAGGCTGCCCGGGGTTGGTGCTGACCAGAAATTCGATTCCTTCCAGACCGATGGTTCGCGGTGTGGTATCACTAAAGCTGGTTAATGCAACGCTGAAGCTGGCAGCGTTCATCCCCAAAGTGGAGAGCTGAAGATTAATTTCAGAGGCAAGTTTTTTTGCGCCTTTTGCTCTTGCCTTGCTTAGTTTTTCTGCAAGATCAGAGTAGCCCTTTTTGAGCTTTTCCAGTTCTTCCTCCATCAGACTTATCTGCACATCCGCCTCACTCAGACCATCAAGTTCTTCGCTCAATTTACGCGTCAGTGCCGGTAATTCATTGGCAGGTACATGATGCTTGCGAGCCAGTTGGTGTATCAGTCCCATACGCTGGTCTATTTCTTCCAGACGCCGGGGGTCCAGCTCAAACTGGTCAATGGCATGCTTGAGAGTTGAGGCGGCTTCCTCCACCTGAATCAGGGCGGTATTGAGGAGCTCATCGGCTTCATCTGTCTGCTTGCTGCTATAGGGGATTTCCTGGAGCAGGGAAATTGCCTTATTCAGAGACTGCTCAATATTGAACTCATCATTTTCGCAGCACAGCTCCAGCACCTGCTGGTTAACCCGAATCGAGGCTTCGCCATGACTGAGTTTTTTGTGCTCTTCTTCCAGTATGCCCAGTTCATCGTCTCCCAGGGAAAGCTCTTCCAGTTCTTTTACCTGATAACTCAGTAACTGGTACTGAGCATTGGATTCTTCTGCGCGGCTGCGTATAGCATCCAGTTCCTGATTAAGTTGTCGCCATTTTGTGGCCAGGGATTTGACCTCTGCAGCTTCCTGATGCAGTCCACAATAATTATCAAGCAGGCGCTGGTGAGTGGCTGTTTTCAATAATGACTGATGTTCGTGCTGGCTGTGGATATCGATAAGCATTTCGCCAAGGTCGCGCAGGTTGTTCAGCGTAGTAGGTTGGCCGTTTATATAGGCGCGGGAGCGTCCATCCCGGGAAATCACCCGGCGCAGGATGCAGTTGTCTTCTGCCAGGTCAAAATCATTTTCCTTGAGCCAGTTTGCAACTTCCTGGTTTTTTTCAATGAAGAAGCAGGCGCTTATATCCGCTCTCTCGGCCCCCCCCCGGATTACCTCACGGTCAGCCCGATCGCCCAAAGCCAGACCAAGGGCATCCAGCATGATGGATTTCCCCGCGCCGGTCTCTCCGGTGATGACGGTCATGCCAGGCGCCAGCTCAATTTCGAGCTGATCGACGATGGCATAATTATTGATAGTCAGTTGTTGCAGCATGGTCTGATTATAGCGAGTTGTTACCCTGATGTTAGTACAGTTTTTAGAATAAATCGGGATTGATGTTTCACCCTTGATTATCTTTTGGCTGCCCCCATATTCCTGCATATTCTGACGCTATATCAATGAACTAGGCTGGAGGAGCAAGATGGCAGGTGAAGGCGCTGACAAAACCCCTGATGATCAGAATGGGGAAACAAGGAATGAAGAGATTCTGGAAGCGGGTGGAGACGTTGAATCCAACGCCAATGACGCGGACGGGGCGTCTGATGTTTCCAGTGAGACTGATGAACTTATTCAGGAGGCTGTAGCTGCAGCCCTGGCTGAACAGCAAGACATGGTATTGAGAGCCCAGGCTGAGGTTCAAAATATGCGTCGCCGCTGTGAGCAGGATGTGGAGAAAGCTCACAAGTTTGCCCTGGAGAAATTTGGCACTGAACTGTTGCCGGTAATGGATAATCTGGAACGCGCACTGCAGGCCGTAACCAACGCCGATGATGAAAGCGTCAAAGCCTTGTATGAAGGGGTTGAGCTGACCCTGAAAGGCTTTTCGGAAACCCTGAGCAAGAACAATATTGAACAACTTGATCCCCAGGGCGAGCCATTCGACCCGCAACAGCATGAAGCCATGTCAATTGTCGAAAATGATGATGTTGAGGCTAATACGGTACTTACCGTAGTGCAGAAAGGATATCTGTTAAATGGTCGTGTGATTCGGCCAGCCATGGTGATAGTGGCAAAGAGCTCCAAAGCATAGTCACAAAGACGGGAAAAGAGTTAAAAATTTTTAAATAAAGCCCTCTCAGGTCTTGAATTATCTGATGCAGGGCCAATATAGACGGTATTAAAGATATTTAAGCGAAAGCTTAGCTGGAGAGAAAACATTATGGGCAAGATTATAGGAATAGACCTGGGTACAACCAATTCCTGCGTTTCTATCATGGAAGGCGGTAAAGCCAAGGTAATTGAGAATGCTGAGGGTGATCGTACAACTCCCTCGATCATCGCCTATACAGAAGATGGCGAAACTTTGGTGGGGCAGCCGGCAAAACGTCAGGCTGTTACCAATCCTGATAATACATTGTTTGCTATCAAGCGATTGATTGGGCGTCAGTTTGATGACCCCGTCGTACAAAAAGATATCAAGATGGTGCCTTACAAGATCGTCAAGGCGGATAATGGTGATGCTTGGGTAGAAGTCCGCGGTGAAACCATGGCACCGCCACAGATTTCTGCGCAGATTCTGAAGAAAATGAAGAAGACCGCAGAGGATTATCTGGGTGAATCCGTTACTGAAGCGGTTGTGACTGTGCCTGCCTATTTTAATGACTCACAGCGACAGGCAACCAAGGATGCGGGCAAAATTGCCGGGCTTGATGTAAAGCGCATCATTAACGAGCCAACGGCTGCGGCGCTTGCCTATGGAATGGACAAGAAAGGTGGCGACTCTACCATTGCGGTATATGACCTTGGTGGCGGTACTTTTGATATATCCATTATTGAAATTGCTGAAACAGATGGTGAACATTCCTTTGAAGTACTCTCTACTAACGGTGACACATTCCTTGGTGGTGAAGATTTCGACCTGCGTCTGATTGATTTTCTGGCGGATGAGTTCAAGAAAAGCTCTGGCATGGATCTGCACAATGATCCACTGGCACTGCAACGTCTGAAAGAAGCCGCAGAAAAAGCCAAGATTGAGTTGTCATCTGCCCAGTCCACAGAAGTGAACCTGCCTTACATTACAGCAGACGCCAGTGGGCCGAAGCATCTCGTAGTGAAGCTCACCCGCTCAAAGCTGGAATCCCTGGTGGAAGATCTGGTTGAGCGTACGCTTGAACCATTAAAGACAGCATTGAAAGATGCTGACCTGAGCGTCTCGGACATTAATGACATTATCCTGGTAGGCGGCCAGACACGTATGCCGCTGGTCCAGAAAAAAGTGACCGAGTTTTTTGGCAAGGAAGCCCGCAAGGATGTTAATCCGGATGAAGCCGTGGCAATGGGTGCCTCTATTCAGGCCGCTGTTCTTGCCGGTGATGTGACTGATGTATTGCTGCTGGACGTTACACCTTTGTCCCTGGGTATCGAAACATTGGGTGGTGTGGCCAGTACTTTGATAGAAAAGAACACTACAATTCCTTGCAACAAGAAACAGACCTTTTCAACGGCCGATGATAACCAGACTGCAGTAACCATTCACGTGGTTCAGGGTGAGCGCAAGCAGGCCTCACAGAACAAGTCGCTGGGACGTTTCGATCTTTCCGATATCCCGCCAGCACCAAGAGGCATGCCGCAGATTGAAGTCAGCTTTGACCTGAATGCTGATGGTATTCTCAATGTATCTGCCAAGGATGTTGCCACTGGCAAGGAGCAGTCCATTGTCATCAAGGCCTCCAGTGGATTGTCTGATGAAGAAATCGAAAAGATGGTGCAGGACGCCGAGTCTCATGCTGCCGAGGATAAGAAATTTGAATCGCTGATCACGGCTCGCAATCAGGCAGATGGTCTTGTGCATGCCACCAAAAAGACTCTAACAGAAGCTGCCGACAAGGTGGAAGCTGAGGAGAAAGAAAAAATTGAAGCCGCTATTACTGCTCTGGAAGAAGCCCTCAAAGGTGACAGTCTGGAGGAGATAGAAGCGAAGACCAAAGAACTGACGGATTCCTCCAGCGGTCTGGTTCAGCGCATGTATGCAGAGGCGCAGGCTTCAGCTGAAGGGGCGCAGGGAGCGTCTGCAGATGCTGGTGAATCATCTTCCGGTGACGACGATGCTGTTGATGCCGAGTTCGAAGAAGTCAAAGAAGACGAAAAATAATACGTTTTCAACTTCTGGCTTTTTACGCTAACTGACAAGACTAACGTGGGCTAAAGCTCACGTTAGTTTTTTCGTATTTGGGTTTAGTATGGATAAAAGAGATTACTACGAAGTTCTGGGTGTAGAACGGGGTGCGGACAGTGCTGAATTAAAAAAGGCCTATCGTCGTATTGCCATGAAGCATCATCCGGATCGTAATCCAGGTAATGATGAGTCTGAAAGGCTCTTCAAGGAAGCCAACGAGGCCTATGAAGTTCTGAGTGATGCGGAAAAGCGCAACGCTTATGATCAGTTTGGCCATGCCGGCGTTGGGGCGCAGGGCGGTGGTGCCGGTGCGCAGGGCTTCGGTGATATCTTCGGTGATATTTTCGGGGATATTTTTGGAGGTGGCGGCCGTGGTCGCAGTCATGTGCAGCGTGGTGCAGACCTGAGTTATACCCTGGCACTGAGTCTTGAAGATGCAGTGCGTGGCACTGAAGTCAAAATTCGTATTCCTACAACTACTCTTTGTGAAACCTGTGACGGCAGCGGTGCCAAGAAAGGCACCACGCCGGAAAACTGTGCTACCTGTAATGGCATGGGGCAAGTGCGTATGCGTCAGGGGCCTTTCTCTGTGCAGCAAACCTGTCCTCGCTGTCAGGGTGCCGGCAAAACCATCAAGGATCCCTGTCATATCTGTCACGGCCGTGGAAATGTTGAGGAAACCAAGACACTTTCTGTGAAAGTCCCGGCTGGTGTTGATGATGGCGACAGAATTCGACTGACCGGTGAAGGCGAAGCGGGCATTCACGGCGGTCCTCCGGGTGATCTGTATGTTCAGATCGCCGTGAAAGAACATGCCATATTTGTCCGCGACGGCAGTAACCTGCATTGCGAAATCCCCATTAGTTTTGTGGATGCTGCCATTGGTGGAGAGCTTGAAGTGCCGACACTGGAAGGCAAGGTGAAGCTCAAAATTCCTTCAGAAACCCAAACAGGAAAGCTTTTTCGCCTGCGTAATAAAGGCGTCACTCCGGTACGCGGTGGGGCTCCAGGTGACCTTCTCTGTCGTGTTGTGGTGGAGACCCCGGTGCATCTGACCAAAAGACAAAAAGAATTGCTTGCAGAATTTCAGGAAATACATGAAAGTCATGGCAAAAAGCAGTCGCCCAAAAAATCCAGCTGGTTTGATGGCGTGAAAAGTTTTGTTGATACATTGAAGCCCTGATCCCAGCGTCTGATAAGAGTCATTTTCGGAAGCCATTATGTTAAAAATTGCCGTGGCCGGTATTGCCGGTCGAATGGGGAAAACCATTGTTGAGGCTATCAGTAAAACCGAGGGGGTAACTCTTGGTGCAGCGTCTGTTCGTCATAACAGCCCCAGCATTGAAGAAGAAGTTGGCAGCTTGTGTGGGCTGCCACCAATGGGTGTCTATGCCGTTGATGATCTTGGTGAAACTCTTGAAGACTTTGAGGTGCTTATTGATTTCACCAGCCCTGCAGCCACCATGAAGCATCTGGAATTTTGTCTCTCAGGCAAGAAGAAGATAATCATCGGAACTACCGGTTTCTCTGATGAACAGAAAGCATCAATAACAGAAGCCAGTAAGCAGATCCCCATTGTTTTTGCTCCCAATATGAGTGTTGGGGTCAACCTTTGTCTGAAACTACTGGAACAGGCGGCAAAAGTAATTGGTGAAGACAGTGATGTGGAAATAATAGAAGCGCATCACCGCCATAAGAAAGATGCTCCCTCAGGAACAGCCTTGAAAATGGGTGAGGTAGTGGCCGATGCTCTCGGACGCGACCTCGATGATGTCGCCGTCTATGGGCGAGAAGGCAATATTGGTGAGCGTGATGGTCTGACAATCGGTTTTGAGTCTATTCGCGCCGGCGATATTGTAGGAGATCACACGGTGATGTTTGCCGGAGAAGGTGAGCGTGTTGAGATCACCCACAAGTCCAGCAGTCGCATGAATTATGCCACCGGCTCGGTCAGGGCGGCGCTTTGGTTACAGGACAAGGAATCCGGTTTGTATGATATGCAGGACGTGCTAAGTCTTTAATTGGTTCGTTACTGGAACTTCAGCTGGCAAGCTACGATCTTTTTTCATAAATATCCTTTGTAACATGGACAAGGGGTGCCAGTTTTTCATACAATCTTTTTTCAATATGAAGACACTTAAACGGTTTAATATTCTGAAAAGAGTGCTGAAAAAGAATTGAGAGAAGCGGAATAGGTATGCCTATTCCGCTTTTTTTTGACTTTTTCATAGACAGTTTTTTTAGGTGTCCTGAATTCTCTATTTTTCACTAACTTTTCAGCCAGTTTTACTGGTTGAAGTCTTCTTCGGGCTGAATTCGGCCCGCAGAAACAAAAATGAAAAGCCCGGTAACCTAACGAGGAGAATATGCACTATAAGCCCGCCATACTGGCCCTGGAAGATGGATCCCTGTTTGAGGGAATAGCCATTGGTGCTGAGGGTCAAGCCACTGGTGAAGTGGTATTCAACACTGCCATGAGCGGCTATCAGGAGATCCTTACCGATCCTTCCTATGCCGAGCAGATTATTACTTTTACTTACCCTCATATCGGGAATACCGGCACCACCCCCGAGGATGATGAGTCCAACAAAGTCTGGGCTTCAGGGATGGTTATTCGTGATCTGCCTATGCTGGCCAGTAATTTCCGTAACGAGCAATGCCTGAGTGAATTTCTGAAACAGCGCAATGTGGTCGCTATCGCGGAGATAGATACCCGCAGGTTGACCCGTATTCTGCGTGATCATGGGCCACTCAATGGCTGCATTATTGCCGGTGGCGAGCTAGATACTGATCTGGAAAAGAACATGGTGGGTAGAGACTTGGCGCTGGCTGCTGCGAAGGATTTTCCCGGCCTGGTCGGGATGGATCTGGCAAAAGTAGTGAGTTGCAAGAAATCCTATTCCTGGGAGGAAGGCTCCTGGGATCTTAATGACGGGCACCGCAAGCCAGACCAGGAAGGACAGTATCATGTGGTTGCCTATGATTTCGGAGTGAAACGAAATATTCTCAGAATGCTCACCGATCGCTCCTGTAAAGTCACTGTAGTGCCTGCGCAGACACCCGCCAGTGAAGTGCTGGCAATGTCCCCTGATGGCATTTTTCTGTCCAATGGGCCAGGTGATCCTGAGCCCTGCGATTATGCGATAAGTGCTATCAAGGAGATTCTGGAAACTGATTTACCGATATTCGGGATTTGCCTGGGACACCAGCTGCTGGCATTGGCCAGTGGTGCGAAAACAGTAAAAATGAAACTGGGCCATCATGGGGCAAACCATCCGGTTCAGTCTCTTGAGTCAAGCAAGGTATTCATTACCAGCCAGAACCATGGCTTTGCGGTTGATGAAGAGACTCTACCTGATTACGTCACCGCCACCCACAAATCTCTTTTCGACGGTTCTCTGCAGGGCATTCACCGCACTGACAAATCTGCATTTGGCTTTCAGGGGCATCCTGAGGCCAGTCCCGGACCCCATGATATAGCGCCGGTATTTGATCATTTCATTGAGTTGATGCAGGCAGCAAGCAAGTAAGGCCGACTAGAAACAAGGAAAAGACTGTAATTTATCATGCCAAAAAGAACTGATATTAAAAGTATTCTCATAATAGGTGCCGGCCCCATTGTAATTGGCCAGGCCTGCGAGTTTGATTATTCAGGTGCCCAGGCCTGCCAGGCGCTTCGGGAAGAGGGCTACCGGATTATCCTGGTGAACTCTAATCCAGCCACTATCATGACCGATCCTGGCATGGCTGATGCCACCTATATCGAGCCGGTAGAGTGGCGTACCGTCGAGAAGATTATTGAGAAAGAGCGCCCGGATGCCATAATTCCAACCATGGGGGGGCAAACCGCACTGAATTGCGCACTGGACCTGGATCGTGAAGGCGTGCTGAAGAAATATGGTGTTGAGCTGATCGGGGCTAAAAAGGAAGCCATCGACAAGGCCGAGGACAGGGAGCTGTTTGACAACGCCATGGTCGCCATTGGTCTTGAAACGCCCAAGCATTTCATTGCCCGTAGCATGGAAGATGCCTATAAGGCCCAAGATTTACTTGGCTTTCCATGTATTATCCGGCCCTCTTTCACCATGGGTGGCAGTGGTGGTGGCATAGCCTATAACAAGGAAGAATTTGAAGAGATCTGTAAGCGGGGTCTGGATCTGAGTCCGACCAATGAACTGCTGATTGATGAATCGCTGATTGGCTGGAAAGAATATGAACTGGAAGTCGTCAGGGACAAGAATGATAACTGCATTATTGTCTGTAGTATCGAAAACTTCGATCCTATGGGAATCCATACAGGCGATTCTATTACCGTTGCTCCTGCGCAAACCCTGACCGACAAGGAATACCAGATTCTGCGTAATGCCTCAATTGCCATATTGAGGGAGATCGGCGTGGAAACTGGCGGCTCCAATGTACAGTTTGGTATCAATCCCGTTGATGGTCGCCTGGTTGTGATTGAGATGAATCCACGGGTTTCACGCTCATCTGCACTGGCTTCAAAAGCAACCGGTTTTCCCATCGCCCGTGTAGCTGCCAAACTGGCTGTAGGGTTTACCCTGGATGAACTCAGTAATGAAATCACCGGTGGTATTATACCCGCTTCCTTTGAGCCAACACTGGATTACGTGGTTACCAAAATTCCACGTTTTACTTTTGAGAAATTCCCCCAGGCACCTGATCGACTGACTACCCAGATGAAATCTGTCGGTGAAGTGATGGCCATTGGTAGAACTTTCCAGGAATCCTTGCAGAAAGCCTTGCGTGGCATGGAGATCGGAATCTGCGGCTTTGACCCGGTGCTCGATGTGGAAGCCAGTAATGCCAAGGAAGTTTTGCTAAGGGAGTTAAAAGACCCGGGTTGTGATCGTATTCGCTATGTCGCCGATGCCTTCCGAGCCGGCATGTCCGTTGAAGATTTGTTTGAACATACCGCCATTGACCGCTGGTTCCTGGTCCAGATTGAAGACATCATTCTGGAAGAAAACAGGCTTATGGGAGCCTCCCTGGATGATTTTACCCACGATGTTCTTTATCGCCTGAAGCGAAAAGGCTTCTCGGATGAAAGGCTGGCCGCTGTGATGGGGCTCAGTGAAGAAGACGTCAGGAACAAGCGCTATAGTCTGGATATTCATCCGGTTTATAAACGTGTTGATACCTGTGCTGCGGAATTCAGCTCAGCGACTGCCTATATGTATTCCACCTATGAAGAGGAATGTGAGGCAAATGTTAGCGACAGGAAAAAAATCATCGTGCTGGGCGGCGGTCCGAATCGGATCGGTCAGGGTATCGAGTTTGATTACTGCTGTGTGCACGCAGCTCTGGCTATGCGTGAAGAGGGTTATGAGGCCATCATGGTGAACTGTAACCCTGAAACAGTTTCCACGGATTTTAATATTTCTGACCGACTCTATTTTGAACCGGTCACGCTGGAAGATGTGCTGGAAATTGTCCATATCGAAAACCCTGATGGGGTAATCGTCCAGTTTGGCGGACAAACGCCGCTTAAACTGGTTACTCAGCTGGAAAGACTTGGTGTACCGATTATTGGTACCTCAGCGGATGCCATAGACAGAGCAGAAGATCGTGAACGCTTCCAGCATCTGATCCAGAAACTGAATTTGAAACAGCCGCCCAACAGCACGGTAAGAAGCCTTGAAGAAGCGGTGGTGGAAGGCAAGAAAATTGGATATCCACTAGTTGTCCGTCCTTCCTACGTACTGGGTGGACGTGCCATGGAAATCGTCTACAACGAAGCCGAACTAAAACGTTATATCAATAGCGCAGTTGATGTTTCCCATGAAAGCCCGGTTTTGCTCGATCATTATCTGAACTCTGCTATCGAAATGGATGTGGATGTGGTGAGTGACGGCAAGCAGGTTGTTGTGGGCTCTATCATGCAGCATATCGAACAGGCTGGCGTGCATTCCGGTGACTCGGCTTGTTCATTGCCACCCTACAGTTTGCCAATGGAGATTCAGGACAAGATCAGACAGCAGTGTGTTGAACTTGCCATTGAACTGGGTGTTGTTGGTTTGATGAATGCCCAGTTGGCCTACCAGGATGGGGAAGTCTATATTATCGAGGTCAATCCCCGTGCCTCCAGGACCGTGCCTTTTGTTTCGAAATGTATTGGCGTGTCTTTGGCAAAAATTGCGGCCAAATGCATGGTTGGAATTTCCCTGGAAGCGCAAAACTTTACCGATGAAATTGTGCCGTCTTTTTATGCGGTAAAAGAAGCTATTTTCCCGTTCAACAAGTTCCCCGGTGTTGATCCGATTCTTGGGCCTGAAATGAAATCTACCGGGGAAGTAATGGGTACCGGGGCGACTTTTGCCGAGGCCTACTACAAGTCTCAGGGACTGGGTGCACTTAATTTACCTTTAAATGGAACGGCATTTATCAGTGTCAGGGAAGTTGATAAGCCGGAAATCGCTGAGCTGGCGAAAAATCTGCATTCACTGGGTTTCCGCCTGGTGGCGACAAAAGGCACGGCAAAAATTATCGAAGATGCCGGAATACCTGTTATGTCCGTAAACAAGGTCATGGAAGGCAGGCCCCACATTGTTGATATGTTGAAAAATGATGAAATTGACCTTATCGTAAACACTACGGAAGGGCGCCAGGCAATCGCAGACTCCGCTACCATTCGTAGTACAGCCCTGCGTCATGGTGTCTACTGTACAACCACCATCGCCAGTGCAAAGGCCGTTTATGAGGCACTTGTATTTGGTGGCGATACCTCAGTGAACAGCCTGCAGTCCCTGCATGCGCAACATACGTCCTGATTTCTGACAGGCGCTTCTGAAGTATTGATGCCGAAGTCGATGTTGGTATCACTTTTGGAATTAATTGGTATCTAGCCGATGCAACTCCTGTTGCCGGGACTTGACAGACACGAAACAGATAATGACCTGATACAGGTTAGAAAGAGAGTAGGGATATGCGAAAAGTACCTATGACAATTGGTGGCGCGGAAACACTCAGGACAGAACTAAATGACCTGAAAAGTAACGTACGCCCAAGAATTACCCAGGCTATTGCGGAGGCCAGAGAACATGGCGACCTCAAGGAAAATGCTGAATACCATGCGGCTCGTGAGCAGCAAAGCTTCTGTGAAGGCAGGATCAAGGAAATAGAAGGCAAGCTGGCGGATTCTGAAATAATCGATGTGAAGTCAATTCCGGCAACTGGCAAGGTGATATTTGGAACAACGGTCACTCTGTACAATATTGATAAAGACGTTTCAGTAACCTATCAGATTGTGGGTGAAGATGAAGCAGATGTGAAAAACGCAAAGATTTCTGTTGGATCTCCCATTGCCCGCGCCATCATGGGTAAAGGCGAGGGTGATGAAGTCAGTGTGAATACCCCCGGCGGTGAAGTGTCATACGAAATTGAAAAAGTTGAGCACCTGTAGCTTTTATGTAGGAACGGCTTTTATGCAGGAAAAGCTTTTATGCATGAAAAGCGTGAGTACAAAATGCGCGTAAACTTGTTCCGGGAAACCTGATTAAACGAAAAAGCCTCAGCGGGACATTTCTGAATGGCGACAAATATTTGAAAGATGAGGTTTTTGTTCGGCAGCTGCACGGTAGATCAGTGCTATATTACCGATAGTCTGCACCAGTTCGGCCTTTTGTAACTGGCATATCTCTTCAATTAGCGATTTCTTGTCTTCGCGGTCAGCTGCATTAACCCTGACCTTGATAAGCTCATGGTCTGATAGTGCGCGGTCCAGCTCAGCATTAATATTGTCAGACAGGCCATTGGAAACAATCACCACCGGGTTAAGGTGATGACCGATACTGCGAAATCTTTTCTGTAATTTGTTATCAAGACTCATGATTGGTGTATTGTATCCGGCTCGTGGCGAAAGGGCTGTGGATTCTACAGTAAATGGAATAATGGCGAAATCGAAAAGCAGTAAAAACTGGCTTAAAGAGCATTTTGATGATGCCTTTGTGCAAAAATCCAAAGCTGAAGGCTATCGTTCCCGAGCCAGTTATAAATTGCTGGAAATTCAAAAATCCGACCGTCTTATTCAACCAGGCATGGCGGTGGTGGATCTTGGGGCTGCCCCGGGCGGCTGGTCTCAGGTGGCTGCTCAGCTTGCAGGCCACAAAGGCAAGGTGATTGCTTCCGATATTCTGCCGATGGATCCAGTGGCAGGGGTAAGTTTTGTTCAGGGAGATTTCACAGAAGAGAGCTGTCTGAACGAAATTCTGGCATTGGTGAATGGAGCGGTGAATGGAGGTGATTCGACGCAGCAACGCTGCATTGACCTTGTAATTTCAGATATGGCCCCCAATTTAAGTGGTATGGCTGCGATAGATCAGCCACGATCAATGCATCTTGTTGAACTTGCGCTGGACTTTGCCCGTATAACCCTTAAACCGGGCGGTGCTTTTCTTGCAAAAGTGTTTCACGGTGAAGGTTTTGAGTCTCTGCTGAAAGAAGTGAAACAGGAATTCACCCAGGTTTTGAATAGAAAACCCGATGCATCCCGGTCACGTTCCAGAGAAATATACCTTTTGGCAAAAGGCTTCAAACCTTGATCATCAACGTATAATGCAGAGAGTAATAGCCTGGTATTAGAGGTTTTCAGGTTAATGCGCAGAGCCCGATTCTGGTAGGCAAAGCCTCCGTTTCATGCAAGAATTAAAGATCAAAATACACTGAGATCTTGGGCTGGATGGGATTAAGCAACTGAAATCCCTTGTTTTTTTAGAAGCAATTAAGAGATATAGAGGGCATTTCCCTTGAATGATATGGCAAAAAATTTACTCCTTTGGATGATTATTGCGGCAGTCCTGCTGACGGTATTCAATAATTTCAATCAGCCTACCAGTGCCGAGCAGCTGGATTATTCTGATTTTATTCGTGAAGTTCAGCAAGGCAATGTCACCGAAGTCACTATTAGTGGCGTCAATATTGTCGGCATGAAAAGCAGTGGTACTCGCTTTAATACCATCAGACCCTATATTGAAGACCCCAAACTGATTGATGATCTGCTATCCCATAATGTGAGAATCCGCGGGCAGGAACCGGAACAGCAAAGTATCTGGACACAACTCCTTGTTGCTTCGTTTCCAATCCTGATCATCATTGCCGTATTCATGTTTTTCATGCGGCAAATGCAGGGTGGTGGCGTTGGTGGAAAGGGCGGTCCGATGGCCTTTGGTAAAAGCAAGGCCAAGATGCTCAGTGAAGATCAGGTCAAGGTCACTTTTGCCGATGTAGCAGGGGTTGATGAAGCCAAGGAAGATGTTAAAGAATTAGTCGACTTTCTGCGTGAGCCTGACAAGTTTCAACGTCTGGGGGGAAGAATACCCCGTGGTGTGCTGATGGTAGGTCAGCCTGGTACAGGTAAGACGCTTCTGGCCAAGGCTATTGCTGGTGAAGCAAAGGTACCCTTCTTTTCCATCTCCGGGTCCGATTTCGTAGAGATGTTTGTGGGTGTTGGTGCTTCGCGTGTCAGAGACATGTTCGATCAGGCAAAGAAACAGTCCCCCTGTATTATTTTTATTGATGAGATCGACGCGGTTGGCCGTCATCGTGGTGCTGGCGTTGGTGGTGGGCATGATGAGCGCGAACAGACTCTTAACCAGTTATTGGTTGAGATGGATGGTTTCGAAGGCAATGAAGGTGTGATCGTTGTTGCTGCTACCAACAGGCCTGATGTTCTGGATCCGGCGCTATTGCGACCTGGCAGGTTTGACCGTCAGGTTGTGGTTGGATTACCTGACATTCGTGGCCGTGAACAGATCCTGAAAGTGCATATGCGTAAAGTGCCGATATCTGATGGCGTGGATGAGGCCGTGCTGGCCCGAGCTACGCCAGGATTTTCCGGTGCCGATCTGGCAAACCTGGTCAATGAGGCTGCTCTCTTTGCTGCGCGTGGAAGCAAGCAGCGGGTGACCATGGAAGAATTTGAAAAGGCCAAGGACAAGATAATGATGGGCGCAGAGCGCAAGTCCATGGTCATGTCTGAAAAAGAAAAATTAAATACCGCTTACCATGAAGCTGGACATGCCATAGTGGGCCGTTTGGTCCCGGAACATGACCCGGTTTACAAGGTGAGCATTATTCCTCGAGGCAGGGCACTGGGTGTCACCATGTTCTTACCCGAAGAAGATCGCTACAG
>JAURCS010000043.1 GCA_030828385.1 Gammaproteobacteria bacterium
TGGTTGTTGACTCACCGACGTTCTGAGTATTTTCGGAGCAGGCACTGATGCAGGTCAGCAACAATGCCAATAAGGACATTCTGGGGCTTATCTCAACTTTCATGGTTCACCTGTATTAAAACGCTAAAAATAAAATTTACTGACATGTAAAAGAAACTTTTTCTGGAATTACAAAAATGAGCAACGTACGTTGCCATTTATTAAAAACCCGGTCAAGGAGCTATGGCAGCCTCGTTACCTTACCTGTTTTTACTGCGACTGTTTTCGATGTGTACGAGTTAAAGCGCTAAAAGCGATTATTCGTCATCGCTATATTTACTATTGAGCAGAGACGTCAATATATGATCTTCCCAACGACCGTTTATATGCAGGTAACGTTTGGCGTAGCCCTCCTTTTCAAAGCCCAATTTTTCCAGCAGGCGCGCCGAACGGATATTTCGTGGCATATAGTTAGCACTAATCCGGTTAAGTCGAAGACCATTAAAGGCATAATCAATAGCATGTCTGACTATTCGGGTCATCACTCCCTTGCCCTCATAGTCAGCATCTACGCAATAGCCCATGTAGCAATAGAAGCCGGGACTATAGACGATATTGGTTAATGAACAGGATCCAACGACCCGGTCATCTTCCAGCCCGATAAAGTGGGCAGCCCTGCCTTCCTGAAAATCGCGTTCTCTTTCGATCAGTCTTCGAAGCCAGGCATCCTCACTGTAATGATCAGCATTAACCCGAGGTTGCCAGGGTGAGAATCGTTCACTGTTTCTGGTGTAAAAATCGGCAAGTAAGGCGGCGTGTTTTTGCTGACTGGTAAGAATTTCCATGCTCTATCTGTCTAAAGGCCTATCACCTTTAAGGCTGCAAACCCCGGATTATTTTTTTGAAATAAATCTACCATGCCATTGAAAATCTATCGGCCAGATTATCTGTTTTTCCTTGTCAAACTCAGACCAGAGCGTTTTAAAACTCTGCTTTAACACAGGATGTTTCTCATTACTGCAAACCTGGGAAAGCGGCCACAAAACAAAAGCATTTTGTGTGATCTCCGGGCGTGGCAAATGGATACCACCAAAGTCGCCCGCCATATTGGCATAGGTCAGTATATCGATATCCAGCGTTCTGCCGCTGAATTTAGGGCTGGATCTGTCGCGCCCGTGCTTATCCTCAATACTTTTTAACAAGTGTGACAACTCAGCCAACTCAAGATCTGTGTTAATGCCTACGACCATATTGAGAAAATTATCGCCGTCAAAACCAACCGCTTCACTTTCAAAAACGGAAGAAAGACTCAGGTCAGTAAAATTAAGCAGCAATGCATCCAGACAACTGGTCAGATTGGAGATTGCGTCCTGGTTACTGCCCAGGCTAAGTGTCACCCATGTCACTAGGAACTGCTCCCATCCATTTTATTGCCACGCTCAATAATGACACCGACATCACGCGAGCCTGTTACCGCACCTGGCTTACCCAGTTCGAGGCGCAACCAGCTAACCCCAAATTCATTCTGCACAATATCTGCAATTTTGACACCAAGGGTTTCCATCAGCTTGAAACTGCTTTCTTCAACGTACGCCGTTAATCTTTTTGCGACTTCCTTGTAATCAAGGGCATATTCAATTTCGTCATTGACTGCTGCTTCGGCAAAATCGGATTTCATTTGCAGGTCAATGGTAACTTTCTGTCTGATTTCCCGTTCCCAGTCATAGACACCAATGACCGTCTTTACTTCGAGCTCACGTATATAAACTATATCCAACTTCTCATCCTCATGTGTTTAACTTATAAATTCTACTTTCAACTTTAAACCCCACAACTTATGACGTGGGACTTGTGACTTGTAACCTGCAAAATCAACGCTGCCTCAACCAACGTCCTTGCGCAAAGCTTAATTCTCCAATGCCGTCAGGGTTTCCATGTTCCAGCGCGGTTTTGCCTGAATAACCAGGTCGTCCTGCTGCCCTGCCAGCAAGCGCATGCAACCTGCATAGGCAATCATGGCACCATTGTCTGTGCAATACTTCAAGCCCGGATAGAACAGTTCGCCACCTTCCTGCTTTGCCATCAACGCCAGCTTTTCCCTTAGCCGCGTATTGGCACTTACGCCTCCGGCAATAACCAGACGCCTCATGCCGCTGTGTTTGAATGCCCGCCGACACTTGATAACCATGGTATCCGCGACAGCTTCCTGAAAAGCCCACGCTATATCTGCCCGGGTCTGCTCATCCAGAACACCCTCTATTTTCGCATCTTCCACGGTATTCAATGTGGCAGTTTTTAATCCGCTAAAGCTGAAATCCAGTCCGGGCCGATTAGTCATCGGCCTGGGAAAAACAAAGCGCTCAGGCTTACCTTTTTTTGCCAGCTCCGCTACCTGGGGGCCACCCGGATAGGGCAGATCAAGCATTTTGGCCACTTTGTCAAAGGCCTCTCCGGCTGCATCGTCCAGAGACTCTCCTATCAATTTATACTGTCCTATAGCCAGCACTTCCACCAACTGGGTATGCCCTCCCGAAACCAGCAAGGCAACGAAAGGAAAGCCGGGGGGATTGTCCTCCAGCAAGGGCGCCAACAGATGACCTTCCATATGGTGGATACCCACGGTGGGAATATCCAGTGTCATACCGATTGACCTGCCAATTGCCGCGCCCACCAGTAAAGCACCGGCCAGTCCCGGCCCTGCAGTGTAGGCCAAGCCATTGATATCCTTGAGATCAAGGCCGGACTTCTCCAGCACTTCCTTTATCAAGGGTAGCGTTTTTCGTATATGATCGCGGGAGGCAAGCTCAGGCACTACACCACCATATTTCTGGTGTAGTTGAACCTGACTGTAAAGTGCATCTGCCAATAATCCCTTTTCACTGTCATAGACAGCAATACCGGTTTCATCACAGGACGTTTCTATACCAAGTACTATCATTTAACCTTGTAAAGCTTTCCTGTTCGTTTCAAAACAGGGAATTATTTTGCATGTGGGTGCGGGATGCGCATAATACCACAGCAGTCTGATTTAACTGGTCTTTTGGCCATAACAGCACATAAAAAACCATGTGATATCATTTCGAAAAATCAAAGTAACCTTCAAAGAGCATTAATTATGAAAGCATTTATATTAGCTGCTGGCAGCACTTCCATGGACGGTATACAGCAAGTTGAAAAGGAAAAGCCCACAGCCGGCCCCGGTGAAATTCTTGTGCGCATGCATGCGGCCTCGCTCAACTTTCGCGATCTTGGCATTATTGCCGGTAAATATTTTGGCGGCCCGGTCGCCAAAGATACGGTTTTACTCTCAGACGGGGCGGGGGAAGTCGAAGCAGTCGGTGAAGGTGTCACCCGCTTCAAGGTTGGCGATAGAGTTGCCGGTACCTTTTTTCAGGATCTGGTGGATGGCCCCGCCAACCCCATGGTAAATCCTGCGCTTGGACACTCTGCTGAAGGCGTACTGGCCCAGTACATGGCTATCAAGGAAGATAATGCCGTAAAAATACCGCAAAACCTTAATTACCACGAAGCGTCCTGCCTGCCCTGTGCCGCCCTGACTGCCTGGCATGCCATGATGGAAGCCGGCAAGCCAGTCACCAAAGGCGATACTGTTTTACTGCTCGGTACCGGTGGCGTTTCCATCATCGGCCTGCAATTTGCCAGGGCCGCAGGGGCCAGAACCATTATTACTTCATCCAGTGATGAGAAACTTGCCAAGGCAAAAGAGCTTGGGGCTGACCTTCTCATTAATTACAAGAAACACCCGGACTGGGATGAAGAAGTCAAAAAACTGACTGACGGCAAGGGGGTGGACTGTGTCGTGGAAGTAGGTGGTATTGGTACCATTAACAAGTCCATGAATTGCCTTGGTCTGGGCGGCAAAATCGGCATGATCGGTGTACTGGCCGGTGTCGATGGCGAATGTAATCCCCGCAATCTGATGATGACCGGCAGCAGCATCCACGGCATCTTCGTGGGTAACCGTCGTATGTTTGAAGAAATGAACAAAGCTATCGAGGTGAATGACATCCACCCGGTTGTCGACAAGGTGTTTGACTTTGATGACACCATAGAAGCGATCAAGTATTTCAAAAGCCAGGCGCACCTGGGTAAAGTGGTCATTAATATTGACTGATTACCTATTGCCCCTTTTGCTGCCTTTGTTCAATGCATCAGATAAATGCAGAAGTGCGACGTGACGCACTGTAATTTTCTTTGAATGTGTAAGAATGAGACTTTAACCAGGCATTTTTCAATCCTGGTTAAAGTCGTATCGAGGTATAAAATTTACTGCTGTTCTGATTCAAAGTCTCCATTGCAGAGCAAAACAACATTAAAGAATACAATCAAAGACAGTGCCGTGATTTGTAATAATTTCCCAATATATATTTAGTGATTTAGCGGAAATTATGCATAATTGCCGGGTTAATTCCCCAAGGTGAGATTTGTTAGTGCCTAACTTCAGAACTTTCAATATTAAACACAAAAACAGCATCGCGACAGGATCCAGGTTTATTACATTGGGGCTTGCGTTGCTGATGACAGCCTGCAGTAACTTTCAGACTCTTGAATCGGAACCTGTCACTCAAATCAGTGTTATTGAGGAAGATCAGATTGTGGAAACTCTGGTGAGTGCTGCCGGAGACTTTGGCGACGCTGATATTGACGGCCTGCAGCGGGAACCCGTGACTGAAGAGGAAGCGGTTTTACAGGCACAACCAACCGAGCCAGTCACTCCCACTATCAACATGACAGCCAATCGGGTTGTCGAAAGAGCTATTAATGATCACTTGCAGAATCGCCAGACACTGCTGAAGATCTGGATAGAAAGAAGTCATACCTATTTCCCGATGATCGAGGAAATTTTCGCAGAGGAAGAAGTTCCTGATGAACTGAAATATCTGGCTCTGGGTGAAAGCAGCCTCAGACCTACCGTCAGAAGCTCTGCCGGCGCTGTGGGAATGTGGCAATTCATGTATGGCACCGCGCGCGCTTCGGGTCTTGAAATCAATACTTATGTTGACGAGAGAAGAGACCCTGAAAAAGCTACACGTGCCGCCGCCAGACACTTCAAGGAACTGTACGAAAGTTACAACGGTAATTGGGAAATGGTGCTGGCCGGTTATAACTGCAGCTATCGCTGCATCACTCGCGCGGCCCGGCGTGCCGGAAAATCCATTGAAGACAACCCGTCCTACTGGGAAATCTATCCGTTCCTGCCACGGGAAACCAGAGGCTTTGTGCCCAAGTTCATTGCCGCTGCATTGATCGTTTCCAACCCTGAAATGTATGGAATCCAGGCCGAGGACTTTGGCCAGGAGATTGCCTATGACATCGTTGAAATCAATGGCATGCTGTCAGTTGAAGCTGCCGCCATACTTACCGGCACTGATATAGCGACAATAAGAGCGCTGAATCCCGAACTGTTAAAAGCCAGCCTTCCAGACCAGGCTGAGCCCTACGCCCTGAGAATCCCGCTGGGCACCTTTGACCGATTTGTTCGGGCTTTTGACAATCTGCCAGTAGAAGAAAAAGTCTCACCCAGTGAATACATCATTGTCCGCGGCGATACCCTTGACAGAATAGCCCGCTCTTTTGAAACCAGTGTCGACGAACTCAAGGCGGTTAATGGAATACGTGGCCATTTGATACATCCGGGTCAAAAACTGCTGATCCCCGGCACCGGTATTTCAACCACTATTGCCCTTGCCAGTCGTGAACATAAATCGGTGGCCTATGGTAAAAACCAGTTCAAACCTATCAAGTTACGCGATGAATTTCAGCTCGTGGAACTGAGCGGCTCTACTGATGCAGCCCCATTAATGGCCGTCACCCTGAGCGCTGATGTTGAAGATAACTTAATGGTACCCACCATATATCAGGTGCGCGGCGGTGATACCCTGGGCATTATTGCGGAGCGCTTTAATGTTTCTGTAAGAGAGATTCAACAATGGAATAATGTACGTGGCACCACGATATATATTAACCAGGAACTAACCATACACTCCGTTGGCGCAACACCGGTGACCACCTATCGTGTGCAACGCGGTGACAACCTCAGCATGATCGCCCGTCGCTTTGGCGTTTCCATTGAAAGCATTAAACGCCGCAACGGCCTGCGCAACAACATGATCTTTCCTGGTCAGGATCTTTCTATAAACTAATTTTCGTTTACAAGTTCTTCGCGGCCAGAGGCCGCGAAGAAGTGTTTTAACTCCCTGCAAACAAAACCTGCTTTACCCCATCCATCGCCCGCACAATTTTTCCACCGGCCTGAATATCTATGGTGATTGCCTCGATATAGGCATCCATAGCCTGTTCATAGTCATTCCAGATCAGCGCCTTGTCCTTGTCAAAGTCGCGGCCGATAACTTCATAAATTGCTGTGTATAAAGGCAGCGTCGCCGCAGACAGTGTCTGACTGGCATCATAATGCCCACATTCCATATGTGAACGCAGTTCTGCCGCCTGGATGCCAAACAACAAACTGATCGCCATGTACTGCTGGTAAATTTCTACCGAACGCCGCGCCAGATTGGCTGAGCCAAAACCCTGGGAATTGATATTCTGATTAAAGCCTTCGGCATGGGTCGGAAAATGAGGGGTTAGCGCATTTCCGTAAAACTGCAGTTGCGGCATGATGCAGTTGCCACAAATCTGCAGGCTCTGTAGTCCGCCATTGATGGAACGCTCAGTATTCCCCACCAGCATGGCTGAAAGCCCATTATTGAATGCCGGCATCACCACCATGGCAATCTGCACATCCAGATGCTTGGCCAGCATGCCAATATGAAAGCGCAGCTGATCCATGCCTACGCCGATATACTGTCCCAGGAAATTACCACCGTGATAGGTATGACCTGCGTCGGCATCCACCAGCGGATTATCTGTAGCAGAATTAATTTCTGTCTCCACCTGCCCGGCTATTTGCCGCAAGCCATCCACTGCCGGCCCCATATACTGGGGAAGACAGCGTAATGAATAGCGATCCTGAATCGGCTCATCACCACCCCGAAATTCGTGCTGACCTTCCAGTTCGTCACAAATCAATTTGGAACCGGCGAGCAACTCCAGCATGACTGCCGCCGAGGCAACCTGACCACCGAAGGGTTTACGGGCATGGATAAATGGATGAAAGGATTGATTGGTAGCCCCCAGACCCTGAAACAACAGGGCATGGGCACCAAAAGACAGTGCCAGTAAATTACGCGTGTCATAAATGACACCCGCTGCTATGCCCGCCATGACCGAGGTACCATTGACCATGGCCAAGCCTTCTTTAGGCCCCAGCTCTTCCCGTTCCAGGCCAATGGCTTTCAAGGCACTTTGTGCCCCCATCTCCTTACCCTGGTAGTCCACTTTCCAGCTTTCATCCAGCCCGATAAGACAGGCCGTGATATAGGACAAGGGGGAAAGATCTCCACTGGCACCGATTGAGGCAAATTCCCGCACATGAGGCGTAACGCCTTCATTCAGAAATATTCCCATACGCTCAATCATAGACATGCGAATGCCCGACGCGCCCTGTAAATGCGAGTTCATGCGCACCAGGATTGCGGCCCTGACATCCGCATCAGGTAAACGATTACCGGTACCTACCTTGTGAAACCAGGGAATATTGTTTTGTAATTCCATCGCCTGTTCTTTTGAAATGGCTTTATAAGCCATCGCGCCAAAACCGCTGGTGACTCCGTAGATGGGTTTGTTATCTGCTACGGCCTGAAGGATGAAGTCATTCGACTTCTTTACCCGTTCCTGCACTTGAGCGTCATCTGTGATGGCGACTTTTGCTCCTGCTCTGGCTACACTGACCACCTGATCAATGGTGAGCCCTTCTCCGGATACTGTGACTTGCTTGTTATTCATGGCGACACCCTGCTTTAGATGCTTTGTAAGAGTTTGAATTTATTGGTTTAAATACCATATTAGAATAATGGCAGACAGCGCTGACAATAAACCAGCCTGTTTATCATTGAGCTCTGCTACTCAGACTTCAGACCGCGTCAGGTCCAATCCAGCAGGGAGAAAAAGCCGGTCAGAAAGCCGGCTTTGATTTTTTTTCTGGGATTCATAAAGACTACTTCTATCACTGGCTACTGTGCTGGAACCTAGTCTACTGAAAAAGACGGGGATTGAAACCTGTTAAAGCTATTTTAGGGAGCCAAAACCTTTGCAATTGCCGCTCTTTGCCATTAAAATCCTCCGCCCTTAAACCCAGGGATTAACCAGATCAGGTGTTTTTTACATGCCAATTGTAAAATTGAAAGAAAACGAACCTTTTGACGTAGCATTACGTCGTTTCAAGCGTTCTTGTGAAAAAGCGGGAATTCTCGCTGAAGTACGTCGTCGTGAGTTTTATGAAAAGCCAACTTCTGTGCGCAAGCGCAAAGCGGCTGCTGCCGTTAAACGCCATGCCAAAAAAGTGTCTCGTGAATCTCGTCGCACTCAGCGTCTTTATTAATATTTATTAATTAATTCGCAAAATTCTCCACGCTTATGTCGGAACACCCACTCAAGCAAAGCATCACTGATGCGATGAAAGATGCAATGCGCGCGAAAGATAAGCCGCGCCTGTCGACTATTCGTCTTATGCTTTCCGAACTGAAAAGAATCGAAGTGGATGAACGCATCGATTTGCCTGAAGATCGCATCATTTCCATTCTGGAAAAAATGATCAAACAACGCCGCGATTCGGTTAAGCAATATACCGATGGTGGCCGTCCGGAACTGGCAGACGCCGAAAACACAGAAATTGGTATAATTCAGGAATTCATGCCCGCCGCCCTAAGCGAAGCGGAAATATCTAAAATTGTCAGCAAAGCTATTACCGCAACCGGCGCCGCAGCTATGCAGGATATGGGCAAGGTGATGAATGAAGTTCGTCCCCAACTGGCCGGTCGCGCTGACATGTCCGTAGTCAGCAAAATGGTTAAAGAGCAGCTCGCTTAGGTTTTTGGGCACTCTGTTTATCTTTCGCATCCTGCCAGGCCTGCGCAGTAATTCTCTTATTTTACTTTTTCGCCACTTTCATCATCCAGTGATACACCACATTGCTTGCAGAAATGGGCATCTTCGTCATGGTCACCCTGATTGCAGTTTTTGCATACCCTAAGACTTACTTCATCAGAGTTATCCCGCCTTTTCTGCTGTTCATTAATCAACTCGGACGAAATGATGCCAAAAGGCACTGCAATTACTGCATAACCGGTAATCATGGCGGCGCCGGCAATAATCTGCCCAATCGGTGTCTGGGGCACAATATCGCCATAACCAACAGTAGTAATGGTCACTATGGCCCAGTAGATACTGTGAGGAATACTATCAAAGCCATGCTCTGGTCCCTCCACCAGAAACATCAACGAGCCAAAAATAATAATCAGAATCAGCAGACCATAGAGAAAGACAAAAATCTTGTGGCGCGCATTAACCAGGGCATTAAGCAGGAGATTGGCCTCACCGACATAACGCGCCAATTTCAGTATTCTAAATACTCTCAGAACCCTTAGACTTCGTATAACGATGAGATAAACACCGCCTGGCCAAAGAAAAGCAATATAAGTTGGTAAAATGGAAAACAGATCTATCAAGCCATAAAAGCTGAAGGCATAGCCTCGAGTCGATGGCGTGCAATACAGTCGCAACAAATATTCCACGGTAAACAATACCGTGAAAACCCATTCCAGCAGGTAAAGCTGATCGTGAAAGCGCGTATTAATGGACGCGACAGAATCCAGCATCACCGCGAGCACACTGGCAAAAATAGTAATAATCAGCACCAGGTCAAACAGCCGCCCGGCTTTGGACTCATAACCGAAAATTACCTGATAAAGTTTCTGCTTTAATTGACTCTGGTTTAATGGATCCTGCTTAAATGGATCCTGGCTTGATGAAACCTTGGTAGCCTCTGTTTTCGCCATTACTTCTCTTCCCCACTTTAATGCTGTTGGCTATTGTCTTGATATTCTAGCAGTGACAATGTGATCAGTATCAACTGGATCTTTATAAATTCAGGATTGACGCGCCTAATCCATGAGATTGCAATCTCTAAACTCGTTATAATGACTTTTTACCCTGGCACAAAACCTTGGATCTAAAAAACTCTCTATATAGCCTGCTGTCCCGCGATGAAGCCAAACTGCCCATGACCGTGCTTGGCATACTTGTGGGCATTCTGGCCGGTCTTGTGGTTAACCTGTTTCGTTTTGTGCTGGAAGCAGTGTTTCCTTATTTTTCTGGCGGCCTGAATCACGATGATTTTGAATCTCTGTCGCCACTATGGCACTTCTTGCTGCCCGTTGCCGGCTGCATCCTTATCGGACAGCTGCTTCACTCGCTGACACCGGAACTCCGGCGTATGGGGGTCAGTTATGTCATCGACAAAGTCCAGCATTTCAGATCCCGCATGCCCCTCAGAAATGCCCTCATGCAGTTTATTACTGCGTCCATAGCCCTGTTGAGTGGAGGCTCTTGCGGCCGTGAGGGACCCGCCATTCATCTGGGCGCGTCCTGTGGTGGCGGCATTGGCAGTTTGCTCGCTCTGCCCAACAACAGCATTCGTCTTCTCATTGCCAGCGGCAGTGCGGCAGCAATTGCGGCGGCTTTTAATACCCCTGTTGCCGGCGTCATTTTTGCCATGGAAGTGATTCTTATGGAGTATGCCGTCTCCGGCATCATTCCGGTAATTGTTGCTGCGGTGAGTGGGACGGTTGTAACCCAGCTGCTTTATGGCGATGAACCGGTCTTCATCATTGAGGCGGTCACCATGAACAGTCTCTGGCAAATCCCTTATGTGGTTTTAATGGGGCTGGTGATTGGTGGACTGGCAAGCAGCTTTGTCAGCATTCACAAATTTGCCGTCGGTTTTCATCATATTGATCTGCGCCTGCGCCTGTTGCTCACCGGTCTGCTCACTGGTGTTGCCGCCCTGTTTCTTCCCGAGGTAATGGGGACAGGTTATGACTCTCTCAATGATGCACTACAGGGCCATCTGGGACTGTCATTCCTGTTAGTCCTGTTAGGCGTAAAACTCATTGTGACTGCGCTCGGGCTTGGTCTGGGACTGCCCGGAGGTCTTATTGGCCCCAGCCTGATGCTTGGCGGATTAGCCGGGGCCGCTGCCGGCATTGTTGGCGAGCAATTTATTCCCGGTAGCTTTTCTTCAGGCAGGTTTTATGTCCTGATTGGCATGTGCGCGATGATGGGCGCTACCCTGCAAGCCCCGCTGGCAGCGCTGATGGCTCAGCGATAACCCCAATATTATTCTTCCCGCTATGCTCATCATTGTGGTGGCCAATATTACCAGTTCGGAAATTTTTAAAACCCGCTCTGTCTTTCACAATACGCTGGAACCAGGGCAAAGCGGATTCTCCCCGGAATTATCCCGCTTTTTAAGTCGCTTCGGTGTCAGCACTATCGTCAACTATAAATTTATTACCCTTGCGCCCGAAACTGAAAAAGACACAGTCATAAAATCACTGCAGACCAATCCGGAGTGGATCGTAATCGATTACGAGGGCCACAATGATGCCATCATCAGCCGCTCTGCCCTTGAACTTGCCCTGGACAATCCCGAATTCACTCTGGAAAAACTGGAAGCCGCCACAGCCATTATGCCGATCTCCAGACATGCCACCCTGCTGGAAGCCCTGGAAATTCTTAGTGAGAAAAAAGCCAACTACGGCTATATTCACATCCCCGATCAAAACGGCAACCAGGTCATCTCGGGTGTCTTCTCCTAGGGTGATATTATGGCCGTCTATAAGGGCAAATAACCTGAAAATTAATCATCCGGGTAAAGAAGTCATGCAGGACTATATTGTAATCCTGACTTGTTCGGCTTTTACCTTGTAACTTGTGACTTGTAACTAAATAAATATGGCGGGAATGATCCCACAAAGTTTCATCGATGATCCGCTGGCCCGCGTGGATATTGTGGACGTTATTGATGCGCGCACCACTCTGAAAAAAACCGGCAAGAACTATTCCGCCTGTGTCCTTTCCATAACGAGAAGACCCCCTCCTTTAGTGTCGAACCGGAAAAACAGTTTTATTACTGCTTTGGCTGTGGCGCCGGTGGCAATGCCATTGGCTTCGTGATGAATTACGAAAATCTCGATTTTCCTGATGCCATCGAAAATATTGCTGCCCAGATGGGCATTGAAGTTCCCAGGGAAGAATCCTCGGTATCGCAAAAAGTCAGGGAAAAAAATCAGTCAATTTATGATGTGTTGCAGCAAAGCGCCCGTTATTACCAGGCGCAGTTGCGTCAGCATCCGCAGCGTACTCGCGCCGTGGAATATCTGAAAAGCCGCGGCTTGTCCGGTGAAATTGCCAGAGACTTTGCCCTCGGCTACGCACCACCGGGTTGGGGCAATCTGTTGCAGGCCATCGGTACCTCTGAGCAACAAAAGAAAGCCCTGCTTAATGCCGGCATGTTGATCGAAAACCCGGACAATAAAAGCCATCCACTTTATGACCGTTTTCGTGACCGTATTATTTACCCGATTCGTGACAGTCGTGGCCGCATCATTGCCTTTGGTGGACGCGTACTCGGGGATGACAAACCGAAGTATCTCAATTCGCCGGAGACGCCGGTATTCCACAAAGGTGAAGAGCTTTATGGGCTATACGAAGCGCGCAAAAATACGCGCAAACTGGAACGCATCGTTATCGTGGAAGGCTATATGGATGTCATTGCCCTGGCCCAGAATGATATTCCCTACTGCGTCGCCACGCTTGGAACTGCCACCTCAACTGCCCACCTCAGACGCTTGTTTAAACTGGTTCCTGAAGTGGTGTTTTGTTTCGATGGCGATAACGCCGGCCGCGATGCTGCCTGGCGAGCGTTTGAACAGGTGTTGCCGCTAATGGAAGATGGACGCACCGCGCGCTTTCTATTCCTGCCGGAAGGCGAAGACCCTGACAGCCAGGTGCGCCGTATTGGCAAAAGTGAATTCGTGCGTAATCTGTCTGAAGCCACACAATTGGCCGAATTTTTCTTTGAATCACTGGGCAAGAAGGTGGATATGAATTCATTGGAAGGCAGAGCCAGTCTCGGCAAAATGGCTTTGCCCCATATAAAGAAAATTCCTGCAGGCATTTATCACCAGCTAATTCTTGACCAGCTATCCTCCATTACCGGCGTTGATCTGCAAACCATCCAGGCCATGGATAATCCAAATCCTGCCGGGGCTTCCCCTCAGCCGCAGCCGGTCAACACCCTCAACAGGCCGCCTGTTGTCAAAAAGAAAAGTGGCCGCTCTGTCTGTATGAAAGCGGTAAACCTGATCCTGCTGAAACCTGACATGGTGGCCGAGCTTGATGAAAACGGAGAGCTGGCCGAAATAGATAGCCCTGATATCGACCTGCTACTGCAGGTTATCGCCCTGGCTAAAAAGTACCCGTCCAGTTCCACGCCGGAATTACTCGGGCGGATTTATGCCACCCCACTGGGGAGTCAGCTGACCCAGCTCCTTAGCAAGGAACAGATCACGCCGACGGAAGGTGTAGTGCAGGAATTTAATGAAATTATTAACCATTTACTGCACACCCAACGGCGCCGCCTCAGCCACCATAACTGGCTGGAAGAGGCACGCCAGAAGGTGAAATCCAGGCGAATTGAGCAGATTCCGCCGGAAGAATCCTGAAATCTGATATCTGCTATTGAAATTTGCGGTTCCAACCACCATTTAAGAGTCAAATAGCGGTGGCATCAAAACACGCTTTTCGTTAAAATACGCGGTCATTTTTATCCCTGCCAAATTTAGTCAAGTACAGGAATTGCAGCACATATGAGCAACGTCCAAGCACAACAATCGAGCCTTAAGGCCCTGATCGCAAAAGGAAAGGAGCAAAACTACCTGACCTATGCCCAGGTGAATGATCACCTGCCCGATACCATTTCCGATCCGGATCAGGTGGAAGACATCATTCAGATGATTGATGACATGGGTATCAAGGTCTTTGAAACCGCTCCCGATGCCGATCAGTTGCTGATGATTGAAAGCGAGACTGATGAGCTGGCTGCGGCTGAAGCTGCTGCGGCACTGGCCGCTGTTGAAAATGAAGCCGGTCGTACTACCGATCCTGTGCGCATGTATATGCGTGAAATGGGTACCGTTGAACTGCTGACCCGCGAAGGCGAAATCGCCATTGCCAAACGCATTGAAGAAGGCATTCGTGAACTGATGTCTGCCATGGCTTTCTTTCCCGGCACCATCGAGCGCGTGCTTGATGAATATGACCTGGTAGAGAAAGAAGAAAAACGCCTCGCTGATATTCTTATCGGCTATCTTGATTTGAGTGAAGACGTAATTCCGGCGCCTGTCATCGAAGACACCACCGCCACCAAAGAAGCTGATGATTCCAATTCTGATGATGACGACAGCAGTGACGATGATGACGATGAAGCACCAACCGGTCCTGATCCGGAAGAAGCGCGCATTCGCTTTGAAGAATTACGCAAGCAGCATCGCTCTTCCCTGCGTCAGCTGAAAAAATATGGTCGCCAGCATGAGAAAGGCATCGAGGCCATGGAGAAACTTGGTGAAGTATTCAAGTTCTTCAAACTCGCCCCAAAACAGTTTGACCCATTGCTCGAGCACATCCGTGGTTGCCTGATGCGAATTCGTCGTCACGAAAGAGGCATCCGCAACCTGGCCATCAACACCGGCAAAATGCCACGCAGTGTCTTTATCAAGAGCTTCCCCGGTAATGAAGTCAACCTGAAGTGGCTCGATACCCATTTACGCCGCAAGCCCTATTCTGAAACCCTGGCCAACGTCAAAGTTGAAATCCTGCGTGCCCAGAAAAAAATGGCATTACTGGAAGAAGAAACCGGTTTAACTATTGGTGAAATCAAGGACATCAATCGCAAGATGTCGATCGGTGAAGCCAAATCACGCCGCGCCAAGAAAGACATGGTTGAAGCCAACCTGCGTCTGGTTATCTCTATCGCGAAAAAATATACCAACCGTGGTCTGCAGTTCCTCGACCTGATTCAGGAAGGCAATATCGGCCTGATGAAAGCGGTGGATAAATTCGAATACCGTCGTGGTTACAAGTTCTCTACCTATGCCACCTGGTGGATCCGTCAGGCTATCACCCGCTCCATTGCGGACCAGGCCCGTACCATTCGTATTCCGGTGCATATGATTGAGACCATCAACAAGCTCAACCGTATTTCACGCCAGATGCTGCACGAAAAAGGCCGCGAGCCAACGCCGGAAGAACTGGGCGAACGTATGGATCTGTCGGAAGACAAGATTCGCAAGGTACTGAAAATCGCCAAGGAACCCATCTCCATGGAAACCCCTATTGGTGATGATGAAGACTCCCACCTGGGTGATTTCATCGAGGATGCCAATATCGATTCACCAGTGGATTCCTCTCTGGATGAAGGCCTGCGTGAAGCCACCAAGGAAGTGCTGGGCAGTTTGACTGCCCGCGAAGCCAAGGTACTGCGTATGCGCTTTGGTATCGACATGAATACCGACCATACCCTGGAAGAAGTGGGCAAGCAGTTTGACGTGACCCGTGAACGTATTCGTCAGATCGAAGCAAAGGCGCTTAGAAAACTGCGTCATCCGACCCGCTCGGATCACCTGAAGAGCTTCCTCGACGAGTCCTAGTATTTTTCAGTAAAGAGCGGAATCGCTAGAAACAGGCACAAGGGCGCATTATAATGCGCCCTTTGTTTTTGGCTTGCAC
>JAURCS010000044.1 GCA_030828385.1 Gammaproteobacteria bacterium
AGCCCCTGGAATTCCTTTTCTCTTACCCTGATCCTCATTGCCCTGATTGGGTTCTGGTGGACCATGGGCTTTATTGTTCTGTCCATAGTGATTGCCATTATTGCAGGACTGATTTTCGATAGGCTGGTGAATCGCGGCGTACTGCCGGGCAATGAAAACAACATTGAATTACCGGAAAACTTTCATTTCTGGAGCAACGCCCGTACGGGTATCCAACATACCAAATTCAGCGCCAGCTTTATTTTCTCAACACTGAAACAGGGAATAAAAGAATCACGCATGGTGATGCGCTGGATTTTATTTGGTATTTTGCTGGCCGGATTGGTTCGCGCCTTCCTCTCTCCTGAAACTTTCGGTACCTGGTTTGGTCCGACCCTCGCTGGCCCTGGACTCACGGTGCTGGTGGCCACCATAATGGAAGTCTGCTCGGAAGGCTCCACGCCCATCGCCGCAGACTTACTCACCCGCGCCAATGCCCCGGGTAACGGCTTTGCCTTTCTAATGACCGGTGTCTCCACCGACTACACCGAGATCATGGCTCTCAAGGAAACAACCCGTAGCTGGAAAATCGCTTTTTTTCTGCCATTATTAACCGTGCCCCAGGTGCTGGTTGTGGCATGGCTATTAAATGTCTTCGCATAGTTCAATCAGCTAGAGCTGAACCTTGCTGTTTCTGGAGCCTTGGGGGCACTCGCATATAACACTCATGCTTTCACAATTACAAACCCTTCGTTCTAATGCTAAGCTCTTCCCCATAATAAAAAACGGCATAAGCTTGTGTTGAATTGAAATCTACAGATTTCAATGCTGCACACGAAAATGTGCAGGGGCTCCAATGAAGTATCCAGTCTGGTTTGTGAGATTAATTTTCGCCGCATGGATGATTCCTTCAGGCCTGAATCATTTCATTCAAATCTTTCCCCAACCCATGGGTTCACAACCCTTGAGTCAGGAATTAATTATTGCCTTGCTGGACAGCAACCTGTTTGATCTGGTTAAAGCTGTTGAGCTGATTGCCGGATTAGGCCTGCTGTTTGGTTTCTATACCTCTCTTTCACTGCTGATTTGCCTGCCAGTATCATTCTGCGTTTTCTATTGGGATGCCCCACTGGAAGGCTGGGGCTCACGAGCCGCTATATTTGGTTATTCAGTTTTACTTTGCAATTCCTTACTCTGCCTGGCCTATTACAAAAGCTATAGCTCCANGTTCACCTTGCGCGCAACGGTAGGAGAAAGAAAACTGCTGGTGCTTGGCGGCCGTCTCCTGCTCGGTGCCTGGATGCTACTCAATGGCGCCAACTATTTATTCTTCTCTTTCTGGTCCATACCAATGGGTAATGAACCATTGGCATTACAACTGATGACTTCTCTGGTTAACTCACGCCTGCTGGATGTTGCCATGGCAATACAATTACTGACAGGCGCATTAATCCTGGCTGGCATTATGGTCCCCGTAGCGCTATGTACGCTGATGCCCATCAGCACCTGTGCCCTATATTGGGCACTGATACTGGATCAGCAACCAATAAATATCATAATGGCGCTCGCCGTTTTTGCACTCAATGGTTTATTGATGCTGGCTTACCTTTCCTACTACCAGGGTACACTGCAGCGACATGCACTTGCCATAGGCGAGGAAGTAAACACACGTACCAATTTTGACGATCTGTTTGTCAACCTGAAAAATAGTGCAGCAAAAGCACAGTTTATTCCGGCGATAATTCCTGTGATTGCTGCCATCGTTTTCTATGATTATTTAGTGGGCGGCGGCACCGCAGATTATTGCCTGTTATTTCTCATGTATCCCCTATTTACCCTGCTAACGGGAAGAATACGCGATATGGGATTCTCTCCTGCATTTCTGCTGGCTCCGCTGGCACTCATCCTTGTATATTTTGGCATCCGACTGGACTACTTCAGTCTGGGTGACACTTTAAATAGTGTCACTACCTGGAGCGCCCTTATACTAACTGCTGGCTTTGTCCTGTGGGGAAGTATACATGCCGGAAATTCTGCCCCTACCACTGAGGAAGTAGCTTAGGCGTCCAGCGCAATCTCCAGTGCTATTTTCGCAAGGGTTTGAAACGTAATCGCTCTGTTTGGAATAATCCTTTAGAAAATTTTTAATGGCTTCGGATAAGAAGCTGCATCAACTCTCTGCCATTAAAAAAACAGTCACTTAAACAGCCGTTTTTATTGATGAAATAACATCTTCTGGTATTGAACAGCTGAACTTCGCCTCTCCTTTTCCTCTTAATCAAAATTTATTCTCCTTCTACCACTTAATTGTTGCTATTGAGAATCATTCTCATTATTATTACCAATAAATAACCCGCCGATAGATAAAACGGAGAAAAAGCATGAACATCGGTAAATTCGCCACCTCATCATCACTGATTTGTCTGGCTATAACGGCAAGTTGCGCAGTGTCCGCCCAAAGCCCTGACGGCCAGATCGAGGAAATCATTATTGATGGCAGATACCTGTCCATCGACAAAATGAATGCGGTAAAAACACCGACTCCCATTATTGACGTACCGCAAAGTCTTTCCATTATCAGCAGTCGTCAGATTGAAGAGCAGGCTTTTAGGAGTGTCGGTGATGTTTTACGCTACACCCCCGGGCTGTCCATCAGCCAGGGTGAAGGACACCGCGACGCCATTATTGTGCGCGGTATTCAGTCAACAGCGGATTTCTTCATCGACGGCTTGCGGGATGATCTGCAATATTACCGCCCGCTCTACAACGTGGAGCAGGTTGAAGTCCTGCGCGGCTCCAATGCCCTGCTGTTTGGTCGTGGTGGCGGTGGCGGTATGATCAACCGCGTCTCCAAACAGGCCTTGATAGGCGAAACCTTTTCCTCACTCAATTCTGCCGTTGACACCTTTGGTGCCTATTCCGTTCAGGGCGATACCAATTTTGATGTCGGTGACAATATGGCATTCAGAATAAACGCCTATTACCAGACACATGAAAACCACAGGGATTTCTATGATGGTGAGAGTTACGCCATAAACCCCACCATGAAAATCAGCTTCAGTCCTGAAACCACTGGGGTTTTTTCTTACGAGTATGTTAATGATAACCGGGTAGTGGACCGCGGTGTGCCGTCCGTGACCGTTGCCAGTGGACCTAAAGTGCCCCTGGAAGGCTTTGAAGAGACTTTCTTTGGTTCGGCTGATGCCAACTATACGACGCTTGAGGCCAACATCCTCAGAGGACGCATTGATCATGAATTTAGCAACGGACTTCGCGGTAATGTGACAGCGATGTTCGCTGACTATGACAAGATGTACCAGAATCTGTACGCCAATGAGGCAGTGACCTTGATGAGCGGCACCTTTCCCGAGGTGGAACTGGACGGCTATCGTGATGACACGCAGCGCGAGAATGCCATTATCCAGGCCAATCTTATTGGTGAATTTGCGACAGGGTTGATCGATCACACCCTACTGGTGGGTGTTGAGTATGGTAATCAGAAGACGGACAACAATCGGGACGACAATGTGTTTACTGATAATAACAGCGACGAGCTTTTCATCCCTTTTACTGATCCGCTGCTTGTCCCTGCTTTTGCTTTCAGCAACCTGGTGCGTGATCGCAGTTCGGATGTTGATTTCCTGTCCGTCTATATCCAGGACCAGTTCGACCTCACTAAACAATTCAAATTGGTTGTCGGTTTTCGTTATGATGAGTTCAACATCAATATCTTTGACATCATGGAAGCCAATGATAGCGATGCCATCGATGGTAATTTTAACCGCCGCGATAATGAAATCACCCCAAGACTTGGCGCTATCTTCAAGCCCATGGAAAACCTGTCTTTCTACGCCAGTTACAGTGAGACTTTCCTACCCCGCTCCGGCGATCAGTTCCTGACCCTGAACTTGGACTCGGAAAGTACCCGCCCACAATTTTTTGAAAATACCGAAGCTGGACTGAAGTGGGACATCAAGCCTGATTTCAGTTTAACCGCCGCCTTTTTTACCCTGGATCGCGAGAGTTATACCTCGGTTGATCCCGAAGACCCGGGGCAGGTCATTCTAGTCGAAGGCTCAGTAACTTCAGGTTTTGAACTCCAGTTAAGCGGCGTGCTGATGGACGGATGGTCCATCAACACCAGCTACTCCTACCTGGATGGCGAAGTTCAGCGTGCTGATGGTAGTGGTAACGACGGCAACAGAACCCGCCAGACCCCGGAAAACATGTTCTCCATCTGGAATAATTTTGAGATCAATCAGAGTTTAAGCATAGGACTGGGTGCCACTTACCAGGACAGCTTCTTCATTCAGGAAGACAACTCCGTAGAAGTTCCCGCTTACACACGCGTGGATGCGGGTATTTTTTATGACATGTCTGACCAGGTCAGGATGCAATTAAATATCGAGAACCTGCTGGATGAGGACTATTTCCCAGACGCACACAGCAACAATAATATCTCGGTTGGCAGGCCCATCAATGCCCGCTTTGCCTTGACGGCAAGATTTTAAAATCAAAATTAAGATGCAGAAAAAACCGTGAATGCCTTCCAGTTTTTTATTGGGCAACTCATTAACCAGTGGCCTTTGGACCAACTGAATTTGGCTCGACATGCGAATTCGAAGTGTTTATGTGTGAATGGGTCCGCTATTGGCCGAAAGCAGAGCCTCGGTTAGGAGAAATGGTAATTCAATTTGGTGGGGCATGTTGGGTTCGAACCAACGACCATCGGATTAAGAGTCCGGTGCTCTACCAACTGAGCTAATGCCCCTACTTTGAAAATTGACTTGATTAAGCCGCAGCATTATACCCGATTTTCCCATTTAGTCAGTGCTATAACCGTAACTCTTTATGAGCGCTTTTGCCTCATCACTTGCAATAAATTCCAGAAATTCCAAGGCCGCCTGATTCCCAGCCCCTTTCTTTAAAAGCACAACATCCTGTCGAATCGGCGCATAAAGATTGTCGGGTATTATCCAGCCACTGCCCCTCTGAATAATACCGTTTTCAGATACCTGCGCCAGTGCCACAAACCCTACCTGGGCATTGCCGGTATTCACAAACTGAAAAGCCTGATTGATGTTCTCACCCATCACCAGCTTGTTACTGTACTCTTCCCCCAGACCAAGGGCCTGCAGCACTTGCATGGCCGCGATGCCATAAGGCGCCAGGCGTGGATTGGCAATGGCCAGTCGACTGATTGCTTGAGTTCTCAGTCTCTCCCCTTGCGTTAAAGCTATGCCCGGAGTAGCAGACCATAACACCAGCCCTCCCGTGGCATAGGTAAAACGAGTATCCGGGATACTGTGCCCAGCCTGCTCCAGCGCTTCGGGTTTGGCCTGATCTGCGGAAAAAAAAAGCTCAAAGGGCGCGCCATTGATTATTTGTGCATATAGCCTGCCGGAAGAGCCATATGACACACTCACCTTGTGCCCGCTGCCTGCCTCAAAATCAGTGATCAGCGCATCCATAGCCCTGGTAAAGTTGGAGGCCACAGCAATAGTGAGCTCCTCGGCCCTTAAAAGGGGGCTCCACAGGGCCAGCATCAGTATTAAAAATGATATTTTCTTACTCATGGGAAATACCATAGCAGTGACTTCATCAAGTGAAAAGGGTTAACTATTGGGGACTAGACAGAATCTTCCAACCTGTTTACTCTTGATCGCCTAGGGAAAAGACCATAAGAAAAATAAGTACTATTCTTGGGGGAATTATCGTGTTGACCAGCTATTTGCGCCCGTCATTTTTTACCTGCTCCATTACCATCTCTTGCCTGCTATTGTTGGTCTCGACTGCCAATGCCCAAATCAATGGTTTTACCGGTCAGGTGCTTGAAACCATCCCTCCGGACAGGGAATTTGCCAGCTCCGATGAGCATTACCAGTACCTGCTGAACAAGGCCAATGGCGGTACGCAGCACAACTGGGAGACCCTGCCACGCTGGGACGGTCTTTGGTATACCTCCGGTAATAATAGTATGGATGCCTTCATAGATGGTGGACTTCGCGGTGGCACGGTAAGAGAAGGCGTACTAACCCCGGCTTATGAAGCGGCCTACAAGGAGCGCTGGCGGCAGCAGCAGGAAGAAGGTCAGGTTCGCTATGATCGCCTGACTCACTGCGAGCCTACCGGCATGCCACGCTGGTTGCTGGAGCCCTACAACCATGAATTTATCAATACGCCGGATCAATCCTGGTTGATCAATGATTTTGCCAACAGCATCCGTCGTGTCTATATCAGCAAGGAACACACTAACCTGGCCGAGATGAACGGGGGGCATTCCTGGTTTGGCGACAGCGTGGGGTTCTGGGATGGCAACAAACTAATTATCCACACCAAGTACCTGAGACCGGCAGATTTCACGCGCTGGTCACCCATGACCAGCAACCAGCTGGAACTGGTCGAAACCTGGGAATTCAAGGAATTCGATGACTTTCCAAGACTGGTGGTTCAGGTCACCATGTATGACGAACATGCCTTCGTCAAACCTCTTAATTTTGTCTACGCTTTCCGTCAGGCTACTGATCTGGATGAAATTGGCTATCGCATCCAGCACTGGGAATGCGAGCAAAGCAGTAACTCGTATCTTGATGAAAATGGCTTTACCGACTTTTATCTGCCCGGCGAGCCAGGCTACAAGGATCCGCGCGGCGCAACCCTGTTTCCGGAACTCCCCGGACAGACGCCTGACCCTCTTTCTGATCCAGTGCTGAACGCACAATAAAAAGAAGAGACAAGAGACAAGAGACAAGAGACAAGAGACAAGAATGATTATGAAAATTTTAAAATTTCAGTCAAGAAAAATATTTCAAGAAATTTCCAAAAGGGGACTCATATGAAAATACTTAACCTGAAACTGGTGTTGCTTGCCTCTTGCCTCTTGTCTCTTGCCTCTGGCGCGGCGCTGGCGCACCACTCCTTCAGCATGTTCGACCAGGACATCGAAATGATTGTGCAGGGCAAAGTCGCACGCTGGGCCTTCAATAATCCTCATGCCTGGCTTTACGTGAATGTGGTTGGCGATAATGGCGAGGTCGTGGAATGGGGCTTTGAAGGTGGCGCCCCTCCCTCTCTGGTTCGTAATGGCATTACAGGCCGATCTTTCAAACCCGGTGACGAAGTCACCGTCATGTTCAGCCCGCTAACAGGTGGACGTCCAGGTGGCGCCTTGTGCTGGATTAAAATCGAAGATGGTACCTATTTAAAACCCACCGATGGTGGTTGCGGTGCGCGCGATCCGGAAAATATCAGTCGCTGGGAAAAGTGGATTGAACAGGGCTTTACCAGCAGCACGGAGGCACATGCCACTTCCCTGTAGTTAGTCTATCTTAAGAAAAAAAGGAAGCAGAGGCTTCCTTTTTTTATGGTTGAATAATTTAAACCCCTTATCAGGGAAAAACCCCTCTCAGTAATTTCGCTTCAGCTACTCTGGTTATCCCCTCTATCAAGGCCGCGGTGCGCATATCAATTCCATCGCGCTGGCTGCGCACCAAAGTACGATGGAATGCATTCACCAGTATCTTGTGCAGACGGTCATTGACTTCTTCCAGGGTCCAGGAAAATTCCTGGGTGTTTTGCACCCATTCAAAATAGGACACAGTAACGCCACCGGCATTACCCAGAACATCCGGCAAGACGAAAATACCGCGCTCTGTCAGCATGCCATCGGCTTCCAGACTGGTGGGCCCATTTGCGCCTTCAGCTAATATTTTGCACTTGATATAAGGCGCATTGGTTTCGGTAATTTGATTCTGCAAAGCACAGGGTGCCAGAATGTCACATTCCAGTTCCAGCAATTCCTGGTTATTGATTTCATCGGCCTCTATGTAACCCTGCAGCGTGCCGTTTTGTTCGAGCCAGTCATCGACGTTTTGCAGATTTAATCCATTATTATTATGAAGACCACAGCTGACATCGCTGATGCCAATTATGCTGACACCGAGTTCCTGAAGAAAGTGGGCAGCATGTCGCCCTACATTCCCATATCCCTGAATAACCGCCGTTGCCTTATTCAACTCAAAGCCCAGATGTTCTGCGGATTCCCTGATCAGGTAGACCAGCCCCCTGCCAGTTGCCTCTTCCCTGCCCTGGGATCCACCCAATACCACGGGTTTGCCGGTAACCACTTCGGGAATGGCATAACCATGTTGCTGACTATAGGTATCCATGATCCAGGCCATGGTCTGGGCATTAGTGCCCATGTCCGGTGCAGGAATATCCTTGTCCGGGCCAATCATGCTGCTGATTTCCATGGTGTAACGCCTGGTCAGGCGCTGCAGTTCCGGACGGCTCATCAGTCGCGGGTCGACTCTTACTCCACCTTTGGCACCGCCAAAAGGCAAATGCATAAGGGCACATTTCCAGGTCATCCACATGGCCAGCGCCGCCACTTCTCCGAGATTTACATCTTCATGGTAACGGATGCCGCCTTTGGTTGGCCCCATGGTGAGTACATGCTGAACACGGTAACCAAATACCGTTTCCACTTCTGAGTATTCATCCATACGACAGGGGAAACTGACAATCATGGTGCGCTGGGGAAATAACAGGCGGTCCCTGATATTTTCATCCAGGCCCATTTTCTGGGCAGCACCCAGAAACTGGCTCTGGGCCAGATTGAGCATGGCTGAATCCCATTCAGCTTTTGGCAGTTCTACAGCCGGTAACTTTTCATCGCTTGATTCATCTATTTCTTCACTCATATTTTATTTCCCTTTGTTTCTGGAATCAGGCTGCCCGCTCGTTCTTACCCAACTGGTAAATTTTTTTGTCATTCCTGCTTTTATCCCTAAGCTCTTGCAATAAATTTCATTCTTTTTTCTACTTTTTTTCAATTTTTATTCTATTTATTTTCTTTTTATTCCCTACTTATTCTGCAACCAGGTTTTCATCCAACGGTAAAATTTTAAAATGAATAACGCCATACAATATTGCTATTAACGGCATCAGTAAATTGAAAAAACAAAATGGCAGATAAACCATGGTGGGTACGCCCAGCGAAGCCGCCATGTAAGCGCCGCAGGTATTCCAGGGCACCAGCGGCGAGGTAACGGTACCGGCATCTTCAATTACCCGGCTCAGGTTAACCGGCGCCATATTGTGATGACGAAAAGCCACCTTATACATTCTGCCGGGAATAACTATCGCCATGTATTGATCTGCGGTAATGATATTGGCGCCGATACAGGTAAAGACCGCAGAGGCAATAATAGTTGCCGAGGTGGTGGCCCACTTCATGATTTCCCGAATCAGTTTCACCAGCAGGCCAGTCTGCTCCATGGCACCGCCAAAAAAGATGGCACACAACATCAGCCAGATCGTGTTCAACATATTCGCCGCGCCACCACCACTGAGCAGATCATCCAGTACCGCATCTCCCGTCCCAGCCTCGTAGCCGGCAAACATCAGGGTCCAGATCTCTTGCAGACGAGAGCCTGTGCTGGCGCTGGCATCAGTACTGACAGCTGGTGTCTGGAAAATCCAGGCGAACAAAATTCCGGTCAATGCGGCTATCAAAATAGCTGGCATCGCGGGTACTTTTTTCCAGGCCAGAATAAATAACAGTACCAGCGGTAGCAGGATATACCAGGCAATAGTGAAATTGGCATCCAGCACCGCCATCATGTTTTCCAGGTCATTCCGGTCTGTTGAGGGTTCTGCCAGTAAACCCAGAATGGTAAACAGTAAAAGAGCTATTGCCAGGGCAGGAATGGAGGTCCAGGTCATGTGACGGATATGGGTAAACAGATCCACCCCTGCCACCGCCGGTGCCAGATTGGTGGTGTCTGAAAGTGGTGACATTTTATCGCCGAAGTAGGCGCCGGAAATAATAGCGCCGGCACAGATTGCCGATGACAAGCCCAGACCTGCCGCGGTACCGATCATGGCCACACCAACACTGGCTGCCGTGGTCCAGGAACTGCCTATACTCAGGGAGACGATCGCGCAGACCAGGCAGGCGGCAGCATAAAATATATCCGGACTTAACAATCGCAGACCGAAATAGATCATCGTCGGCACCACACCGCCAGCTATCCAGGTGGCGATCATGATGCCTACTGCCAGCAGAATAAAACTGGGAGCAAAAACAACAGTCATGCCACCATAGACGCCCGTCTCCATATCAGACCAGCGCTGGCCATTCTTCAAACCCACGATCAAGGCCAGGCAACCGGAGAACAACAGGATTATCTGATTGGGCCCATAGGAAGAATCCTCGCCAAAGAAACGGACAGAAAGAAACAGACCAATAATCAAAAAAGCAATCGGTAGCAGCGCATCAAAAAGTGACGCGCCTTTATCTTCAAACATACTGGTCTGTTGATCAGTCACTGTGTGCTACCTGTTAATATTAACCCAGAGTATGGATGACCAGCCCTGACTTCAGTTTTGGTTCAAACCAGGTTGATTTCGGTGGCATCATTTTACCCGCACCGGCCACATCCATAAGCGCACTCACAGTGACCGGGTAACAGGCAAACGCCGCACTAAACGCACCACCATCCACCGCCTTTTCCAGTGCCTGTGCACCCCTTATACCGCCAATAAAATCAATGCGGGCATCCTTTCGGGGATCATCAATTCCGAGCAAGGGAGAAAGAACGCTGCTCTGAAGAATCGACACATCAAGCCTGGCTACCGGATCTGATGACTGATCCTGCTGCGTCTTGCAGCTCAGCAGATACCACTGCTGCGCCAGGTATAGACCAAACTGCCCGGGCTGTTCCGGCATTGCCTGGCTATCAGACCGGCGAATAGTGAAAGCGCTTTCCAGTGCCGTGAGAAATGTTGCCGGATTATATTGCCCCAAATCCCGCACCACCCGGTGATACCCGAGCACATGTAACTGGTCATGGGGAAACATCACCCCCATAAAATAGTTATATGCTTCTGTGCCCTGATGACGGGGATTATCTGCACGTCGAATAGCGCGATAACGCGCAGCGGCGGCGGAGCGATGATGGCCATCGGCCACATAAAGAGTGTCTATTTTGTTGAAACCGGCACTGATCTTTTCAATAAGCGCGGAATCCGTTAGTGTCCAGAGCTGATGCTGGACACCGTCACTGAGAAAATCATAGACCGGCGCATCCTGGCTGCCCTGGGCCATTAGGTCTGCCAGTGATTCTTCTGCCTTGTAGGTTAAAAATACCGGGCCAGTCTGCGCATTCAAGGCCTGCATATGCCTGGCACGATCATCTTCTTTTTCAGGTCGCGTTTGTTCATGCTTCCTGATCACATCGCTTTCATAATCATCAACACTGACCAGGCCAACAATGCCAGTCTGGCTATGCTTACCCGATCCGTTGTTAAGAGTTTGCCGGTAGATATAAAAACTGGCGCTGTCATCTTTGTACAATATGCCTTCATTGAGAAAGCGCTCAAGATTATCTCTGCCCTGCTGATAAACCCTGTCACTGTGAGGATCAACATCGGAGCTAAAATCAATCTCGGGTTTGCTGATATGCAAAAAACAGTGAGGGTTACCCCGCGCCAGTTCCCTCGCCTCATCACTGCTGATCACATCATAGGGTGGCGCCGCCACTTTTGCAGCCAGTTGCGGCGGTGGTCGCACACCGGTAAAGGGAAGAACTAACGCCACCGCCTGAAGGTCTCCTAGCTAATGCCCAGCAATTCAACTTCAAAAATCAGTGCCTGATAGGGACCAATTACGCCACCGGCACCATTCGCACCATAGGCAAGCTGGTAGGGGATATACAGTTTCCACTTGTCGCCGACTTTCATCAGTTGCAGTGCTTCGGTCCAGCCGGGAATAACGCCACCGACATTAAATTCGATAGGCTCACCACGGTTAACCGAGCTGTCAAATACAGTGCCGTCAATCAGGGTGCCATGATAATGAACCTTGACTGTGGAATCTGCGGTAGGCGACTCGCCGTCGCCGGATTCGATAACTTCATATTGCAGTCCGCTGCCAGTCACGGTGATTTCATCACGATCGCTGTTATCCTTGAGGAACTGCTCGCCTTCCTCTGCCTGCATGCCCGCCGCCTGGTTTTGCTGCTTCATCAGGCGCTTGTTAAGGTCATCAATAGCTGCCTTGATTTCATTTTCGCTGACACGGGTAGGGTTTCCTTCCAGTACGTCTGCTATACCGGCAATTACGGCTTTCGGGGACATCCCATCAAATGGCTGGCTCGCCAGTTGTTCACCTACCTGCCGGCCAATACCATAACTGGCTTTTTCATCAATCGTTGTAAATTCTTCAGACATACTTTTTTTCCAGATTATTGTTAGTTAGACAAGGATTTTAACATGGAACGACAAGAGACTCTCGGCCTGCTTAGGCCTGAATAGCCGCTAATAGCTATTTTTTTAACAGTTTTCATTTCGAATCATCAGTTCACGCAGTTATGATTAGCCATATTCAGAATTTTGCGGAGTTAAGCAGCCCTTGAATTATCAGCAAGCCAAAGACTACTTGCTCGCTAAACCGGAGGCCACAATGGACTATCCTTTCGGGCCTGATCCGGCGGTATTCAAGATTCACCATAAAATGTTTGCCACCCTGTCGATGACCGAGGGCAATGCCTATAGCAATCTGAAGTGCGACCCCGAAGAAGCGCTGATGCTGCGCGACCTTTTTAGCGAGGTAAAACCGGGTTATCACATGAACAAAAAGCACTGGAATATCGTGCATCTTGATGGCAATTTACCGCAGGGTGAAATAGAGCGCATGATCGACAATTCCTATACACTCGTGGTGAAAAGTCTGACCCGATCCACCAGGCAGGCACTGGAAATTAAACACGGTTCCCAAGCCATTTACCGTTAGGCAGTCAAGTCATTGAAAATCAGATTTTTAGTTATCATGGTGATTCTTGCCGCTATCTGGGGATCCTCCTTCCTGTTTGCTCGAATTTCCGTTAATGAATTTGGCGCCATTCCCCTTAGCGCCGTCAGGTCCCTGATTGCAGCTTTTACTCTTGTACCAATAATGCTCTGGGCCGGACAGTGGCAACCCTTCATTAGCAATCTGAAACATTTTGTTGTGCTGGGACTGATCAGTACGGCACTGCCCTTTACCCTCATCACCATCAGCACCCAGTTTTCCACCGCAGGTTTTGCATCCATTCTCAATTCACTGACGCCGATTTTAAGCGCCGGTATTGCCTGGGTCTGGCTGAAAGAATATTTATCCGTTCCCGCAGTCATGGGGATTGGGCTGAGCTTTATTGGTGTACTGGTGATGATTACCGATACTCAATCTATAAGCTCAGAGGTAATCCTGCTTCCGGTTCTTGCCGGCCTGGGGGCAGCTTTTTTTTACGGTCTTACCGGCAATTACTCGCGCAAGTTTGTGCCTCATGTTCCCCCCATTGCCCAATCAGCGGGTTGCCAGGTATTTGCTGCTTTATTTCTGATCCCACCGGCGATCTTCCTTTGGCCTGAGCACTCAATCAGCACACAGGGCTGGACCAATGCAGTGATCCTGGGACTGATGTGTACCAGCCTGGCATTCATTCTGTATTTCTACCTGCTGGAAAATATCGGTGTCGCACGTACCGTGATCCTGACCTATATGATTCCGGTATTTGGTATGTTTTGGGGATATTTATTCCTGTCCGAGACAATCACCCTTAAAATGAGTAGCGGTGCCGTGCTTATTCTGGCCGGCATAGCCCTGACTACCGGTCTGATCAAGCGGAGAAAAAAAACAGCCTATGAAAATTAGTTTCCTTGCCTCCCATGGCGGCTCCTCAGCCCGGGCTATTATGAAAGCCATCGCTGATGGTGAACTGAATGCCGAAGCGGGTATCGTGATTACCAATAATCAGGACTCCGCGATTCACCAGTGGTGTGTGGACAATCATATTCCGGTATTTCATATTTCCTCCCTTACTCACCCGCAGCCAGGCGCAGCTGACAGCGCTATTGTGCATACTTTAAAGCAGGCCAATACTGACATTGTGGTGTGCTCCGGTTATATGAAAAAAATTGGCCCGGATACGCTTGCCGGCTATGCTGGCCGCATCCTGAACATTCATCCCGCACTATTACCCGCCCATGGTGGCAGCGGTATGTATGGCGACCGGGTGCATGCGGCGGTACTCAAGGCTCGAGAAAGCGAATCAGGCGCAAGCGTTCATATCGTCGATGAGAATTATGATGAAGGCCCTGTCATCGGACAATCCAGGGTGGAAGTTACGCCACAGGACTCTCTGGAAACATTACGACAAAAAGTGCAGGCTACAGAACCGGGTCTGTATATTAATTGTCTGAAAACATTTTTAGCCAACCCCTCTTTTGACTAAACCCTCAAGACTATCTACCCTTCAGACTTGAACTAATTTCAGAAACACAATGCCATGAGTAATCAGATAACTTTCGCCAAATGCTTTGTTCATGGTATTGCCCTGGATGGTCAAGGCTCCGGGGCAGCCACACAGAAATTCGCCAGAACCGATCAACCCACCTGGTTACATCTGGATTACTCTGAAAAAGATTGTGCGTCCATACTCAAGTCCCTCGAACTGCCGGAAAATGTCATTGATAGTCTGGTGCGTCAAAATACACGCCCACGCACTATTGTTGAAAAAGAAGGCTTTCTCATTTTTCTACGCGCGGTCAACCTCAATCCGGGTGATGATCCCGATGACATGGTGTCTTTGCGAATATGGCTGGAAGAAAATCGTCTCATCACGGTCAGACAACGCCGGGTATTTTCCATTCAGGATCTGCGTAAAGAACTGGAAGACGGTAGAGGTCCACAAAATATTCAGGATTTATTCATTACCATCGTGGAAAGACTGGCCGACCGCATCTCTGAATATGTCGATGCCATCGAAGAAAAAGTCGGCGTTTTTGAAGACTCCATAGAAACCTCCAATTCCAATGAAGTGCGCATTGCAGTGTCCTCTTTACGCAGACAGTCAGCCCAGGTGAGACGTTATCTGGCCCCGCAGCGCGATGCACTGGATTCTTTTTACCGGCAAAGCAAAGGCTTCCTGAATGAGGAGCAGGTTTATGATCTGCATGAGCAGGCTGACCGCATCGTGCGTTACGTGGAAGATCTGGATCTGGTGCGTGAACGTTGCCTGGTCCTGCAGGAAGAACTGATGAACAGGATTGCCCAGGAACAGAACGCGCGTATGTATGTATTGTCTATTGTTGCCGCAATCTTTCTGCCTATTTCTTTTGTAACAGGACTGTTTGGCATGAACGTGGCGGGATTACCGGGTATTGAAACCCCCACCGCCTTTAATCTTGTGGCTGGCAGTATGATAGTGATCGTGGCTGGTATCATCATATACTTCAAAACCAGAAAATGGCTGTAGAACTTTATCGACGAATTTGCCGGATTTTTCCAATCTTTCAGACAAATCCCCGTTAGAATAACGCGCTGAACTTACGACTCCTGAAAACCTGTTTTTATGACAACTGAAACAATGAATAGCCCAATTATTGACGCCCTGGAAAAAAAGGAAAAAGAACGTGCCGTGCATGCCCATGGTAGCTTTCCCTACCACATCCTCAAGCAACTGGAAGCCGTACTGCCAGACTCCATGGAGAATACGGCGGAAACCGGCTGCGGTCGTTCCACCATTCTTTTTTCCAATATTTCGAAAAACCATATCGCATTTTGCATTGATGATCATGATTACAAGGATCAATCCAGCGTGCTGTATTTCGAAGATTCAGAAAAGGGAGTCAAGGACAGAGTGACATGGGAGTTTGGTCCCACT
>JAURCS010000045.1 GCA_030828385.1 Gammaproteobacteria bacterium
AAGTGACATCAGAGACTGTGTTTGTCAGAAACCAAACAGATTATGAGCAAAATATATACGGGAAACATTATTGGCAAACACAGCAAGCAGGATTACCGGAATAAATGTTCCCAGAGAAATACCAATATATTTTTCCAGCAAGGAATTGGTATAAGCACCATCTTCGAGAGACACCTCTTCATGTAAACGATACTTTTTCCAGCGGTAACAAACAAATAAACAAACCATAAACCCCATTAGCGGCAGAATGGTTTCGTAGAAGACATCGTAGATCAGGTCAAAAAATGATTTGTTGAGACCGCCATAGTTGAGAAAGCTGGTGAAAAAATCACTCATGCCAAAAGACACCGTGGTGATCACAATAAAGATGCTCATTAACCCGGCAATAATGACACACGCCTCACGTCTGGATTTATCTTTTTCATCCATCAGATAGGCAATTGGAATTTCCGTAATCGAAACCAGAGAGGTTAGTGCGGCAAAAAACACCAGAGTAAAAAACATGGTGGAGACCACGCTGGCACCAAAGTAACCAACAAAATCCTGTAGCGATAAAAACACCTGGGGCAGATAACTGAACATCAAACTGATACTGCTGTCGGACAGCTCATCCGCGTTCACAGCAGGATCAATGGCAAATACCGCGGGAATAACCAGCAAACCGGCAAAAAAAGCTACGCCGGTATCGGCAATTGCCACCAGCCGCGTCGAGCTGACCATTTTTTCTTTTTTACTAAGGTAGGAGCCATAGGTAATCAAAATACCCATTCCCAGTGACAGCGAGAAAAAGCCATGATTGAGCGCAGAATTTATAACGCCACTATCAATTTTCGAGAAATCCGGAATCAGGTAAAACACCAATCCCGCAGTAGCATTATCCAGGGTAAGAACGAAACCGATGAGCAAAATCATCATGATAATTAAAGTCGGCATTATTATTTTTGCCGCGCGCTCAATACCATCATTAACCCCGCGTGCCAGAATATAAAACAATGCCACTAAAAGGGGAGCGAGATAGGCAAACATAACCGGCGAACCGACAGTCTTACCGAAAGTATCCGGGTCGGCCAGCATGGACAGATTGCCAATGGCAGACTGCAGCATATAGATCAGTATCCATACTGTAATCACAATATAGAACACGCCAATAAAGAAAGGCGTGATAAGACCAAGCCCGCCAACCATGCGCCAGGGTTTACTGCTGTCGGAAAGCGCATAGAAAGCACCCACAGGGCTTTTCTGGGAGGCACGTCCCATGGCAATTTCTGCGAGCATAACGGGAAAACAAACGAAGGCAATAAACAGGATGTAGATCAACAGAAACGCGCCACCACCATTCTTTGACGCCATCACCGGAAACCCGACCAGGTTCCCGATACCAACGGCAGAACCTGCAGACGCCAGGATGAAACCCAGTTTTGAACTGAACTGACCTCTCAAAACCGACATCAATACCCCCTGTTTTGAAACCACTTAGTTATTCGAAAAGAAGTGTACCAGAATTCAGCAAAGACTCTGATAGGCAGAGCAGGTTATGGCGCCTATAATGGCGCCCCATGGCCAAAGCAAAAAAAAATAAAACTTCTGACAACACCATTGTCGTTAACAAGAAAGCCAGACATGACTATTTTCTGGGTGACAGTTACGAGGCTGGCATTGCGCTTCTCGGTTGGGAGGTCAAAAGCCTGCGCGAGAAGAAAGTCCAGTTGGTGGATAGTCACGTCATCATAAAGAATGGCGAAGCCTACTTGCTGGGTGCCCAGATAAACCCTCTGGACACCGCCAGCAGCCATATTGTTGCCGATCCCACACGTACCCGAAAATTGCTATTACATGCTAAAGAGCTGGCCAGGATTTTTGCCGCGATTCAGCAAAAAGGTAATACCTGCGTGTGCACCAAGATGTACTGGAAAAATCATTTGGTGAAATGTGAGATTGTTCTGGCCAAGGGCAAACAGGATCACGACAAACGCGCCAGTCTCAAGGAAAGAGAATGGAATCTGGAAAAACAACGGACGGTAAGAACGGGCAACCGCTGAAGGCTTTTTATATAGGCGCTGAAGGCTCTTTATTAGGCGCTGAAGGCTCTCTGTTAAGGCTCTATTGCCCGGCTAATTCGCGGTAAAGACCTGGCAGGAAGCGTCCCGGATCACCCCAGGTGGCGTCAAACTCTGCAGTAGGACTGGCCGCAAGCACAGCATCCAGATCCATATCCCGGGAAATCATTTGGCTTACCCGGTCCCTCACAACCTTGACCATATCAATATAGGCCTGAACATCTGCGCGACCGGTCACTATGCCATTGCCGGCAATAAACCGCGTATTGTTATCAGCAAGTGCCAGCGCCATTTCATTGCCCTCGACAAAACCCTCAATAGATCCACCGGCAAGCACCGGGTAGCGTTCCGGACTATAAAGATCACCCAGGTGAATGACATTGGACTGCTGATAATGAACCATGAGATTGCCGAGGGAATGGGCCGGTTGCGCATGAATAATCGTTACCGTTTCTTCATCAAAGTAGAGTGTCATGCTGGATCCATCTGACAGCACAATATCCGGCCAGGCAGCTTCCGGGGCTGGCGGTCCGCCACGTTGCCCCGCCATGAGCACGCGACGCACTTCTTCATGGGCGATGATGACAGCGCCACTCTCGCCAAAACCTGCATTGCCATCGGTGTGATCAGGATGTACATGCCCATTGATCAGATACTCGACCTCGCCACCGGAAATTTCCCAAACCATGCCACGAATAGCATCAGCCAGTTCCGGACGTTTACTGTCTACCATGAGGGCGCGTCCATCCCCTGCCAGCACACTGATATTGGCATAGCCGCCACCACTCAGCATCCAGACATTGCCGCTGACATGCTCCATCTGCAGCTCAGTCTGAGCAGATAAAGCCAGTGGAAAAAGACAACAAAAGTGGACGCTTAACCAGCGTGCTTTGCTCAATAAGTAAGCCATCATTGGGTCATACCCTGTCTATTTAACTCTGAGTTAGTTGTGATTGATCAGACTTCCAGTCGACCCGTGCTGTTACCAAAGGATTCCCGGTGTATGCCGAACTTATCCATTAGTCCCAGATAAAGATTTGCCAGCGGTGTATGGTCTGCAACCTTCAGGTGTCGGCCACCTTCAAGCATGCCACTGGCACCGCCGACCAGCAGAATTGGCAGCGGATCAAAATTGTGCTCATTGGCATCACTCATGCTGCTGCCATACAGGATCATGGAATGGTCGAGCAGGCTGCCATCGCCATCAGGTGTTGCCGCCAGTTTGTCAAAGAAACCCTTGAGCACACTGATATGATAATTATTAAGGACGGCAAACTGGTCCTTGTTTTTCTGTTCATTGGAATGATGCGAGGCATTATGAAAACCTTCATTGACGCCGCTACGTGGGTAACGCACATTGCTGCCTTCCCCCGCCATCATCAGCGAAGAGATACGGGTAATGTCAGACTTGTATGCCAGCACCTGCAGGTCAAACATGAGATTTATATGATTTTCAAAGCCGCTGGGAATGCCAGCAGGCGCATCAGGAACCTCGAGAGATTCCGCCGACAACCTGGCATCTATCAGGGCGACACGGCGCTCAATTTCCCGCACCTCTTCCAGGTATTCATTTAACCTGACCTGGTCAGCGCTGGGCAGCTTGAGGTTCAGGCTGGCGACATCTTCACGAATAGAGTCCAACAGACTTGCCGACTGTCGTCGTCTTTCCCTGCGCTCAGTATCAGTAGTGCCATCCCCAAACAGTCTTTCAAAAACCAGTTGCGGGTTATTTTCCATCGGTAGTGCAAGTGACGGGGTTTTCCAGGACAGGGAGGAGCGATAGGAACAGGTGAAGTTGACGTCGCCACAAGTGTTATTGGAAGGCTCTATGGCCAGTTCAACTGATGGTAATGGTGTGTCCTGACCCAATTCATCTGCCATCACCTGATCAATCGATTTGCCAACAAAAGCGCGATCACCGGCGACTGGATGGGCAGCAGTAAGAAAGGCGGCGGCAGCACGCTCATGATTCTGGGCACCGCCACTATCTTCCCCTTCTTCCGGTCCAACCGGGGCATTCGCCAGACCGCTAATAATAGTTATTAGCTTGCGGTAATCTTTAAGGGGTTTCAGGATCGGGGTAAAGGCAAAATCTTTTCCGGTTTTTTCAGGTGTCCAGTACGCCATCGTGGCGCCATGGGGAATATAAATATAGCCCATGCGCGGAGCAGGATTGGCAGCGGTCTGGGCAAGTGCGGTATGTGCCGGAATCATGGAATCCAGCAAGGGTAAAGCAATGGCAGTTCCCGCGCCCCTTAACAGGGTGCGGCGTGACAGGTGCTTTTTACTAATAAACATGTGAGTCTCCGGAATCAATCAATTGTCGCCGAGCTTCCTACATTTCCCGATAAAGATTACTGCTAATACTATAAACCTAGCGCCCGGCAGTCTCCAGCGCGCTTTCAATTTTCGTACGTCGGGTAAAGGCATCACTCAAGGCGATTTCCTGCACCAGGGCACTAAAACGGAAATCGCTATCTTCTGCTCGCTGCACAACCTCGCGCACTGATGGCATATCGTAATACTCAACTTTCCTGCCCAGCGCATAGGTCATCAGTTTTTCGATAAAATTTTCCACAAACAGGTCGCTACGTGCCATCAGGACATCGAACAGCCCTTCCGGCCCATCAATATCGGTACCATCCCAGAAAGTTGCTGCGGTATTAACCGGGATGCCGCTGGTCTGCTCGCGGAACTTACCGATAGCATCAAAGTTTTCCAGCGCAAAGCCAATGGGATCCATCATGTTGTGACAGGACGCACAGGCGGGATCAATACGGTGTTGTTCAAGACGTTGGCGCAGGGTCGTCGGAGCTTCTCCAGCCGTGGCAGTTTCTTCGAGGTTGGTTTCCACTCCCGGTGGTGGTGGTGGCGGTGGCGTTCCCAGCAGATTCTCCATTATCCAGGCCCCTCGAATTACCGGTGAAGTGCGATTTGGTGCCGAAGTGATAGTGAGTATGCTGCTGTGCCCCAACAATCCATGTCGTCCGGTTCCCGCCAAATTCACTTTCCGAAAATGGCTGCCACGAATATTGGGAATACCGTAATGTCGCGCCAGCCGCTCATTTACGAAACTATAATCAGCAGTAAGCAGTTCAATCACCGGGCGATCTTCAAGGATTACTGATTCCAGTAACAATTCGGTCTCACGGCGCATGGCTACTTGCAGGCTACCATCAAAATCCTGCGCCGTTGGATTCACGTTATTTAGTTGTGACAGGGACAACCATGAGGCCGCAAAATTTTTCACCAGTGAATCCGCTTTGGGATCCCTGAGCATTCTTTGTATTTGCTGCTCCTGAACCTTGCTGTCTTCAAGCGCGCCTGACTCCGCCAATGCCAGCAATTCTTCATCAGGAATACTGCTCCAGATAAAAAATGACAATCTTGATGCCAGTTCATAAGGCTGAAGCTCGTAGTTCTGTCCGACATTGATTCCTTCGGGCTCGCTTTCAAAGCGGAAAACAAACATCGGATCAACAAGAATACGTGCCAGGGCATATTGAATGCCCGTATCAAAATCCCGCAGTTCGCGACCATCCCGATAAAAAGCCAACAGCGTGTCCATGGCGCGTTCACTCACCGGCCGCCGATAAGCCTTGTAAGCCAGGTTTTCCAGTATCTGCCGGGCGCAGGGTTCTTCTGCTGAAACGCTGTCAGGTGTGCAGCTGAAAATTGCTTGACGACTGGGGGTATCTCCAGGTCCGGAGGCATTAAGTGGCCCATTTATGGATACCGCACGCACCGAAGTACTGTTCGACCAGACCGTATGCAGATCATCCACGCCTCGAGGTGACTGGGTTTGCACAAAAGCCGCTTCTATTTTGTGAGGCCCGGCGCTTATGCCCAGTCTTATCTGACTGGAGGCTCCCGCAGGAAATAAAGCAACGCGTTCGCCATCGATAACCAGCTCAACAGGATCTTCTATACCGACAGGGTCCAGGGAGAAAGCGGCGTTGGCACCGGTGCGGCTGATACTGAATTCATATTCTGCATCTAGCGGAAAAACATGTTCAAAGGCAGCACCTCCTCGGGTGCCCAGCGTAATACCTTCCAGATGTGCTGATTGATCCTGGCGGTCTGCGCGATAGGTATCGGTTCTGGCACTGGCTGTCATATCACCCACAGCGAGACGGCTGACCTTGTTCGCAGCAGAAATATAGGACTGCATCAATGCCGGAGAGACACTCAAGGCACTGGCGATATTATCGAATCCCTCGCTGGAGTTGTCCGCAGGAAACATCTCGGCCGCGTCTATCGGCAAGGCCAGAAGATCACGAATGGCGTTCTGGTATTCAGTGCGATTCATACGATGTAACAACGGTGCACCGGTATTGGGACTATCACTCCAGGCACTATCAATGGCATGGGCCATATCAGCGGCAAATGCCTGCACTTCATGATTCCCTGGTCGTTCTTTTCCCAGCGGCGGCATCATGCCAGCCTTGAGTTTCAGCAACACCTTTTCCCAGGTCTCTGCATCACTTAACAGATCGTTTGTATCCAGCAAGTCAAAGGCAAGACCACCAGCGAAATCATCAAAGTTATGGCATTCACTGCAATAGTCTTCAAGCAGTTGCAGATGCTCAGGGTCAATGGCATCGGACTGTCCATAGAGCGTATTGGTCAGCCCCAAAAACATTAGCGCAATAGCCGGCAAGCGGGCCTTTTTCATATTAGGGCTCATAGGCTATGCCGGCCTCGTCCATCAGCGCCTTTAACAGGGCTATAGTTTCAGGTTTTTGTTCTGCGCCTACAGCCGCAAGGAAAACACCTTCCGCCCAACGCAGGGCACTGCGACCGACAGTGTCCTGAGCATCCAGCTTTGCGCCCGCATCAGCAAGATATCGAATAATGTCATTGGAGCCCCGATTGGCAGCGCCAAGCAGTGCCGTCAATCCCATGGAGTTGCTGGCATTAACATCCCCACCCAGGGCGACGTTGAGCTTGACGGCCTCCAATGAGGCTTCTTCAGACACAGTATAGGTTTGCGCAACAGTCCAGTTAACGCCAGCTGCTGCCATCAGAGCGGTGGTCCCTTCGTAGGTAGTGATATGAGGATCAGCATCATACTCCAGCAGCATAGTCATGGCGGGGATATCGCCAGCCAGTGAAGCTCTAATAAACGGGGTCTGCCCGGTCATATCGACCCAGGACACATCGTTTAGTGAGTAGAGCCACTTTTTTTCTGGCGGCCATTCCTTGGTGCGGGCATTCACATCGGCCCCTGCATCAAGCAAGCGTTTAATCATGGCAAGAACAGGTTTTCTGTTAACACGGTTATCCTGGGGGTCATCTTCCAGGTCACTGTTCATGTCCAGATTACGATAATCCACGGCGGCAAACAGCGGCGTGCGGCCATAAAAATCATCAACATTCACCAGTGCTCCGGAATCCAGCAACAGCTCAGCAACATCAAGCTGATTATTTAACAGCGCCATGAGCAAGGGGGTAATCCCATTGGCCTCGCTGAGTTCAAGGTCAGCGCCATTTTCAACAAGCAGTCTTGCCGCATAGAACTTGCCATCACGGGCGGCATATAACAGCGGAGTCATTCCACCTTTGGCATCATATCGCTCACCACGGTGGGGAACGCCGCTACGGTTGATACCCACGCCTTCCGAACCACAACCGGTGCCCTTGCAGGGAGGAATATAGGCGGGAACAGGTCCCAGGCGGGTACGTGCATCAACATTCGCCCCATGCCGAATGAGCATATCAATAACATCCACATGCCCTTCCCGAACAGCAATCATTAATGCCGTTTGCTGAAATTCAGGGTCCCGGTAATCAACCAGAGCACCGCTGGCCAAAAGCAGATTGACGACTTCAGATTTGCCAGTATGTGCTGCCGTCATCAATATGGTTTCACCGTTTTCGGACAGTGTATCGGGATCAGCCCCTGCGTTGAGCAGCCAACTGACTATTTTTTTATTACCGTTCTGGGCTGCCAGAAACAGGGGCGAGATACCATTGCGATTCAGCACAAGGGGATCTGCACCGGCTTCCATCAACAGAGAAACCGATTCCTGTTGATCGCGCAGCACAGCCCAGTGCAGGGCTGTCGTACCATCATTGAGACGGCTGTTCACATCTATGCCCTGTTCAAGCAACTGCGTAATTTCATCTATCTGTCCTTTTTCAGCCGCACGAGCGAGTTGCGCATGAGCACTGACATTGACTGAAAAAATCAATGACAGGCAAGTGCAAATGACCAACGCCACTTTAAGTAGGCGTACCCCTGAAAAATAGTTCACATTACTTCCCAAATCTTCCTCCGGGAAAAATACTGTATGTCTGCAACTGAATGTAAATTAATAATCTTATCCGGGCTCGTTATTACACTGAAAAATAGTGCATATTGCTTGCACATTAGCCCAAAAATACTGCAACGGATGCCCCTGCACTATATAACAATGCCTATTGATACCTCAAGAATGCTTGATTGGCGAAACGGCAAAACTGACCCACAACCCTGTCAGCTTTATCCTTATACAGACCAGACTTCTATTTCAGGCAATAATTACAGATCACGCGGTCAATAAAACCCGGTTGCCTGCAGAATTGATTCTGCTACATTACACCTCTATAACGACGCGCCTTGCCAGCAGCAACAATTTTATCTTTGAGGTGGCACCTCTAAAATGTCACTTGATTGCGGAAATGTTTTAAACACCACATGCAACTGAATCTTTTCTATAAGCATAAAATCGCGCCCAAATTAGTCCTGGTATTTTTACTCGGCAGTGTTTTTCATTATTCCCAGGCACAGCCCAGAGAATTTATTGAAGGCGTTCATTACCAAGCGCTGGCAAATCCGGTGCCAACCCAAACCGATGCCGACCGAATCGAGGTACGGGAAATTTTCTGGTATGGCTGTCCTGAATGCGCCACTTTGGAACCTGTCATGACTGACTGGGGTGAAGGCGTAAGGGGCGATCTGGTATTACATCGAACGCCAGCAATCTGGAATGACATCATGGCATTACATGCGCGCATTTATTACAGCGCCATTGCTGTTAATGCTTTAGACGCTATTCACAGAGAAGCGTTCAAGGCAATACACCAGAACAATAATCCGCTGCGCACCGAGCCTCAGATCAGGCAATTGTTTCTTGCCAACAATGTGACTGCCGAAGCTTTTGAAAAGGCCTGGAATTCCGGGGAAGTGAATTCACAAGTAGAAAACGCAAGGCTTCGTACGGCCGAATACGGTGTAGACAAATTACCCAGTGTTATCGTCAATGGCCGTTTCGAGGTGACTCATAACAAAGCCATCTTCAATCATATCGAACTGAATATTGCGGTGAATATGCTTGTTCGACGTCTGCGCGACGAACGACGAACAGATTTTTAATTCATCTTTCGCCGTCTCTCGTCGCCCCGTTCGCAATCAGCTACTCACTCAGGCGCGATTTCAAACGCAAACAGGGCATTGCCCGGTCGACCTACAATGCAGCAGTTACCTGACAGCATATAAACCATTCCATCTACGACTACCGGTCCTGAGGCATCAAAGGATCCGCCCTGGGCTTCTACGCCATTAATGGTTTCAAACTGCGGATTACTATCAAAGGTCCACAATACTTTACCGTCTTCGGCGCTGTAAACCCGCATGCCACCGTCGGCCGAACCACTAAAGACGGCGCCGGGAATAGCCGTGACAGCGGCAGATTGCGTTGCGCGACAGCCACGACCCGTCTGACAGAGTAAATCCTGGGGAGGTGCAACCCATACCCCCTGACCACTGGCAAGCTCAATACCATGAACACCGCCCGAGTCGGGATTACCGTACCCCCCAACACCAACATAGGCCATACCGTCCGCGACTGACATGCCCCACCAACCACCGGAAGCACTGCCCGGGGCAACATAATATTGCCAGGCAAGTGCCCCGTTATTATTCGGATCAAGTGCATGGGCCATGCCGGACTTCTGCGGTATAACAAGTAATTCCCTGCCATCAGACGTTGAAGTAAGGATGGGCGAGGCAGAAAAATCCACATCCGGTCCAAGTTCAATGGGACAGTTGGCGCTATTACCATCACCGTTACGACTGCAGCCGGTGATAAAAGCATCATTCGGCGTCATCTGATTCACCCAGACTATTTCGCCAGTTTCGAGATCCATGGCAATAACCGCATCCGAGGTAATTGGTGCCGGATCGCCATAGGCATTACCGGTAGCGGTATAAAGCAGGCCCCGGTCTGGATCAATAGTCGGCGCATTCCAGATGCCCGCGCCGGATGGACCATATAGCTGAACACCGGTATCACTGAGCCCGCGCGGTTGAGGCTCATCCATGGTGTAGGTTTTCCAGAGTATCTGCCCGCTGTTGACATCAAGCTTGGTAATACTGCCGCGAAAAGTACAACAGGGATAATCAGGCCCGGAGGAGTTGGTTTCTTCCACTACTCCAGCAGACGGTACGTATAGATTTCCTTCGAACAGCGTGACCGAACCCGTACCGCGCACACCGGGATGATCTTCTACCCGGGATACCCAGATTTCTTCTCCATTCTGCGCATTCACCGCATACACATTACCGCGCAGGTCCTGAAAGAACACGGCATAGCCATCACCACCTTCAGGCAGGTTGATCGGGCCGACAGACAAGGCACTGCGCACGCCATTGCGCGGCAGGTAGGTCCAGTAAGTACAACCGCTTTTTGCATCCAGAGAATAGATGGCTCCAGCCTTGTTGCCAACAAACAGGCGACCGGAGACCACTGCCGGTTGTGCCCGGGGCTGATCTTCACCCGGCAGTCCAAACACCCACTTCAGGCGTAAGTTGTGAATATTGTCGGCACTCACACCGGCATCCAGCGCGGCGCGTGCATTACGATGATCACTGCCCCAGCCATTCCAGGCCGGCGCCAGGACCGGGTTTCCCATGCGCGGATTATCTGCACACAGATTGGTGGTCATGGTCAGATTCAATTCAGACATGGGGCGCCCGCTGATATATTCCGACAGCGACTGCATCTGCATATTGGTCAGGCCAGACGCCTGAATACGCATGACTCCCTGGGTCAGTACACGATAAATAGTTTCCGGGGGTTGCTCTGCCAGAACCGATCTTGCCGGTGCCCGAACCGCTTCATTAGCAGGCGCCTCATGACATGCCGCGCAACGAGCGTTATATAATTCAGCACTATCCTGCGCCATTACCAACATTGGCAAAAACAGCAGTGGACTCAGCAAAAACCATTCAAAAAGACACTCAAGAATACGAAAAATTTTCATTTTTTCCCCTCTGATCAGCGAATCAGGATGCCGCTGAATCCCGATACTATTCCTAACAAATTAATCCCGTTACCGTGTCAAAGCTTACCAGACCACTTTACCTAATTGTTGCGTTTTTTACGTTTTGCAGCTGAGAGGCTTCATGCTATTCTCATTCGCTTGTATTCCCACAGCCATATAGCAGGCCGATATTACGGGAAACCCAGAGGAAAAAAATGAAAAAATTTACTACATTGTTTGCTGCTGCACTGCTCTGTATAACTGCAGGTGCCGCGCTTGGCCATCATTCCTTTGCCATGTTTGACCAGACTACCAAGGTCGAATTCACCGGCATTGTTGGCGAAGTGCAATGGACCAACCCTCATGTATGGATCATGGTTGATGTGCCTTCTGATGATGGTACTGACATACGCTGGGGAGTTGAGTTCACCAGCAAGGTACATCTGACCCGTCGTGGCTTTTCTCCGGATTTATTTTCTATCGGGGATGAAGTGACCTTTTCTGTCAGCCCCTATGCTGATGGTAGTCCCGGCGGCAGATTCTTCTGGGTACAACTGACTAACGGTACATATTATTGCGATGTCGGTGCCGCTCAACGTGTTTGTCAGGAAAGGAACTAAACCCCGATAGCGGGTAAACCCATTCAAGAATAATCATAACCAATCAGCCGAATCCTTCTTATGAAATATTTCTCTTTGATACGCACTACCTGTTTTAGCTACTTTGTAATTTTCCTGAGCGCCCAGCTTTTCGGTGTTGCCGCAAATGCCCAGGACGATGTTGTTTATCCCGCCAATGCCGAAAACGTCAGTTATGCCGAGCTCGACCAGTTACCTGACTGGCGCGGACTCTGGTTTCCTGCTTTTGGCCAGGTTGGCGGTGGCGATCCTGTTCTGATTGGCGAAGCCAAAACAATCTGGGAAATGCATCAGGCCAGACTGGCGGCGGACTCCAACTATGAAGTCCCCGAAACTGCCAACAACTGCGAACCTGACGGCTTTCCCTACATCATGAATTTTCCCTACAGCCTGGAGTTTCTGTTTACACCAGGAAAAATCACTGTGATTCAGGAAGCACTGATGCAGGTACGCCGTATTTTTACTGACGGTCGTCCCATGCCTTCGCGCGAGGAACTTGATCCAAACTATTTTGGCTATTCACGTGGGCACTGGGAAGGCGACACTCTGGTTGTCACGACCATAGGCACCCAGGCTGGACAGCGTCTCGGTCGACCGGGAATTACCAACAGCGATCAACTTACTGTGACAGAACGTATCTATCTGGATCCGGAAAATGAAGACCAGCTCCATCTCGACTTCACCTTCGAAGATCCAAAAGTACTCGCCGAACCCTGGCACCTGACCTATACCTACAGTCGGGATCGCACCTGGGAACAGATCGAATATATCTGTTCACAGAACAATCGGCATATTCTTGATGCTGATGGTCAGACCCTGCCACCGGAAGAACTGCGTTAATAATTAATCACGGAACAAAAAAGCCCGATTAAAACCGGGCTTTTTTTATACCAGCATTAAAAGCACTACTCGACGCAGGAAAAACTCTCCGCACTATTAATATCACCACGACCGTTATAACGCGGCCACTCAGGATAATGACATACCGGACGCGTACGACCGGCTGTCGCCTGATTGGCATCACTGGCCACCAGCTCGCCAGGGGCCTGACCTCTTTCTACCCAGGCTTCCAGCGCATCAAGGCTTGAAAGCCGTGCGTTGAATACTCCGGTGACATGGCCCATGCCGGGAATGGTATAGAACTTCACAAAGTCAGATAGCGCCTCTTCATCATAACGCTGCTGTAATCGTTCCCAGTACTGAATGGAAGAGTACACTGGAATAAAATCATCCACCCTGCCATGGAAATAAATCAGCTTGCCACCATTGTCCCGAAAGCGATCAATATTGACGCTATTGGCACTGATCAGCTCTACTAGTTCACCGATGCGCCCTGCATACTGGCCCGGATCAAAATCATCCATGGTATCCAGTGTCAGGTCCTGGGCGATGGCATAACGGGGTGTAGCATCACCAGGTCCATACTGAAGCGCCTGCTGCGGCCCTTCCCGTCCCAGATTGGTACTGCCGCCGTCCATAAATGTGGAGCCCTCAAAAGGGGTCCACTTGGGAAACACAGAGGTCAGCTCATCATCTGCAAAGACACTGAAGCCAAGATCATAGGGAGTATCAAGTACATTGAGCGCTTCAATCTGCGCATCTGACAAGCAACGGTCACTGGTATCAGCACCACTGTCACAGCGAACCGGATTGTCCGAAGTGGTCAGCCTGAAATCTTCGGTCTCTTCCAGACAGGCTTCAACATTACTGATGATGCCATCTTCTGCCCGATCCAGATCATCACAGGCGGCATAAACCGCTCCTACATAACTCTCAATTTTTGCTGGACTAATCCAGCTGTCACCATTGTTGGCCAACAGAGCCCGGGCATAGCGATTCGCTGAAAGATGCAGCATCACCACGTTATGTGCCGGATAGCCTGCTACGGCGCCATGGTAATCATCAGGATAACGCTGCACCGCATCGAATGCCTCATGTCCACCCTGAGAGCCCCCGATAATATAATTGTACTGGGATGCCGTGCCATAACGGGCCTGAACCAGGTGCATGGCCACATCATGGGTTTTCTTGATTTGCTCATGACCGTAATTTCTCAACGCTTCCTCATACAGGAAGAAGCTGCCATCAAAACCGGGTAAACGGGATTTGTGCCCCGAATCACTGCCAAGGGTCACATAACCCCGGGCCAGTGGCGTTTCTTCTGAAGCCGGCTGCTTGGCATAATGTCCCAGACCGGTAATGACACGACCATTAAAACCGCCCCCACCCAATTGCAGGGATTTACCGTTCCAGTCACTGGGCAGGTTCACCTGGAACTCTATATCCGGAGCGCTATACGTCACGGGATGGATATTACCTTTCACCTGACAGAATTCGCCGTTGCTATTATCGCGGGCATTGGCACGCACCAGTTGGGTGGCAAAAATGGTCGCGCCTGTCGTGCCACGGCCAATGCCTGATGCCGGTATTTTTAAACCGTCGAGCG
>JAURCS010000046.1 GCA_030828385.1 Gammaproteobacteria bacterium
GAGACTTGAGACTTGAGACTTGAGACTTGTAACCTTATCGTCTCATCAGGATTTAATTGAAAATCCCCGCCCCCTGTCATATCCTCACCGGCATTAATCCAAGGAGGAACACATGCTTCTTTCTAAAATTCTGTTGAAAATCGTAGTCGCAATAGCGCTGAGTACAGCCGCTATTTTCTCTTATGGCCATCATGGCTGGAGCTGGTACGGTGACCTGCCTTTTATTCTTACCGCCGAAGTCGTTGATGTGGCTTTTGGTAACCCCCATGACAGATTAACCCTGCAGGATGACAGTGGTCAGGAATGGAATGTCCTGCTAAGTCCTCCGGTACGCAGTCGCAGGGCAGGGCTATCCGATGAAGATGTTGAAGTGGGCAATACCGTTACCGCTTATGGTCACAGACGCCGCGAGGGGGATTTGTTTGAAATAAAAACAGAACGACTCAAAGTGGGTGAGAGAATGTTTAATCTTTACCCTGACCGAAAATAGCTTATAACAGTTAAAGTTACGGGCTAAATCGAAATATTACTTCTGCTTAAGCAGAAATTTTTTAAAAAAAGAGGTTTAACAGACCCATTAGTAAATAAAAATAAACATAAAAATGAGAAAGGGAAAAAACATGGATAAAAAACAATTATTCAGAAAGAAATCCGGTTTATTACGTTATGCTTGTCTGGCTGCAGTTTTTGCCCCGACATTGCATGCGCAGGTTCTCGAAGAGATAGTAGTGACCTCGGAGCGGCGCGAAACTGCATTGCAGGATACTCCGATTTCAGTATTGTCATTCACCAATGAAATGATGCAGGCTCGCGGTGTACAAACCGTTGAGGATCTTGCCACCAACTCACCCAACCTGGATATCAAGGGTTCGCGCGGAACCGGAAATGTTTCGCCTACTTACCAGATACGCGGTATTTCAGGCGGAGGCGGCGCTACCGGTGAACGCGGGGTAGGCTTCTATCTTGATGGTGTCTTTGTACCACGTCAGACAGGTCCCTACATGCAGGTGCTGGACCTGGAGCGGGTCGAAGTATTGAGGGGCCCGCAGGGAACCCTGTTTGGCCGTAACAGCCTTGGTGGCGCTATTCGTGTTTTTTCCCAGCAACCAACTCAGGAACGCGATGGCTATGTGCAACTCACCGGTGGTAATTATGGCCGCAGTGATTTCAATGCCATGTTCAATACCCCCATTAGCGATACCTTTGCCATCAGAGGGCAGGCAGCCTATCTCAGTCAGGATGGTTATGTAGATCGAGGTCCCCAGGAACTGGGTAGTTCGGAAAACCTGATTCTGCGTCTGCGTGGTGCCTGGGAAGCCAGTGACAAAGTCAGTGTCAATTTTGGCTTCATGCATCTGGACTCTGAATCCGATGGTAATCCCCAGGACCTGGAAACCTTTGATATGTCTCCGGTAGATCCTATCAATGGTGTTAGTAATGTGATCAGTTTTGAAGGTGGCTATGCCGACTGGATGTCTGATTTCCTTGAAGCATCCGGGCAGCCGCGTTTGCAGAACAATGATCCGCGACTGCTGCTTGATGATTACACCATGCCCAGCTTTTGTTTCCTCGATGATGCGGATCCGGACTGGGATGACCTGTGTAAGCAGGTGAATGAAAATACCTATACCCAATATGATATGACGGTCAATTGGGAGTTATCCGACACCATGAGTCTGACTTCTGTCAGTGGTTATTCGGACTTTGAAAGTAGCGGTATTACCGATTGGCAGTTGCTGGGGATGGAGCGTCGCCCCAGTGAGGCAGAATCCTGGACCTTCTATCAGGAGCTGCAGTTAAACTCCAGTCACTTTGATGGCAAGCTGGACATGGTGTCGGGTCTGAGTTATTTCCATGAAACAGCCGATAGTCCCCGTAACTACCTGTTACAGGCAACCGGTACCAGTATTTTTGGTGCACCCGGATTACCGTTTTTTACTCCAACAAATCAGAATCCCAATGGTAATGGCTGGACCGGTGGTCGAATTACCGGAGACACTGCCACTACCCAGAAATCCGATTCCTGGGGAGCCTTTTTCAATGGCACCTGGCATGCGACAGATGCATTGAATATTACCGCTGGTGTTCGCTTTGCCTATGATGAAAAGGATTATGAGCAGACTGAATATGCCTCGGACAATTTCAACCCGGCGCCGGGCACTACTTCCACCACCGTTAACACAGATGACTCCTGGTCAGAAGTGGACTGGCGTGGCACCGTGGATTATCACCTAACCGACGACCTGATGGTCTATGGCACCATATCCAAGGCTTATCGAGCCGGTTCTTTTGCCTATCAGATTCTGGATAATGTGCCGGGACCTGAACAGAGTGGCGATTTCATTACCGCCATCCCGCCGGAAAAAGTCATCAATAATGAAGTGGGATTCCGTGGTGAGTTTTTCGATAGCAGGTTGCGTTTTAACCTGACTTATTTCGACATGGAATACAGCGATCGGCAGAATGCGACCGCGGTCTCTGATCCGACCTCACCAGTGGGCTTCGCCATTCAATTGGCGAACCAGGGCACGATTGATCTGGATGGTGTCGAAATTGATACCCAACTGGCGCTCACGGATAACTTCTCCCTGAATGCCAGTGCCGGCTGGATAGACAGCAAAGTGAATGATGTCTGTGTCAATAATGGTATTTTCCTGTTTCCATCGCCAGCTGAGCGAAGCTATCAGGTCGGTGGACTCTGGGATTTCGACCTGGAGAATAATGGTGGCCTGCAGTTATCGGTTAACTATGCCTACACTGGACCACAGCAGACCCATCCAGGCGGCGTTGAAGCGCCTAACGGGCCAGGCTCCTCCGGTTGTGGTAGTGGTCCTTTCGGTGTGCCGGTGGCGGAATGGTTTCTTGATTCCCGTTATGAACTGCCAGGCTACGGCTTGCTTAATGCCCGACTTTTATACACCAGCCCCGATGATCGTTGGGAAATGGCCTTGTTTGGCAATAATTTGACTGACAGGAATTACGGTAACTTTGCCAGCCGCTTTGGTGGTGGTTACTGGGAAGGGGGTCCACCCGCACCGGTTAATCTGAAAGCACCGTTGCGTTCAGCATTGGGTGTAACCCGGGGCAGACCTCTTAACTGGGGACTGACTTTTAAATACAGACTGGGATCTGGCGGTCGTTAAGACTTGCCCGGAGCGAGAATAAAAAACAGGGTGCATAAATGCACCCTGTTTTTTTATACTGGATAGAAAGTAGCCCGGCTTGCCCAAGTGCAAATACTTAAAACCTGTACCGTAAATTAAAGCGACAGGCAGGAGATAAACAATATGGCGCCAAGCAAACTTTTAATTCTTGCACTTATATTCATCCTTGGCTCCTGTGCCACAGTGACACCGGCACCGGCGAATCTCGATTGTTCTGATCGCGAATGTCTGAGGACTCTGGTGGATAATTACCTGCAAGCCCTGGTACAAGGTAGCCCCGAACAATTACCATTTGCAACTGTCGCTTTTCCCCCCGCTCTCTTCATACTCTGACCCCAGAACTGAGTCATAAAATGGCAGTCACTGAATTTATGATATTAATCAGATAGTTAAGTGCTTTTGACTTTTCCGATTCGACAACGTTTATTATCAAACGATGATCCTGAATCATTCCTGAATAATGGTCTGTTGCCCGCTACTCTCCAGTGTTTGGAGCTTCAGTTTTCAGGTATTCGGGAATCAGAGCCTAAGCCTTATGGACCTTTAATCCGGCGGCATTGTTGCTAGTAAACCCACCAGAAATTAATAGCTGAAACGCATACCCACTTCAACTGAACGACCGGCTTCAGGCGCAAAATCGCGCAAGGTTGAGGTCGACAAACGGATATCATCATCACTGGTATTGCGGCCACGGGCAAACATCAGCACTTCGCTGTCACGGCCAACTGTGATGCTGTAATTCACCCCGAAATCCCAGCGCGTATAGCTTGTGGTTTCTTCTTCAAAGTTGCCCGGTTCATTCTGTGCACTGCCATGAATGAATGAGGCAAACGCAGATAAGGCGCCGTTTTTATAGTCGAGACGTGAGCCAAAACGGGAAGGGGGCATTCTGGGAACATCTCCATTACCCTCAAGTTGGCCATTAATTGAATCGCCAAACACTTTTAACTCAAAATTTTCGTTAATGAAGAAAGTCGCATCCACTTCGATGCCACTGAAACTGGCATCCACCTGGCGATATTCTCTTATTGGAAAGTCATCCACCACAGCGCCGGTATTGATCAAGGCAATATAATCCTCAAAATTATTATTGAAGGCCGTCAACGTGAAATTGAAATTTTCTTTTTCCAGATAAAAGGTGATATCAATATTGTTGGATGATTCTTTTCTTAATGAGATATCGCCAACTTCACAGGCAGCAGTAGCAAAATGAATGACGCAGTTTTCCGGATCGCCCAGGGCAAAGTTGGAGTAAAGTTCTTCAATGGACGGTGCGCGTTCAGCATGGGAAAGAATTAAGCCCAGGGAAGCGCCATTGCTAAGATCCCAAAGTCCGGAGGCAGAGTAATTGAAAGAGTTGAAATCCAGCTCTGGTGCTGCTGAATTTTCCGGGTCATAACTGTAGCGACCCAGGCGCGCACCCAGCTCCATGGTGAAATCGCCCCGATGATAATCTTCAACCACGAATACTCCCTGATTCTGGATATCGGTGACCGGAATAAAACTTTCCTCACCAATGGCGCCAAAGGTTTCATTGGCCGTCTGCAAGCCCACCACGCCATGCCAGTTACCAATTTCGGCATGGGTAATTTGCAGGCGTTGCTGCCAGGAATCATTGCTGAAACGGGTGCCGACCATGCCCGGTCCTTCCATTTCAGCATGGCCATAGTCGGTATATGTCAGTCGATAATCCAGGTGTTCGATCCAGGAATTAAGATCACGCAATTCACCTGTGAGGTCGTAACGGGTTTGGGCCATGTCGATGAAAATATTTTCTACTTCATGCTCATGACCTTCTTCCTCGTGATCCTCATCATGGGCTTCGTCGTGATCTTCGTCATGGTCTTCCTCATGATGTTCGCCATGCACACCAGGTGGCAAGCCATAGGTATTATCAATACGATTGACTGCAAGCCCTAAGAATCCACTGTCAAAAATCCAGGAACCACCAAAGGTAACAGCTTCAGTTTCACCTCCGGTATTCGCAATATAGCCAAAGGTGTTTTCATCCTCGTCATCCCCATCGGCGTCCACAGTGGCAGGATTTATGGCAAAGCCGGGGATATCGAGGTCATTCCATTCGCGCCTCATGCCATCCATATGCCAGGTGAAGCTGCCGGTAGAGAATTCCAGTCGTGATACCACGGTATCCAGATCCGCCGCAGAGTCATGGCGTGCCTCAACAGTAAACACGGGGGTGTCCAAAAGGGAGCGTGGAATACGGTTATCTATGACATTCACCACGCCACCGATGGCACCGCCACCATAAAGTAGCGTTGAGGGGCCTCTTAATACTTCGATGGCCTCGGCAAGAATAGGCTCTACTGCCACGGCATGATCAGCTGAGTTCCCTGATGCATCTGCGTTAGTTACGGCATTACTGAGGTTTAACACCCGGCGTCCCTGCTGTCCCCGAATAACAGGCTGTCCGACAGCCGGGCCGAATGAGGCATTACTGATGCCGGGCTGGTTTGACAGTGTGTCACCGATGGTCGAACGCGTGGCATCACGCAGTTCCTCACCAGTCAGAATAGTAACTGGCAGTGCGGTCTGGGAACGTATGGTATGCATGGCCGTAGTGGATAACTCATAATCAGCTTCCTGTGCTACGGCGGAAACACTCACAAGAGTGACTAACAATACTTTCATGTTTTTCATTGAAGCCTTTACCTATCATTTTCAGGAATTCGCTTCTTTATAAGAAGCACGATTCATACCAAAAAACATGGTACGAAAAAATGGAATAAATCAGATAAAGAAAAGCGGCGGGGCGCGAGAATGAAAGGAAAAATCAGTGTGTGAAACCAGAGACTGACTTGGGTAAGGAATGCAAGCTTGTTTAAATTTGTTTGTGTTTAATGTGCTGGTAGGGCTGATCAGACCTGCTTCATTGGCATCGCCATGACAAAATACACAGCCAGCGACATGACTGAGATGATCATGCAGGGGCGAAGCCTTTACCACCTGAACACCCACCAAAGTCAGGGTGAGCATTAAAATGGATAGAAGCTGGCGCATTTTCTTTATCTGTATGATATTCATCATGCTTTTTTCCAGCAGTGTGTCTGCTGATAATGCGTTATGAAAATAAAGTACCAGGATGCCACTATATACAGCCCCCTGATTCCAAACCGCGACTTTAACAGATGACCGCCTTTGCGAAAAAGTCTTTCAGCTATGCTTAAAAATCTTCTCTCTGACTTGTGCTACTGTCAATCCAGTAATTTTAATGGTTTTCCGGGAGCTGGTTGAACCACTACTGATGCTCACGGCAGCCGTTGGCAGGCCAAGCATGCTGGCCATGAACTTTTCAACCGCCTTGTTGGCCTTGCCTTTTTCCGGTGCGGCGCTGACTCTGATTTTTAATACTTGCTGATCATCATCAAGCCATTCACATCCTGTGCTACTTGCCCCTGGCACTACCTTGAGACGAAGTTTACAAACAGGGTACATACTCTGTTTCAAACAATGCCATCGATGATAGCCTGCTTGCTAAGGGGAATCAGTAGCAGGTTTTTATAAAGGCGGGCGGGATTAAAGGGATACAGGGCTGCCTTACGGGGTTTGAAAAGTCGTGTCAGCTTGCGCTTGATAAAGGCAAAGCTATGGTTCTGCCAGTAGCCGCGATCGTAATTACTGCCCAGCACATAGATACTATATTCCTTGAATAGAAACTGAAGCTCGTCCGATCCATTAAGTCGCTCTATGGTAAGAGGATCATTCCATTCCATGGTGATGATGGGTTTGTGCTGCTGCAGGGTTTGTTTTAATCCACGCAGTACATAGACTTCATGGGCTTCGACATCGATTTTCACCAGATCCAGTTTCTTGATACCGGTTTCCAGAAAAACCTGATCACCGATTTTTTTGCTAACGGTCACCGCCTCGACATTGTCGTCACGTTTGTCAAAACTTGAAGCGCCCACATTGCCTTCCTTGACCATATAGATGGTTGCCTCTTCCTCCTGGTCGGAGAGAGCAAAAGGGAAAGTCTGAATATTGGTGAGGTGGTTCGCTTTTACGTTGCTCTCGAGCAATGCGTAGACGGCAGGCAGGGGTTCAAAAGCCAGTACCTTGTTAGCGACGGTAGAAAAGGCCAGCGTATGGTTGCCAATATTTGCCCCAATATCCATGACTACCGGCGTGGTTATTTTTTTCAGCAATTCCAGTAACAGGCCCAGATTTTCCTTTTCATATAGACCATTGCGGGCAATCTTGTCGCCTACATGATCATTGGTGAAGGCCGTGATCTGGTGGCCAAGGGAAGTGGTTAACTGTTGGGTCTGCTTGGGCATGGTGTCAGGGTCGTTATTTATAGCTGAAGTGCTTGCTCAGGTTAAACATTGCGGATCAAAGGTATATTCACCATTTAACCATTCCATTAATTCAATCACTATTGGGTGATCCTGAAAAGAAGAATAACGCTTTACCAGAGCGCTTCTCTGTTCTGTGCTGATACCGGCCAGCCCGGCATCCTGGAACAGGGCGCTATCCTCGAACAACATTTTGCCCAGCTTTTTCGGACATAATACAGTGCAGGCCTCATGCAGTATGTCGTCCAGGTCCACGTCCTCTCCCCGGAATAATTTTCCCAGTGAATATAACGGTAATTGCGACAATCTGGGTTGGTTCATCGGGTTTGCCAACAAGCCCTGGGCAAGGGATTTCAATTCTGTGCCCTTGTTTTTAAATGGACCCAGGTGTAGGTGCCCGGCCAGTTTTTCACTGTCGTTCACCGGGTAGTTATCCCACAACAGAGGCTTGCGATGCAGGCGTTCAGCGACATCCAGCAGGTGCTCTTCCGGGTACTGTGTGGAAAAGACCTGTTGCCCGGTCCAGAAAATATCCAGACGGGAATCCAGGTGACTGCCAAGCTCTTCCAGATAGTCAGCGGGCATCTCCCCGAAATGTCGGGCCAAAATCGGATCATCGGAATAATAGGTAGGACAAAAAATAAAATGTCGGGCATTACTCTGTCGTGTCACCTGATCCATGATGCGCAGCTGCTGGCTGGCCAGGGAGGGGACCGCGCCTTTCATGTCATCAAATAAAATACAAAGGGTATCCGGGTTGATGGCATTAATCTCATCAATTTTTCTAGCCAACGCATCCTGGCCTGAGGCTGAAAAATTCAGATACAGTTCAAACGGGCTTAGTCCGATAGCGAACTCAACACCGGCATTCTTGTAATGGGAAGACAGACTGATGAGTGAGACAAGATGCTCGGTGGGGCAAGGCTGCATCCACTGCTTGCGGAAATAAGTATCATTTTTCGGGGCATAAAGATAAGTGGTAAAACCATTACCACTTAAAAACTGCGCATATTGGGTTCGCGCTTCCCAGGACCAGCTTTTGCCAAAAAAGCCTTCGACTACTCCCAACCTGAAGGGCTTCACTTCTACCATGGGCTACCGAAATTATCAGAGATCGTTAATATCAGGCTGATTGTCGTCATTGTTGGCTTTGGCCAGACGCCAATGAATCAGAAAGAGAATAGATGATACCAGAATAATGATGGCTTGACGGAGCAGTGAGATGCCAGCCCGTTGCTGATGGAAAGCAAGTTCTGACTGCAGGCGTTCCAGCCTGACAGCGGAAATTTCTGCTTCACTCATGTTGGCAAAACGGTTTTCCAGAGACTGTCACTGCGCGAACTCTTCGCCAGTAATAAGTCCCGGTGCTGGCCCTCGGGATAAGTAGGCGCCGGGTGACTGGGTAAATGCAGTATTGGAACTCAGGTGCTGTATTCGATAAGGATCAATGGTCAGCTGCGGTGCTGCCAGTGTCATCAGATTATACAAGGCAAAGCCGGTGGTAATGGCAATGCAGATGACACTGACAAAACACACCGCGAGAGCATAAAATCTGATACTGGCCAAGCGTTTCATCATATATTCTCAAATCTTGGTTTTTAAATTGGTTTTTGACCACTTCTCTTATAGATCAGACCCGATTTTTCATGCAGTCTTTCACTCTGGCCAATGCGTCTTTAATGTTGTCAGTACTGCTGGCATAGGAGAAGCGGATATAGCCTTCGCCCATATGGCCGAAGCTGGTGCCCGATACTGTGGCAACACCTACTTCTTCCAGCAGCAGTTCTTCCAGCGCTTTGGATTTCATGCCTGTCCCGGTGATATTGGGGAAGGCATAGAACGCACCCTTGGGCACGATGCAGGAAAATCCGGGCACATCATTGAGTAAATCAACAATCAGTTTGCGGCGCTCATCAAAGGTATTGAGCATCATATCCACGGCATCCTGGGGGCCGCTAAAGGCTTCCAGACCAGCCATCTGAATTGGCGCAGACGGGCAGGATGTACAGTTGATCTGCATGCGCTCAGCATGATCAATCAACTCTTTTGGCCATACGCCATAACCCAGGCGCCAGCCGGTCATGGAGTAGGTTTTACTCCAGCCATCGAGCAAGATAGTGCGATCGCGAATTGACTCGTACTCCAGGAAGCTCACATGTTCCAGATCGTCATATAACAGGCGAGAATAAATTTCATCCGACAGCAGGGTTACGTTTGGAAACTTCTCCAGACCTTTAACAAAACGCTCGATAACGTCGCGTTCCAGAACCCCGCCGGTAGGATTGGCTGGTGTATTGATAATTATAAGGCGGGTATTGTCATTGATCTGGGCTAGCACGCGGTCCGGGTCAAAGGCGAAACCATTTTCTTCCTGCAGCTCAATGGGAACCGCCTTGGCGCCTGAATAATTAATCATGGATTCATAGATGGGAAAGCCCGGGTTGGGATACATGATCTCTGCACCCGGTTCACCGAACATCATGATGGCAAAAAACATGGTGGGTTTGCCACCAGGCACCACCATGATATTTTCCGGATCAACGCTTACGCCACGGTATTTCTTAATATCCTTGGCGACGGCTTCTCTTAGCTGGGGCAATCCCTTCGCGGGCGTATAAAAATGAAAGCCATCATCCATTGCCTTTTTACCGGCTTCGACAATATTGTCGGGGGTGCGAAAGTCAGGCGCGCCAATGCCCAGGTTGATAATGTCACGGCCTGCAGCCTCCATGGCTTTGGCTTTCGCCAGAATCTTGAAGGCGGATTCGGTCCCAAGACGGGACATGCTTGCTGCTAGTTGCATAGTTTCCTCATGTATCAAAAAAGTGAATTATTATTCTGTTATGGCTGAATAGAGACCGGCGCGAAGTTTCTGGAAATCATCGAGACCGGGATTGGGTGACAGTATCTGGGTAAGGTAGACCACTACCAGGTTTTCAACCGGATCAACCCAGTAGGTACTGTGATAGGCGCCGCCCCAGCCATATTCCCCCACCGAGCCCATGGTGCCTCTTGCTCCCACATCTTTCAGAACGGAGAAGCCAAGACCAAATCCGGTACCGGTATTAAAGGGTATTTGACGCAGGTGATCTGTGGTCATTAGTTCGATGGTTTTGGGACCCAGAATCCTGGCGCCATTAAGTTCGCCGCCATTCAAGGTCATTTGCAGAAATCTGGCATAGTCATTAGCGGTGGAGGTCAGACCTGCGCCTCCGGAAAAGGTAGCTTTTGGTCCGCTCAGGTATTCGCCCTGGCCCTGCATGCTGGCAACAGCGGGCGCGGGTTCAATGCCGCCGCCAGCCTTACCTCGATAGACTTTGCTTAAACGGCCTGCCAGTTCCTGCGGGGGGAAAAAGTTGGTGTCATTCATGCCCAGGGGAGTAAAGATTTCTTCATCAAGAAAGACGTCCAGTGCTTTGCCGGAAGCCACTTCAATCACGGCACCGAGAATGTCGATATTGTAGCCATATATCCATTCCTGCCCGGGTTGTGCGCGCTGGGGTAAAGACGCCATCTTTCTGACGATGGCCTGGATGCCTTCGGGATGACTGGCCAGATACCAGCCGGCAATGCCGGCCTGATCCCATGCTGGCGTGACCGGGCTTGAGCCACCAAAACCGCCATAGCCAATGCCGGAAGTATGGGTAAGCAGATCACGCAGATTGATCGGGCGAACCAGCGGGACCAGATCAATGCCGCCGTTGTCATTGGCCACACCGACACGGGTATTGGCCCATTCCGGAAAATACTTACTCAGCGGATCGGCAATATTGAGCACACCACGCTCATGCAGAATCATAATGCCGGTGCTGACAATAGCCTTTGTTTGTGAGGCAATGCGGAAAAGGCTGTTTTCCTGCATCGGGATCGCGGCCTCACGGTCCTGCATGCCCTTGGCGGAAGAATAGGCTATGCGACCGTTGCGTAAGACAAGCGTTACGCTGCCGGCAATCTGCTCATTGTCTATATAGCTTTGCAACGTGCTATCAAGCTGTTCCAGGCGATCCGGGTCAAAGCCCAGTCGATCCGGACGTGTTCGCGATAATTCCTGCGCCTGTATGGTGACAGTGCTGAAAACAAGTAATGCAAGAAGTATGACCTGGCGGGTCCGTTGAATTGCTTTCATGTGTTCCCCTGCTAATTATTATTATGAACTGGTCCTGGATAAATAGTGTGATTACCAGACCTGATTGGGTAAGCAGTATACTGCCATAGCCGACAGGGACAAAGCTGTGGACCACGAAAAATCAGGGTCGGTAAAAGGTGATCAGGCGTCCAGCACTGATAATGACAATCCAGCAGGTCAGTGACACGCCTGCCATTATTTTGACGTTGAGCGGCATTGAATCATCAGGGCCTAGCAGTTTGGTTTTCTGAAACGCACTGGAATAAAAAAACAGTACATTGATACCGGCCACTAGCATGAACAGCATCTTGATGCGAAACGCATCATTGAAAATATACTGATCAGCATCTCCAACCACAAATAGCGAACCGGTGATTACGTTAACCAGATAGCCACCTACCCCAAAAGGCACCAGTTTGTGCAGGGCTGCAACCGGGATACCCTTTGCCATGCCGAGCATGCGCAGATCGACCATGCCGACAGAGCCAATCAAAAGACACAGCCCCATAAAATGCAGGGATTCGCACATCGGCCAGGCCCATCGGCCTTGTGAAATAAAGGCATGGGAAAGCCAGGTGCTTTGCAGCCAGTCACTTATTGTTAAAAGCATTGTCAGAGTCCTTTGCTATGGTCTATAAACTTCTCATTCAAATACTCATCATCTGGTTGTAGGTATAAGCGAGCAGGCGCCCGGCAATAATGGCGCTGGCCCATAATACTATTGAGGCAGTGGCCAGCTGTCTGGTTTTTTGGGGTAATACACCGTGGTCATAAATAGGATTGGTCAACACGCTGTAACTAAACCAACGCAGGTTCCAAAGCGCCAGTGCTATGCAAAGCAGCTTGATATAAAACACGGGATTGGTCAGGGCCTTGGTCGGGTAGCCGATGAGTAGTAATATCCCCGAGATGACATTGACGACCAATGCCAGCATGGCTACCGGCAAAAACTGGCGTAATTTGCCAAGTGGTACTTGCGGTGCCAGACCCAGCACCCGCCCATTAATGGCAAGCGCTACACCAACAAGAAAACCCATGCCCAGCGCATGAAAAACAATAATGATGGGAAAGGCCATATGCCAACCGGACTCTCCCCGCACCCAAAGGCTCAGGGGACTGGTTTCAATCCAGATAAACAGGGCTTCCATGAATATACTCATCGGTTTTTTTAATTCTGCCGTAAGCATAAGACCTTACTGCAGCGGAAGGCAATTTATACCTGTAGTTGTTTTGTTTTTTATCTTACACAATGGTTAAGTGAGCACCTTTTTTTCAGCCTGAAACGGTTTTAAGCAGGAGTTCCATTTGTCCTCCTGCACAACATGTGGAAACGATGGGAATCATTATGAAAACAAACCACTTATCCAGTGTTATATGTAGTGCTCTGGTTTTATTACTCTCTGCCTGTGGCGGCAGTGATGAGACAGGCTCCGGGACAACCCAGGCACCGAATGCAGCTGCTTCGGCCAGTATTGCCCAGGAAGTTATCCCTTGTCCTTCAGATCCAGGCATCTCTTACATCTGTGGCCTGATGAATGCCGAGGATCTGCTGAGCATTGGTGACACCGGTATGATTCTGACTTCCGGGATGACCAGTGAGGGAGTGAATGGTCACCTCTACATGGTCAATCCGCTGGATGACAGCTGGGAGGAACTGGTTTCAGGCCCCAATTATTCTGCGGATCAGGATGATTCCATGTTCCCCAACTGCCCCGGCCCATTGGATGTCAGCAACTTCTCTGCCCATGGTCTGGCCTTGAATGAAACCGAAGCTAACCGTTTTGATTTATATATCACCAGTCACGGTGCCCGTGAAGCCATTGAGGTGTTTGACCTTGATTTGAGTGAAGGCATTGCCGAACTAACCTGGAAAGGTTGCGTCACTCTTGATGAGACCATTATGCATAACAGTGTTGCCATTCTGGCAGATGGTGGCTTTGTCACTACCGAGTTTGCTGATGAGTCTGGCTTTGAGCCAATATTTGCCGGCGAGATCAACGGTGGTGTAAAAGAATGGCATCCCAGTGGCGAGGTAGTTGTTCTGGAAGGCAGTCAGCTCTCCGGTCCCAATGGCATCGTTGTCAGTGACGATGAGCGCTATATGTATGTTGCGGCTTTTGGAACCAGAGAAGTAGTGCGCTTTGATCGCAGTCAGAATCCTCTGACTAAAGAAACCATCACCCTGGATATCGTACTGGATAATATTCGCTGGGGTGAACCTGGCAAATTACTAACAGCCGGTGGTAATGCAGAAGGCGGCGGTTGGTCTGTCGTTGAAGTAGATACATCTACCATGGAAGCAGTTCGTGTAGGGGGTATGGATGCTGAAGCGGCCATGCAGGGTGTTAGTTCTGCACTCCAGGTTAACGATGAAATCTGGGTCGGTACCTACGATGGGGACAGAATCGGTTATTTCAACAAGCAATAATTTTTATTAATTAGGCAGTGACTCTTTCACTGCCTGTTATCTGATTACTTTTATTTGGAGAGCACTTGAACAACAGAGCAATGGCAATTCTGCCACTGGCCGTAATGGCAGCAACCTCATTTCAGGCCATGGCGCAGGACGAGAGCACCTACGAAGCGAGCA
>JAURCS010000047.1 GCA_030828385.1 Gammaproteobacteria bacterium
TGCTTTGATCAAAAAGGCTTTGCCTATAGTGTTATTGCAGCCATGATGAATCTGCGTAGCAGACTCACGGGCGTGGCAACTGGTGATCAGGGTATTTTTGTAAAGCAGGATTCGTTTCTTAGTGTGAGGGGATTCAGGCCTATACCATTGATGGAAGATATTGCCCTGAGTAAATCTTTGCGCAGGCTTTCATGGCCTGTTTGTCTGCGCTCTAAAATCCAAACCTCCGCGCGACGTTGGCAGAGCCAGGGGATCATTAAAACTATCCTGTTAATGTGGTGGTTACGTCTGGTTTTTTTTCTTGGCGTTAGCCCGCAACGGCTTGCAGAAATGTATTACCCTGCTGCGCTAATAAAGGATCAAGACAAATGAATACAACCGCTGGCGCGGAATCGCATTCCAGATGCCTTATCCTGTTTGCCAGAGAGCCTGTAGCAGGACAGGTCAAAACCCGTCTCGAACCGGCACTTGGCATTAAGGGTACGCTGGCGCTTTACCGTCGCCTGCTGGACAGGCAGGTCTCGCTGCTTAATCACTACCATGATGTCGATTGCCAGTTATGGGTAGAGGGTGATTCCGCTCATGAAGCTTTCAGTGAGTTCAATGGGCCGGTGTTCCAACAATTTGGTGATGATCTTGGTCTGCGAATGAACAATGCCCTGGCCAATGTATTAGATCAGTATGGCAGTGCCATACTGATTGGCTGTGATTGCCCCCAATACAGTCATGCATATTTTGACCGGGCGTTTTTGGCACTGGAGCAGGGGGCCGATGTGGTGCTTGGCCCGGCAAGGGATGGTGGTTATGTGTTGGTGGGATTGAGGCAGGCAGAAGAATTAATATTCCAGGGCATGGACTGGGGTACTGACGCGGTACTGCAGCAGACCCGGGAGTGCATCAGGGCGCTGGGATTAAACTACCACCAACTGGAAACCCTGCAGGATATTGATGAGCCGCAAGACCTGATATTGCTCAATGGCACTACAATGCTTCAATAGAAAAAATGGGCTGTCTATAATTCGGAAACAGATACAGTTTCCTTCTGACTTTTGCCGGTTACTGAAGTGTCCATCAATGTGGCTTGTTTCAGTTCCAGTTTAATGCCTCGGTAATTTTGCTCAAGTTGTTCCAGTTTGACCAACAGCAAGTCCCAGTCCAGAGCAAGCCACATAATGGTTGAGCGCTTGCTTTCAGGTTCCCTGACTCTCTCAATCTTGACTGTCCTGAATGAACCCAGGGACGTTGCTATATCCTCTTCTCCAAGAACCCTGAAGTGATACTCCTCAAGCTTACCCTTGTCGATAGCGGGGAAAATAATTTCTGTTTCACCTGCCAATAACTGATTCCGTACTTCAAGGTATGCTGATAGATTGTCCGCTACAGGAAGCTCCAAAGGTATTTCATACTGCTCATTACCAATTTCTGCTTTTGCCTGGCCCGCTTCCCAGTCAAAAGCAATGTGCCGACTACGTTTACCGATTCCACTTTGAATAAATGAATATGTCACAGGTTTTAATTCCCCGCTCAGTATGTCAGCAGTGAGTACGCTTTTCTCTTTGATGGTGCTTAGTGTCTTCCCAAGCATTTTCAGCCTGAGCATGGTATTCATTTCAACTTGCCCATTGTCACTTATTTGTAAAGAGCGTTCAGCGCTTGCCTTGAAACCGCCATATCTTGCTTCGTATTCCGCGGTAAAAGGAGATGGAGTGTCGGCTGTTGCTGAATAGGGAAGGATAAAGAGCATGAACAGCCAAAGCCAGGACTGCTTTGGAAACCTGTAATAATACAGATTATGGGTTATTAATTCGGACAAAATATTTCGTCTCATTATCAGTTGGAAAGCAAACTGTCCCGGATGTTCCCCGCAGACGCCATTATGGTAGTGAACTCGTGGTTGTTCGTCCAGTTATCAGTTATGATTGCGACCTATGAAGTGCCTTGATTTTTCAGTAAAAAATCCTCTTTCGTGCCTTTTCTTCAGGGTGCTTTGCCGGCTTTCGCCAGTTATTTTTATTTTTCAGTTTGCCCCGGTTCAGGCTATTGAAGTGGAAGGGCTTTATCAGGGAACTGTTACCGTGGAGTCACGTAATGATGAGAGGGAAAGGCTGAGCGCATTTTCAAATGTCTTCAGGCAGGTGCTTATCAAGGTTACCGGGAATTCTGAGGTATTAACGCTGCCCCAGATACGGCGAGCACTGAATAATGCCGATGACTATGTGGATACCTGGTCCTATCGCAGTATTTCAGAATCTGATTCGGCGCTGACGGCTGCAGTCGATGCGACCCGTGTGGGTTCTACAGCACAAAGAGTTGAGCTCACTGTTAGTTTTTTTGAACCTGAAGTCCTGAGTTTACTTGAAACGGCTAATATACCCCTGTGGCCCGGTAATCGTCCTTATACCCTTGTCTGGCTGGTGGTACAGGAAGAGCTGGGTGCTCGACAGATTGTAGGGGCCAGCACCAATGCATTTCCCGATGTCATGGCCTTACTGGATTTAGAAGCTGATAACAGAGCGCTGCCAATTCTGCTGCCAATTCTGGACTTTGAGGATATGCGAGCCGTGTCGGTAAATGATGTCTGGGATATGGATGCAGAAAAACTATTGCAGGCGTCACGTCGTTATCAAAGCGAAAGTGTGCTGGTTATTCGCCTGTTCAGGACAGTGGCAGGCGATGTCTTCGGAAAAAGTAATTACCTTTTCAGGGATCAGATATTTGAAGTGGAGATGTTTGAGCAATCGGCAGAGTCTTTTATACGGGAAAGTGTAGCTTTGGCGACAAATGAAATCTCTGCTTACTATGCAGTCCTGCTGTCTGGAACTGACAGTAGTATTGAAGTGAACCTGACCGTGGAGGGGATTAAAAGTGCCGAGGATTATGCGGCTTTGCTGGATTATGTTGCCAATCTAACTGATGTCAATGATTACCAGGTAGCCGCTGTAGAAAACCAGACTATAATGTTGCGTTTGTCCACCGGTGGTCAGATAAGGCAGTTGGTAGAAACCATTGCACTGAGTCGAACACTTGAACCACTTGATGAGCTGATCAGGAATGACAACCAGGTTTTCATGAGTTACCAGTGGAATAATTAATCAGCAAGCCATGCATTTTTCCCCCCAGTTACCCTTTGACTTCTCCGTTTCCGAAAACTTTTCTTTTTCGAATTTTCTGGTGTCTGAAAAAAATGCAGAGCTGCTGGAATTACTCAGGAGTTTTTCGTCCCATGATGATGTGATTACTTTTATCTGGGGCAACAAGGGGGTTGGCAAGAGCCATCTGTTACAGGCGCTTTGTTATGACAATGCTGACAAAAATACGACTGACGTCAATAAACATAAAGCCTTGCAGTATCTGTATCTACCCATGCAGAAAATCAAACTGTTTGGCCCTGAAGTGTTTAGCAGTCTTCATCACATGGATGTCATTTGCATTGATGATTTTGATTCGGTGATCGGTGATAAAGAATGGGAAATAAGTCTGTTTGAGTTTTTTAACCGCGCCCGGGAGCAGGGTGTCAAGCTCCTGGTAAGTGCAGAAAACTCTCCACGTGGCTTGCCTTTTTCACTGCCTGACCTGGCATCAAGAATGTCCTGGGGGGTGATTTATCAGTTGCATGAGCTGAACGATGAAGAAAAGATATCTGCGCTGGATCGTCGGGCCAGAGAAAACCACATGCCTCTTGATGCAGAAGTGTTGCAATATATCTACATGCGACATTCGCGCGATTTACAAAGTCTTTTGATTGTTTTGGATAAGCTCGACCAGTTGTCTCTTGCAGAAAAGCGGCGCCTGACAATACCCTTTGTTAAAAAAGTTATGCATTGGTAAAAGTATTTTAATGCTTCTTGCTTATCTTTTTTTTACCCTCTTTTTCAGGCTTTGTCTCAGCTCCAGCTTTGGTCATTCAGGGTGAAAGCATGGGCAGGCATTCCTGGCAATGCAGGTAAAGCCCCTGAGGATCATTAAAGTCCAGCAGTGACTGTAAACTCCTGTTCAGTGAGCTGTAAAAATCAGAGATTGGGTTATCGGGAGTTGCGGCAATCCTGCTGCCAAGCAAAGTCTTTATGGTGACATTATTGACCAGATCCTGGATAAGTTGCTGACCTGGTGACAGCGACTGTTCTATGAGTTGTACTTCAAAGTTATCCAGTCGTGCCATAGTCGCGGCAGAAGCAATTGCCTGGTCGAGGTTGCCCAGATTATCTACCAGTCCAAGGTCAAAGGCATCCTGCCCGGCCCAGACTCTTCCTCTGGCAATGTCATCTACTTCCTCAATTGTCATATTCCTGGCTTCTGCTACCAGTCGAATAAACCGGTTGTAGCCATCTTCCAGATTGAGCTGAATAACATTGCTGGCAAGTTCAGGTAACTCTCTGCCAACTGAAAGAGCGCCAGCCAGTTCGGTAGTACCGATGCCATCGGTATTGATGCCCAATTTGTCGAAGCTTTGTTTGAAAGTAGGGTACAGGCCATAAATACCAATTGAGCCGGTGATAGTGCTTTCACTGGCCCAGATTTCATCTGCAGCAGTAGCAATCCAGTAGCCACCGGAAGCCGCTACACTGCCCATGGATACTACCAAAGGTTTACCGGCATTTTTCAGTCTGGCTAATTCGCTGCGTATGACCTCTGATGCAAAGGCACTCCCGCCAGGACTATCGACGCGCAGCACCACGGCCTTGATATCTTCATCTTCCCTGGCCTGACGAATCAGGTCCTGTAATGAATCTCCCCCTATTTCACCAGGGCTGCGACGGCCATCATAAATCTGGCCGCTGGCAACAATAAGCGCAATCTTGTCATTACTTTTTTGCAGGCTCTTGATCTGATCAAGCCGTGAGGAAAGATAGTTCCTCAAACTGATATACAAAAAACCGTTCCCGGAAGACGCCGCACCTATCTCACTCCTGAGATAATCGTTTACTTCCTGACGGGACATGAGTTGGTCAGCCAGATTTCGTTCCAGGGCGAGCTGTGAAAAATCGCCATTAAATTCACCCAGCTGCTGATCCAGAGTATTGATAAAGGCATTGATAAATTCCGGCTCAAACTGTCGGGCGGCACTGACGTCACTCACGTACGACTGCCACATATCTCCAAGCCACTTGGCGTTTGCCTCGCGAGCTTCTGCGGACATGTCATTACGCTCAAAGGGTTCAACTGCAGACTTGTATTCACCAACGCGAAACACATGGACATCAACGCCTAGTTTGTCGAGCGCATTACGAAAATAGTATTGATAAGTACTGAACCCTTCCAGCCCGATACTACCCATTGTGTTGAGTATAATTTCATCGGCATGAGTGGCCAGGTAGTACTGACCCTGAGTGTAATTATCTGCGACAGCATAGACTTTTTTTCCGCTGTCCCGGAATTCATCCAGAGCTGCTCCGACTTCCTGTAATTTGCTCAGTCCGCTTGCGCCAAGATTGTTCAGGACCAGCACAATAGAGGAGATGTCGCTGTCTGTTGCAGCAAAATCAATTGCTGCGAGTAAATCTCTTAGTAATATTTCCCCGGTAGTGGTATCACCAAGAGAGTCAGACATAAGGACATTAAGTGGATCGACAAAGGTCAGCTGGTCAACCAGTATACCTTCCGAATTTATCAGCAGGGCACTTCCTGTTTCGACAACGACCGGAGGCTGACCAAGCATGGAGCCAATACCAAGCAAGACAATAATGATAAATACAAGGTTAAGGATAATGGCGCGAAAACCACGGTAAAGCCTGGCTAAACCATGGAAAAATTTGCCTAATGTACTGGAAGGTGTTGACATAATTCGAAGTGTTGTCCGCTCTGTTTGGTGCTTCAGGCAGTTTTGCGTGAGGCCCTGATAAAAATAATAGCCGAAAAAAACAGGATGAGACATATTGCTGTTTCAGTCAATCCAGCCCATATTCGACCGGGAGTAAAGGCAAGCAATATCCCCTGAACCAGGAAAAACAGCACCACAAAGCATAGCCACTGCATACTTCGGGAGGACTTGCTGAACTGGCCGGGCAGTGTCAATGCCAACGGGATCATTTGTGCAATCAGGATGATCAGGTTAAACGAACCGCTGGTCCATTGAATCAGCACCAGCACTGCAAGCAACAGAAAACTTGCGCCAATTGTGACCCGCAGGGCTGAATTTGCTGACGTTTCAGGGGTCATGAAGCAGATAGTTTTAAAGCGATAGAGGCCAGGCGTTTACCCAGGGCCTGACATAAGGCCGCTTCATGAGTGCTCAGTGTACTTTGATTTTCCGCTCCAGCTACGTGAGAGGGCCCATAGGGTGTTCCTCCACTTGTTGTTTCGCTTAATGCAGCTTCCGAATAAGGCAAGCCACAATACAGCATGCCATGATGAAGCAGAGGCAGCATCATGGACAGTAATGTACTTTCCTGACCGCCATGCAGGCTTGCTGTTGAAGTAAACACGCCTGCAGGCTTGTCTACCAGGGAACCGCTGAGCCATTGTGCGGCAGTGCCATCGAGAAAATATTTCATCGGGGCCGCCATGTTGCCAAAACGGGTAGGGCTGCCAAGAGCCAATCCGCTGCAGTTAATCAGATCGTCCTCGCTACAGTATACGGCGCCTTCCGCCGGAACCTCAGCTTCGGTAGCTTCCGTTACCGTTGATACTTTGGGAACGGTGCGTAATACGGCATTCATACCGTCGACTGATTCAACACCCCGGGCAACCTGTGTTGCCATTTCTGCCACGGAGCCATGAAGCGAGTAATAAAGCACAAGGATATAGGGTTTGTTCATTTAATAAGTTCCAGTGCGTTTTCCGGCGGGCGACCCAGCACTGCTTTATCACCGGCTACGACAATAGGGCGCTGGATCAGTTTAGGTTCTGTAATCATAGCCTGCAGCAACTGTTGCTCTGTCAGCAGGGATGGATCAGATAAATCTGCTTCTTTATAGGCCTGTTCAGAGGTCCTGAGTAAGTCTCGCGGGCTGATGCCAAGTTTTTTGAGCAAGTCCTTGAGTTCAGCTTTTGTTGGCGGTGACTCAAGATAAAGAATAATTTCTGGTGTAATGTTATTGTCCTGCAATATTTTCAGGCTTTGCCTTGATTTAGAGCACCGCGGATTGTGGTAAATTGTGATATCACTCATATCTTGACCTGCATAAAAATGGGACAGTACAAAATGGGGCTATGGTAGTCATCCTGCTGATATTAAACAAGGCGATATGAGTACGCAAACAAATAGCAACAGACGCTGGTCACAATGGGCAAAACCGGAAGTAATCTGGCGTTTTCTCAGGTTTGTATTCAGGGAATCCCTGGATAATCAGGGACTGGAAATAGCCAAATCGTTAACCTACATGTCCCTGTTTGCTGTTGTGCCATTGTTGACACTGACTCTGGCTATTCTTTCGGCATTTCCCTCTTTTCAGGTGTTCGGCAGCCAGATTCAGGACATGATATTCAATCGACTGTTACCGTCTTCAAGTAGTGAGCTTGAAGTTTATCTGTCGGACTTTACCACGCAGGCAAAAAATCTGACCTGGGTGGGTGCTGTCATGTTACTGGCTACTGCCTATCTGATGCTGATTAATATAGAGCGCAGTTTTAACCAGATATGGAAAGTTGGCCAACAGCGCAAGGGCATTGCCAGTTTTCTTCTTTACTGGAGTGTATTGAGTCTGAGCCCTTTATTGCTGGGTGTTGGTTTTGCCATGAGTTCCTATATCACCTCGCTAGCGCTGTTTGAAAAATTTACCGAAGTCTCTGGCATTGTTGGCGCAAGAAGTGTGGTTTTGAGTGTTTTTCTAACTATCCTGACCACTTTTGCATTCACGCTTTTGTACGTAGCGGTTCCCAACTGTGGCGTAAGACTCCGACATGCGCTGACTGGTGGCCTTATCGTTGCCTTGCAGTTCATCGTCGTCAAATGGGTCTTTGGTGGTTTTATTGCTACAGCAAGCTACGAGTTTGTTTACGGTACTTTTGCTGCAATCCCCATATTTCTGCTCTGGCTTTATATTTGTTGGGTAGTAATTCTCTTTGGCGCTAACCTGGTGCGGGCGATACCCGTTTTTCGTACCACCATCATCAAGGAAAAATTACATCCGACTTTGTTGGTATTGGCGCTGTTACACAAATTCTGGATGAGTCATCGACAGGGAAACAGTGTCAGTGTCAGGGAATTGATGGAAAGCGAGTGGCCATTTCATGATGACCAGCTTGATACCTGTATTGTGATTCTGCTCGAAAATAAAGTGATCAGGGCCTGTGGGGAAAATGAGTACATACTAAACCGGGACCTGGGTGATTTCAGCTTCTGGGATATTCAGACATTATTGCCCTGGGGAATGCCAGGCAGGAAAGATCTGGAGAAGGAGTTGCCTGCGTCAGTAGCTGAACATCTGGGCTCACTGAATGAGCTGGCAGCTTCGTTTTCCGGCCTGGAAGACAGTGCACGGGATAAATTCAGCGGCTCGATAGAAGGCTTGTTCCGCAGGGAAGTTGAGGATAGCGCATAAGTAACGCCAAACCCGCTATTTGCCGATTAATCAATCCTGACTGCTTTTTTCAGGAAACCGACGATTTCACTTACGGCAATATCCTCGGAGTCTGCATTTCCACGTTTCTTGTATTCAACCTGACTATTCGCCAGTCCCCGATCTGATACCACCACTCGATGGGGGATACCGATCAGTTCCATATCCGCAAATTTAACACCTGGACTGGTTTTCTTGTCCCGGTCATCCAGTAATACATCCATTCCGGCTAGTTGGAGCTCCTCATAGAGGGATTCACTAATGCTGGTGACTTCTTCTGATTTATGCGCATTCAGGGGAATAATGACGACATGGAAAGGCGCGATATTATCAGGCCAGATTATTCCCTTGTCGTCATGGCTCTGCTCAATAGCTGCCGCGACGATACGACTTACACCAATGCCATAACAGCCCATTTCCATGATTTTGGTTTTGCCATTTTCATCAAGAACAGAAGCACTCATTGCGGTACTGTACTTGTTACCCAGTTGGAATATATGGCCAACCTCAATACCTCGCTTTATTGATAGAGTGCCATTGCCGTCAGGGCTGATATCGCCTTCAACCACTTTACGAAGATCTGCTATCTCGTCAAAAGCGGCGTCTCTATTCCAGTTAACACCAGTATAATGGCGGTCGTTCTGGTTGGCACCACAAACAAAATCGGACAGTACTGCTGCGTCCCTGTCGACAATCACTTTGACAGGTATTTTTACCGGGCCGATAGAACCAGGTTCACATTTAATAATTGCCTGTATCTGCTCGTCACTTGCAAATGTGAGTGGCGAGGCGACGCCATTTATCTTGCCGGCCTTGACTTCGTTTAGCTGGTGATCGCCGCGTAAAACCAGGGCGACCAGACTGTTCTCTTCTTGATCGTCTGAGAGAACCACCAGTGTTTTAACCGTATTGGAGGAATCAACGCCAAGCAGACTACTGACTTCGTCAATAGTCTTGCAGTCAGGGGTGGAGACCAGAGCCAGTTCAGCACTGGCAGCAGTGTTGGCAGTCAAGGGTTCCCGGGAGCTTGCCATCTCGATATTCGCGGCATAATCACTCTGATCACTAAAAACAATTTCGTCTTCCCCGGAATCTGCAAGCACATGAAATTCATGGGATTTGTTACCACCTATATTGCCTGAGTCTGCTTCCACAGCTCGAAAACTGAAGCCAAGACGCGAAAATATTTTGCTATAGGTCTCGTACATGAGTTGATAGGTGTCATCCAGGGAGTCCTGGTTAAGGTGAAAGGAATAGGCATCCTTCATGATGAATTCACGAGAGCGCATCACGCCAAAACGTGGACGTCGTTCATCGCGAAACTTTGTTTGTATCTGATAGATATTGATAGGTAGCTGTTTGTAGCTGTTTAGTTCGTTACGCACAAGGTCAGTAATAACCTCTTCATGGGTAGGACCCAGACAAAAATCACGTTCATGTCGGTCTTTAAAGCGCTGTAACTCATCTCCCATTACTTCCCAGCGCCCTGATTCATGCCAGAGTTCGGCGGGCTGAACAACGGGCATGGAGACTTCCAGAGCACCGGAATTATTCATTTCTTCCCGAATAATACGCGTCACTTTCTGCAGTACACGCAGGCCAACAGGGAGCCAGTTATAAAGTCCTGAAGCCAGTTTGCGAATCATGCCTGCTTTGAGCATCAGTTGATGGCTGATTACTACGGCATCGGCAGGAGTTTCCTTGGTTGTAGCGAGTAGATATTTCGATGTGCGCATAATGTAGAACTAATACTCCTTGGAAAATAGAGTAATCCATTAACAGAAAAAGCAGCCCTGAGGCTGCTTTTTCATAATAGCTTATAAATACTTGTGGATGTTGCCAAAAACAAGAGTTTTACCTCTTGTTGAATCATTTCAACAACAACTATCCAGCAGTATTAGAGAGCGAATTCTTTCAGCTTTTTCAGAGGAAGAACCTTAACTCGAGTTGTAGCCGGTTTTTTAGGAATATCCATAAACTCACCTGGACGGAAAGGGTTTGGAACATTCTTGCGTGCCGGACGAGCAGGTCGTTTAACTGCCTTGATTTTTAACAGGCCTGGAAGAGTAAACTCGCCAACACCTCTTTTCTTGATATGTCTTTCAATCAGAACACCCAATTCGTCAAGGACAGAAGATACGTCTTTTCTGGCCAGTCCTGTATTTTCAGAAATTGTATTCAGGATCTGTGTTTTGGTGTATTTGTCCTGGATTGCGCTTGTTGCCTTGGCAGGTGCTTTTGCAGTTGCTTTTTTAGCAGCAGGTTTCTTTGCAGCCATACTTGATTCTCTCTTGAATTCTGTTTAACGCAATTATCATGCGCATTTTTTATTTACCCCGAAATTTCCGGGAACCTTTATTGCAGTGCCATAATTTACTTCAGCTTACTCTTTTACCCGTTAAATACTCTGGTTTATATCTAAAGAGTCTGGATGCCTTCATGATAATAAAATCACAACACGTCCCGTCACTTCAAATACTGGTCATACATTTTCCATGAAGGAATCTGAATAAAAGTAACCCTGACCTGAGTGATTGATCAGATAAAAAACACTGGTGTTCAGTGCTAAATTGCACATAGAAATTACGTACTCAACGAGATGCTATTTATAACGGAATAGCCAGTCACCGGCAAGGGCTTTCTGTGATCTTTTGTATATTTGGCAATCAAATTTGCTATACATTTTTAATAAAAAATAAATAATCAAAAAAACCCGCTCAATTTTGCGAATTAGCACCAAAAAAGTTCATCCTTGCTGCATTAATTTAGCCTATTATTTAATGCCAGATAAAATTCAAATGAGTTACAATACGCGATTTTTTGAAACCCGATAAACTGCTGTTTTTGGTGAAATACATGCCTATTTATGAATATCGATGTGAGTCCTGTGGGGTAGAACTCGAAAAAATCCAGAAGTTCAGTGATGAGCCGCTAACGGATTGTCCGTCTTGTGGAAAATCATCATTAAAAAAACTTGTCTCTGCCAGTAGTTTCAGACTGAAAGGCTCAGGCTGGTATGAGACCGATTTTAAAAACAAGAATAAACCTGCGTCAGGTGCCACAACGGCAACACCAACTGCCACCAAAGCAGGAAGTAGTGATAAGGACAGTTCGGCTTCGGCAAAGTCCGGGGAGACCGGGAGTCAGGATAAAAAAGAAAGTAAAGGGAGCGAGAAAGCTTCTGCTAAAGCGAGTAAAGACAGTAATAAAGGCTGATGGTTGCCATTGCGAAAATGGTAGATATTCTGACCTATACTTGATCCCATACTTTAACCTATACAACAGGCTGTATTTACAGCATTAATTTAAGAACCTATTAACAGGAATATTTTATGCGTACGCATTATTGTGGCGAATTGAATGAGAGCCACATCGATCAGACTGTATCTCTTTGTGGCTGGGTACACAGGCGTCGTGACCATGGCGGAGTCATCTTCCTGGATTTACGGGACCGTGATGGTATTACTCAGGTAGTTTTTGACCCGGATACTGTTGAGACCTTTGCGACCGCAGAGCAAATCCGTAATGAGTTTGTGGTCAGAGTTCAGGGCAGGGTGCGTATGCGCCCGGAAGGAACCGCTAATGCGGAAATGAGTACCGGAAAAATTGAAGTACTGGGTAAAGAGCTTGAAATCCTGAATGCTGCTGACACTCCGCCATTTCAGCTTGATGAGCACATGGCGGTGCATGAAGATATTCGTCTGCGTAATCGATTCATTGACCTGCGTCGTCCAGAGATGCTGGGAAGAATGAAAATGCGCTCCCAGATCACCAGTAGCATCAGGCGTTATCTCGACGAGAATGGATTTCTCGATATAGAAACTCCTATTCTGACCCGCGCGACACCGGAAGGCGCCCGTGATTATCTGGTCCCAAGTCGTACCCATCCAGGGAAATTCTTCGCGTTGCCTCAGTCCCCTCAGTTATTCAAGCAGCTTCTGATGGTCTCAGGCCTTGATCGTTACTATCAGGTAGCCAAGTGTTTTCGCGATGAGGATTTACGTGCCGATCGCCAGCCCGAATTCACCCAAATAGACATAGAAACCTCTTTTCTTGATGAAAATGAAATCATGGCTATTTCCGAGACCATGATCAGGGAGGTTTTCAGCAAACACCTGGGCGTCGATTTGCCGGCATTTCCGAGGATGACCTATGAGGAAGCAGTAAGCAAATACGGTATTGATCGTCCTGATTTAAGAATTCCCATGCAGCTGGTTGATATCGCAGACTTGATGAAAAGCGTTGAATTCAAGGTGTTTAATGCACCTGCCAATGATCCTGATAGTCGGGTTGTAGTATTGAAAGTTGACGGCGGCGCTGTGCTATCGCGAAAACAAATTGATGCATACACAGATTTCGTTGCGATTTACGGTGCCAGAGGTCTTGCCTGGATCAAGGTTAATGATATTGATGGCGGTATTGAGGGGCTGCAGTCGCCCATCCTAAAATTCATGCCGGAAGAAGTTGTTAACAGCGTTTTAAAAAGGACAGAAGCCAAAACCGGCGACATCCTTTTCTTTGGTGCGGATAAGGCATCCATTGTTAATGAAGCGATCGGAGCCTTGCGCGTTAAGGTAGGTGAAGATCTGGAGATGCTCGAATGTGAATGGGCTCCGGTATGGGTCGTTGATTTTCCAATGTTTGAATACGACGACAAGGAAGGCAGGTACACCTCAGTACATCATCCATTTACGGCACCTTCCTGTACGCCTGACGAACTTGTTGATAATCCGGGCAAGGCCCTGTCGCGTGCCTATGACATGGTACTCAATGGTACCGAGTTGGGTGGTGGGTCTATCCGTATCAATAAAACCGATATGCAGCAGGCGGTATTTAAAATA
>JAURCS010000048.1 GCA_030828385.1 Gammaproteobacteria bacterium
TTAGAGCAACTAAAATATAAAATTGTATTTCTACACTTAAAGACCAAGTATGCATCAACCATCTTATTTCTTGATTAAAATAAAAAAGGTTTGCATTAGTAGAGTAATAAAAATTTGATAACCCTAGAATTGTAAAAATAATTGAAAATTGTTTTAACTAATGCAGAAAAGCGGTGTCTAAATAAACGCACATAGCGTAAGAAGGAGGCGCATGTATGATTAGTGATACACAGGTACTATTTCGAAATATTGAGCATTCACAGGCCGTTGAAGAGGCAGTTCATAAAAGAGCAGAAAAACTCGGCAGATTTAGTGACCAGATCCTGAGTCTTAAAGTAACAGTAGAATCCCCCCACAATAATCATCACAAAGGCAAGGTCTACCATGTAGGCGTAGAAGCCCTTATCCCCAACCACGATATCGTGGTAAATCATGATCAACATGACAAGCATGCACATGAAGATATCTATGTTGCGATTCGCGATACCTTTGATGCGGTAGAGCGGCAAATTAAAGAATTGAACGAAAAGAAACGACGTCTTAGCCGTATTCCCAATAAGTTAACCGAGCCGGAATTGGCTGAAATTGTGAATGTCGAAGAGTTTCAGGAATCTGAAGCCGCTAATCACTAATAAAATTTAACTGTATATTTTCGAAAAAAAACACGGGCCATTACCCGTGTTTTTTTTCGTCTGCTTAAACTGCTTCAGGTATTCACCTTGAATAGTTTTTTGCGTACCAGATTGCGATATTCTTTTGGTGAAACCGAAATTGCTTTTCGAAACAGGGCTGAAAAATAACTGCTATCAGGATAGCCGACATTGTAGGCCACCTCTGCAATGCTCAGGTTACTGGTTTTAAGCAGTTCCTGGGCATTCTCAATTCGTAATTGCTGCAAATACTGCATAGGTGATTTTCCGGTAGCGTGTTTGAAGCGTCGATTCAGTGAGCGGATACTGATGCCAAATTTTTCCGAAACAAGCTCCAGGGTAATTTCATCGTGATAGCAGCTGTGCATCCATTCCTGGATGGCGATGATATTTTCATCATCATGATAATTCTGTGGTGAGTTTTTCAGAAAGCTTGAAGTATAGGAGCGCTTTATTTCATGAGTAAAATGGCGCGACACCTGGTCCGCAACATAGGATGAATAATAATTTTCAATAAAGTGCAGCATTACATCCCTTATCGAATTTACGCTTCCTGCACAGTAGATATTGCCTGCCTTGGTGGTAAAGCGATCACGCTGCAGCAAGACCTCAGGATAAGTGCGGCTGAACTGGTCAAAATAATACCAGTGCGTGGTTGCCACCTTGTTGTTTAACAGACCGGCTTCTGCCAGAAAATAGCTGCCGGTTCCTGCAGCGCAAAGACTGGTGTCTTTCTCTTGCTGTATTCTCAACCACTCATTCAGGGCAGGGTACTGTCTGACAACGCCCAGCGGATTGCCCCACAAGGCCGGTAATATCACTATGTTGGTATCGTCGATATCGGCAAGGCTCAGCCTGGACACCAGTTCCAGCCCGGCATTGAGCTGGATATTGCCGCTGTCCATGCTCACCAGTTGCAAGCTAAGCCGATCCTGGTTTCCGCCCTCGATACGGTTAATCAGGTCTGCGGCATTCAACATTTCAATGGGAATAGTGATACTGGTGCCCAACACCTTGCGATAGCCGATTACCGAGACTTTGAGCATTAGACAGGCTCCGGGGGAGCATAGTTTACTGCAATGACTTCGTATTGATGGGTGCCGGAGGGCGTATCAACCAGCACTTCATCATCCAGATGTTTCCCCAGCAAGGCCTTGCCCAGTACCGAGTCAATGCTGATATGGTTCAGGGCCGGATCTATTTCATCAGGCCCTACCAGCCGATAGTTAACAGTCTGCCCGTCGTCTTTATACAACTCTACCCAGGCGCCAAAATAAATCTTGCTGGTATCCGTGGGTAACTGATCCACCACGGTTAGATTTTCCAGGCGTTTGCGTAAAAAGCGCACTCTGCTGTCTATTTCGCGCAAGCGTTTTTTGCCATAAATATATTCTGCATTTTCCGAACGGTCCCCCAGGGCTGCAGCTGCAGAGACCTGTTGCGTGACTTCGGGACGCTCTACCTTCCACAGGAAATGCAATTCATCTTTTAGTCGCTTGTATCCTTCCGGAGTGATATAGGCGGACATGGGTACGCGTGGTGGCCGGTAGCGAGACATCAGTAACTAAACTCCAGTTGCGTATACAGTGGTGCTTCTTTCATGCGTACACCCAGCCCCAACAAACGTACCGGCTTATTGCCTCTCTCAAAGCCGGTTTTGCAAAGGGTTTTGAAGGTATCCAGATCCAGTGTATTGGCATTTTGTTCTACCGTCGTTGAGATAAAATCATTGAACTTGATTTTAACGAACTGCTTGCCAATGGTGACCTTCTTTTTTGAGTTCTGGATACGCTGTTCAAGCATGACCAATAATTCCGGCAGTGTCGCCAGGCAGCTTTCCAGACTTGGCAGATCTTCGGGAAAGGTATGTTCGACGCTGATTGATTTGCGGCGGCCCTCGGTCTGCACAATGCGCTCATCAATACCACGACAAAGGTTATAAAGGGTTTCACCAAAACTGCCAAACATCTCTACCAGTTCGAAATTGGTATAGTCTTGCAGATCACCGCAATTTTCTATTCCCAGTAAATCCATTTTACGGGCCGTCACTTTCCCAACCCCGAAAAGCTTGCCAATAGGGAGTTTTAAAATAAAGGCTTCGACCTTATCCGGCGTGATTACAAACTGGCCATCAGGCTTGTTCCAGTCACTGGCGATCTTGGCCAGAAACTTGTTGGGTGCCACCCCGGCTGACAGGGTAATCCCGATTTCCTGTCGGACTTTCTGCCGAATTTCCTGCGCAATCAGGGTGCCGCTGCCCTGGCAAATGGTGGTGCCGGTCACATCGAGAAACGCTTCGTCGAGGGACAATGGCTCAATAATGTCGGTGTATTCCCTGAATATCTCATGCATCTGCTGGGACGCTGCGCGGTATTTCTCCATATTGCCGGGAATGATGATCAGATCACGACATTTTCGCTTTGCCGTTGCCGAGGCCATGGCAGAATGGATACCGTACTGGCGAGCTTCGTAATTGCAGGTAGCAATGACACCGCGGCGATCCTCTGATCCCCCCACGGCAACCGGTAAACCAGCCAGAGAGGGGTCATCACGGATTTCGATAGCGGCATAAAAACAGTCGCAGTCGCAATGGATTATCTTGCGGGTGTCATCGCTCATGGCGTCATAGTATAACGTTAATCAGGTCTGCAGATGGGGGTAAAAACAAGGCTGGCACATGAGGTGTATATACAGCCAAAGCGCCCTGGTGGATCAATTATCCTGACTATCCATGTACGTCTGAGCCGCGACCTGATTTAGCATCAAGACACTATTGAGAATGGACTAATCTGGTGTATTCTAGTGGCATGCCAATATATGAATATATCTGTCAATCCTGTGGTCATCAGTTTGAAAAAATCGTCAAACTGAATGAGTCACCCAACTGCCCATCCTGCGACAGCAGCGAGCTGGAGAAGCAGTTTACCGGCGCTGTAGTAAGCACCTCCAGATCCCGAGCGAAATCCTTTCAGGAAGCAAGAGGCCGGGCCAGCAGTATTAAAAAAGAAAAGGATCACGCCCAGGCAGAATACGAGCGTAACTATATTAAAGATCACAGCTGACAGTCCTGGTGAAGCTGTCCAAATAGCCTTGCTCACCGTCCTGGTCAGGCAAAAAAACCCATAGTTATTTCAGTACTGCCTGTAATCATCAGTACGCCTTCGCCATGCGCCGAAAATGAGGGCCTGCTATTTGCGGGGATTGATGACAAAGGAAGGATGTCAGGCGGAAATTCCAGCACATTTTGCGCTGATTTTAATAGTGATGGAAAAGATTAAACATCAGCTGGTCTTTTTCATAGGCGCGGGTGCGTTGTCGCATCACACCAACCTGCCAGCTGGTATGGTCAGTGATTTTATGGCCGAGTCCGGCATAGACACGATTCAATGCAAACCCACCCTGGTTAAGATTCACAAAATATTCGTCATACAGGGATAAATACCAGGCCCCACTATTAAGCAGCGGCTGGTTAAGGGGGCGTTTGATGCTGACATAGTGACGCAACATGCGGTGATTCTCTCGCTGCTCGGGAAAATGTTCTTCCAGGCGCAGGCGCTGGGTCGGGTAATTCCTCTCTCCCATTACCTTTGTGTACAAGCCCTGCTGGAATATGACATCTTCATTCCAGGTGTTGGCGGCTGGCCCAAATTCACTGTTGCGTAGATGGTAATAGCCCAGACCATAACGCAAGGGATGATCCTCTGGTTTGTAACTGATGAGGCCAAGCACCAGGGTCTGCTGCGTATCCTGCGCCAGATCCCAGTTTCGACTTTGCAGAATCATCTGGGTCGCCCAGGGCGTTCCATCAATATTACGATTGTAAAACCAGCTATACCAGCCACCCAGTTGTTCCTCATCAACCTGTGCGTGCACCGTTTGTATAAGTGCTGAACAGGAAGTCATGGTCAAAATACTCAGGCAAAGGGATCGGAAAGCTGACACGGGTGTTTTCATGGGATCATGGATCAGTTGATTTGTAGTGCAGTCGCGGGCAGCAATGCTAATAGAAATATTCAATGTTAATCAGCCCTTCGATTGGCTTGCATCAAGTGCTGCAAAAAAACATTAGCAATTTGGCAACTTTACATTGGGCAGATTTAATACAGATAATGAAATTCAGCCTGGTTCAGCAATGCACCCTGACGGAGTAATAATTAGTGAACAGTAATATTAATGAGCTTGTGGACAAGATCGCCGCGTTGGAGAAAAAGCTGCTGGATGAACTTGATACCCAGCAGGAAAAATTTCAATACCATCTGGAAGGCACCCGCGTTAAATTTGAACAGGAAATTCTGGAGGCTCACAGAAAACTCAAAATTGCGGTTCTGCCCTGGCTATTTTCTTCCAAAGTACGCAGCATTATTTCGGCGCCTTTCATTTATGCCATGATTGTCCCTATCCTGTTTTTTGATATCACCATTACCCTGTATCAGCATATCTGTTTTCGCCTTTATGGCATTCGTCGTGTTGATCGCAGTAAATATATTGTCGTGGACCGCCATCAACTGGCTTACCTGAATGGCGTTGAAAAACTGAATTGTCTTTATTGTGGCTATGGTAATGGCGTGGTGGCTTATACCCGGGAAGTGATTGCCCACACTGAGCAATACTGGTGCCCGATCAAACATGCGCGCCGGGTGGTGGGGAGTCATCGCCATTACAATAAATTTGCTGACTATGGCGATGCCGAGCACTACCACACGCAGTTGATTAAACTCAGGGACGAATTGAAATAATCGTCCCTGTTGTGACAATGGCCTTTTAAGGTCTTGCGACAATACTTATGCGACGACATTCATGATGTAGTGGCTGTCCATGTATTCCCTTACCTGATCAACCTGGCCATCTTTTATTTCAAAGGCCCAGCAATACAGGTTGTCATACTCGTTACCGCTCTGAAATTTTCCGATGGCCTGGGTTTCGGCATAGACCACGTCGTCCTTGGCGGTCAGTTTATGAATGATGACCTTGGGGTCGCCCGGAATAAACAGCCCTCTGACCGGGGCCAGAAATTCATCAATGATGTGATCACGTCCGGGATGCGGGCCGGCACCGGGAATTTCCTTTGACATGGCGGTCCAGCAGGCGTCTTCCCGAAACATGCCACGCAGGGTTTCCAGATCACCGGCGCTGAGGGTTTCAAAAAAGCGTTTTACCAGTTCTTCATTGTTTTTTTCTGTATCGGACATATGAACATGCTCCCTATTTCTTTACTATGCTTGGTCTGTTAATTTACGTTTTGGATATTGCTTCGCAAGATACATGAGAGCAGTCGCAAGTCGCAAGTCCCAGGTCACAAGCAAACAAGTGGCAGGGCAGAACTCGCTTCAGGGTGACTCATTCTACTTGTGACTTGCAACTTGAGACTAAGTAAAAGGGGATTTGAATGTCTGATTCATATGATGTTGTGGCGATTGGCTCTGGCCATAACGGCCTGGTGGCAGCTGCCTACATGGCAAAAGCCGGAAAAAAAGTACTGGTGCTGGAGCGTAATGACTGGATTGGTGGCGGCGTGGTTACCCGTGAATTGACCTTGCCCGGTTTCAAACATGACCAGCATTCCATGGCCCATATCTTTATTCAGGCCAATCCTCTGATCACCAATGATGAACTGGGTCTGCAGTCGAAATACGGCCTCGAATACATCCATCCCGAAATTCCCATGATTTCCGTTTTTCCTGATGGGCAAACCCTCGCCATTCATACGGACAGGGAGAAGAACATTGCCGAGATTGCCAAGTTCTCTGAAAAAGATGCGGAGAATTACCGCCGCTTTTCCGAGACTGCAGCTGGTTATCTGCCTGCCCTTGTAGGTACCCTGTATACGCCTCCGGCGCCCATCGGTGCCATGTACGCGATGATGGATCAGTCCCGCGAAGGCCAGGAGATTATGTCGGTGATGATGAAGAGTGCCTACGACATCGTCATGGAATATTTTGAGGATGAGCGCGTACGTCTGCATTTTCTGCGCATGGTCAGCGAAAATCTGACCGGACCGGAAGAGAAGGGTACCGGTATTGGCCCCTTCATGTTTTTAGGCTGGCTGGAAAAATATGGTATCGGTGTCGCCAAGGGCGGTAGCGGAATGCTGAGTCAGTCGCTGGTGGATTGCATCAAGGACCATGGCGGCGAAGTCATTACCAATACCTCAATCAGCAAGGTGCTGGTATCTGATGGTCGGGCTGTCGGCGTGGTCACTGATGATGGCCGTGAGATAAAAGCCAAAGACGCGGTTATTGGTGCCATTCATCCGCACCTGTTGCCAAAAATGGTGGATGGCCTGGATCCTTTCGTGGCCAAAACAGCCGCAAACGTCGAGTTGTCTGCCAACTGTGTGTTCACTATTCATGCTGCACTGGATGAGCCTTTGCAGTTCGCTGCCGGCGATCATGTGAAGAAAGCCATGATGATCGAATTGCTGCCTGACAGCATTGATACCCTGCGTGATCATTTTGATGATCTGCGTTACGGCCGTATCCCCAAAAATTCTCTGTGTGCGCTGGGCTCAGCCACCAATATCGATCCTTCGCGGGCACCGGAAGGTAAAGCCACCATGCATGCCTGGGATTATTGTCCCTATGAGCATCCGGACGGCGGTGCCCAGGCCTGGGATCGTCACAAGGACGCCTTTGCCGATCACATGCTGGCCAGTATGCAGCCTTATGTACCCAATCTGAGTCGCGATATTATTCTGGATTGGCATTGTGATTCACCACTGGACATGGAGCGCACCTCCGCCAGTTTCCAGAAAGGTGATATCCATGGTGTTGCGCCTTATCTTTATCAGTTTGGTGCTCATCGCCCGACCCCCGAGCTGGGTAAAAACCTGGTACCGGGTATTGAGCGTTTATATCTTGTAGGTCCTTTCCAGCATCCCGGTGGTGGTGTATTTGGTGCTGGTCGCGGTACTGCCATCACCATGTTTGATCAGATGGGTATGGACTTTGAGTCAGTTATAAAATGAGCCAGTTATAAAATAATTACGTGATTAACTGATTCAATAAGAATTTATCGACAGAAATTGCATAAGGTAGTTATCAAGCATGAAGATCTATTCGCAGGATGGCAGTGAACTGATGGATGTCTCTGCCATTGAGCGTGACGGAAACAGGCTGGTGGTCAAAGGCAAGATTTTTCAATCCATGCCAATGACAGCCAAGCTTAATCCGGAAGAAGCGCGCAAGGGCATGAAGATGATGAGTTTCTCTACCTGGCTGTTCCTGCTATCCATGCCTTTCCGCAAAAGCTCGAAATCAAGCTAAGCCTCCGTGGACGCTCTCCAGTACCTGGAAAATTTTCTCCAGTCCCTTGTTGCGGGATTATTGATGGGTGCCATGTATGGCTTGATGTGCGTGGGACTGACCATCATTTTCGGGGTGATGCGGGTGATCAATTTCGCCCAGGGTGAGTTCATGATGCTGGGCATGTACTTTGCCTATTTCTGTTTTGCCTGGTTTGGCACTTATGCCTTTTTTGATGGGCTCTGGTTTCCCTTCCTGCTGGCTTTGCTGGCAGGCCCGGCAGTATTCCTGGTAGGGCTGGTGCTGCATCGCTTGCTGATTAATGCGGTAACCGGTCGCCAGGCCAGTCAGCTGGAAGCCCAGGGGCATTATGCGCAACTGGTACTGACACTGGGTATCGCCCTGGTACTGCAAAACGGCGGTCTGTTCCTGTTTGGTTCTTCCCCGGTATCGGTGTCCAACGAGCTGTCCTACAGTGCCTGGGAGTGGGGGCCAATGATCGGCGAGCGGGTCAGTGTGTTTGTCAATCAGGCGCAAACCATTTCAGCCATTCTTGCGGTTTTTGTGGTCATTGGCTTTGGCCTGCTGATGGCCAGAACCCGTCTGGGTAAATCGTTACGCGCTTCCGCTGATAATCCTGATGCCGCCATCTACATGGGCATTAATGTGGATCGCGCCCATCGACTGGCCTTTGGCTTTGGCGTTGGCATTACCGCCATCGGCGGCGGGCTGCTGGCATCCAATGCCCCGTTCCAGCCTTATATTGGGACCGAGTATGTGATCATTATGTATGCCGGTGTGGTGCTGGGCGGTCTGGGCAGTATCCGGGGTGCGTTTCTGGGCGGACTTAGCATTGGTGTGCTGCAGCAGGTGTCGGCCATCATTCTGCCCAACCAGTTACAGAACACGGTAATTTTTATCTGCTTCCTCATCATTATTCTGTTCCGGCCCCAGGGCTTTTTCGGTAAAAAGGACAGAACCGCATGAGCGTCTCCGGTGTCAGAAAAGATTTTCTTCACATCGCCTTGTTTGGGCTCGTCTATATTGTGCTGGCCGCACTGGTTAGCAATTCCTACTATCTCCTGATCATGACTATCGTCCCGGTCTGGGCGGTGATGGGTCTTTCCTGGAATCTTTTTTCCGGCTATAGCGGGTTGATCAGCTTTGGCCATGCCGCCTTTTTTGGCTTGGGCGCCTATCTGGTGGCCCTGTGCATGGTGGTATGGGAGCTTAATCCCTGGATTACCATACCGCTTGCTACGCTGGCCGGTGGTGTCTCGGGCTTGCTGGTGGGCATTCCCACTTTCCGACTGCGCGGACATTATTTTGCCCTGGCCATGCTGGCCTATCCGCTGGCGCTGCTTTATATCTTTGAATGGCTGGGTTACCAGGAAGTGGCTTTACCCATGAACCGCAAAGCCCCGTTGATGTATATGCAGTTCGAAAACCCGTTCTATTATGTTCTGCTGGGGCTGTTGTTACTGCTTTTTACCCTTGTTATCACCACCTTGATTTCTCACTCGCGCCTGGGCATGTCCTTGCTGGCTATCAAGCTGGATGAAGACGCCGCAGAGGCAGTGGGTATTAATACGCTTTACTGGAAGCTGGTGGCCATTACCATCAGCGCGGCACTGGCCGGTGCTGCCGGCGGTTTTTATGCGGTGGTTTTACTGGTGGTCACACCGTTAGCGGTATTTGGCATGCTGGTGTCTGCCCAGGCCCTTATTTTTGCCATGTTCGGTGGCGTAGGAACGCTGTGGGGACCGGTGCTTGGTGCCATTATCCTGGTGCCGCTCAGTGAAATTCTCTATGCCCGCTATGCGGCTGATTTTCCCGGCATTCAGGGCGTGATTTATGGTGTGGCAATTATTGCGGTAATTCTTTTCGCCCCGGAAGGCATTCTGTGGAAGGTGCGTTCACTGCTCAGACCAGGGCAGTTTCGCATGCTGGGTTCCAGTGCCAGTGTCGCAGATTTCAGCGCGGATGAATCGCTTTTGGCGGTTACTCATGATGATAGGAACGAGACCATTCTGGAAGTCTCGGATCTTTCCAAAGCCTATGGCGGTTTGCAGGCAACCGATGCTTTATCTTTCAAGGTCAGGCAGGGGGAGCTGCTGGGTATTATTGGTCCTAACGGGGCCGGAAAAACCACGCTGTTCAATCTGCTCAATGGGTTTGTTAAACCGGATAAGGGCAGCATACACTTTCAGAATAAAGCGCTGTTGAATCTACGCCCCAATCGTATCTGTGCCATGGGCATTGCCCGTACCTTCCAGGTAGCCAAACCCTTTACCCATCTTTCGGTGCTGGATAACGTTATTGTCGGCGCTTATGTACATACCTCAAGTCGGCAAGCCGCCGGGCAGATAGCTTCTGCGGCTATTGCTCTGGTGGGCCTGGAGCAGCAGTGTGATTTACCGGGCGCCAACCTTACCAACAAGGAATTACGCCTGATGGAACTGGCCAGGGCACTGGCCTCAAAGCCCAGTCTGATACTGGTGGATGAAATTCTTGCCGGGCTTGATCCCGAAGCCATGCAGGAAATGCTGGTGGTGCTGCAAAAGGTCAGGGCACTGGGTATTACTATTGTCATTATTGAACATAGCATGCAGGCCATGGTGCAGCTGGTGGATCGCTTTGTGGTGCTTGATCACGGCGCCTTGCTGGCCCAGGGCAGTCCCGAAGAAATCGTCAAAAACCCCGCGGTCATTGAAGCCTATCTCGGGAAAAAATGGTTGGAAAATGCCTGAATCGACTCTGCTGGAACTTGCCAATATCAGCGCCGGTTACGGTGGGCCCAAGGTCTTGCACGACATTAATATCTCGTTATCAGCTGGAGAATTCATTTCAGTGATTGGTCCCAATGGGGCAGGGAAGTCCACCCTGTTTAAAACCATTTCCGGCATCGTCACACCTGCATCAGGCTCCATCTTTTACAAGGGCAGCAACCTGCTTGAGGTAGAGGCCTCCAGACGCGCACACCTGGGGCTGGCCCATGTGCCTGAGGGGCGCCAGGTATTTCCGAGCATGAGTGTGCTGGAAAATCTTGAGTTGGGTGCCTATGTGGATAAAACCGGGGTTGAATTCAGGCAGACCTTTGAAAAAATAGTGAGCTGGTTTCCTGTGCTGGGCGAAAGGCAGCAGCAACTGGCGGGTACCTTGTCGGGGGGAGAGCAGCAGATGCTGGCCATTGGGCGTGGGCTGGCAGCAAACCCGGATATTTTGATGCTTGATGAGCCTTCAATGGGCTTGGCACCGACAATAGCCGATGAAATTTTTGAGCGCCTGATTGAAATACACAAGACCACCAGGTTGAGCATCATCCTGGTGGAACAGCGCGTGGCAGAAGCACTGCACTTTGCCAGCCGCGCCTATGTGCTGGAAGCGGGGAGAATAATTTTGAGTGGTAATCCTGCCGAGTTACAGAATGATGATCGTATCAGGCAAGCTTATCTGGGTATGTGAGCGTTTCCAGCTCGACAAGCGTTCATACAAGGCGCATCTGAAAAATTTTCAGGACATCATTTTCCTTTTTAAGAATGAAGGAAAAATCATAACTTGTATTGCTTCGTTCTTCTGCAGAAGTAAAATTCTTATCCATTAGCCCGTTAATGAATATCAGCTCTGCCACTTCTTTTTCATCGGTGAACTCCAGTTTGAAGTGATAGTTACCTTTACTGAAATTTGTTTCGTAAAATTCCCTGATTGCAGCTTTGCCCTCAAGCGGCAAGGTATTTGGCATGCTAATGGTGGCGTCTTCGCAAAGACTCTCCATCATTTCATCCAGTTTTTGCTGTGCAACTTTTTCACCATAGCCAAAGATTAGCTGTTTAGCATCCTGAATTAAACTTTCCATAGTATAAGTGCTGTAGCGTTGAGCAGAATTTTAAAAAGAATTCGTTGCTATCAATAGATTCAGTGTTTAGTGATTTATTCGGATTTGACTCTTGAAGAAAGTGCCATGTAGAACATTTCTGGGATCATCATATAAAAGTCAGTCATTTTTTTCTACTGGGGAAAATCCAACAGTACTTCTCGTTATGCCATCGCCTGGTATAGAGGGGGTGTGTTAATAGAAAGAGATTTGTCGAAATTGACAAATTATTCTGCCAATAATGGCAAATTTGTCATTTCTTGCGTCCTTGTAGTTTCCACTGATCATAGAGTATCGTAAATAAAATCAATAAAAACAATTAGATATGAAGTTTTAGAGGTAGGCATGCTAGTGGCATGAAAACTGCAAAGATTTAGCACAGTAATCTTGAAAAGATTTTCACCAGGCTCTGTTAGACAGCACATACAGCACATAGAGAGTTGGTCGATGTCTGTGCACTTTTCCAAAACGTGAGAGGAAGAAAAATGACACCCCAGCAGCCCTTTGTCCCGGATATGAAGATCAAGCCGGAAGTAAAAGCGTTCTTTGATAAGGAAACGGAAACCTTTTCCTATGTGGTCAAGGATCCGGACTCGTCTTCCTGTGCAGTAGTGGATTCAGTTACCAACCTGGAGTACGCCTCCGGAACCATCAGCTATGAAGGGGCAGATGAAATAATTGCCTGGATTCGTGAACATGATCTCAGCCTTGAATGGATAATTGAGACCCATGTACATGCAGACCATTTATCTGCTGCTCCCTATATCAAGCAAAAACTGGGTGGCAAAGTCGGTATTGGTAAAAACGTCACCGTGGTTCAGAAAGTATTTGCCGGTATTTTTAACACCGGTGATGAGTTCAAATGCGATGGCTCGCAATTTGACAAGCTGTTTAGCGATGGTGATAGCTACCAGATTGGATCTATGACGGCTTATGTTATGCATACGCCAGGTCATACCCCGGCCTGCATGACCCATGTCATTGGTGATGCGGCATTTGTTGGTGATACTCTGTTTATGCCAGACGTTGGTACGGCAAGAGCAGATTTTCCGGGTGGCGATGCCAGCACGCTGTTCCATTCAATCACTAAAGTCCTTTCCCTACCTTATGAAACCCGTCTTTTTATGTGCCATGACTATCCTGAGGGCAGGGATATTGCCTACGAAACCTCCGTGGGGGATGA
>JAURCS010000049.1 GCA_030828385.1 Gammaproteobacteria bacterium
GTCGGATGCGTCCCTGCGGTCCTTATCCGACCTACAGAAAACCATTGAAACCTGAGAGAGGGGTTGCTTGCCTCTTGCCTCTTGCTTCTTGTCTCTTGTCTCTTCTTTACACTCCCCTGCCGCCTCCCTGCACCGCCCACCTTTATCCTTTTTCCTACTTCCTGCCTGGTCTTGCTCCAGGTTTTTTACGCCCCGATGTTAGTGTAGATTTTTTACCGGCAACCGCTCTGCGCAGCAAAGGTCCTTTCGTGCCACGGTAGTTTAGACCTGCAGTTCGATACAGATCCTTGATTTCCTTTCCACCCAGCTCACAAAAACGACCTACTGTTATCTGACTGGGAATAAAAATATTACCAAAGCGGACTCTTTTCAATCGACTGACTTTAACACCCTGGGACTCCCACAAGCGTCTGACTTCACGATTGCGGCCTTCCATGATTACCACATGGTACCAATGATTGCTGCCCTCTCCGGCAAAATACTGGATATCTGTAAAGCTGGCCATACCATCTTCAAGCTGAACACCGGCATGCATGGTTTCTATCATCTCCGGGGTCACCTCTCCAAGAACCCTGACAGCGTACTCACGCTCAATCTGGGCAGAAGGATGCATCAAGGCATTTGCCAGCTCACCATCAGTGGTAAACAACAATAAACCGCTGGTATTAATGTCCAGGCGCCCAACCGCAACCCAGCGTGCATGGTGAAGCTCGGGAAGATTGTCAAAGACGGTTTTTCGCCCCTCCGGATCATTGCGGGTGCAAATTTCACCCAGGGGCTTGTTATAGAGAAGAACGCGTTGCGGAACTTCAACAGCGGTGTTGGCTGCCAGTTTTTTACCATCAACCAGAATTTTATCGCTGGCTGAAACCCGATCACCGAGGCTGGCGATTATGCCATTGACCTTGACTCGACCTGCACTGATCCAGCTTTCCATAGTTCGACGCGAGCCGAACCCGGCACGAGCCAGTACTTTTTGAAGTTTTTCGTCCACTTTGATTTCTCACGAAATGTCCACACTGTCTTAACTAGTCAGCGGGAAAGTTTTTATTGTCGACATCAGATTGAGAACTTTCGTCAGTTTCGCCGTTAGCTTCCCCATTACTGACATCCTCGCTGTCATCAGCAACAGCTGATTCCAGGCTATGGTCTGCGCTGGTGTCTTCCACGTCTTCGTTACTTGCCACCAGTTCAGCATCAGAATCATCATCCCAATCTTCTTCCGGCTCTTCTTCCTGAATACCAAGAATTTCTTCTATAGGACGGGTGCCGATAGCCGCAGCCATCTCTTCTTCTTCATCAGGTACGTCAAACTCATCTTCATAATCCTCGACGCCGGGAAATTCAAGAACCCGACTTTCTGGTGCACTTTCTTCAAGCGATAGCTCAGGGTCCAGCTCTTCCAGATCCCTGATTTCTGACAGCGGTGGCAACTCCTCAAGACTCTTGAGATTAAAGTAGTCCAGGAACTGCTTGGTGGTTGCATACATTGCAGGTCTTCCGGGAACGTCACGGTGACCCACCACTCTCACCCATTCACGCTCTATCAGGGTACGGATAATATTGGTACTGACGGCGACCCCTCGAATCTTTTCAATTTCACCACGGGTGATTGGCTGCCGGTAAGCGATGATGGAAATGGTTTCCAGCAAGGCTCTGGAGTAGCGCTGCGGTCTTTCATCCCAAAGTTTACCGACCCATTCACCAAACTCCTGCTTCACCTGAAAACGGTAACCGGAGGCAACTTTTTTTAGCTCGAAACCACGCTCTTCGCAATCCAGCTCAATGGCTTTGATCGCTGCCTGCAGCTCTTCAGTTTCAGGGCGCTCATGTTCCGGGAACACATCGGCAATTTTACTGATGGGTAAAGGTTTTCCTGCCGCCAATAACAGGCCTTCGATAATTTGCTTGGTGACAGTATTGACTTCAGGTTTAACTTCTGGATTTTGAGATTCTTCACTCATGATGTTCGTGCCTTAATATGAATGGGGGCAAAGGGTTCGCTTTGTGCAATTTCAATCAATGATTCCTTGATCAGTTCCATTACCGCCAGGAACGTCACCACAACCCCCATGCGCCCCTCTTCCTTTCTTAACAAGGTAAGCATGGGAACAAATTGATTGTCTGAAATACTTAACAGAATTTGTGACATTTTTTCTCGTGTTGAGAGGTTGTCACGCTGAATATGATGATGCTCAAACATATCTGATCTGCGCAGGACTGCCGCAAATGCCTGCAGGATTTCTTTCAGATCCACGTCCGGCTCGGGTATTTCACGTTCCAGAACTGGCGCTTCCGCACTGCCCAGATGAATGTCTCGTTCAAGACGCGGGTATTCATCAAGAGCTTCGGCTGCCTCCCTGAAACGCTCATATTCTTGCAGGCGGCGTATAAGCTGGGCCCTTGGATCCTCTTCTTCGTCGTCTTCATCGGAGGTTCTTGGCAACAGTATGCGCGATTTGATTTCCGCGAGCATCGCTGCCATTACCAGATACTCTGCGGCCAGTTCAAACTGTGCAGCTTCCATGAGTTCTACATAAGCAATGTACTGGTCAGTAATATCCGAAACATTAATGTTCAGAATATCAATATTTTGTCTTTTGATAAGATACAGCAGTAAATCCAGCGGACCTTCAAATGCTTCCAGAAAAACTTCCAGCGCATCGGGCGGAATATACAGATCTTTAGGAAGGTCGGTCATCGCCTTTCCGGCTACAAAAGCAAAAGGCATTTCTTCCTGCGTGGAAAAGGTTTGCTTGCGAGCAGCGACCAGAAGCCCGATTTTTTCGCCTACTTCATCTAATTCAAGCGCATTAGCTGATTCCGGATTTTCATTAGCAGGCTCATCCGCAGCTGCCGCAGAAGAATCCGATGCTATACTTTCATCCTGGCTCATAGAGGCTGTGACTTGTTCTTCATGCCCAGTAACTCTGGCGAGCGCTTCATTCCGCTCATCCAGAGTATCCTGAGCTTCCCTGCCAGCCTGAGCCTCGTGTTCATCCTGCGTTGAATCAAATTCATTGCTCATCGGTAATTCAGCCCCATGGCCTGGCGCACATCTGCCATAGTTTCTCTGGCCACTTCTCTGGCTTTTTCCGAACCATCGGAAATCACCGACTTCACCATCCCCATATTCTCTTCAAGTTGCCTGGCCTTAAGTCGTATGGGTTCCACTTCATTCACCACTGCATCGATGATCGGATTTTTACATTCCAGACAGCCGATGCCTGCGCTTCGGCAACCTTGCTGAACCCAATCCTGTGTTTGCTGGTCAGAATAGATTTCATGGAATTCCCATACCGGACACTTATCCGGATTTCCCGGGTCAGCAAGGCGAACTCTGGCAGGGTCGGTCGGCATGGTTTTTATCTTCTGACTAATCGCATCATTTTCTTCGCGCAGGGAAATTATATTGTCATAGGATTTTGACATCTTGCGCCCATCAAGCCCTGGCATTTTGGGCGCCCGGGTGAGGAGAGACTGCGGTTCGGCAAGAATCATTTTGCCGCTCCCTTCCAGATAACCAAACAACCTTTCCTGGTCGCCAAGAGAGATATTCTGCTGCTCTTTTAGCAAGGCGCGTGCTCTTTCAAGCGCTTCCTGGTCCCCGGTTTCAAGATAGGTCTTGCGTAGATTTTTGAAGAGAGTTCCGGCTTTTTTGCCCATTTTCTTGATTGCCGCCAGTGCATTGTCTTCAAAATCAGGTTCACGGCCGTAAAGGTGATTGAAGCGGCGCGCCACTTCTCGAGTCAGTTCAACATGGGCAACCTGATCAGCTCCCACCGGCACATTGCCCGCCTGGTACATTAGAATATCGGCGCTTTGCAGCAAGGGATAACCGAGGAAACCGTAAGTGCTGAGATCCTTGTCCTGAAGGTTTTCCTGCATATCTTTATAACTTGGTACCCGCTCCAGCCAGCCAAGCGGCGTCATCATGGACAGCAGCAGATGCAATTCCGCATGCTCAGGAACCCGTGACTGAATAAACAGGGTCGCTGCACTGGGATTGACACCGGCAGCCAACCAGTCAATAGCCATGTCCCAGATATTGTTTTCAATAATCAGGGGATCATCGTAATGGGTAGTCAGTGCATGCCAGTCGGCAATGAAGAAAAAGCACTCATATTCGTGCTGTAATGTGGTCCAGTTTTTGATCACCCCATGCAGGTGCCCCAGATGCAGTTGTCCCGTTGGACGCATTCCTGACAGCACTCTCAGCTGCGAATTAACTGAGCTCAATTGTTACTCCCTGGCTCTTGATAAGAGCGAACAATTATACCTGCTTTTAGTCATATATTGGCAGGTTTGAAGCAAGATACAGCAATGAATTTTCAATCACCCGGCCAGATTCAAAACCCGCGGCTAGCGAAAGGGATCAGGATCAGCCTTACCTTCCCGGAGTAGCTGTGGCGCGCCATCAACCAGGCTTACAACGGTGGTTGCCTCAAGCCCGCAAAACCCGGAATCGATGATCAGATCCACCTGCTTGCCCATGACATCCCTGATCTCATCAATGTCTGACATCGGCATTGTGGCCTCCGGCAAAATCAGCGTAGTACTTAACAGCGGTTCATCAAGTTCTTTCAGTAGCGCTGAAACTACCGGATGATCCGGAACACGAATACCAATGGTTTTCCGTTTGGGATGCAGCATTAGTCTGGGAACTTCGGAGGTTGCCTGCAGAATAAAGGTGTAGGCACCAGGCGTATAGGTCTTTAAAAGACGGTAATCGGAATTGTTAACACGGGCATAGGTAGCCAGTTCAGAAAGATCCCGGCATACCAGGGTAAAGTTATGCTTAACACTTAATTGCCGAATCCTGATTATGCGCTGCAGTGACGCTTTATCCTGAATATGGCAACCCAGCGCATAAGCCGAGTCTGTCGGGTAAATTATCACCCCCCCGCGCTTCAGAATTACCACTGCCTGCCGAATAAGGCGTAACTGTGGACTTTCAGGATGAATTTCAAATATTTGAGTCAAACGCCTGCTACCTGATTAAATCGTTATCTGCCACTGGCCTAAAAAACTGGCAAGACTATCATAGAGTCACAGGATTCAAGCAAATATTTCCAATCAGGATATAATGCCCTTTTAATTCTGGCCCCGTGCTTTACCCAGGCTAAATTCCAACTATGAAACAATTGATTGACTACATCCCGCTGATTGCCTTCCTCGTCGTTTACAAAATGGAGGAAAGGGTCATTTCCCTTGGCAGTTTCGATTACAACCTGGGGGGAATTTTCAGTGCCACTGAAATTCTGGTTACCGCCTCGATTCTTGTCTATGGCTCGATTTTTCTGGTGAACGGCAAATTGAGCCGCTCCCATCTGTTCCTGTTATCCGCAGTGGTTCTGTTCTGCTCCTTTACCCTGATATTTCGGGAAGAAGCCATCCTGAAATGGAAAGCCCCGGTGGTGAACTGGATCTTTGCCTGTGTGTTTATCGGCAGCCAGTACATCAACAAGCAAAACATGACGCAGATAATGCTTGGGCATGTTGTTGAATTGCCTGCCAGCAAATGGAAAACCCTGAATTTTGCCTGGGCCGGTGTATTCTTCTTCCTTGGATGTACCAACCTTTTTGTAGCCTTCACCTTTCATGACTACTGGGTAGACTTCAAGGTATTTGGCAGCATGGCCATACTGTCATTATTTTCCGTTGCGCAGATGGCATATCTGTGGCCATATATTGAAGAGCAGGAAAAGCAAAAGCAGCAACTTGAAGATCAGCCTGAGTCGGGAAGTGTGTCAGTGGACTCCAAGGAATTGCCTGAATAGCTGCCCTCATAACTTTCTCAACAGTCTGCCAGAAAATCTCTCCCCGCCGACTGCCTTATAAACTAATCTGTTAATGCCGGTTTCAGATCAGGAAAATTCTCGTCAAGAATAAGGTTCCACTGATAGACACGGTCAGCGTTTCTCTCAAGAAAGGCCTTGGCATTTCCTTCGATGGTTACTGAAATCATGGTATCGCCAATTCTTGTCTGCCTGATTAATTCCTTGCCCGAATAGATGAGCCCAAAAACCGTATGCAAGCCATTTAAATGGGGCGTTGCCTGATGCGTGATAAAAAACTGGCTGCCGTTGGTTCCAGGGCCTGAATTAGCCATGGACATAATGCCCATCTGGTTGTGACGCAAGCGAATTTCATCCTGAAACTCATAGCCCGGTCCTCCACTTCCGTTTCCTGCAGGATCGCCGCCCTGAATCATGAATTCATCAACCACACGATGAAAGGTCAGACCATCATAAAAACCGCGCGTAGCCAGATTGACAAAGTTGCTCACTGCAATTGGAGCAACCTGGCGATAAAGAAGAAATTCCATAGTTCCCCTGTTGGTCTCAATAACGGCATACAGTTCATTGGGGTCTTTACCGGTAACTTCCTGAGCCTGAACGCTATTTATCGTGAACATCATGATGAAAGTAAAAATAGTGATCAATTTATTTGCCATACCTGAATCCTGATTAATTTTTAAACTCGAGAGTTTTGGTTGGTTATTTTGTCAATATGAGGGTGATCAAGGGGTCGCTAACGATAAATATTGCAGGACAAATAGTATACAAGAGCCCACAGCGATAAGGGAGACCTCAGTACGCTGGATTAGGCATGCAGATGGGCCGGGCTTGCTTAAGCAATACAGGCTGGATCTTGGCAGACAATATTTTACCATCAAGGTAAATAAATTGTGATCCAAGCCACTATTGTTACCGCAAATGTTACCGTTACTTGAAATTCATAGCCATTTATTGTGAAAACCGGGTTAAAAGCTTCGAAATTCAGCAGTTACGGGAAGAAAAAGCTACGAAGAGAAAGAAATATCATCACTTTATTATCTATAATAGTAACAAAATCACAGGTTTTGATGATATTTCCTACTTTTTGTTACCCCTGAAGGTAACACTGTGTTACCATTCGCCTGCGCTTCTAAAAGAGGCGAGGTTAATCATCTAAATATTCTTAAAAGGAGACAACTGATGACCGTTAAATTTAAAAACTCAGAAACCATTGAAGAAGTTGTAGTAAGCACCGTCAGCACACTTTTAGTACTGGCTGTACCGATGCTGATCATTCTTGCCTCTGTATAATTATTGTTTACAGACTTAAGTATGATGCGGTACTCACCTTACCAAGGAAACAGTCGAGTCAAAAATTAACAAATCCCCTTATGGCCGCAGTCTGAACCCAGGTTTTCCCCCTTAACCCTTGCTAACAGACTGCGACTATTTTGTATTGAAAGTAAAAACCCAACTTCAAAAAAAGCCCTAATCGCGACTGCTAATTCTGTCGACAAAATTGCAGGGCCTGTGACGTGAATCCAGCTGTTCTCGAATAATCCCTTCCCAAGCAGTTTTACACGCGCCTGGTGAACCAGGCATGCAGAAAACCACCGTGTTATTGCTTAAGCCAGCAAACGCCCTTGACTGAATAGTAGAGGAGCCGATCTCCTTCCAGGACAGGTATCTGAATATCTCCCCAAATCCATCAATCGTCGACTCCAGTAATGGTGTAATGGAAACCACGGTATTATCCCGCTTGGTAAATCCCGTGCCTCCGGTAAGAAGAACCGCATGCACTGCATCTTCCTCGATCAGTACTTTTACCAGAGCTCGAAGCGTCTCAACATCATCCTTGCAAATATGCTTTTGGTTCAGGCAGTGACCTTCAGCGCTTAAGGCATCTACCAGATATTTGCCTGAGGTGTCGTTCTCTTCAGTGCGGGTATCAGAAACTGTTACAACAGCAATCTGTAAGGGAACAAATTCTTTCTGGGGTTTATTTCCGGACATATAAAAAGTCTCAAGTTACAAGCCGCAAGTCACAAGTGACATCGACTTTTATTATTCTCTGGAGGTTTGGAGTTCAATGGAAGCTAATTAGTTTCAGATAATATTTCTTTAGGTGGATAAAAACGGACGAGTTTACCCTGCACAGACTTGTGACTTGCAACTTGTGACTAGCGTCACCCGCCCGTCATATTCATAAAGCGGACTAACTGTGGCTCATCCTTGTCATAGAAATAATGTCTTAGCGGCTTCAAATCCATAGCCTTGATGATATGTTCTTTGAGAACCTCATCATTACCGGGATTATCCCGCAGCACCTTGCGCAAATCCATGGAATGCTCATTACCCAGGCAAAGCAACAATCTTCCTTCTACGGTCAGACGCACCCTGTTGCAGGCATCACAAAAGTTATGACTGACCGGGGAAATGAAGCCAACTTTGCTGCCATGGGACTCCACCTGGTAGTAACGGGAAGGCCCTGCCGTAGTCATGTCTATCGGCGTGAGCGGATAACGCTCACTGATAACCGCCATCACTTCATCATTACTGACCATGGTATCTCCACGCTCGTGGTCGGAGACTTCACCCAGTGGCATCTCTTCGATATAGGCAATATTAATTCCCAGTCCCAGGGCGTATTCGAGAAGGTCCAGAATTTCATGCTCATTGCGCCCCCTCAGGATAACCGAGTTTAATCTGATGGCGTCAAAACCTGCCGCAACAGCCGCTTCAATTCCTCTTTGCACCTTGTCCAGCTTGCCGGTTCTGGTCATGCGATGAAAGCTTTCAGCGTTGAGGCTATCGAGACTGATATTAATACGGGTGACACCGGCCTCCTTGAGAGGTACTGCCAGTTTTTCCAACTGCGAACCATTGGTAGTTAACAATAATTCCTTCAGCCCCGGGAGCATGCCGATTTTTTCAATCAGGCTCATTACATTTTTACGCACCAGTGGTTCGCCACCGGTCAGGCGCAATTTGTTTACCCCCAGCTCGGTAAATGATTTTGCCACCTGGTAAATTTCCTCAAGAGAAAGCACCTGCTTTCTGGGCAAAAAGGTCATTTCTTCCGACATGCAGTAAACACAGCGAAAATCACAGCGGTCAGTGACCGACAGGCGCACATAGTCAATATGCCGACCATGCTGGTCCACAAGCATTGAGGCTTGCTCGGTGGCGCCTTTTAAAGACTCCTGTTCAGACACTGTGCTCATTAAATTATTCGCCTATATCCTTGTTTTTCGTAAGGAAAAAAGAAATTGTACAAGGTAGAATCATACAGGATTCCGCAACCTAACGGAATCTAAGCTTGCCGTCGAGATTATCCAGGATGGAGCCATAGCGTAACCTGTTACTTGATAATATCGGGACGTCCCGGTGAATCTGCTCCCTCAAGCCAGGCCTTGCCTTCCGCGTAGAGTTTTTCGATTTCAGGGCCCTTCAATCCCGGTAACCCGGCTTTCGCCACCGCATAGCCTATCTGTGATTGCAGGTAGGCAAGATGACAGTAGCCTTCTGGAAAGCTAGCAAGAATATCAGGATCAAGGGCCAGCGAGGCATTCGGATCTACAACATCCAGTCGATCCTTTTCATAAATAGGCTGACGGCGCACCATTCCCCAACTTCCCTCACGCTTTTCAAAAAAATCATAAAACCTGCCGGTACACACTACATCCACCAGAACATCATGTACCGGAGCACGCTGATTAATCGTCATCTTGGTCTGGGCGACAGCTCTGTTTCCTGCCACATCACAGGTAAAGCCACCATGGAAATGGATAATACTGACCCCTTTTTCAAAGCCCTCTCGTCGCGCTCGGATAAAGTCCTGTGAAGGAGCCTGAAACCAGGTGGCACACATAAAGCCGTCATCATGCCAGCACTGCGCAAAGCGCTCCCAGTTGCCGGAATCACTGAAAATCGCCCAGTTATCGATCAGTTCGCGAATTTCTCTCTTGTCATCAATTATCTGTTTGTCCATTACATCTACTCCGCTTAGCCCATACCATGTTTAAACAATCCGCTCTTAGGCAATTATTTACTTTAAGTATAAGCCTTATTATATTGTTTTTATTTTGTTTTATTTATTTTTTGTCGCCAATAAGTATACGGCTTTTATAATTTTAAGACGACAGTTTACACCGGGATGGCCCCGGCATGACAGCCTGATCAGCAAAGCAGAATTTTTCATAATTCAAGGCAATTTGCTAAGGAATAGATCCTACAAATTTGCTATCTTAGCGGCCTGATTTTTTCTATGACCGGAGACACAGAAGTATGATTATTGATTGTCATGGCCATTACACCACTGCACCGGATGCACTGGGTGACTATCGTGAGGCCCAGAAAGATGCACTTAAGTCAGACCCAGCCCATATAGGCGAAAAAGGGCACATTGATATCTCTGATGACCAGATCAGGGAAAGCCTGGAAAACAGCCAGCTTAAACTCCAGCGCGAAAGAGGCACCGATTGCACGATTTTTTCTCCACGGGCTTCCTGGATGGGGCCACATGTGGGAAATGAATGGACCAGCAAATTCTGGACCGAGCACACTAACGAGCTTATTTACCGGGTGACACAACTTTATCCGGAGAATTTTATAGGTGCCTGCGCCCTACCCCAGTCTCCCGGTACAGATTTGAAGAACTCTGTGGCTGAACTGGAGCGCTGCGTAAATGAGTTTGATTTCGTTGGCTGCAATCTGAATCCGGATCCATCCGGTGGAAAATTTGACTCTCCACCAATGGGAGACCGCTACTGGTACCCCATTTACGAAAAAATGGTTGAGCTCGACGTTCCCGCCATGATTCATGTCAGTGGTTCCTGCAACCCGGCCTTTCACTCCACAGGTTCCTATTACCTGAGCGCGGACACCACAGCATTCATGCAATTAATGCAAAGTAGCGTGTGCCAGGATTTCCCGACTATCAAATTCATTATCCCCCATGGCGGTGGCGCTGTGCCTTACCACTGGGGACGATTCCGTGGACTGGCCGATATGCTTAAACTGCCGCCACTGGATGAGCTGTTAATGAACAATGTATTTTTTGATACCTGCGTTTATCACCAGAAAGGCATCGACATGCTGCTGAATGTGATTGATAACAAAAATATTCTTTTCGCTTCTGAAATGGTGGGCGCGGTACGGGGAATTGACCCGGAGAGCGGTCAATATTTTGATGACACCAAACGTTATATTGATAATGCGGCAATTTCTGACGAGGCAAAAGCGAATATTTTTGAACATAATATCAGGAAGGTATTTCCACGCTTGAAAGTATAGCGATAGATAAAAGAAAGAGGCTTCGGCCTCTTTTTTTTCAAAAGCTGAGAGAGTAACGAATGGCAAAAATTCAGAATAAAGAAACCCGTTATTTCAACGACGTTGAATTAAGTAGTATAAAAATAAGCCATTGGGGTTTTGATCAGTGCGAAAATCTGGATAAAGGACAATCGTTCTCACCTGGGATCCACCGGATATTTCTCACCCTTGGTCAATACAACAAATATGTAAATGCGGTTAAAAATAAATATACTGAATCTTTGCATTTAGGACTTAACCCGAAAATTTAAAAAGGAAAATTATGTCAACTCAAGATTCCTGCGTCTCCATAGTGCCCTACTTTAAAATCCATGAAGGCAGACTGGCTGACTTTAAAGCCCTGGCTGAACAGTTTGTCAGCCAGACCAGCGAGGAAGCACAATGCCTTTATTACGGTTTTTGCTTTAACGGTGATGAAGCCCATTGCCGTGAAGGTTATGAAGGCGCTGACGGCGTGCTCGCGCATCTGGAAAATGTCGGCCAATTACTGGCAGAAGCATTACAGATTGCCGACCTTACCAGACTGGAAATACATGGTGCGAAAAATGAGCTGGTGAAATTGCATGAACCGTTAAAAGAGATGAATCCTGCCTATTTCATTCTTGAATATGGCTTCCGGCATTAAACCCACACCGCAGGCACTCTGCACCCTGAATGGCAATGACAGAACAAACCCCTAACAAGCGCAAGCCCCTTTTTTCAGTCATTGCCTTTGCCTGCCTTTGCCTCGGCTTGATTCTTACCTATGTAATGTCATCGAGAATTAATCAGGGGGAAACCCTGGATGGCTACAGTAGCCTGGGTATTTTATTGTCTTTCATTGTTGCTCTCATGTTGAGCGGACTGGTAACAGGACAAATCGGTTTGATCCGCGGGGAGAAACCTGTAGCCCTGCCTGTACTGGCTTTACTTATTAATGGCATGATGTTTATTGCCGTTATTGTGAATATTCCCAGATAAGCGCTTTAGCGAAAATGATTCAAGCTCAGGTCAGCAAGTTCATGCTTGATACAGGTTAGCGAAAAAGCCGTGCATTCTGGCATAATGCCCAGCTATGAACGGCGCACAACAACCACATTTGAATTTCCTCTTTTATGCTTTCCTGCTTATAACAGCAATGGGTAGTCCCTCCCTGTTCGCCGCAGAAGTCTCCGTTGCTGTTACCAGTAATTTTGACTTTACCCTGGATGAACTGAAGCAGGAGTTTGAGGCACTCAGTGGGCATAAGGTAATTGCAGTCCCTGGCCCCAGTGCGCAACATTATGGCGAAATTCTGGAAAGCGCAGCCTATGACATTTTTCTCTCGGAAGATGAAATGCGCCCCGAAGTCCTGGAAAAACAGGGCAGGATTATTCCCGACTCACGTTTTACCTATGCCCATGCCAGGCTGGTACTCTGGAGTATTGATAACCGGAAACTGACTTCAGAGACATTATCTCTGGGCGAATTTGAATATCTGGCTATCGCCAATCCGCGCCTGTCTCCCTACGGCAATGCCGCAAGGGAAATACTGGAGGCCATGGGCAGCTGGGATAATTTGCAGGAAAAACTGGTGATTGGTGAAAATATAGGGCAGACCTACCATTTTGGCATCAGTGGCGAAGTAGACATGGCCCTTATTGCCTTTTCCCAGATCATTTTCGGCAAGTTTTTACAGGCTGGAAGTTACTGGCTGATTCCGGAAAACCTTTACA
>JAURCS010000004.1 GCA_030828385.1 Gammaproteobacteria bacterium
ACCAGGGCCAATGCCAGTCGAGATTTTTCGCCACCCGAAAAGTGCTTGATAGTTTCTGTAACACGATCATTCTGAAAATCAAAACCGCCGAGAAAATTACGTATATCTTGTTCACGCACCTTAGGATCCAGTCGCTGCATTAGTAACATAGGGGTAGCTTCTGTATCCAGCTCATCAACCTGATGCTGGGCACAGTAACCAATATTGAGATGATCGGAGCGGTTGATATCTCCACTTAGCAGGGGCAGTTTATCTGCCAACACTTTTAACAGGGTAGACTTGCCCTGCCCATTCGCGCCCAGCAGACCTATTCGGGAAGCCGAACGGATATTCATGGAGAAATTTTCAATCAGCGGGGTTTCATAGCCAAAAGCAATTTCTTCACAGGCAAGCAGACTTGGTGGCAGCTTTGCCGGCTCCAGAAATTTAAACTTGAAAGGCGAGTCTATATGGGCCGGGGCGATCTCTACCATGCGATCAAGTTCTTTTAGCCGGCTTTGTGCCTGCCGTGCCTTGGTCGCCTTGGCACGAAAACGCCGCACAAACGATTCAATTTCTTTTTTTCGCACCTGCTGCTTTTCATATTCGGCTTGTTGCTGCGATAGTCGTTCCGCTTTTTGTTTTTCATAATCGCTGTAATTACCGCGATACAAGAATAATTTTTTGTTTTCAAAACTGACAATATGACTGACTACCACATCAAGGAAACTACGATCATGGGAAATCAGTAACAAGGTTCCTTCATAACGCAGTAACCACTGCTGCAGCCATAAGGTGGCTTCAATATCCAGATGGTTGGTAGGTTCATCAAGTAGCAATAAATCCGAAGGCGTCATCAATGCCTGCGCCAGATTCAGGCGAATACGCCAGCCCCCGGAAAACTCCTGCACCGTGCGGTTAAAATCTTCCAGCTCAAAGCCCAGCCCAGAGAGTAATTGTTCAGCCCGATTTCTGATTGACCAGGCATGAATCAATTCAAGTTCCGAGTGCAGTTGCGCCATAAGCTGATCATCGTGATCCAATTCGGCCTGAATCAGCTGCTTTTCAATAGAACGAAACTTACTGTCTCCATCGATGACATAGTCCAGTGCGCTACGCGAAGACCCAACCGTTTCCTGGTACATCTGTGATTTACGCAAGTCTTTAGGCATATCCAGTTCGCCAGTATCGGCACTGAGCTCCCCCATGAGCAACTTGAACAGGCTGGTTTTGCCAGTGCCATTACGGCCGATAATGCCGATCTTTTGGCCGGAATAGACCGTAAGATCAACCTCATCCAGCAAAAGCTGACTGCCCAGACGTAATGAAATATCCTGTAGTGAAATCATTGAATTCTTGTTGGGGACGATAGCCCAGGATGGGGAAAGCGGCTATTCTAATGAGCTACGTAAACAAAGCAAATGATCTTGCCGCTTTAATAGATGCGGAGCGATGCCAGAATAAAGGCTGATAATGCTAAAACGGTTCATAAAAAATACATTTTATGCATCATGGCGCTCCTCATATAGTTACCTTTTTGCCAACACTGGTAAATACTGTAAAACTGAGATCGCAACCAATAGGAAGGTTTTACCTGAAATCAACATATTAAAATGCAAAGCTTCCCCCTTTTTATCAATGATAAGATACAACACTTTCTGTAATCCGATAACACGATGAATCTTAAAGAAAAAAATGTTTTGATTCTGCAAGGCGGTGGCGCTCTTGGGGCCTATCAGGCAGGTGCTTATTCGGCACTGCATGAGGCGGGGTACGAAATGGACTGGCTTTCCGGGATATCCATCGGTGCCATAAACTCGGCCCTGATAGCGGGTAATCCACCAGAAAAGCGTATTGAAAAGTTAAAGACATTCTGGACAAAAGTCTCTGCCGGAAAATTCAGTCAGCCTTTACTGCCCGGACATATTGGCCGCTTATTATTCAATGAATCCAGCGCAGCCGAAGTACTGGCCTTTGGAGCCAATGGTCTTTTCAAACCACGCATACCGCCGGTTTTTTATAACCCGCTGGGATTTCAGGATGCGTTGAGCTACTACGATACCTCCCCGCTTCGCGACACTTTGCTTGAACTGGTGGATTTTGAGCGCCTGAACCATGGCGAACCAAGGATCAGTGTTGGCGCTGTTAATGTCACCAGTGGAAATTTTCTCTATTTTGATTCAGATATAGAGCCCATCATCCCTGAACATATTATGGCAAGCGCAGCATTGCCCGATGGTTTGCCGCCAATAGAAATTGATGGCGAATGGTACTGGGATGCCAGTCTTGTTTCCAATACCCCCCTGCAATACGTTATTGATCATAATGCCAAAGTCTGCCAAGACTTATTACTTTTCCAGGTAGATCTCTTCAGTGCTGAGGGCAGCATGCCCAAGAACATCATGGAAGTGGGACGTCGCATGAAAGATATCCAGCATTCAAGTCAGACTCGTACGATTACTGATATTGTCCGCGACACACAAAAAATTCGCGGTCTTATTAATCGTTTATTGGAGCACATACCTACCGAATCCCTTACTGAAGAAGAGATCGCTTTGCTGGGCAAATGGAGTTGTGACTCTGCCATCACCCTGGTGCATTTAATCTATCGCCAGAAAAACCATGAACTGGCTTCCAAGGATTATGAATTTTCACGTCTGTCTGTTGAGGAGCATTGGCAGGCAGGCGAACAGGATATTGAACATATGCTTTCACAAAAGTCTTGGCTTGATCGCAAACGCACCAAGGAAGAAGTTACCGTCTTTGATTTTAATGGAATGCATGATTCTCCTTTGGTATAAATGAAAATTATTGGCAGATTACTGTTTTTATTTTTTCAACTTGCGATCTTCGGCAATACTTGCTGCTAACCGCGCTTCAGATATACTTGCCCGATGGAAGTTACCCTGTTTCCCAATTCCCTTCGCCCTGGCGTAGGTCTGCGCCCTAAAAAGGAAGCGCAAAGACCATCACTGCCTCAACACGCACGGCTTTGCCCGGTGCTTGAAGCTGGCAGTTCGCTGGGGGCGCTGGTCTATCCTGCCCTGGCTGAAAACGAACAGTTTCATATCGGTTATGAAGGCGAAGGTCTTTACCAGTTTGGCTACTCGGTTAACGCCACAGGAAAGCAATGGGACCAGGTATTTTTTGTTAACTATCAGTTATCCGTTGGCACCATCGGCATGCGCAAGGAAGAGGTACAACTGATGGTACCTGAAACCCCCGGTTTCAAGGATAGTGCCCGGGCAATAGCACGAATGTTTGTCTCTGTAGATGATCTTGGCACACCCGAAGGCGCTGTTACCTTAAGAGGGGCCTATAATTTCCAAACCGCCCCGGGCTGGGACACAGTGTATTCCGGTGTCATTAATAATCCAGCCCGCCCCGTAGCACCGGTACTGGTTACCCGTGTGGAAACCGACTGGTATGTTCATGATTCAGAATTTCGTTATATATTAACGCCCGGTGAGATCATTACCGTGTCACATAATCTCCCGGTGGGACAGGTATTTTTTGTGCCACGTGAAGAGATTACCTATCGGGATGGATCAGAACAGGAAATTACTGAACGACAAAACACCAGCAAGCTGTTTTTTGATGAGAAAGCCACCAACAAGAAAAAAACGCCCTATGGCATGGAATACAGCCCTCTCTACCAGCAAAAGAGCCGCGAGCAGCTGAAGAAAGAAACAAAGAAATAATAAGCGGGTAAAAAAAGCCCGGATAAATCCAGGCTATTTTAGAATGTTCTTTATTCAATTCTGGATTAATTATATTCCAGTGGATTGTACTCAGGCGAACACACCTCAACGATACAAATAGATTCCAGAGTCCTGCCTTCAGGCGGTGCTTTAAGTCCCTGTTCATCCATCAACTTACGCATCAGCGCGGCCGTTTCAGGATGGGGAATGGCAGACTGTACTCCTACACGTACCAGACCATCCGCATAATCGATGGGCAACCAGGTATGAGCAGCCAGCTCCGCACTGCCGCGGTTGTCAGTATTACCAAAATCACGGATATCCAGCCTGCCCCCTGCAGCTACCAATAGTTCTGCTACCTCGGTGGCGCCCTTGTGGCCAGCGCCATGTAGCGAGGTACGACCAGTATCAGCCTGGAAGTTCGGATCAATGCCCAGGCTCAGTAACAACCTGACCGCTTCCACAGTCTGCGCGGTGGACCACTCATTGGTCACGCCCTCGACCCAACCTATGCCGGCAGCAACCGCCAGCGGTGTAACCCCCAGTTCGGTATTGATATGGGGGTCGGCACCATATTCAAGCAACAGCTTCATCAGGGGAACGTCGCCAGACTGGGACGCGCGCAAAAAGGCAGTAGCGCCATTCTCATCCAGCCACTGATTGGTAAATACAGTTCGCGTTTCGGTGCTCTCGACAAGTCGCGCATTTGGATCAGCGCCCACATCCAGAAGAATACGGATATAGGCCAGATGATCCATGTCTGGTTCGCGAGTTGGATAATCACCACCTTCAACATTACGATTGTCAGTAGCTAGGTACAGATTAGTCCAGCCGCCCTTGTTGGCAATGTTGACGTCAGCCCCATTCTCAATAAGAAACCTGCCCATTAGATAGTTTCTGTTCTGAGTAGCGGCCAGTAAGGGGCTCCAGCCATAGCGGGTTAACTGATTAACATCTGCGCCAGCATCCAGCAGTACCTGGACAGAATCGATATCTCCAGCTCGAGCAGCATATACCATGGCAGTTAACTCTCCACCATCTGGCTCTCGCTTTGCCCTCTCGGCAAAGGTGTTGAAATTGCGACCTTGTCCGGCTGCTACGGCAAAGCCCAAACCAGCGCGTACAAATGCACTGCAGATCCTTTCCTCAGTCAGTTCACCTTCTTGAACAAGGTCAACAAGGGCAGAATCATTGGTACCTTTTATAACGAGATTCTGCAGTAGTTGCAGATCAGGTTCATCACGCTCACAAGCCACGACAATTGTCTGTCGACGAACATTAATTCGGGGATCCTCAGAATTACCCAGAGCAGCAGAACGCCCATCACGCAAAACCGGAGCCGATGTTGCTGCAACATCTGCACCATTAGCTATAAGAACCTGAATAACATCGGCATGGCCCTGATCGGCGGCCTGCATCAAGGCAGTAGTACCGCGCTCAATTTCACTGGCATTTGGATCTGCACCGGCATCAAGAAGAACACGGACTGCATCAACTACACCAGAGCGGGCAGCCAGCATAAGTGGCTTTCGGCCCAGGGGCAGTTCTTCGTTGGCATCTGCGCCGGCTTTCAGTAATGCTTTAATAACTTCTACATCGCCCTGGTTTGAGGCCAACCAAAGTGGTGTTGAACCATTACGATTTGCAGTGGACGGATCGATTCCGGCATCAAGTAATAATTCTGCCAGACTTGCGTCCCGGTGGTAGGCGGCCCAGTGCAATGCTGTAGCGCCATCTGATTGACTGGCATTGACATCATAGCCTGCTTCAAGTAGCAGTCTGACCTCAGCTTTATCGTGCCGCATGGCCGCATCAGCAACCTCACTCTGCGCTAGAGCAATATTTGCAACGGCGAATATAAACGTTAGTAACGCAGTTTTTATTCCAAATACACGAAGACCCTTCATACCGTTACAAGTTCTCCAGGCGCCCTGTACTGTCACCAATACTCTCGCGGTGAATATCATATTGGTCAAGGATACTTAACAATAGATTTCCTGTAGGAACAGTTTTGGTTGGGTACGCTATATGTCGGCCACCTTGCATCTTTCCATTGTTACCACCAAGAAGGATATGCGGCACGTCATAGTGGAGATGCTGGTTGGGGTTACCCATATTGCTGCCGTATAGAAGCAATGAATGGTCAAGCAGAGAACCATCACCATCTTCAGTTTTTGCCAGGTTATCAGCAAAATAGGCCAGCATTTTGACGTGGTATTGATTGATTTTAGAGAACTCATCAATTCGACCCGGGTCTTCACCATGATGGGATCCACCATGAAACCCCAATGTAGGCGCGTCACTTTCCGGATAGACCCGACCAGTGAGATCACGGGCAAAAAGCATAGTCCCTACTCGCGTGATGTCAGCCTGAAATGCCAACGTCTGCAAGTCAAACATCAACTTGATATGATCATCAAAAGACTGGGGAATCCCCGGAGGCACGTCAAAATTCTCCGGAGCTGCGGTAGTTACGCTGGAAGCAATTTGCAAACGTCGCTCTATCTCACGCACATTCTCGGTAAAACTATCCAGACGCGAACGGTCAGGGACACTGATCTCCTTGCGAAGATCGGTGATTTTGCCTGTGATCGAGTCAAGAATACTCTTGTTTCTTTCACGACGTTCGACTCGCTGTTCAGGGGAGCTTCCGCTACCAAACATGCGCTCAAAAACTACTTGCGGGTTAAGCTCCATAGGTAGAGGCGTAGTTGGTGATGCCCATGAAATAGTGTTGGTATAAACACAACTGTAACCTTCACCACAGTTGCTTGAACCAGAACCCGGATCTTCAACAGAAATTTCCATTGATGGCAGTAACGACTGCGAACCAATTTTTTGGGCAATGATCTGGTCAATAGTCTGGCCAGCATAAACATCAGCTCCGGCAGTTTTCCTCGGCTTATCAGCACATAGAAAAGCCGCAGCGACCCAATGGTCTGCCCCGGTTTCACCGGGAGGTGGCTCAGCGGAAGTGGAATGCAGGCCAGAAAGAATATTCAAGCTGTCACGAAATGGCTCAAGATGTTTCCAGATAAATGGCAGCTCTGCTGGCAACGCCCCTTCTTTCTCAGGCACCCAATAACCCGGGGCCGCCCCATGTGGAACAAACCCGGCAAAAAAGCGGGGTGGGGGAACTGCCGCGGTCTGTGCCAGCGCCGTCGCAGCAGGAATCATCGCGTCCAGTAACGGCAGCGCCAAAGTAGTACCAGCACCTCTTAGCATCTGGCGACGTGAAATGTGTTTCTTGGTAATCAACATGGATCTATTCCTCGCTCTAGCGTTAGCGGCTAGCGGATTTCAGGTTCATGGTAAACGCAGGGCTTTGGATAACACCCATTACCAGTGATGAAAATTGATAATTATCCTCTGCGGCATTATTTGTGACTGAGCGAAGCAAAGCCATATCTTCAGTCTCAATGCCACGACCCAAGGCATAAGTCAGCAATTTCTCAGTGACAACCTGGGCAAACAGATCTCCCCTAAGGACAGCCATATCACGCAAACTCTTTATGCCATCGAGATACATGCCATCGTTGGTTGTGCCAGTAGGGTCCACAGGCAGACCAGCATCTTGAAGACGCCATCTGCCGACCGCATCGAAGTTCTCCATGGCAAGTCCCAGAGGTTCAAACAGCTTATGGCAGCCGGCACAGCTTGGATTTGATCGATGTGATTCTAGTCTTGCCCGCAATGTTGTGGCCGCTTCGCCCTCTACCTCCGACAGGTCAGTCTCAACACCAGGGGGGGGGTCCGGAGGACTCACATCGAGAAAGGTCTCGAGGAACCATTTGCCACGTTTAATTGGTGACGTTCGAGCAGCATCCGATGTGATGGTCAGCAGCGCGCCCTTACCCAGAAGACCGCGGCGCATATCATGTTCTAAGCCCAGTTCAACGCGACGGAATTGCGAACCATAAATGTCGGGAATGCCATAGTGTCTGGCCAGGCGCTCGTTCACAAAGGTGTAATCGGCAGTTAACAGATCAAGAATACTGCGGTCTTCCTGAATAATGCTGGCAAAAAACAGTTCAATCTCTTCACGGAAGGCATCACGTAAAGTACTGTCGAAGTCCGGAAACAGCTCCACTATAGGCTCACTGGCTGCCATGCCACGAACGTTCAACCACTGGCCGGTGAAATTCTCGATAAAAGCCTCTGAGCGCGGATCGGAGAACATCCTTTGAACCTGCTGTTGCAGCACATCAGGGTTATGAAGGCGTCCCTGAGTGGCAAGCTCGATTAGCTCGGCATCGGGAATACTACTCCAAAGGAAAAACGACAGACGCGAAGCCAGCTCAAGATCACTAATCTGATAAAGTGACCCCTCCGCCACATTTACGGGCTCAATTTCCGAGCGATAGATAAACTCAGGATCTGCGAGGATACGCTGTATTGCTGCTTCTATACCGTAGTCAAAGCGCCCACCTTCCTCTCTACCTGTGCGGTAAAAATCCATGATAACGTCAATATCGGCATTGGTTTCGGGACGACGAAAAGCCTTGCTCACCAGAGTCGATATTATCTGCCGCGCACAATTAACTTCCTCGGACAGCTCCTGCGGGTAGCACTCAAAAACCTGGCGACGGCTCATCGTGTCGGAAGCTGGCAGGCCATTGTAGGGACCTTCGATAAAAACCTGGCCGACATGGGGATAAAAGGTATAGCCGGCTATCGAACCCGGGGAATTCATGGTGCGCTGAAATGACTTGTTCAAACCGGTGTCAGGCAAATCGCTGGTGGCGATGAAAGTCACCCCTACCTTATGGAAACCGCCTTTGATTGGAATTGCGGGAGTGCGGCCACCATTACTTTCCTGGTTACCTATCTCTTCATCCCAGTCATACAGATATACGCGCTCACCATCGATAGTCACTTCCAGCTTCTCGCCTTTCACATTACCCAGAACACGGGTGAAATAACCGGTCATGCCCTTGACAGTAAAGACATACTCTCCATCGGCAGGGAATTCATGCTCGATCAGCATGCCACCCCGAGTACCGAAAGGCAGTCCTTCAATATGAGTATTCTGTGAGGTATCCACCGGTACGTCGAACACAGCCAGCGTGGGAGCAGTCTCAGTCCCGATTGCCAGGCGACTGATCTTGCCGGCAGCGGAGAGATAGGCTTCCATCAATGCTGGAGACGTAGTCAGGGTACCTGCCATGTTATCGAAACCATGACTTGAATCATCCGGCGGCAAAAAGCCGGTGGCATCAATATTCAGCGCCAGCAAATCACGGATAGCATTGGAATATTCTGTTCTGTTAAGTCTGTGCAGGCCCGGGGCGGGAAGATGTGCCGGTTGCATCTGGGCATGTTGATCAACCGCCTGGGCGATAGAGTCAGCAAGGCTTTGGACAACCTCGTAATCCGGACGTGGTTCTTCCGCAGGCGGCATCAGACCAGAACGTAATCTTTTGATTACCTGCTCTGCAACCTCGGGAAACTCGGCAATGTTATGAGCGCCGATACCCTCTAAATCAATGCCGCCGGAATAGTCATCAAAATTATGACATTTGGTGCAGTACTCCTCTATCAGACCAGATATTTGATCGGCACTCTGGGCCAGAGCAGACTGCATGGAACAGGCAAAGACCACAGCACCTGTTAACAGTTTAAAAGCAGGTTTCAGTATTTCTGACTTACCCATTTCTTTTCTTTCTCCTGGCTCTGTGCTCTGGAATGCTATTCCAGACCCAAGCGTTATTCATTCATACTTTATATATACGGGACTAATATTAAATCAGCTGGTTATTTTACCTATAATTTTAAGGAAAATTTTATTCTATTGTGCAAAAAAACAGGAAAATCGCCCGAAATCACGCGGAATGCCCCTGCTTTTTGTAAGGGTGCTACCGCAAAGTGTACGCCTCATGGCGCAATTGGACTGGTTCTGCCAACCGCCACCCCATCCTGATTCACCATCAGGTCGGGGGCATAATTAGACTGCTGGCAGACATATTCAAACAATTCGGCATCTCCACTCCAGCGTAGATGCACTGAACCCTCTACGTTACTGTCGTAAGTCATGGGGTCCTGCAGAACAAAGCGATACTCCATGTTATCCCTGTCTGTGCGCGTGTAGTACTCAATAACATGAGCCTGCTCAGTATGGGGAAGCCCCCTGCGTTCAAACCAGAACTCTGTATTGTAGCCTATGGAATCAATGACCAGAGTATCCCCTTCCCACCAACCGATGGAGTGACCATAGTTGTTTGGCTCAAAATCCGTCGGATGAGAGCGCCCATCCATGTAGATTTCCCTCCATGTATGGGGGCCACCAATATCAAAAATATAAAGTCGCTGCAGCTCGGGAATATCAACAATTTCCACACCATAGGGCGTCAGCAACTGGCGCACTGCACCTGATGCCTTGCAGCGTGCATGGGGTTCAAGATCATGAGTCTGACGCGCATCATAAAGCCCCTTTGCCCAGGGCTTCATGCGCACCTCATCGAAATTAAAGCGCGGACCTCGATCCCTGTAATCAGGCACCCAGATGCCAACAAAATCAGAAGGGTCGCCACTGATGATAACGCTGCCGTCAGCATTTCTGGGAACCGGCTCTGGCTCGGCAAGCTCTGCTGCAGAGACGAAAAGCGGGAAGATCATAACCAGTAAAACACCACCCAGCAAGGCAGACAGGAGCTTTCCCGGGATTTCCAGTGTATTTCCTTGGCCAATTCTATTGTTCATTCCGGGTTTTCATTCGTGGTGTTTATATAGCTTTCTGTGGCGGCTCATTCAAAGTCCCTGGCCAATGCTAAACAGTTTAGAAAAGCGAGTATAGTTTGAGTCAGTAATTTGTCCATAATAACGTGCCAAGGCATCAAAATATCTTGTTATTTACCCGGTTGATATTATTATGCGCCAGCTGATCAAAGATTCTACTTTTACATGCTTGTCTGAACACGCCTTTTGCGGTTTCTTCCCATGATTATTCCAGCAAATGTTGAACTTCAGTATTCGCTGCCGGAAGAACCACTGTGTATTTAACAACATGCTTTGAGTCTTGTTTTTCTGTCAGGCACCAAATAGCTATCCAATATCACTGTATTTCCTGCACAGGATTAAATTTGTGAATGACAATATCGTTGTAGAAGAGACCGAACATAAACTGACTTTAAGGCAGCTTCAAAGACGAGACTATGCCGATATAATCAGCATCATGAGCAGTGTTTATGGGGAAAAGTGGCCGCTTTCTAAAAAAAAGTTTTTCAGCCAACTTGATGCTTTTCCGGAAGGGTAGATATGTATTGAAGATCACGGCACTGTCATTGCCGCAGCTTTTCCGTCATTGTGGATTATGACGATTTTGGCGACCATCACACCTATGACGAAATTACCGGAGCTGCTTTTCTCACCACCCATGATCCAAAAGGGGACGTACTGTACGGCGTAGATGTTTTTGTTTCACCTGACTACCACGGTATGCGACTTGGTCGCAGACTCTATGAAGCTCGCAAAGAGCTATGCCTGAGCCTTAACCTTAAAAGTATTATTGCCGGCGGCAGAATACCCAACTACAAGGATCATGCTCAGCAATTGACACCCCAGCAATATATTGAACAGGTTAAACGCAAGGAAATTTATGATCCGATTCTGACCTTTCAACTATCCAATGAGTTTGAAGTTAAGCGAGTATTAAAAGGATATTTGCCGGATGACAAAGAGTCGCTTGGCTATGCCACGCTTCTGGAATGGAGCAATCTTTACTATGACCCTGAAAAAACCCCTCTAATAGGAGCCGACAGAACCAGTGCTCGCATAGGCCTGGTGCAATGGCAAATGCGCCCCCTGAAATCTGCTGCAGAACTGATTCAGCAAGTTGAATACTTTATAGACGCTCTTTCCGACTATCAGTGCGACATGGCACTATTACCAGAATTCTTCAGCGCTCCACTTATGGGAATAGACAGTCATGAAACGTCCATAGATGCAGTTCGGGCATTGGCAGGTTTCAGTACAGAGATAGTAGAAGAAATATCCAAGCTGGCAGTTTCATACAACATAAATATTATTGCCGGCTCACTACCAGTAACGGATGGTGATGACCTGTTGAATATTTCCTACCTTTGCCGACGTGACGGCACCATGGACTCACAATACAAACTTCACCCAACTCCCCATGAAACCAGATCCTGGATTATGCAAGGTGGGAACAAACTCAAAGTTTTTGACACAGATTTTGGCAGGGTAGGCATTTTGATCTGTTACGACGTTGAGTTTCCGGAACTTGCCAGAATTCAGTCGGAACAAGGTATGCAGATTCTATTTGTTCCATTCTGGACAGATACTAAAAATGGTTATCTCAGAGTACGATGCTGTGCCCAGGCAAGAGCCATTGAAAACGAATGCTATGTCGCCATCGCAGGTAGCGTTGGCAATTTGCCCAAAGTTGATGGAGCAGATATTCAGTATGCCCAGAGCGCAGTGTTCTCCCCTTCGGACTTTTCTTTTCCCCATGACGCTATCATGGCCGAGACTACACCCAACACTGAAATGACTTTGATCGCAGACCTGGATTTTAATCTGTTAAAGAAACTCAAGAACGAAGGTTCGGTGCGCAACAGTCAGGATCGAAGAAGAGACCTCTACGATATAAACTGGCTGGGTGAAATGGAGAATTGATCGCGCTATAGGCACTCAATGACAGCAGACGGCGCAGGGATTGACGTCGCCTGACCAAACTAGCTGGTTTTTTCAGTTCAAGCTTCTTCTTTTATAAGTTTATCCACCACCTTCCTGAACATTGTTGGCCCCCTGTCATCAGTAATCGAAACCATTGGCGCGCCGGTCTGAAGCTTGATGTTTTTCTGCTGCGCCTCGATCATCTTCTTGTCTTCAGCGAATGCCATGTTGGCCAGTGCCCACATGCCTTCCAGCAGTTTAGGGTCCTTTTCATGTTCTTCTGTTCTGGGCCCCCAACAGAAATAGTAGCGGGTAGTGCCATCTGTCATCGGTGTTACTGTTTGTGAAGTAAAATTTGCCGTGACGGGTTCTACATCATCGGCGGGATGTCCTCTGTCGCAAGCCTCAGCAGTGCCACTGGGGTACATGGCACTGAACATGGTTAATACGCCGGGAACAATAAAGTCATAGGTAAGGTACTGGTCATAGGTTTTATCCTGATCCATATAGCCTCTGGGCGGAACATTGGTATTCCAGCGCGTAACTTTTATGCCACGGTCAATAAGCTGAACTCGTGGCTGCTGGACAAATGCACCACTGGAACCGGCAGCGAAACTGTTCTCATGCACCCAGGCGATATGGGAAAAATCGGTCAGGTTGTCAGTCACCAGTAGGTAACCCGCATCGTAATCAATATGACCGGAATTCATTGTCCAGTGAGGATCCTCAGGGCCAACTGCATTGGGGATCAACCCCTCATCAACCTTGTCAGGGTCACCCATCCATATCCAGACCCAGCTATCTTTCTCGACTACCGGATAAGGATTAATGAAAAAGTTCGCTGGAACCTCTTCCTGTGAACCCGGGACTTCTATGCATTTGCCCTCTGCATTAAATTTAAGTCCATGGTACATACAACGAATATCATCGCCTTCAAGACGTCCCAATGACAGCGGCGCATGTCGATGGCAGCATTGATTGGCCATGGCGGTGAGTTCGCCATTGGCTTTTCTGTATATAAGAACGGGCTTATTGATAATCGTGATGGCGTGCATCTGGTGGACATCGATTTCGTGACTCCAGGCGGCAACATACCAACAGTTCTGCAGAAAAAGACGATTATCTGCACTGCTACCCTTAATAATATCCACGACAATTCTCCTGCTTTCTTATTTCTTTTTATGCTAATTACAGCTGATCATGCAAAATAAACTCACGCCCGGCTTAATTGAAAATGGCGGCGGAATCAGCCGTGGGGTGCAAAATCACCGGCCAGTTCATTGCTCGCCAAGGTCTGAATTTTTTTATCATGAAGATTAAAATCTGTTAACCACACCACGCCCACACCAATAAAGAAAATCAGCCCGAGCAACAGAAAAATCTGGTTAGCCGCCAGTGAGCCTTCCAATGCAGCATAAGCGCCAGCCCCCATCGACAAGCCAATATTGGCACCGGCCATGTAAATGGCAAACTGGGTTGCAGAAACTTTTTGCCAGCAAAGTTTCATGCAACTGGCTATAAAACTGATAAAACCACCCTGGTAAATAAAAGCCTGAACGATACCGACACAGATTAGAAAGGTAGGCGAAACCCACAGGCTTTCCGTCAAGCCGATAAAAATACATAGCATCCCATAAAGTCCCAGCACCAGCCCATAGAAAAATTTGATGCCCTTGTTATCAATAACAAGACCCAATACCAGGCCGGCCATGGCGGCCAGAAATCCAACGCCGGAAATAAAAGTGGAGTACTGGGTGCTTTCAAAGCCCAGGTCCTGAACTACCACAATGGGCACCAATGAAATCCAGACACCGTAGGCAAAACGGAAAATAAACGCTGCCCCGAAAATAAACAGGCTGGCCGGGAGAAACATCACACGTGCCAGATCGATGCCGATAATCTTCCAGCTCTCCGGCTTCATATCAATAGAGCGCTGGGATGCCTCTCCAGCTGACCATGGCAGCATTCGTTCACCGGGTCGTTCACGCACGGCAATAGCGACACTCAGAATCAAGCCAAAGGCAAAACACAGTAATGTGGCGATACCGGGCATCCCGAAATTTATCACCACGAAAGCAGAGACCGCGGTACTAATGGAAATGCCTGCTACCTGACCAAACGCCATAAAGGCATTGGCGCGGCCATGCTCCTCAACCGGTAATACATCAATGGCCATACCATCTACGGCAACATCCTGACTGGCGCCAAACACATTCAACAAAAAACACAGTGCGCTAAGCACCGCAATGTTCTCAAGCCCGGAAGGGAAGAAGGCAAAGGCAAAGCCCGTGAGGACCATGCAACTCTGGGCAAAGATCACCCAGGGCCGGCGCCTTCCCATGGCCAGAAATGTCCAGCGATCCATGAAAGGACCCGCCAGTAATTTGAAGCTCCAGGGCAAATTGGCAATGGCAATAAATGAGGCAATCTCCACCGCTGACTCGCCCCTCTCCGCCAGATAAGCCGGCAATGCGGTATTCACCAGGCCAAAGGGAAAACCCTGGGCCAGGTAGAGCATGGTAAAAGTAAAAAAACGTAAGCGACGACTTTCAGAAAGGATCAGATTCATGATGTTTTATTCTTATTATCAGTTTTTGAATGTCTAGCGTGGATTCCAGGGGGAGTTCATTTTATAGGGTGACTGCACAAAATCTGCCACCACAGATGCGATGCAATCGTCACGAATAGCAAAACTTTCCAGAAAACCCCAGGTTTGTGGTTCACGAAAAATACTGCGTGTAGGCGTGCCATCGGTCAGGGTGTACTCATCCAGCACCCCTTTATGATCAATAAAGCCGCGGAACATAGCTACACCCTTTTCCTCATCCACTAATACAGGCCAGTTACGCACTTCGTTGTTAAAAAAGTAGCGCCCGGACTCAAAGCCACCCTTGATGTCGGAAAACAGCATGCCATTCTCGCGGCGGATCGCTTCAGGCAGAAAACAGGTGCCACGAATTTCGCCATTATTGCGTTCCAGTGTGGAAAAATAGCCACGACCATGTTCAATCAGACGCGCTCTGGGAAGCCGTGCCTCGCGAGATACGCCTGCTTCAATGATGGGGTCGTGGGAATAGCCTTCATGGTCGCCAATCGGGGTTGGTGGACTGCTGAGATTACGGCGTGTGGAGATGACATGCTCGATCTCGGTGATTTCCATACCCTCTACTTTCAGACGGATCGCCAGAAAACCCGGTATGTCGTTCTGCATGATGACCGTATAGATGCCGATCTGACTGGTTTGCGGATCCAGCAGGGTCAGTGGCGGCCCCAACTCCTCGCTGACGGTATGCCAGGTGCCATCAGGAAACGGCATTTCGACAAAATTCTCGCTGAAGCGCACATTGTCGTCTATGACGACCTTTCCAGCATCGTGGGCCAGATAGGCCGCCCGGTAATCATCCGCAAAGGTCTGCAGGCACTCCCGGTTACAGCCAATTGGCTGGGCTATGGTAGTGGCTGATGCAAGCACACTTATAAAAGCAGCAGTGAACGTCAAAACGCGCATTGATTTCCCCTTTGTTGTATTCTTTTCTTGTCTGCAACGCGGCTTTCATCTTCTATTTGGATGAGCTAAAGACCTGTTGCGTAATCTTGCTGAACTACGAGCATAACAATGAAAATAAAGCAGGAACAGTATCATGGTTGATTTCACCAACGGACCGGCTCCTGCCGGTTTTTTATCCCCCCAACGTTTTGAGGCGGACATTTATGACTGCGAAGTTGAAGGGGCTATTCCTAAAGACCTTAACGGTGCTTTCGTGCGTGTTGGCGGAGAATGGTTTTATCCCCCCTCACGGCCCGATGACAGCCCTTTTTCAACAGACGGTTATATCAGCAGTTTTCGCATACGCGATGGCATAGTGGACTTTCGCGGACGCTGGGTTCAAACACCGCGCTTTCGTAATAATCTCGAAGCCCGCAAACAGCTGTATGGGGTCTACCGCAATCCCTTTACCCATGATGAGTCTGTACGTGATTTGGAGCGTCCATACCTTGCAACGGTGGCCAATACTTCCCCGCTGGCCTTTGGCGGCAAACTTTATGCACTGAAAGAAGATGCACACCCCTATGAGATTGATCCCAACACGCTGGAAACTCTGGGTCCCTGGGATTTCGATGGCCAGTACAAGGCACAAACCTTCAGCGCTCACCCAAAGATCGATCCGGTCAGCGGCGATATGATTTGTTATGGCTACGAAGCCACCGGAACCTGCAGCGACGACTTGTGGATCTATACCATTTCACCGAACGGCCAGGTAAAAAGTGAAGTGAAGGTCAAGGTTCCCTATGTGAGTACCTTGCACGATATGGTGCTGACCCAGAAATATTTTATATTCCCGGTCTATGGCTATGTCACCAGCATGGAACGTCTGCGTGAAGGTCATCTGCACTGGGCATTTGATAAAAACATGCCAACCTACTGGGGCATCATTCGTCGCGACGGTGATGGCTCCGATACGCGCTGGTTCAAGGGGCCCGCCAGTGTGGTGATGCATACCATCAATGCCTTTGATGACGGTGACAAGGTCATCGTTGATGCGCCCATTAGTGATGGCAATCCCTTCCCGTTTTTTCCCCAGGTGGACGGCTCACCCTGGGATCCCGTCGCGGCGCGCCACACTATCCGCCGACTGAGTTTTGACATGGCATCATCAGGGGACAGTTATGTTGAGCAGATCCTCGATCCCACGGACGTGGTGGACCTTGCACGGGTTGATGATCGTTTTAACAGCCTGCCCTATCGTTATGTGTATTCATCCATGAACGACCCTGAGCAACCCTTTGATCGTGAACGTGCCGGCAATAACCGAGTGGTTAATTCCTATTTCCGCTACGATTTGCAAACCGGGGAGTGGCGCAAGTTTTTTGCCGGTGATGTGCATAGCCTGCAGGAAGTCAGTTTTATTCCGCGCAGCGCCAATGCCCCGGAAGGTGACGGCTATCTCATCGGCACTGCCAGTAATTATGCTGACATGCGCACAGAACTGGTCATTGTCGACGCAGTGGAGATGGAACAGTTGGCCCGGGTATACCTGCCTTTTCGTCATACTGCCCAGGTACATGGCCGCTGGTATAACAATCAGGAGCTGCCATTAGCTGATTCTCCCGTACCGCCATATACCGGCAGAAGGCAGACCTGATGAAAGCAGAGAAAAAAATTAGTATAGGTGAAGCAGACATCTGCGAAGCAATTCTTGATCGCCGTCACTTCCTGGTTTGCTCAGGCCTGTTGGCCACCACCGCTCCCCTGAGTGTTCTGGGAGAAGAGGACTTCAATGAAATGGCATGCTGGAGCACACCGCAAGCGGCAACATTCCAACAGATGCCTTATATAAGTTTTGACGGTACCGGCGAGCAATACATGGCACCGCGAGTATCAGGCACAAATAAAAGTACTCGACATTATGTTGATAGCATAAGCGAAGAAGAATACCTGCGCCGGCACTGGTTTATCTGATAGATAGAATTTAAAAAAATTCTGGACAATTTTAAGTCCTGTTATTTTAACGAGGGGAAATAAAATGAAGACACTGTTAAGTAGTCTATGCACTATTGTTATTGCCGGTTTTTCCTGGCCCACTCTGGCTGACTATGCCAATGACCGTTCCGAAATCGAGAATCTGTCAAATAAGTACATGGTTGCAGTGGATGCCGGCGACATAGACACCGTGATGTCAACCTGGCATGAAGAGGGACGCCTGGTCTGGGTCTTTGGCGATGAGCATGGCAAGGAAGAAATCTTTGCTGCCATGTCTGGTTTTGGCGGTGCCCGCTACCAGGAAATTGCCGAAGGAGCGACCAAGCGTCCACGAACCCGTCACCAGATCATCAACCATGTTATCGACGTCGATGGCGATACCGCCAATACCACCGCCTACTGGTTTGCCATGACCAATAACAATCCCCATGGCGAAGTCCGCTTGCTGTACATGGGTCATTACAAGGATATTCTGATCCGGGAAGATGGCCAGTGGTTATTCAGGGAAAGGCGGGTATACAACGAATCTTTTGACAACAGCGCCCTGTGGTATCCGGAGCTTGGTGAGGTAGACCCGCGCACGCGAATGCCTGCACAGTAGTTTGTCTATTTTTTAAAAGAATTGAAGGCTCCCCAAAAGGGGAGCCTTTTTTATTGGCTTGTCTAATTTTCCGGTTTTCTAGCCACCCAGAATCACATAACCCTGACGACCCAGTTCAATAATGGTAGTCAGTGCCCAATAATCCACCTGTATCTCATCCATAAGGTCTTTTTCATCAACCTTATTTGCCAGCACACCCTGACCACAGAGATGGAAAGTCACCCCTGCCGCATGTAGCTGCCGAATCAGTTCGATATTCGGATTATCCTTGCCATCGTGCCTTGCCTTGAACTCCTCGTTGTTCAGACCGATCAAGCCGGAGCCTTGATGCATAACAATGGCAATTTTTTGATTTTCCTTTGGCACGCCCAGGTTAGCGAGGGTGTTTACGTATCTCGCCACCAGCGGCAACATGGGATACGGGTCATCAAGGTTATCGTCGACCATGGCAAAATCGAATAAGACTTTATATTCAGTATTGGCATCCGGTGTCAGCTGTGCGCCGGGATAGTCACGGGCGGCGGCATGACCAGATATGGGTAAGTCCTGCGCAAAGGTGGTATTGAAAAATACTGTCACCAGCATGGTAATGAGGACGGTTATCTTGGCTTTCATAGTGGAGCTCTCCAGTTTAATTTCAATTCTATCTGTCTTGTTAATTATGTAAGAAGTTGCCATAAAAATCCTTTTCCAATATTTGTCATTAGCCCCATGAGGAATTACCCTGTAAAAACAAAGCTGACATCAAACAATGGTATACAAGAACAAGGACCTGACATGACTCAACGACGTGATTTTCTGGCTACTTCTTCCACCGGCCTGCTTGCCGCTTTTCTAGCTTCCGGCAGCCGTGCCCAGGAACAGGATGTTGACGCCAGTCTGACAGCAGAAGAAAGAGCCAATATTCAGCTTGTAGATCAGTTCTGCAAGGGTTGGGAAGCCATGGAGCTGTCGGCGGTTTTTGCCACCATGAAAGAGGATGCCATTTACCGCCAGTCCCAGGACACACCATCGGTCACCGGGCATCAGGCAATCTCCGACCTGATGCAACCCTGGATCGAGTCATCTCATAAAATTACTTACGAAGTGCTGGAAACTTTTGCCCGTGGACCAGTGGTTATTAACCGCCGTATCGATATTTATCACTCCAATGATGATGAGCGCCATCTTGAATGGGAAGGCGTCGGCTTGTTTCTGATAGAAGACGGACTGATTCGCGAGTGGCAGGATTTCACCATGCGAATTCAGCGTGGCAAGGCTTGAGCGTATATTTCAAGATCGACCATGGAAGCCTGTAATCCCATTAATCCCGCTTCGGACACTGCCGTACCCCAGAGGTAAAGCGTTTCCAGATTTACCAGGGAAACCAGTTTCTCCAGACCTCCATCCGTGATTGCTGAATTTCCATACAGGTTCAATACCTGCAGGTTCTCGAAACCGGCCAGTGTGTCCAGCCCGGCATCAGTGATGCCATTGTTGCTGAGGTTGAGAATTTCCAGCACCGGCATGTCCGTTATCACAGCCAGAAGATCATCATTCAGCCCGGTGCTGGCCAGATTCAGCTCTACCATGGACGCACTGGCCTGATTCAAAAGTGCCAGCATATCCCGACTGGCGGGCTGGCCAATGGCATTAATACTGACACTTAAGCCATTGCTTTCCCGGGTCAGGGGCCGCACCAGCCAGCCACTGGCAACCATCTGATTGATCATATCTTCAGGCAGGGCAGGGTAATTTTCAGCAGCAACCATAACGGGAACTGGCGACAGTCCCAGCTCTATGGATAGCAATGCTGCTGTCTCTTCATCTACTGAAAGCGCACTCACAGATGTCTCTGCCGGCAGTCCAGCGTCAAGCCACCAGCCAAGTATCTGAACCTGTTCCTGAGTCAACGGTGTCTTGCCTTCGGCGGGCATGAAATTCTCATGACTTTCAGGCAGAGTCACACGTTTGTAGAGATCGCTGCCTTCTGCATTTCCTGGCAGAACAACAGCACCACTCTCACCTCCCACCAGTAATGCATCCAGTGATGACAGATCCAGTTGGCCGCGCTGCTTGTCAGGGTTGTGGCAACTGCCACAACGGGACTGCAACATGGGAGCGATGACATCATGCCAGGGATCTGCCAAAGCAAGATCAGTTACCGGTGCTCGTCTTTCATCCAGTCCCGCAAATTGGCGTATGGATTGCGGAGCATATTCCACCAGATAGGTAGGATCGTGGGTCAGGTTGCCACCATAGTGTCCGGTGATAGTGACGGCGATCAGCAAGGCTGCACAAAGCAGTCCACCCCAGCGCTGGTATAAGACGACATTAAATACCGACAGAAACCAGACCAGCTGTACAGCAAGCGCAAAGCCGATACCCCAGAGTCGATGTGCATTGACGGAGGGCCCGGAAAAACCACCTTCCCCGAAATGCAGTAAACCAAGCACGACTGTGACCAATGCGCTTAAGGCTGTAAATGCCCAGAGCACCGGTAATACCTGTTGCAGCGAGTTATGTCTGGCGCTTCTCGATAGCCAGTGCACAATGGCCGTAAGCAGCACCATGCCAATAGGCAAATGTAAAACCACTACGTGGAAACGACCCAGGAATAACAGAAAGTCCGACATCAATTACGCCAGGATCGAGTGAATAACTTCACCATGAACATCGGTGAGGCGAAAGTCCCTGCCCTGAAAGAAATAGGTCAGTTTTTCATGATCAATTCCCATCAGGTGTAACAGTGTGGCATTGAAATCGTGCACATGTACCGGGTTTTCCACCACGTTGTAGCCAAACTCATCCGTCTTGCCATAGGTAGTCCCGGCTTTCACACCGGCGCCTGCCAGCCAGCTGCTGAAAGCGTAGGGATGATGATCGCGGCCAAAGATGGGGTTGTTGATATCCCCTTGTGAATAAGGAGTACGACCAAATTCGCTGGTAAAGACAACCAGCGTGTCTTCCAGCAGGCCGCGCTGCTTCAAATCCATGATCAAACCGGCAATGGGCTGGTCAGCTGTTTTCGACATCGCTGGCTGGGTGGCACTTATGCTGAAATGGAAGTCCCAGCCATTATAAAAAAGCTGCACAAACTTCACATTGCGTTCCGCCAGACGACGCGCCAGCAGACACTGCCGGGCAAAGGAATTCGGGTTGTGCACTTCCGGGCCATACATGTCCAGCACATAGTCAGGCTCATCCTCTATACTGGTCGCTTCTGGGACAGAGCTTTGCATGCGATAAGCCATTTCATAGGAGCTGATCTTGGACAGAATTTCCTCGTCACCACTGCGCTGATACTGAGCCATGGCCAAGGCATTGATGGCAGCAATATCTTCACCCTGATCCTGCAAGTTCATGCCTTCAGGAATATCAATGTAGTGAACCGGCTTTTCTCCTTTCATGAACTGCACTCCCTGAAAGTGGGATGGTAGAAAACCGGAGCCAAAGTTCGCGGAGTCCATATTCTGCCCCTGCCCGGGACCCATGTTATTCAGAACAATAAAAGAAGGCAGATTATGGTTATCTGAGCCAAGACCATAACTAAGCCATGAACCCATTGAAGGCCTGCCCACCAGCTGAAACCCGGTCTGCAGAAACTGTGCGGCAGGATTATGGTTCACATGCTCAGTGACCATGGAATTGATAATACAAAGTTCATCGGCAACACCCCCGACATGGGGCCAGAAATCACTGACCCAGGCACCACTTTCACCGCGCTGTTTGAAGGGGGCCAGGTTTCGCACCAAGGGGAACTGGGTCTGCCCCTGCACCATGGTAGACAAACGACCTTCGCCCATGATGGATGCCGGTGTCTGTTGGCCATGCATTTTCTCCAGCATGGGGCAGTAATCAAAAGTATCCACGTGGGAAATGGCGCCAAACATGTGCAGGTAAATTACCCGCTTGGCCTTGGGGGCATGATGGGTGGCACCGAGAATCCCCAGGTCCTGATGAAAAGTAGACTGGGCCAGTGTTTCACCAACTAGCATTTCCGCCAGTGCGGCCGCTCCGATGCCGACGCTGCCTTTTTTCAGAAAGGCACGACGGGCAAGGGATTGAATGATGTCTCTTTCTCTATTGCTCATTTGGGCACTTTCTCTTTTTGTGGCGCTCTTATCTGATGTTCTCTTATCACGGGTGCTCTTATCAGTGCCGTGTATAGGCATCAGGGGAATTCATGACAATACGGGCAGTGGATGCCAGTGCGGCAAACTGCGCCAATTGCTCTTCTTCATAATCAAATACAACAAGTCCGGCACTCAGGTAATTTTCAGCACGCACATTGTCTTCCGAAAAGCGCTGAAAAGAACGGTTGTAATGATCGCGAAGGATTTCAAGCTCCTGATTCACCGGCTCTCGACGCAATGCCAGTCTGTAAAGATGACTGATCTGATCAGTCAGGTCGTCACTTTCTTCAAGCGCTCGCCAGGCCATTCCCTCATAGGCTTCCAGATACTGCTCATCATTGAGCAACACCAGTGCCTGTAAAGGGGTGTTGGATGTTCTGCGCCGGGCAATGGTAGTAATACGCTGTGGAAAATCAAACACCTGCAAGGCTGGATGCTGGGAAGCACGCTTCACATAACCATACATAGTGCGGCGATGATGCTCATCCAACGGAACCTGATCAGCCAGGGGATAATCCACCGGTTGATTCACCGACACCGCCAGCCAGACCCCATCTGGCTGGTAGGGATGCACACTGGCCCCGCCCACTTCTTTTTGTAGCAAGCCGCTGGCAAACAGGGCGCTGTCCCGAATCACCTCGGCATTCTGCCGCAGTCTCACGCCTCGACTCAGCAAATGATTATAGGGATCTCTTTCCTTTTCGAGATCACTGACACTGGAGTCCTGTCTGTAGCTTGCAGACATTACCATCTTTTTCAAAAGGTGCCGGGTATCCCACCCAGAACCCATCAACTCTGCCGCCAGCCAGTCCAATAGCGCCGGGTGACTTGGAATGGCTCCCTGGGTACCAAAATCCTCCGCAGTTTCCACCAGCCCCCGGCCAAACACGCTCTGCCAGAGACGGTTGGCATAAACTCGTGATGTCAGGGGATTTTGCTTGTCAAACAACCAGCGGGCCAGACCCAGCCGGTTATTTGGCAAGGCCTCATCCCAGGCAAAAATCTGATCAAAGGCCTGAGCGCTCACTTCCTCTCCAGGGTCTGTATAAACGCCACGTTTTTTTACGCGCATCGGACTGGCAAACGGGTCATCCCCCATCACCATGATTTCCGGTAACCAGGAGTAAAGCTGGTTATGTTCTGCCGCTACTTCCCTGAGAGACTCTTTTGCAGCCAGCAATTGCGAATCAGTCATGACTTTGAATTCACGGTAGTCAGATAGATCAATATCCGGGTTACCGCGGGTTTGTAAAAAACTGATTTCCAGCGGGCTCAGGTCACGATTAAAAACCCGGACTTCATCCAGGCGTGAACCCGCCAGTGTGTATTGTTGCCAGCGTTTACCAAAACCCAGGCCGTAGAGCGTGTCATCAATGAAGGCAAGTGGCTCGCTGATAATTGTCTGGGTCAGATTGTTCGCCAGGATATCAACTGCCATTGCCCTACCATTCAGGTAAAGCCTTATTCCCTGCGCCTGGCTGGAGCCATCATAAGTGACAGTAATGTGTGACCAGTCTTGTGGCGCAACCGCTTCGCGGGAAATCACACTGATCTTATTATCTCTTGTGTGCTGGATATCAAAACGCAGGTGATTGTTTTCCACATCCAGCGTGTAGCCCATCCCGGCAAAACGGATATGCTGATTGTGGTTAAGGACAGTGGCGGTTTCATAAACCTCTGCAAACTGAATCCAGAAATCCAGACTGAAGGCATCAGTGCGATCATAATCGCCAACATCTGAGCCAAAATATCCCTTGTTCTGATCATCAAGAACAAAGGCATTGCCATCAATGCCTTCACCAAGGACAGGTGACTGAATAACCGCTGGCACCTGGCCCGGAATTTCACTTGCTGACAGTTTGACCAGATCTTCACGAATCCCCGCGGGCATATTCCGGCTGACAGTCATTGGCTGACCTTGTTCCTGTCTTCCGAAAATTTCTATTTTGGCAAAATCCAGATCACCCTCGTAAACACTTTCAAAGGAGTAATCGGCAGCAAGGGCATCATCAAGAGCTGTCTCGATTTCAGACCGGGCCTGAATATTATTGGGCAAGTCGACTGCAGAAAGGCGTGCCTCGGTGGCGGAGAGTACATTGTCGTAATTCTGCTGGAAGGCGTCGATTTCTTCTTGCAGCTGTTTCAGCCTTGATTCTGTTTCGGCATCCGGCAGCACCAGCGAGGCGCCTGACTCTGCACCAACAAAGCCGGCAGTGGCAATGGAGCCACCAGGTGAATAAAACCCATTTTCCCGGGTGTTACTGAAAAATCCTGCAAAAGCATAAAAGTCACGAATGGATATAGGATCATACTTGTGGTCATGGCACCTTGCACAACCCACCGTATGACCGAGAACTCCAACTCCCAAGGTCTCCACCCGGTCTATAGCATATTCGTTTTCATATTCTTCCGGGATGATGCCATTTTCAGAACTGCGTTGGCCCAGACGTAAAAAGGTGGTGGCCATGATTTGTTCAAGGGACGCATTGGGCAGCAGGTCTCCGGCAATCTGCCAGGTGAGAAAATCATCATAGGGCATGTTTTCCTGATAGGCGCTGATGACCCAGTCGCGCCAGGGATGCAACAACCTGTTGCCGCCATCTTCAAGATAACCATCCGTATCTGACCAGCGGGCAATATCCAGCCACTGGCCGGTCATGTGTTCTGCATGCTCCACTGATGCCAGTAAGGTATCCACCACATTTTCATAGGCATCAGGGGAAGTATTCGCTTCAAAGTCAGCTACAGCTTCCAGCGTCGGCGGCAGTCCTGTCAGGTCAAGGGTAACGCGATTGATCAAAGTGGCCTTGTCAGCTTCTTCTGAAAGCGCAAGCCCCTCCTGTCCCAGACGGGCATCAATAAATGCGTCTATTTCATTTACTCCTGCAGGTGAAGGAGTATCTGGTCTGCTAACGGGCACATAGGCCCAATGCTTTTCATATTCCGCCCCCTGTTCAATCCAGCTGCTCAATAACTGTTTTTCTTCAGGACTCAGGGTTTTATTGGTATCAGGCGGTGGCATAACGACGCCGGGATCCGTGGACATAATCCTGCGCACCAACTCGCTGGCATCAGGATCTCCAGCAACAATCGCAAACTTACCCGGCGATTCAGGTAACTCACCTGTGGCAGTGTCTGACAAATCCAGCCTCAGGCCAGCTTTCTGGCCACCCTCGGCATCGGGACCATGACAGGCAAAACAGTTATCTGAAATGATGGGACGGACATCCCAGTTGTAGGAGAGAGGCTCAGTAATACCTGCCTGCTGCCGGGAATCACCACTATTACCGCAGCCCATTAGCATCAGGCTCAGAGCTGGAATAAGAATATGGCTTATTTTCAGAGACATTGGTTTATTAATCTGCTTTGAATAATTGTTATTACTAAGTAAAACGGAGAAATTATTATATAGAGCCCTATACATAACGGAAGTCGAATTATCAGGATATCTTGCTTTACCGGGTAGAAGAACAAGCCCTCTTGCGTTATAAACACCTTAATAAAAATAATCAGGAGAGAGAAATGAACCTCAAAAAAATCTGCTGCACACTATTACTGCCATTGTTGACCTTGGTAATGCACGTTCCAGCCCATGCTGCCGCTGAGACTATTTCCCTTAAAGTCATTACATCCAGTGAATCCAGCCTGCATGCTAATTTCACGCTGGTTATGGGCGATAAAGATATGGTGCTGATTGATGCCCCCTTCACCAATGCCGATGCACACCGGCTGGTGGCGGACATGCTGGAAACCGGCAAGAACCTCGCTACTATCTATATCACCCATGATCATCCGGATCATTTCTGGGCCATGCAGGTTGTGATGGATGCCTATCCTGATGCGCAGGTTATTTCTCATCCCGATGTGGTGGCTGATATCTGGCGCTCCATTCCATTCAAGATTGCCCGCTGGAGTCCAATGCTGGGTAATAACGGCCCGCAATTTCCTACCGCGCCTGTACCGATGACGCAGGACTGGTTTGAGGTGGAAGGCCATCGCCTGGAAGTCGTTGGCCCGATGCAGGGTGATCACCATAATGCTACTGCCATCTGGATTCCCGAGCTTGAGGCTCTCATTGCCGGTGATATTGTTTTCCACGGCATTCATGTCTGGCTGGGTGAAACTTTGGAAGAACAGCGTCTTGACTGGGTAGCAAACCTTAACGCTCTGATCGATATGAATCCGAAGATTGTCGTGGCTGGCCACAAGCGCCCGGGACTTGACGATGACCTTTCCAGCCTGACGTTCACTCGAGACTATATCGTGGATTTTAACCGGGAAGCTAAAGCTGCCAGAAATTCAACTGCGCTCATCGCAAAAATGCGCGGGCTTTATCCAGATGTCATTGACGTACTTGATAACTTCATCCTGGTCAATTCTGCTCAGGTAGGCGTAGGTGAAATACCCCCATGGGAAGAATAATATGAACAAGTTACAAATAAAGATTTTTTCGCTTTTTGTCGGCTGCCTTTTTTCATCGCAGCTGCTTGCGCAACAAAAGCTGCCGACTCCTCTGGAAGGAATACCTTCTGATGTTCCCGTGGCAGTGCAGATACTGCGATGGAGTATGCTGGACAACAATGTCAGTGCGCTGGCGTTTCGGGAAATGGACCATTTATTTACTACCCGCAGCGTAGCCCGCAGTGGCCCGGTTTGGGAATTACCACGAACTGACCATGCGATGGATTTTACTTATTCATGGCAAGGGCACTCCTATTCCGCCGAAGAGTTTCTGGAACGTACCTACACTAACGCTCTGCTAGTCATGAAAAATGGCAGAATCGTCACCGAGATTTACCGAAATAATTCCACACCGCAGTCCCGTTTCATTGCCTGGTCCATGACCAAGTCCATCACCTCCATTCTTGTTGGCTGTGCTCTGGAAGATGCTTATATCGATTCCCTGGATACCTCCATTTCCGAATATCTGCCAGAGCTTGAAGGCGGTGGCTATGAAGGAGTTTCAATTCGTCATGTCATGCAAATGCGCTCTGGCGTGGACTATGAAGAACGCTATGACTTTGCCAACCCCGGCATTGCCGCCAGCAACCATATTTCCTCCCTGGTTAAAAACAATAGCCGTTTTACCGATGTTGCAAAAACATTATCCCGCATCAATCAGCCCGGCGAAGTTTTTCAGTACAAAACCATCGATACCGCCGTACTGGGCTGGCTGATTGAACGCAGTACTGGCATGAGCACCTCAGCCTACACTGAACGCTGTCTATGGGAACCGCTGGGGGCTGAGTCCGATGGATTCTATATTATGGATGGCCCACCTGGCATAGGCAGGGAATTCAGTGGTGCTGGTTACAATGCCACGTTGCGCGACTATGCCCGTGTAGGTCAGATGGTACTTAATGGCGGAGTCGCCAATGGCCAGCGTATTGTGTCCGAAGACTGGATAAACCTGTCCACACAACCTTCTGGCGGTGAAGATCAGCGTCGTGGTGGCTATGGCTATCAGTGGTGGACCATGGGAAACAGTGAAGCCTTTTCAGCCATTGGGCTGCAGGGCCAATACATCTATATTGATCCGGACACAGAGACCGTCATCGTGAAACTGAGTTATTTCCCACCGGGTGATAATTCGGCCCAGGATGGGGAAACTCTCGCCTTTATGGCTGCTGTCTCGCGCTGGCAACCCTGATTGATTTTCTTCAGGTTACAATCACACTGAATAGTAGATTGGAAATTAAATTAAATGAGCGAAGATAAACCCTGGCCCCAGGCAGGTCGTGAACGTCTGATCGTGCCCCAGCCCGTTGGCACCTATGGCACTGACCTGCCTGACCTGCGTGCTGAAATGTTGGGCAAGGTGGATGCTGCCCACGTCCTGATGATGGGGGATAACCCGGCGCTACCTCGGATGCCGGAAAAACCGACACTGCAGGACTATTTCAACCTGCGCATGAATGAATCCACCCGGCGCCACCTGCTGGAATCAGCCAAACGCGCAAAAGATGACGGGCGCGACGATAAAGTCGTACTGGCCTGTATGCTGCATGACATAACCAATGCCTGCCTGATCCGTACCGATCATGGTTACTGGGGAAGTCAGCTGATTGCTCCCTATGTGGATGAAGAAGTGGCCTGGGCTGTAAAGTATCATCAGGCGCTGCGTTATACCCCTGATCCTGCGGTAAATTACGAATACCCCGAACTCTATCTGCAACTGTTCGGTGACGATTATGAACCCCCTGCCTATATCAAACGCGACGCGCAATATGCCATGCAGCATAAATGGTATATGACGTCCCGTTACATCACGCTCTATGACATATATTTCTTTGATGAACTGGACAGCCCGGTTGAAATCGAAGAATTTGATGACATCATTGCGCGTAATTTCCGCCAGCCTGAGGAAGGTCTGGGTTTCGATGACTCGCCGTCTTCACATATGTGGCGCACAATGATCTGGCCAAATAACTTTCTATGACTTTTGAAACAAGCAGGCATTGGCTGGATGGGTAATTTCGACAACTATCTTGCAATGGAACCAGGTGTACTGGACTTGTGTGAAAACAGTCTGGGTAGCATTGCCGAAGCCGGCGCTAATGTGGAGCCTGTTATACCGGAAATGAATTTATTCGACATGTAGTTTTGCTGGACCACACTCCGTCATACCCGACGCCTGTCAATGCTGAATTATTATAATGATCCCGCAACACGACCACAGCTCAAACCGGAACTGATTTGGGAAATAGAACAGGGACTAAGCCTGGGCGAAAGTGATGTCAACAGAGCCAATATGATTCGCAGAACCTGGTATGTTGAATTGGACAGACTGTTTGCCAGTTACGACTTTCTGGCTTTACCTAGCGCACAGCTTTTTCCCTACTCTAAGGAAACCCATTGGCCGAAAGACATTAATAGCCATGCCATGGATACATACCACCGCTGGATGGAAGTGACTTTATATGCCAACCTCGGAGGAATCCCGGTGGTTAATGTACCTGTTGGTTTTGATAACCAGGGCAGACCTATGGGAATGCAGATTATGGGCAAGTTCGGTGAAGACCAGAAAGTACTGGAGTTTGCGCTGGCCTATGAGCAGATTACCGACCATCTGGCACAAAGACCCAATTTGATTACAGCGATGTAGGGTTGCCTGTTACATCTAACTATATAAAAAGCCTCGCACTTGCGGGGCTTTTTATTCGGCGGGAGAAATTTTCAGAATTGCACCGGGATTTTGATCAGTAAGCACATAAAGGTTTCCATCAGGGCCGGGCTGCACATCACGAATGCGTTGTCGCAGAGGCAAAAGGATTGGCTCACGAGCCAAGGCTATACCTTCATCACTGAAGGTAATGCGTTGAATATGGCCGGTCATGGGGGTGCGGCCCATGATCATAGCGCCGACAAAAACATTGCCCTGCCAGCGCGGAAAGGCATCTGCAGTATAAAAGCTGATTCCGGAAATCGCGATGGAAGGTACCCAGTACATAAACGGTGATTCAAAATCATCTCTTTCGGTCAAATCACTAATGGCTACGCCATCATAATCCCTGCCATAAGTAACAATCGGCCAGCCATAATTGCGGCCCGCCCTGATGATATTGACCTCATCGCCGCCCAGTGGCCCATGTTCATTTTCCCAAAGCTCACCGCTATCCGGATGCAGCGTCAGGCCTTGCGGACTCCGAATGCCGATGGCAAAAATCTCTGGCAAAATATCATCTCGACCAACAAAGGGGTTGTCTTCAGGTACTGAGCCATCATCGTTCAGGCGAATAACCTTACCGCCATGATCAAGGCCATCCTGAGCCCTGACTTCTTCCTGGCGCTCTCCGATAGTCATATAAAGTTTGCCGTCATTGCCAAATACCATACGGCCACCAAAATTTGTCGGTGATGCACTCCAGGAGTTGGCGATGAAAATATCCTCGACTTCTTCCAGACTATTACCTCTCAGCACAGCGCGAGCAATCGCCGTAGAACTGCGTCGTCCATCTTCATGGCCCTTGGCATAACTCAAGTACAGTGTCTGGTTAGTAGCAAAATCCGGATGCAACAGGACTCCCAGCAAACCACCAAGAACGGTAATTTTAACGTCGGGAACACCGTCGATAGCATTCGGATCCAGCGCGCCATCATGTATGCGTCGCAGACGACCGGCACGTTCAGTGACCAGCATGTCACCGTCAGGCAGAAAAGCCATCGCCCAGGGGTTGGACAAGCCATCTGCCACCAGATCTACGCGAATCGGATACTCAGTGGTTTCGTAAAATTGAGGAAAAGCCGGAAGCGGCGGTGCCGCGGAAAAATCCTGCGCAATAACGCCTCCAGTTGCGACCAACAGCAAGAATGCCGAAAAACTTTTCTCAAACCATTTCATAGACACTGCCTTGCCTGTTTACATTTTATTGACGACAACCTTACCACCCTTCACAACCAGCTCTACATTCAGCAGGTCATAAATGTTTTCCAGTGGATTACCGTCAAGGATTACCACATCAGCAGCTTTTCCAGCCTCCAGCGTACCGATCTCATCCTCCAGGAAAACCGCCCTGGCGGTATGTTCCGTCATGATTTCGATAATATCCTGCTCGGAAAAAGTCAGGCTTAAGGCGTTGAGCTCATGCTTGAGAGTTTCAGTGGGGTGAAAAGACGTATCCGTACCAAAACCGTAGGTGATGCCTGCATTCCACAACAGACGCGCATTCACCGGACCCTGTCCAGCGCTACTCAAGGTATTCCAGCTATAAGGTTGTCCATCCCTGAAAATAGGGTCGTTGTTTTCATCAAAGAAAATACCCAGTGTACCCAGTGAGGACACCATGGGTATACCGGTATCGGCAATGGTCTTGGCCTCGGCCAAAGTAAGCTGACCGATATGGGGGGTATGAACCAGATGATCCGGCCCGGCCTTGATCACTTCCAGCACATCCCACTTGCCCACCGCATGCACTATCGCTTTCAGTCCATGTTTATGGGTTTCATTCACCATCAAGGTCAGTGAATCCACTTCCGGTCCGCCCGGTGTAACAGTGACCACAGTCTTGGTGAAATCATAGCCGGCATCGGCAGCTGCCTGCACGGCATCGATAATGACCTGGTCGGGAATCTTGCCGGCCGCTTCGGTAGGACGATTCGGTGGCCGCGACACATCTGTACGCGCTGGATCAGTGGTGGGCTCGCCTGGCGGCAGGACATTGATTGGCACAAAGGCTCCGGACAGAATCCGTGGCCCGGTCATTTCTCCGTCGCTGATCATACGTCGCAGCTCAAGTATTTGTGGCGCATCAATTGCCGACAATACCGTTGTAAAACCGGCATTAAGAAATTCCTGCATATTTTCTGCGGCCCGATTAGCCATCCACTCTTCAGGATTACCCTGAATAATGTGACGATGTCCTTCAATAAAACCTGGCATTACAGTTTTACCAGCCGCATCTATGACTCTGGCATTCAGCGGGGCCACAACATTCTCACCTACCGCGCTGATCAGGCCACCCTCCATCAGAACACTTCCCCGCTCTATCACATTGCCATTGCCATCTATAACTCTGGTGTTAGTGATGAAAATAATATTTTCATCTACCGGAATTTCTACGCTTTCCGAGTCTGTAACAACAGGTCCGGCCTGTTCACTGCAGGCTGAAAGGAACATTGTCATAAAGACGAATAAGGAAGCCATTCTTAACATTGTGAAATTCTCCATGAAGTGTGTCAGCGAATACAGAATTTTATCCCTGACGTTAATTCAGGTTCTGTTTCAGTTTTTTATTTATATTTATGTGTTTTTTGAACGTCAGAAAACATACCATAATTGTTGCCAAATAACCTCTCTGGAAAAACCTCGGTAATGCCTGGCCAAGTTTCATCGCAAGCCATAAAAAAGGGCTTCGATAACCCCTTTTCAAAAATGTTTCCTGATTTATTATTGCGGACTATCCCGCCACCCCATCGATTCAAAATCAGCTCAAATCCTCGCGCAGTGAATCAGCAATATTATCGGGTAGTTGCACAGGACCAATTTTGAATCCTTCCAGGTCACAACCGGCATAAATGGCGCTTCCGTTTTTTGCATCTGCCACCATCTCAGGATTTAACTGGAAGCGGACAAAATGAACGCTAGAGGTTTTTACTTCATTGGCTCGTTCCATATCCTCATCGGCTATGGCATAAACCTTGTCATGCCCCTCTACCTGCATCCAAATAAGATCTTCAACATTTTTCAATTCCTGCAGGCGCAATTTACGTTCTTCCACATCTTCATATTCGATCATGAAGGTTGCTTTCCAGTTATCACCATCCGGGATCAGCGGGTTATAGGCGTCCAGTTCATCCTCAATACCTGCGGCCTCAAACACTTTTTCTATTCGCAACATTTCCTGAATCTGATATTTCAGTGTCAGGCTATCCTCAAACAACAGACGCGCATTATCATTTAACTGCAGATTTCTGTTTTTCTTGTGCTCCAGCACTTTTGTCCTGAATTCCGGGCGCTTTGCCGCATAGTCTTCCAGGGACCACAAATCATCTCTGGTCAGTTTTTTCATCATTACTCCTGAATACTTTTAAAGAATGAAAGTCATACTAACGATTTACTTTCAAAGACCGTATGCAATCCTTAACAGTGTCATGGGATGCTCAGGTTTATCTACCTTCTCGGAAAGTTTGCCAATATGGGCAGCTGCCATGGGGCAATCTGAAATAAAATAATCCGGATCCTGCTGATCCACTTTTCTGACTACAGGACGGGCAATCTTGACCGCAATGTCATGGGTTTCCTTTTTCACCGCATAGGTACCGTCATGACCGGAACAGCGTTCCTGGGCCTGCACTTGGGTATCAGGCACCAGATTAAGAATATCCCTGGTTTTGAGACCGATATTCTGCACACGCAAATGACAGGCAACCTGGTAGCTGATATCGCCAAGCCCCTGTTTGAAATCGATATTGAATTCCCCCTCTTTATGGCGCAGGAACAGGTATTCAAAGGGATCAAAAAAAGCCTGTTTTACTTTTTGTACATCTTCATCATTGGGAAACATCAGTGGCAGTTCCTGCTTGTACATCAACACACAGGAAGGGATTGGAGCAATAAGGTCAAAGCCTTCATCGACAAGTTTTGCCAATACTGGAATATTCGCTTCTTTTAATTCTCTTACTGACTCCAGGTCACCCAGCTCAAGTTTCGGCATGCCGCAACAGGCTTCCTTTGGCACCAGTTCAATATGAATACCGTTATGCTGAAATACCTGGTAAAAATCCTCACCAAGATGCGGGGCATTATAGTTACCGTAACAAGTGGCATAAAAGGCCACTTTGCCTGAAGTCCGCCCTATCGCTTTTGGCTCAATTGCCCCTTTTTTCTGTTGCGCCGTTTCCAACACTTTCACCCGCTTGCGCAGGTTATTGCGATGGTAACCGGGCACTGGTGCGGCATGATGAACACCCAGGGTACTTTCAAGAACTTTGCGAAAAACCCCGTTATTGTTCAAGGCATTGACGGTCACATCCACCAGCGGAATCGTTGCCATTTTTGCCACCGCGTCGGTACTGGTCAAAGTGCGGTCACGAAAAGAGGCGCCATTCTTTTTAAAGTTTACGGCCTTGGCACGCAACATCAGATGGGGAAAATCTACATTCCATTCATGAGGCGGCACGTAGGGGCATTTACTCATGTAGCACATATCACAGAGATAGCAGTGATCGACTACTTTCTGATAGTCCGCCTTATCGACCCCATCAACTTCCATGGTGTCAGATTCATCAACCAGATCAAACAGGGTAGGAAAGGCATTACATAAGCTGACACAGCGACGACAGCCATGGCAGATATCGTAGACACGCTCCAGTTCCGCATTGAGCTTGTCCACATCCCAGAAGGACTCGGTCTGCCATTCCACAGGGTGGCGGGTAGGCGCTTCAAGACTTCCTTCCCTGGCTCTTTCTTTGGTTGAAGGGGTATCACTCATGGCGGGGAGCCCAATATTAGATCTGTGTTTTTGATTCTATGATTTCTATTATTGTGGGTGCCTGACTCATTTTTCAGAGTCAGGCACCCACCAGGTCTGGAAAACAATTCTAACTTCCGCACTGGAGAGTTTTAGTCGTCCAGACCATCGAGAGCTTTCTGGAAACGGTTGGCATGGCTGCGTTCAGCCTTGCCCAGTGTTTCAAACCAGTCAGCAATTTCGTCAAAACCTTCATCACGTGCTGCTTTGGCCATTCCCGGGTACATATCTGTGTACTCGTGAGTTTCACCAGCAATTGCCGCTTTCAGGTTGTCAGAGGTGCCGCCAATAGGCATACCTGTGGCCGGATCACCGGTTTCTTCAAGATATTCCAGATGACCATGTGCATGGCCTGTCTCACCTTCAGCGGTGGAGCGGAAAACTGCAGCAACATCGTTATAACCCTCAACATCAGCCTTGGCTGCGAAGTACAGATAACGACGATTGGCCTGTGATTCACCGGCAAATGCATCCTTGAGATTTTGTTCAGTTTTGGAACCTGCTAAAGACATAGTTCACTCCTTTGTATTAATTAATTTCTTAAACTAAAAAACTATTGTTGGGATGAAGTCGAGGACTTCGTGAAGTCAGAATTTTTTATGACTTGATGACGAATATAAAGGCAAGCCACTGATCTGTCTAATTGTTAATTATTTATTCTGCGATGGATTTTATCTATCCAAACTGACCTTAAGCAGACTGTTATGCTGCAAGGCCTGAATATGCCCCATAAAATGCCTGGCCAAGAGCCGAACTTAACACTTCATGAACTCCCTCCTCAATAGCTGAAAATTAGTGCAATTTTTTACTTTTCTTACGCAACATCAGGCACCTGGATCTGGTCTAATAGGAAAGTGTAACAGGAAATGGAATAGACCATCTCCTGCAGCCCTTTTACCCTTTACTCTGCACCCTGGAAAACGATGAAAAGATTATTCAAGTTAATGGCCTCCCTGGTCACTTTGGTATTTACCCTGGTTATTGTTGTACTGGTGATCATGCTCAATACTGACCCCAATAATCATAAGGATCGAATTGCGCGGGAATTTGAGAAAAGCACCGGCCTGGCGCTTTCCCTCAATGGCAGCATTGATCTCAGCTTCTATCCCTGGCTGGGAATCACGCTCAATGATTTTGTCATCGCCAACCCTCCCGGCTTCAGTAATACACCTCTGATGCAGGCGCAACAGGCCGAGTTAAGAGTAAAACTTCTGCCGATGCTGGATCAGGAGTATGAAATTGACACTATTCATCTAACAGGCGCCCGAATTTTTCTGGAAACCAATGCCGTAGGCGAGTCGAACTGGGATAGCGGTGCTCTGAGTGCCACGGAAAGCGAAGAATCATCAGTATCAGATGCTACGCTCAATAAGCTGGTAGTGGGCGGCGTGGATATCAATAATGCTTCAGTAATCTTCGATGACCAGTTTAACGATGTCATCTATACCCTTGAGAACATCAACATCAGCACTGGTGAACTGGTCTATGGAGCCCCAATAGAGCTGTCTTTAGCCCTTGATGCCAGTGCCAGCCAGCCAGATCTTGCGGCTCTGATCAGATTAACCGGTACCATGGTCTACGACCTGGGTAGCCAGCGTTATGATTTGAATCCCCTCAGTTTGAATAGCACCCTGTTAGGAGCCAATGTACCCAACGGATCCGCTGACATCATCCTGACCACAGCAATGAGCATGGATTTTGAACAGGACACGCTGCTGCTGCGGGATTTATCGTTCAATGCCCTGGATACCCGGATTAATGCCAACATCAATGCTAATGGTATTTTAAGTGACTCCCCTCTTTTTCAGGTGAACCTCGCTGCAGCAGGCAATGACCTGGCGGCAATCTTTCGTATCCTGGAAAACGAAGATTTAGTGGCCCAGATTACCCGGCTTAACAGCCGAAGTTTTTATGTAAACGGCCTTTTTGAAAGCAGCCCCGGTGTCGGAACCCTGAGCGTCAAAGGTCTCGATGCCAACCTGCTTGATGCCAGTATTACAGGAGATATCAGTGCATCAAACCTGCAGTCCGGACAACCGGTCATCACTGGCACTATCAATGCTTCCGGACCTGACTTACCTACCCTGCTGGAAGTTGCCGGGCAGCTTCAGGGCGGGCGTAATTCAGCTCTTGCCGGCTACGGCAGGGAATTGCAGAACTCACCAAATCAGGATTTCCTACTCAGAACACGCTTTGATGCCAATATGGAAACCGGCAATCTCAATGTGCCGGAACTGGAACTCAATGCGCTGGGCACAGTAATCAGTGGCAATTTGACGGGGAGTGAGGTTAATACCGAGACACCGGTGCTACGTGGTCGCCTGAATGCCAGCGGCCCTGATCTGCCTTTGCTTATGCAAATTGTGGGTCAGATTAGTGGCGGTCGTGAATCATCACTGAACCAGTTTGGGCGCAATTTGCGAAACATCCCCGGTAAAAATTTCACCCTTAATGCGCCATTTGATATCAACATGGCCCGGGGCAATATCGATCTCAGTGGATTGCAGGCAAACTTTCTGGGCTTTCGTCTTAGCGGCGAGCTGCAGGCCACTAATTTTGAGAATGCCAATGGCACCATGATAGGCGAGCTAAATCTTAGCGGTCGCAATCTTGGGCCGGTATTGAGTGCGCTTGACCAGGCTGACCTGGCAGAAGTCGTGGAATCGCTAAACCTCAATATGGCGATAAACGGCAGACCGGCCAACCTGACACTTAGTCCGTTTAACCTTGACCTGATACTGTCAGGACCGCGCATTCCAAATTCGCCGGTGACACTGGCATTGAGGGCAAATAGCATCCTGGATATTGAAAATGAAACCCTTGCTACTGAATCTTTCACTCTGGCAGGGCTTGGTTTGAACCTTCAAGGCAGTCTCCAGGCCAACAATGTCATGAGCGATATCAATTACAACGGCCAGCTCTCCCTGCCTGCATTTAATCTGCGCCGCTTCATGCAACAGATCAACCAACCGCTACCGGTCGCCATGGATAATACGGTCTTTCAGTCATTCGCTTTGGCTACCTCTTTTTCAGGCTCCAGCGATGATCTGCAACTTCGCCAGCTGGACTTCACCCTTGATGAATCCAGAATTTCCGGTGACTTTAGTCTGGCAGGGCTAAGCTCAGCAACAACACCGGCGATGGATTTTGACCTGGCAATCAACCGCATAAACCTTGACCGCTATCTGGCGCCAACCACTGATACCCCTGCAGGCGCTGAAATCGGCAACACCGAGCTGCCTGTGGACACACTGCATGAACTGAATATCAAGGGTGAAATTAATGTCGGCCAACTCACCTATTCCAACCTGAATCTGAATGTTCTGGCACTGAACATTAATGCCAGTAATGGCCAGCTTGCCCTGGCTCCGGTCACGGCAAATCTTTACCAGGGAGCCTATTCCGGTGATATCAGGCTCAATGTCAATGATGCCTTACCAACAGCCAGTGTTGAAACAACTCTTACCGGTATCAATCTGGCGCCACTGCTAAGAGACTTTATGGATGCCAGCTATATCAGCGGTAATGGTAATATCCAGCTTTCACTGAACGGACGCGGTGCCGACACCGCCACCATCAAACGCAATCTGAATGGCTCTGGCGCAATGGCGCTTCAGGATGGTGTATTGGAAGGGGTGGATGTTGGCAGTGTGCTGAACCAGGTTGAAGCGATGATCAGGGAACAGCGCCCCCGCACTGTGGTCCGCGGTGAGCGCACACCGTTTGAGACATTCTCTGCCAGCATTGTCATCAATGACGGGATCGTAACGACCAATGATCTTTTGATCGAGTCGTCGGGCTTTGATGTGACTGGTCGCGGCACACTGGTGAACCTGGCAAACGATACTATTGCTTTTAATATGATTGCCAACGTTGACGAGACGCCTGCAAGTGATGAGCAGACCTACGACATTGGCGGCTACTCACTCCCCATTGCCTGCACCGGTTTCATAAATAACCCCATCTGCCTGCCAGACATTCAGGCCATTCTTGGCGGCGCTATTCGCTCTGCAGTCCAGCGTGGACTCACCGACCTGATACAGCGCGCCGTTGGCAATGAAGCGCAGCCTCAGGGTAATACGGGCAATACTCAGCAAAATTCCGAGCAAACCTCTCCACAGGATCAGCAACAGGAAGATCCGCCGGCAGAAAGCGATCCGCGTGAAGTGTTGATCAATCGAGCGCTGGAAAGTATTTTCAATCGTTAATGCTTGTCAGGGGTATGCATACCTCGCTCATGAATTTAAAAAACGGTTTATTCAAAGGTAACGCCCTCTGGCAATAATACCCAGCCTGCAGGACCCATGCTCAAGGTTCGCCCAGTTCATGTCTGTTTCCAGTACTGCCACTGCAGCCGTTGGCATGACTTTACCGTCTTCCGGAATATCCAGTTCTTCACAGAGATAAAACAGCAGATCTTCAAGACCCGGATTGTGTCCCACTATCATCAAACTGGCACATTCATCAGGGGTACTCGCAATCACATCCAGTAACTCACTGACATCTGCCATGTAAACCGACTCATTCCAGAATATATTTTCCACACTGTAGTCCATATTACTGGCAACGGTTTCCGCTGTATCTCTGGCCCGCTGGGCCGGGGAACTTATCAGTAACTCTGGAACCAGACCCTGTTTAAGTAACCACAAACCCACTCTGCCAGACTCCTCAAAGCCACGCTTTTTTATGGGACGTTGGTAATCCGGCAAGGCTTTACCCCAATCAGACTTACCATGACGCATTAGAATCAGTTCTTTTCTCATACTATCCTTAAGATTTCTTTCATTATTAATCTACCCGCCAACGTTGCGACATTAACCCAGGCCCGGACCAGCCTGTTTTCCGCTTTACTGCCTGCCATAATCTTGGATTGGATTTCGCCCTTTAGGGCTTATATACTGGCCAGTCCCTGGATTACTTTCCCATTTAAAAGGGCAGTCGCTAAAACAAAAGATTAACTATTATTCCAGGTCTGAACAATTAAAATTTAGTTTGCAAAATACAATCGCAATCGATTCTTTGAAGAGGTCAACCGTATGAAACAACTGTCCATTTTCATTCTTGGATTATTCCTGGGGACTTCGGTTCTGGCACAGGTCCCTTATCCTTTTGTATCAACACCAATCGCTGAATTAAATGAACCCTGGGCCATCGAATTTCTGCCTGACGGACGAATTCTGGTTACGGAAAAAGGCGGTACTATCCAGCTGGTCACCCAGGATGGTCAGAAAACTGAAGTCGCTGGCGCGCCTGAAGTTGATTATTTTTTCCAGGGCGGCCTTGGCGATATCGTCCTGCATCCAGACTTTGAATCCAACAATCTGGTTTATATAAGTTACGTGGAAGCCGGCGCCAATGAAACACGCGGCGCAGTGGTAGCACGTGGCACTCTTAACCTTTCTGCTCCGGCGATAGAGAATCTTGAAGTCATCTGGCGCGCCTTCCCCAAAGTCGATGGCGGACTGCACTTCAGCCACCGTATTGCCTTCGATGACGAAGGATACATGTTTGTCTCAGCGGGGGAGCGTAATAAATATGATCCTGCCCAGGACCTGAATGCCACACTGGGAAAGATTGTTCGATTGAATGATGACGGCTCTCCTGCATCCAATAACCCCTTTGCCAGTCAGGGCGGAGTGGCTGCTGAAGTCTGGTCATATGGTCATCGCAATCCATTGGGTATTGCTTTCGATAGCGACGGTCGACTCTGGAATATTGAGATGGCACCGCGCGGTGGTGATGAATTGAACCTGGTTATTGCAGGGGAGAATTATGGCTACCCCATCGTCTCTAACGGAAATCACTACACTGGTGAAATCATTCCCGACCATGATACCGATACAGAAGGCCGCTTTGAAAAACCCAAGGTCTGGTGGAATCCGGTAATCTCACCATCCAGCCTGATGTTCTACACCGGAGATGCGTTCCCGGAGTGGCGTGGAAATGCCTTCATCAGCGGGCTCTCTTCCATGTCCATCGTTCGCATTGTAGTGAATGGCGATAATGCTGTCGAAGCACAGCGTTTTGTAATGGGACGCCGTATTCGTGGTATTGAACAGGGTCCTGCAGGCAATATCTGGATTCTTGAAGATGGGCCGGAAGGCAGACTTGTAAAACTGACCCCTCGCGGCTAATCAATTAAAAAGCATGATAAAAACCCCGTTCCAATAGCGGGGTTTTTTTATGTCGCCAATAAATGATAATAGCTAAACCATGAAGGGAGAAATTTATGAATAGCACTGAACATTCCCGGCGCAAGTTAATGCAATTTTTAGCCGCCAGTCCTTTATTTTCCGCTATGTCTGCTTTACCAACGATGGCCGCTCAACGCCTGGACGACAGGGACTATATCGCTGAATCCGCCCGCTGGGCAGTGAATGTTTTTGATATGGAGAATGTCGCCCTGCGCAACTGGAATCAGGCGCACTGGACCTATATCTCCCAGGGTGTAGATGATGAACTGACGTTGCGCGCCAATCGTGAAGGCTATGAGCGCCTGCATTTACGCGCCCGTCGCCTGATTGATGTCAGCTCTGTGAATACACAAACCCAACTTCTTGGCCATACCCTGCCCTCTCCTGTCTTGCTGGCTCCGGTAGGTGGTCTGGGGATGGCCCATGCCGATGGCGATATAGAAGTAGCACGGGGTGCCAGAACCGGTGGCCACAAGATGATCATGTCCACAGCGGCAACCTTTGGCATTGAAGAGATCACCGAAGCACGCGGTGAACCAGTCTGGTATCAGCTTTATCCCACCGATGTCTGGGATATCACCCAGGAAATATTGCGCCGGGTCGAAGCCACAGGATCAGATGTGCTGTTTTTGACCACCGACATTCCTGCTCGCAACCAGGATCGTATGCGACGCTTTGATCGAAGCTCCGATGACTGCAGTGAATGCCATATTCCAGGCACTACCTTTGCAGACAAAGCCATGTTGCAAGGCTTGAATGCGCCCGCCAATCTAAATCCCAGCAACCCCTCAATGGATTGGGATTACGTCAAACGCCTGCGCGATTCAACTGATATGAAGCTGGTTATTAAGGGAATCACCCAGCCGGAAGATGCCAGATTGGCGCTGCGCGCCGGAGTAGATGCCATCCATGTTTCCAACCATGGTGGCAGAGCAGAGGAAAGCGGTTTTGCTACCATTGACTCTCTCCCGGAAATAGTCAATGTAGTGCGCGGTCGTATGCCGGTCATCGTTGATGGTGGCATCCGCCGCGGCACTGATATTCTCAAGGCTCTTGCGCTTGGTGCAGATGCTGTTTGTGTAGGCAGGCCCTATATCTGGGGACTGGGCGCCTTTGGCCAGGAAGGCGTAGCAAAAGTAATGCAGATACTGGACAGCGAGCTGGAAGTTGCGATGAAGCAGGCAGGCACACCGACCCTGGCTGATATTACCCGCGCAGCGGTGAGGTAAAGACAGTTACTAGTCACAAGAGACAAGCAACCACTTTCTCAGGCTTCAAGGGGTTTTTGTAGGTCGGATAAGGACCGCAGGCGCATCCGACAAGGCGACTAATTTAGTCGCCTTTTTTGTGACTTGTAGCTTGTAGCTTTGTTATGAAATAAATGGCGTGATTGTCTCAATCCCTTTCCTTGCGACAACTTCCGGATCCGTATTCTGTACCTCTGGATCAAAAAGCTCCAGAGACAGTGCCCGCCCATAACCCTTCTCGGAGAGTTTTTCGATGATACGCTGCAATGGCGCAACGCCCTCGCCAGGATAAGCGCGGTGTTTTCGCTCAGCCACTTCAAGATAGGGCAAGGCCGGCGTGTCGGCAAAATGGACATGATGGATCTCACCATGATTGATCAGATCCAGATCTTCAAATTTACTCATACCCGCCCACAAATGATAAACATCAATCATAAACTTGAGGTTTGGGTGATTCACTTTGCGCACTACATCCAGACTGGTACGCACATTACTGATTAATGTAGAAAGACGGGTAAATTCAAGCATCAGGGCAATGTTGTAAGGCTTCGCAATTTCAGCTGCTTCATGCAGGTTTTCAAATACCTGGTCATAATCTTCCATGGTATGGGGTTGATTGGCTGCAGAAGGCACAACCAGACGATCCGCCCCCAGTGACTGCGCCAGCTCAACTTTCCATTTCAGGTCTTCCACGGCACTGGCACGACGAGGGCCACTTTCTTCCAGAAACAACTGGTTTGTGGAGGAAACTACGCGCAAGCCCAGGTCATCCATCAGGCGACGGGCAGAACCTGATCCATTACTCTCTTCAAATGCCTTTGCCGATGGCAGGTCAGGTTCAGTTGCGGTGATCCCGGCATTGGACCAGCCTTCCATGACACGGCGAAAATCAAAGCCACTTGAAGTAATTCCATGCATACAGACAAACATCCCCGAGGTGGATGCTGCCCGGGAAGCTGATGAGCCGCTGACAGCGGCCGCTGCGGTAACGCTTGCAGACAAGGCCATAAAATCTCTTCTGTTAATTCCGGTCATTTTTTAATTCCGGAAAATCACCAAGGCCAGGATAAATGGAGTTCCATTTATCCTGGCCTTGGTGATTCCCCCTCAGGTTCTATTACCAACAGCCAGATCACTGACTGTTTTCGCCGAATTTTATCAAGCCTTTACAGTATATCGCGCCCAAGTGTTCCCCGTGGTACCCGATGGCCCACATCCTGAACATAGTCAGGGCCAATAGCCGCAATGGAAGGGGTACCACTGCCACGCATGGTAATGGCCAACTCACGATTCAGTAAATCCAGCACGCGCTCAACGCCTGCTTGCCCAAAGGCACCCAGTCCCCAGCAGTAGGGCCGGCCAATACCAACAGCAGACGCACCCAGTGCCAGCGCTTTGAAAACATCAGTACCGCGACGAATGCCACCATCAATAATAACCGGTATGCGACCATTGACCGCCGCGATAACCTCAGGAAGGCATTCAATAGTGCCTCTGCCGGTATCTGTGGCACGCGCTCCGTGATTGGAAAGGATGATGCCATCAGCACCATACTGCACGGCAAGCGCCGCATCAGCGCCAACTTCGATTCCCTTGATAAGCACTTTCATGCTGGTGACATCCTTGATGCGCCCGATAACATCCCAGGTCAGGGAGGCATCAACGAGTCCAACCCCCTGCATGTCAAGACCATCAAACATGGGTTTGGCCTGACCGTAATGACATTCCTCACAAAAACGGTCATCTTCCCGGGCGAGGACGGCGGAAGTCTCGGTATTACGCCCACCTGGCAAATCCACTGTCAGGCAAACTGCTGTACAACCGGCTGCTTCTGCTCTGCGCAACATTGCTACGGTGTATTCCCAACGATTGGTGGAATACAACTGAAACCAGACGGAACCTTCACCACGCGCCTGCACAACGTCTTCAATAGGCGAGGAGGCCTGGGTAGAAAGGATCATGTGATGCCCTTTCGCGGCAGCAGCACGGGCTGCCCCCACATCGGCATCTCGGTGAAATCCGCCAGTACTGCCAATCGGGCTCAAAAATATTGGCGAGCGGGCTTCTGCTCCGAGGACATTGACTGACATATCGGTGGAACCACTGACGTCCACCAGCCTGCGCGGATGGATCTGGAAGCGCGTGTAGCCTTCCCGGTTTGCGCGCAAGGTAGTGTCGCTATCAACACCGGAAATCAGATAACCAAAATGGGCAGGCGGCACTTTTTCCCGCGCAATCGCCTCCATCTCAAAAACATTGATAACCTGTTCGGGATTGGTGAGTTTCTCACCAAGAGTCTCTTCCACCTCCTGACTGAAAGCTGAATAACTGGTCAGCAACGGGCTGCCTGCCAGAAATTTGAGAAATTCGCGTCGGTAACCCTGATTGTTTTTTTGATTAAAAGGCATGCTTGACTCCTTGGCCCTGAAAACGTGTGACTTGTGATGTGTGAAGAGAGTAACGAAATAATTGGCTTTTTAAAACAATATTTCCATTCTGCCCACCACGTACCAATGACAGCCCAATAAAGCACTATATTCAATATTCCCAAGGGAGCTGAAATTCAGTGTCATATGAAATTATCCGGAGTATTTCGGGTCACTGTTTTTTGACATTAATTGCACGATGATTGTCTCCCCTTGGCACCAACATCGGGTATTATGCCGGACTAATCAATATTTACTTCTGACAACCTAAAGCAATACAACTATTAATACCCCTCCAGGAGGCCCTGTGTTAACCAGACGCTTGTTATTTGTAGCTACTCTATTCACCTTCCACTTAGCCAATGCTGCCGACTCCAATGAAGGCAAGACCTTTTTCCGACAACAATGCGCACTCTGCCACAGCGCCGAACCCGGCGATAATGGGGGAGCACAGGGCCCTTTGTTACATGGTATTTTTGGCCGTGAAGCCGCCACTACCGGGTTCACCTATACGCCGGCCATGGCCAATTCAGGACTTACCTGGGATGCGCAGACACTGGATCGATTCCTGGCTGCGCCAACCCAGGTTGTTCCTGGCTCCTCCATGGTTATTCCGGTTTCAGATGATGAAAACAGGGCTAACCTGATCGCGTATTTTGAAGCCCTTGGCAATGGTACTTTTGCAGAAGCTGAACCACAGTTTGGCGGCTTTGGTGGTTTTCGCGCGCCCCCGGAAGCAGAGCCCCCCCAGGGTGACCCTGACTGGCTGAATGATCGTCCTGGCCGCGTTCACAGAGTAGATCTGGGCAGCCTTCCAGAGCCTTATGAAACAGGGTCCGCAGTGAACTTTCCGCAAATCGCTCCAAGACCTGAAGGCAGGGAATTACAGGTCCCTGAAGGATTCAAGGCGGAAACTTTCGCCGCAGATTTACAAGGCCCACGCGCCATGGTGCTGGCCCCTAATGGCGATATCTTCCTGACAGAAACACAGAGTGGCCGAATCAAAGTGATGCGCCCCACGGCGGATCATAGCCAGCCACAAGCCATTACTGTTTTTGCCCAGGGCATGTTGCAACCCCTCGGAATGGCATTTTATCCTGCCGGTAACAATCCACAGTGGCTGTATGTTGCTGAAACCAATAGAGTCATTCGCTATCCCTATAACAGCGGTGATACAGAAGCTGCCGATGTCCCTGAAGTGGTGATATCCCAGCTCAGCCCAGTGGGTGGCGGTCATTACACTCGCGATCTGGGCTTCTCTCCCGATGGTTCTCATATGTATGTCTCCGTAGGTTCCCAGTCCAATGTGGCCGAGGATATGCCCGCAAAAACAGCAGCTGAAATTGCTGCCTGGGAAGCCGAGCGTGGTCTTGGTGCTGCCTGGGGAACCGAAGAAAACCGTGCCTCCGTGATGGTATTTGACGTGGGCAACGAAGAGGCAAGCGGCAGGCTTTTTGCCAATGGCATCCGAAACTGTGTCGGCCTTACAGTACAGCCTGAGACCGGTGATGTCTGGTGTACAGTAAATGAGCGAGACCAATTGGGGGATGACCTGGTTCCGGATTATTCTACTCGAGTCCCCGAAGGCAGCTTCTTTGGCTGGCCCTGGTACTATATGGGTGACAATGAAGATCCCAGGCATGCCGGTACCAGACCTGATCTGCCAGGCCAGATTTCAGTACCTGATGTTCCCTATACAGCCCATTCAGCCGCCGTTGATCTGGAGTTTTATCCTGCACAAGTAAGCGGTAATTCTGCCTTTCCGCAAGAGTATGCCGGAGACGGATTTGCGGTCTTACATGGCTCCTGGAACCGTGCCCACCGTACCGGGCACAAAGTTGTCAGGTTACCTATAGAAAATGGCGTTCCTACCGGTGAGTACATCGACTTCTTGGTAGGGTTTATCGACAAGGATGGCAATCCTTGGGGACGACCGGTAGCTACCGTGGTGATGCAAGACGGCTCATTACTGCTCAGTGATGATGGCGCCAATATCGTCTACCGTATTTCTTACAGAGACTGATACATTACACCAGCATGCTAGGTTTATCCCAGCACACTAACAACTGTTCAGTAACAACGAGAATTCAGCCAGGATTACACATTTGTTCGACTTTATTGGCCAGCAATGATTCTGCCCTTGGCAGGCTGCCTGCGGAGTGTGGTAGACTTCGCGCCCGGATTAGGCCAAAGACCATTATTTGGTATTAAACATAATTACTTCTATAACACGTCCCGCATTATGCCAACAGTATTAAGTCTCAAAGAACTCCGCAGCAGTAACGCACTCAAAGCTGAAATAAAAAAGCTGGAAGATGACAAGAAGCAGCTTCTGGAACAGCTCGAGCGCCAGAAAAAGCTGGAAAAAAAACTGCGCGACGATATTCTTGATCATAAAAAAGACTTTGAGCATCTAGAAAAGCAGTTTAACCATTTTGCTGGTCTTGAGGCTGAGTACGATGCCCTGCAGCAGGAATTGCAGATGGAGCGTCTTGAAAAGCTAATTGAAGGTGACAAGAAAGACAATACTATTAATGCGCAGGTAAAAAAAGCCAAGGAAGAACTCTCGGCTGTGCAGTCAGAGTTGAAGGAACTTAAGAAACTTGATCCCCAGCGCCTGAAGCGTCAGGTAACTGACCTGAAAAAGAAAAATATAGATCAGGCAAAAGATAACAAGAATCTTAATACAGCCTTGGTAACCGAGCGCAAGGAAGTGAAAGAATTATCAGCTTCTAAAGCAAAACTTGAAACTGAACTGGAAGCGGCCTCTAAACAGACGAATTACTTCTGGGAATCCAAGAACAAAAACTGGGCACTTTATGAAACCGGGCTGGTACTGAAAACGGAATCTAGGGATGAGGATAGCCTAAACCGAATACTTTGCCTGAATCGGGAAACCGGGATCAGCGTAGTAAGCCAGTCTCTGGGAGAGGATGACAAGGCAGTCTGGTTGGGCGACATTGAAATTCCGGAAGATATTTCAGTAGAAGCCGGCAAGCGTCTGAAGAAAATCGCAGCTGAAGCAGAAGACGACGAAGGATAAAAAAAGTATCGAGTAAAAAGAAAGAGCCTGGTTTTTTATAATGATCGGCATTTATTGTCTTACTGTTTTGTTTTCTATATTCCTTACTATACTCGCCACTTATCCAATACTGCCTATTCTAAATATAGTTGGAATAATCTGGGTATAGCTCTAGATTACTCCTTCTGAGGGACTCTAATAGCAGTATTTTATAAACCGCCATTTACCCCATAAATGTTAATACAGCTAGAGATGATTTTGTCGATGGCATAACAATTATTCTTGGCGTTATAGATAGTGATAAAGATATCGATAGCACGGAAACCGACATAATTGCATCAGGAACAGGAGGAAGTGTTATTGCCCTGCGTGCTCCAAATTGGAACACTCTGTTTTACCGCTTCAAGGTGTAAAAACCTCTTTGATTGAAATCCTTGATGCGCTGTTGCTCACAATATAGCCCAATGACGTCACCATTTCAGGACAGCCTACAAAAATTTACGAGCTGGTGATCAAGGATGATCAGGCTGAGGCTATCAGCCTTTCACTAGAGACAAACAATCCCATTTTAGAGCAAACCCTAGACCTTGCCGCAATTGCTTTAGGCTGTAATATCTATCTGAAAGATCTGCAAATCATTCTGGAGCGTTGCCAGTAATACTTGATTATATTCAGTGTCTTTGTATTACCATTATTTGCATTTATCTTATCACTGGTAACCATCGTGCCTTGCTATTTTCCCTGTCGTGCCACACCTCTGCCTGCAATTTAAGGTATTATTACCAGCATAAACTTATGTTGAAAAATCACTATGAAAATTGAAATGATCTGTACCGGCGAAGAAGTACTTTCCGGCCAAATCGTCGACACCAATGCAGCCTGGTTTGCCAATGTACTGATGGATTCCGGTCTCGAGTTGCAGCGCAAAACCACCGTCGGCGATCGCATGGAAGATCTGGTTAGTATTTTTCAGGACAGAAGCGAACACGCAGATATCATACTCGTTAATGGCGGGCTTGGTCCTACGTCTGACGACCTCTCTGCCGAAGCCGCCGCCAAAGCCCTGGGCGTAGAGCTCGAAGAAGACAACGACTGGTTAAATCACCTGAAGAGCTGGCACAGCAGACGCAACCGGGAAATGCCTGCCAGCAATTACAAACAATGCCTTTTGCCAAAAGGGGCGGTGTTGATAGATAACCCGGTAGGCTCTGCGCCGGGTTTTCGTATAAAGCTGAACCGAGCCTGGTTGTTTTTTACGCCCGGTGTGCCTTTTGAATTAAAGCTGATGGTAATGGAGCAGTTTCTGCCCTTTATAAATAGTGAGTTTTCCATTGGCCAGGCAACACAACTGGTCAAGCTTGTCACGCTTGGTCATGGCGAATCAACCCTCGCTGATGAGCTCAATGCGATAGAGAGCCCCCAAGGTATTACTCTGGGTTATCGTCCGTCTCCTCCTCATGTGGAAATCAAGATCTTTGCCCGCGGCGAACAGGCAATCTCTGCACTCCCGGGCTATGTTAGGCAGGTAAAAAAAATACTGGGCACGGCACTAGTTACCGAACGCTTTGCTGGTGTAGCTGAAGAAGTCCACACCCTGCTAAAAGACTCCGGCAAAACACTGAGCCTGGCGGAATCCTGTACCGGCGGCCTCCTCAGCAGTCAACTGGTGGAATTTGCGGAAAGTTCCAATTACCTGCTACAAGGTCTGGTGACCTACTCCAATTCTGCCAAGCAAAAAGTACTTGGGGTGAAAGAATCCACACTAGCTAATCATGGAGCGGTATCTCTGGAGACCGCTCAAGAAATGGCCACAGGTGCCCGCGTCTTAATGGATAGTGATTTTGCTCTAGCCACCACCGGCATTGCCGGCCCCGATGGCGGGAGCGAAGAGAAGCCGGTTGGTACTGTGGTAATTGCATTGTGTGACAGGAACACATGCTGGCAGCAAACCATAAAGTTGAGCAACCGTACCCGCAGCCTAGTTCGTATCATGAGCTGCGCAATAGCATATGACATGCTGAGGCGGCGGCTACTCGATGAAGAACCTATCGTGGACTACTCCTTCATTACTCGCGTGAACGCTAACATTGTGAGCCTTTAACTAATAACTCGTCCCTAATGAATTTTGATTAGTCAGCACTAGACGCTACAGTAAATATAAGACCTTACGCCCTTATTTAAGTATTCAATTTACTAATTATTGATAGTAGGGCCCGAGCATCTTCTAAAAAATCACTGCTAGTCAAATTCTATCAGCAGTTTTTTTAATCTTTTTTTAAAAAGCTGGTAATCAGGTCTATCGGCAATGGGAACACAATAGTGGAGTTTCCCTCTCCGGAGATTTCCGTCAACGTTTGCATATATCGCAACTGGATAGCCTGGGGAGATTCGCCTAGAACTTGTGCAGCGGCGACTAATTGCTCTGAGGCTTCAAACTCACCTTTGGCATGAATAACCTTGGCTCGGCGCTCACGTTCTGCCTCTGCCTGCTTCGCCATTGCCCTGATCATACTTTCATCCAGGTCAACATGTTTTAACTCAACATTGGTTACCTTGATTCCCCAGCTGTCTGTCTGCTCATCCAGAATCTTCTGAATGCCAATATTCAGCTGCTCCCGACTCGCCAGCATTTCATCCAGCTCATGTTGACCAAGAATGGAACGCAATGTTGTTTGCGCAAGCTGACTGGTTGCCTCAAAATAGTTTTCAACCTGAATAATGGCTTTTTCAGGGTCTATTACCCGAAAATAAATAACCGCATTGACCTTTACCGAGACATTGTCACGGGAGATTACATCCTGAGTAGGCACATCAAATACCACGGTTCGTAAATCCACTTTTACCATTTGCTGAATAACCGGGATAATTAAGATCAATCCCGGTCCTTTTACAGTCTGGAATTTTCCCAGAAAGAAAACCACGGCACGCTCGTATTCGCGCATGACATTGATGGCAGCAAACAACAACGCGGCAAAAATAACTAACAAAACTACTAAAAACATATCCATAAGTTTTTTCTCTTCTCAGTGAGTCCATTATTAACAGATAAAACATCAAGCCTAGGTAACCGTCAGTGTAAGGCCATTGACCGTGCTAATCTTGGCCTTATCTCCTTTTTGTAACGCAGTGTCTGTAATGGCCCGCCACAGCTTTGCATGGCGATGTCCAGGGATTGCACCTTCCAGTTCTATGCAGTAAAAGATCTTCTCAAGGTGGCGAATCTGGGGCCCTAATCCTTTTACATAATTCCGTCTCCTCGCGAGCCTACTACCTGACTTGCACATCAGCTGGCTCGTCTGGATTGGGCAGCGACAATCGCGTGAAAATACTTTTTATTTGCTGAAAAACCCCTAGCCATTACCAATGAAAAGTATCAAAAGGATGCATCAGGCAAACAGAATATTAAGGGGCAGAGTTAATATATATTGAACAGAAAGGAAATCCACCTTACGGTGGGTTTTTATTTGGCGCGCCCGGAGAGATTCGAACTCCCGACCAACTGGTTCGAAGCCAGTTACTCTATCCAGCTGAGCTACGGGCGCAATAAACTGTTGCGGTTAAACTATTCTTTCGCTTTTTTGTAACTGGCTAGGCTCGTTACTTCTTTTTACCCGACGCAGAACTGCGGGCGCCTTATGGTTAACAATGGTAACTGAAAAACTCTGCTTTCTCTAGGCTTTCTGTATCTTCTTGGTGGATATACCAGGTGCTTTGCCGTAAGATATCCCCCCTCTTTCAGCCTCGCCCATGGCATTTCTCCATGTCCGAATCAGATCCGGTAAAACCAGTAGATAAACCCGCAGCGACGGCTGCTCCACATATGCCGCGTTCCTTTGCTGCCCTGGAGTCAATCCCCTTTCGTTGGCTGGTTTCTAGCCTGGGCACATTCTTTCTTGCCATGCAGGGCCAGTTGGTGGTGCGCTCCCTCCTGGCTTACGAACTGACACAAAGCCCTTTTGCCCTAGCCATGGTGAATTTGGTGATTGCCACACCGATGTCCATTGGTTTGCTATTTTCCGGTGCCATTATTGACCGGGTGGAACGCCGCGGGCTGACCATTGTCAGTCAAAGCATTGTGCTGGTAAATGAACTGGTGGTACTGGCGTTATTGGTGGCGGGCGTGCTCGAATTCTGGCACCTATTAGTCACTGCCTTTATTCTTGGCGTGAACTTTCCCTTTCTGATGCCAACACGTACGGCAATGATTTACTCCCTGGTGGGTCGTGAAAAACTGGGTAATGCCATGGCCCTGCAGGCTACCGCATTGAACATAGCGCGCATTGTAGGTCCTGCAGGCATGGGGCTGTTGATTCCTTTGATTACCATGCCAGGGGCATACCTGGTGTCCATACTGCTCTATGGCTTTTCCATTTATGGCATGGTTCGCCTCCCCAAATCCTATCCCGACAACAAAACCGCGAAAGGCTTTTTTGAGGATGTGACCTACTCCTTCAAATATGTCGCCAATAACCGGGCAATTTTGTTGTGCCTGATATTTGGCTTGTTCCCCATGTTACTGGCGCTGCCCATTATCAGTTTCCTTGTCGTGTTTACCGAATCGGTATGGGGCGTCAGCGAAACGGCCCTCGGCATCATGATGGGCAGTGTTGGCGTTGGCGGGATTATTGGATCGCTGCTGGTAGCGCGACTGGGCGACACCATGAAACGTGCCCGGGTGATGATGTTCGCTGCGCTGATCTTTGGCGTATTCCTCGCGGGATTCAGTATCAGCCCCTACTATTATGTGGCGTTGCCCATCCTGCTGGTGTCGAATATCTTTGCCAACATGAGCCAGACCCTGAATCAGACGCTGATTCAATTGCTGGCGGACAATGAAGTACGTGGTCGTATGTCGTCTCTGATGATGCTCACCGTCGGCCTGACGCCCCTGGGCGTGTTACCTGTCGCCTACTTTGCAGAGTTCTATGGCATTGCCAACACCATGTTCGTCGCATGCATCATGCTGGTAATTGTGGTGCTGGCCTTTTTCATGCTCAGTCCCACGCTGCGAAAACTTGACAAGGATCCCCGCCTGACTGAAATTCAGGAAGTACAGGACTGACAGTCACACAGCATTATTGAGCTATAATGCTGCTGCTCAATTATTCTCCACCTACTTTTTCTATCAAACAGGTTGTCCCGGGTATGTCAGAAACTGCAGTAAAGCCCTCCATGTCGCCCTGGACACCACTGCGCAATAACCGCGTCTTTTTGTTCCTCTGGATTGCCACACTGGTCTCCAATATCGGCACCTGGATGCATGATGTGGGTGCCGGTTGGCTGGTGACCAGTCTTACTGATTCAGAATTTGTAGTAGCGCTGATGCAAACCGCCACCTCCCTGCCCGCTTTTTTTCTGCTGCTGCCTTCCGGGGCACTGGCGGATATCTTTGATCGACGCCTGTACCTGTTAACCGCCAATATTGGTCAGGCCACGGTGGCCGCCACACTTGGTTTCCTGACATTGAGCGGGCTGATAGAAGTCTGGTCTCTGCTCCTGCTTACCATGATGCTGGGTATTGGCACCGCCATGGTGATGCCGGCCTGGCAATCCATTATTCCCGAAGTCGTTAAGCGCGAAGATCTTTCAGGGGCCATTGCCCTGAACACCATGGGTATGAATATTGCCCGCGTATTGGGCGCGCTTGTTGCTGGCATCATCATTGCCGCAGCTGGGCCAGGCGCGGTCTTTGTGACCAATGCGGTGACCTTCACCTTGATCATCATTGTACTGCTGCGCTGGAAACGTCAGGCCCCGGAAGTGACATTACCGCCAGAACCTTTAATACCGGCAGTGCGCACCGGTCTGCGCTATGCACGCCATTCGCCAGCGTTACTGTTTACTATTTATCGCAGTATCGGCTTCTACTTTTTTGCTAGTGTGATGTGGGCACTGTTCCCGGTCATTGCCCGGGACCTGCTGGGAGCTGACGAGTTTGGTTATGCCCTGTTGTTTGCCTTCATCAGTATTGGCGCCATTATAAACGCCATGTTTATACCGCGTTTACGTGCGCGTTTTAATAATGATCAACTCATCACAGGAGCATCACTGGTGTTTGCCGCCGGCATGATTATTACTGCCCTGACCCAGATCTATATTATCGCCCTGTTCACCCTTGCCCTGTGTGGCTCGGCGTGGATTACCGTAATGACCTGTGCGCAGACCGCGGCGCAAACGGCACTACCCAACTGGGTACGCTCACGGGGCATCGGCGTTTTCCTGACATTCTTTATGGGCTCGCTGGCTATTGGTCCCGCCATCTGGGGTGGCCTGGCACAACTGACCACCATTCCTGTTGCTATTTATACTGCGTCAACATGCCTGGCAGTGTCTGCCTTTTTTACCCGACGCTGGCCCGTCAGCGGCAATGAAGGGCTTGACCATACACCCTCTAGGCACTGGAAATTGCCGCAGCCCGCTTTTGAAGTTAAACATGAGCAGGGCCCTGTAATGATCAATATCACCTATCAGGTAAAACCCGAATCACGTCAGGAATTCCTGCTGGCTATGGAGCAATTAGGTAAATCACGACGACGCGATGGCGCCTGGGAATGGGGCATCATGGAAAATATCAGCAAGCCCTGCAGCTTCAGGGAATTTTACCTGGTGCACTCCTGGCTTGATCATTTACGCCAGCATGAGAGAATCAGTAATCAGGACGCCATGATTCAAACCCGCATAAAAGATTATCTGGTGGCGGATACTGAGCCGGTAATCACGCACTTCATCAAGGCAAGTCTTTAGCGACACGGTACTACCGGACAAACAATTCAAGTCAATTCTTTTGCGCAGAAACATCCAGCAATTATCACTCTGGAATGTTTTCAGCAGCAAAGTCACTTTAAAGGAAAATACATAATGGCCAATGAAGGATTTCATGAAGCCGCAGAAGATCTTTCTGATGAAACCAAGGACATGCACCGGGCAATCGTTTCCCTGATGGAAGAATTGGAAGCGGTAGACTGGTATAACCAGCGCGTGGATGCCTGCAAGGATCCAGCACTGAAAAAAATCCTTGAGCACAATTGCGATGAGGAAAAAGAGCATGCGGCCATGATGCTGGAATGGATTCGTCGCCAGGACCCCACCATGGATAAAGAACTGAGAGACTCTTTGTTTACCGATCGCGAGATCGGCCATCACAACTAAGCCTGGTAGTAAGCGTGAACGCTGAGCCACTAACAACTTTTATTCTGGCCTCCACCCTGCTTTCCCTGGCACCGGGGCCAGATAATATCTTTGTGCTGACACAGTCAGCACTGTATGGCGGAAAATCAGGAGTTATTATCACCCTGGGCCTTTGCACCGGCTTGATTGTCCATACCAGCGCCGTCGCGCTTGGGGTGGCAGCAATCTTCATGGTCAGCAGTATGGCCTTTACCAGCCTCAAGCTAATCGGCGCCGCCTATCTTCTTTATCTGGCATGGCAGGCACTGAAGGCATCCGCGCGACCACTTTCCAGCAGCAGCGCAACTGCTGTCCCGGGACATATGGCGCTTTATCGCCGCGGTATTGTAATGAATCTCAGCAACCCCAAGGTCGCCATTTTTTTTCTGGCCTTTCTGCCACAATTCACCGATCCTTCGACAGGCAATATGACGCTCCAGTTATTTTTGCTGGGCATCGTATTCATTCTGGTAGCCCTGGTGGTATTTTCGACTATTGCCTGTCTGGCTGGCTTGATCGCAGAACTGTTTAAACGCTCGGCAAAAGCCCAGGTCATATTAAACAGAATTTCTGCGCTGGTTTTTGCCGGTCTGGCAGTCCGACTGGCTTTCGCTTCCCGATGATTTATCGTTTATATAACTTGAATGAATGCTTTGAGGTATATTCTTTTCCTTCTGTTAGCGCCCACAAATCAAGCCTTTAGACTGTGTCTCTGTACCATCAGCTCTCAATTATTCACTTCAACATGAAATAACAGGCAAATTTCTCTATAATGTGCGCCCGCGCGATATTTCTGAGGGGAAAAAAGCGCGTTGATCAGACGACCTTGAGTCGCTTTCAAACGCAAGAAAACCTCCAGAAAAAACAAGCAAGATAGAAACCAGTAATACAACAAGAGATACAAACAAGGATAAATATGGCTAGTGTAAAAGCTGCGAAAGCTCCAAAAGCTGCAAAAACTGTTAAGAAAAGCAAACCGGTTAAAGATCTGGCTGACGACGTCACCAGCGCCAAAATTGATAACCACATTGAGGAATTTTTAGCCTCAGGTGGCAAGATCCAGGAGATTCCTTTAGGGGTAAGCGGTCAGGTTGCTACCTCAGGTCCCCGGCACATAACCCTGGGTAAACGCCACAGCGGTTAATATCAACAAGTTTTACACCGATAATAATTTTCAGGGCCCCTGCATTACCCCGCAGACCGCCTTTCAGAACTAACCTGTAAGCACAGGACCACAAGACATCCTCTTGATTTCACCAAGGCCCGTTGAACACGGGCCTTATTTTTTGCGTGCTTTTTTTTAGACGTTTTATTGTGTTTTTTCATTACAGACATCTGTCAGGAAGCACTATAATCTGCTGATAGAATGCAAGACCAGCAATGTCACCCGAAAGTGGCGACCAATTCTCTTTTTAATGACAGGATCAGATTCAACGCATGACCAGCACTGCCCGCAAAATTGAATACGATGCTATCAGGCATTTGCTGCCGCGACGCGCAGGTGATGCCCATAAAGGGGACTTTGGCCATGTTCTGGTAATCGGCGGGGACAAAGGCTTTGGCGGTGCCGCCCTGATGGCCGGTATGAGTGCTGCCCGCAGTGGCGCCGGGCTGGTTTCAGTCGCCACCCATCCTTCCCACTGCGCCGCTTTTCTGGCGCGCTGCCCGGAATTGATGACCAAGGGCATTGAAGACAGTGATGAACTGCTTACTCTTATTTCCGCTGCCAGCGTGGTTGTTCTCGGCCCAGGTCTCGGGCAAAGCGACTGGTCGCATCTATGGATGAAGCTCACCCTGGAGACCCTCTCCAGGCAAGCTGTCCCCATTATTATGGACGCCGATGCCCTGAACCTGCTGGCTCAGGGGGTAGGAAAAGCCGAACTCACCCATCTGCATGATCTCATTCTGACGCCCCACCCCGGTGAAGCTGCGCGTCTGCTCAATATAAGCAATGCCGAGGTACAGTCGGATCGTGTCAATACGGTGTGCAAACTGCAGCAAGGCTATGGTGGCATCAGCATCCTTAAAGGAGCCGGTTCACTCATTTGCTATAGCCAGGGAGAACGCCAGCAGGTTGATCAATGTGCTCACGGCAATCCTGGTATGGCCTCCGGCGGTATGGGTGATGTGCTCAGTGGCATACTTGGCGCCATCCTGGCTCAGGGCTACTCACTGGTAGACAGCGCCAGACTTGGCGTCTGTATCCACAGTAAAGCCGCCGACCTGCAAGCCAGGGAATTTGGCGAGCGCGGGTTACTGGCAACAGATCTGCTGGTCCCTGTACGTCAGCTGCTTAACCCCTGATTTTCCATACTCCCTGAGCCAGACCAGCTATGAGCCATTCCACTTTTCTTGCTGACGAGGCCGCTACCATTGCTTATGGTCAGCGCCTTGCGAAAGCTATAAATAGTAAAGGCTTACTAACCCTGAGCGGCAACCTGGGCAGCGGAAAGACTACATTATGCCGCGGCCTAATTCAGAGCTATGGCCATAGCGGCGCGGTAAAAAGCCCTACTTACACCCTGGTAGAGCCCTACGAAATTGGCGACAAGCGTATTTATCACTTTGATCTCTACCGCATGGAAGATCCCGAAGAACTCGAATTTATTGGACTCTGGGATTATCTGACGCAGGAAGCCCTTATCATTATCGAATGGCCGGAAAAAGCCTTTGGCGTGCTGCCCCCCGCTGACCTGGCCATACAATTGGAGCAGCAGGAAAAAGGCCGGAAAATCACCTGTTCTGCCAATACCTCATTAGGTGAGGCTGTCCTGGAAAAGCTTGCTGCTGCAGACCAATCCTGAATTATTCCGGATTAGTGCGATCTCCCTTTCCAGTGCCGAATACAAGCTATCTGATGATTTCTAGAATATATTATAGATATATAGCGTAAATAACTGTAAATTATAGACTTTATATTATTTATGGCGGACAATAAGGCGGATGAGGTACTTAAAAACCCTGTTTATTGCTTTATTCTGCTGCGCTGTCACCAGCATGGCACAGGCCGCTGTGGTGGAAAGTGTTCGCTCCTACCGCGCCCCCGAATATACGCGCCTGGTATTTGACCTCAGCGCGGAAGTGAAACACGAGATTTTCACTCTCGACAATCCTGGGCGAATTGTGGTTGATTTGTCCGATGTGAGTTTGAATGCGGACTTTTCCAGTCTGGATATCGCCAACACCCCTATTACCAACATTCGCAGCGCACCTCGAAATACCAATGACGCCCGCGTGGTGTTCGATCTGAAAAACAAGGTTCAACCGCGCTCTTTCCTGCTGGAGCCTAACGATCAGTATGGCAACCGCCTAGTTATTGATTTCTATGACTCGGGCATCAGTACTGTAAAACCGGTAGTTCGGCGCTCCAGTGATGAAATAGCCAATGACAAACGCGATATCGTGGTGGCTATTTCTGCCGGTCATGGTGGCGAAGATCCCGGAGCTATCGGCGTAAAGCGCCTGCAGGAAAAGAAGGTAACGTTGGCTATTTCCCGGGAGATCGAAAAGCAGATTAACAGTACACCGGGTTACCGCGCGGTGATGGTGCGTGATGGTGATTATGGTATGACGCTCGGCCAACGTACCCGCATTGCCCACCAGAACAACGCCGACTTTTTTATCGCCATCCATGCCGATTCCTATAAAAGCAGTTCAGCTCGCGGGACTACGGTTTATGCCTTGTCCCAACGGGGGGCGACCAGTCAGCAGGCGCGCTTGCTGGCGGAAAAGGAAAATGCCGCAGACCTGATTGGCGGCGTCGGCACCGTCAAACTGGCTGACATGGATGAAGATCTGCGCAGCGTACTTATTGACCTGAGTATGACTGCCAGTATCGCCGCCAGCCTGGAAGCTGGTAACAAGATCATCTATTCTCTGGGGCAGGTCACGCGTATGCGTCGCACTAATGTTGAGCAAGCCAATTTTGTTGTGCTGCGCAGCGCTGATATTCCATCACTGCTGGTAGAGTCCGGGTATATCACCAATCCTACCGACGCCAGCAATCTGGATTCCAGTGCCTGGCGCAAGCGTTTTGCCGGCGCTATCGTTAATGGTATTACCGGGTATTTTTATGACACACCGCCACGGGGAACCTATATCGCCTGGCACAAGGAAAACGGTGGCCCGCCTGCCAGCTACACGGTAAGCCGGGGTGATACCCTGTCAGAAATTGCTGACCGCTTTAATGTCTCCATGAGTGCACTCAAGCAGGCCAACGCCATGAATTCCAACAATATTCGAATTGGCCAAAAGCTGACCATTCCCAATGGACTGGTCAGCGCGGCATCGATAAGCTTTGTAGAGCACACCATCGCCAGGGGCGAGACCCTGTCGGAAATTGCCTCGGATTATTCCATTCCGGTGGCGCGTCTGCGTGAAACTAACCAGCTAAATAGTGATACTATTCGGATAGGACAAGTACTAAAAATTCCTTCTTCCTGAATAGCATATGCCCGAATCCGTTCCTGACCCTAAAATCCGGCCCCGCATACATCTTCTTAGCCAGCGCCTGAGCAATCAGATCGCCGCCGGTGAAGTGGTCGAGCGACCGGCCTCTGTGGTCAAGGAGCTACTGGAAAACAGCCTTGATGCCGGCGCCGATCGCATCGATATCGAACTGGAAAAAGGCGGCATCAAACTAATCCGCATTCGCGATAATGGTCTGGGCGTAGAGAAAGAAGACCTGCCCCTGGCACTCAACCGTCATGCCACCAGCAAAATTGAACAACTGGATGATCTGGAATGTGTGAGCTCACTGGGCTTTCGTGGTGAAGCACTAGCCAGTATCAGTTCGGTCTCACGCCTGCAGATGATTTCCAGAACTCCTGAAGCAAGCGAAGCCTGGAAGGTGGAATCGGAAGGTCGCAATATGGACGCCAAAGTGAGTCCGGCAGCACATCCACCGGGCACCAACGTGGAAGTTCGCGATTTGTTTTTCAATACTCCCGCGCGTCGTAAATTCATGCGTACAGAACAAACCGAATACAAACGTATTGATGAAATGATCAAACGTCTGGCCCTGAGCCGCTTCGATGTCGGCTTTAATGTGCAGCATAACCAGCGCGTGGTGCATCGATTTGAACGTGCGAGCAATGAAGCGGAAATAAAGCGTCGGGTATCCCAGATAACTGGGCCAGCATTTATGGACAACTCGGTAACTATCGACATGGAATCCAGCGGCCTGCGTCTTTCCGGCTGGGTAAGCCTGCCGACATTCTCACGCTCCCAGGCGGATTTACAGTATTTTTACGTCAATGGCAGAGCTATTCGCGACAAGCTGGTTAGTCATGCCATCAAGCAGGCATACCGCGATGTGCTTTACCATGGCCGCCACCCTGCCTTTGTGCTTTACCTTGAAGTAAATCCAGCCCTGGTGGATGTGAACGTTCATCCCACAAAACATGAAGTACGTTTTCGCGACAACCGTCTGGTCCATGACTTTCTCTTTAGCGCCCTGCACCGTTCACTTGCCGCGGTTCGTCCTGCAGACCAGTTTGCCACTCATGACAGCGATGAAGTTCAGGAGTCTCAGGGTAACTATCAGCAAGGCAACATTCGTTACAACAATTTCGGCAGCAATAGCGCTGGCCGTAGCTCTCAGCATTTTGATCGTGGACCGCTTGGCAGGGACACCATTCAGTCCCACCTGAATACTTATGGCGATATGAGTGGCGCTCTCCCTCTATCCCCTCAGCCGGATTTAACACGGCCTGACGATAATGAAGACATTCCTCCTCTTGGTTTCGCTGTTGCGCAGCTGCACGGAATATATATTCTGGCGCAAAATGCCCATGGTCTGGTGGTGATTGATATGCATGCTGCCCATGAACGCATTACCTATGAATACATGAAAAATGCCATCAGTGACGCCGGCATCAAGGCGCAGCCTCTGCTGGTACCGGTCACTCTCGCCGTAAGTGAAGGCGAAGCTGACTGCGCCGATGAAAATCGCGACGCCCTGGAAAAACTGGGACTGGTGCTGGATCGCATGGGCCCTGAAAGCATCAGCATTCGACAGGTACCGGTAATCCTTAAAAACGCCGATGTGGAACAACTGGTTCGCGATGTACTGTCAGATTTTCTCGAACATGGCAGCAGCGATCGTATTGAGACTCACCGTGACGAAATTCTTTCCACCATGGCATGTCATGGTTCCGTGCGCGCCAATCGACAGCTTACACTTCCGGAAATGAATTCATTATTGCGGGATATGGAGAGAACCGAGCGATCCGGACAATGCAATCATGGGCGTCCCACCTGGACCCAGATGAGTCTGAATGATCTGGACAAATTATTTATGCGTGGTCAGTAGCGAATAACTTTCAGCCTGAAAATTTTAAATTAGAAAAACAACACTTCTACCTGCTTGCCCCAGCATCTGGAAATCACTTTCTTCTGCTCGCCCGGTTCTCCACTGGAATAGAACACTATCTCCAGGGAATCATCTTCCTGATTCAAAAGATCAGCTTCCTCCAGCACACTATACAAACGGCGGGCAACAGCATCATCAGTATCAACAATGGCAATGTCCTTGCCGGCTATTTGCTTAATCTGCTGCGTTAGAAATGAATAATGGGTACAACCCAGGACAATGGTGTCTACATTTTTTTCCAGCAGGGGTGACATATATTTTTGCAGCAACTGATTGATAGCAGCAGCATCTGGAACGATCTGCTCAATATGCTCCACCAGTCCCGGACAGGGCATGGTAATAATTTCTATATCCCCTTCAAAACGACTTCTCAGGTCAACAAACTTGTCACTGGCGAGCGTGCCCTCAGTAGCCAGCACACCGATGACACCCGTAGTAGTGGCTGATGCGGCCGGTTTAAGTGCAGGCTCCATACCAATAATGGGAAGGCCATATTCTTCACGCATCAGTGCGACAGCCGCCGCCGTTGCCGTATTGCAGGCAACCACCACGGCTTTTACCTGTTGTGACATAAAAAACTCCATCATATGGCGACTACGCTGAATGATAAATTCATTCCCTTTCGGACCGTAGGGCGCAAAGGCAGAATCAGCCACATACAAGAGCGACTCGCGCGGCAGCAAGCGATGAATTTTCTCCAGGATCGACAAACCGCCGACACCGGAATCAAATACACCTATTTTTGAGGAAGAGCTCATTGATGAGTACCGAATAAAACCATGGCTGTATTGTAGCGCAGGCGATGAACGAGGGGATAAAAGGGATAAAAGAAAAAGGATAAAGGAAAAAGGTGGGCAGGCTCAACGAAGCCTGAAAGTTTAGCCCTTTTTCCCTTTTTCCTTTATCCTTTATCTTCTCCCAGAGTCCCTCAAGAATTGAAGGCCACCTTGCAGCAAAACAGAAAGCCAACATCCTCCGCTCCAATACTTTGCCTGACCGGCCCTACTGCAGCGGGAAAAACCCGCATTGCGCTGGAACTTGCCCGGGATCATGATTTTGAGATTATCAGCGTGGATTCTGCCCTGGTTTATCGCGGGCTGGATATTGGCTCAGGCAAACCTGAAAAGGAAACATTGGCGCAGTTTACCCATCATCTGGTGGATATTCGCGACCCTGCCCAAGCCTATTCCGCAGCGGAATTTCGTCATGATGCTATCGAAGCTGCTGAAAAAATCCTGAAGGCGGGCAAAAGACCACTGCTGGTAGGCGGCACCATGCTGTATTTCAAGGTATTACGCGATGGTCTGGCGCAAATGCCTGCAGCCAATCCACAAGCCCGACTAAAAATTCAGGCGCTTGCCGAGGAAAGCGGCTGGGAAGCAGTACATAAACGGCTCGCTGAGGTAGACCCCCAAGCCGCCGCCAGGATCCATCCCAATGACCCGCAGCGCCTGATGCGCGCTCTGGAGGTTTTTGAAAGTAGCGGCAAAGCTTTGAGCGAGCACCACCGTGATGAAAATTTAAAACAGAACGATTTACCAGACTTCATGTCTAATCTTGTGTTTGTTGCTATTCATCCTGAAAAACGCAGCACTCTGCACGAGCATATTGCCGAACGCTTTAGACAGATGCTCGAGCAAGGTTTTGTCGAGGAAGTGAAAGTTTTATATGAAAGGGCCGATCTACATCGTGACTTGCCGGCCATTCGCTCTGTCGGTTATCGGCAAATCTGGGATTACCTGGATGGTCAGTATGACTACGATACCATGGTGGATAAGGGACTTGCTGCAACCCGGCAACTGGCGAAGCGACAACTGACCTGGCTCAGAAGCTGGCCGGAGTTGCATCGCCTTGATGTCGAAATGCATACTGAAAATGAAAATATTGTGAATAAGTGCTTGAATATTCTTCTATCCAGCACCATATAAGTAGAAGAAGGTAATCCTTAGCACAATAATCGCCGTAAATTGGTTTACTTTTGGCTTAAGAATTAACAACAATAATTTTATGGAGAATCACCATGTCAAAAGGGCACTCTTTACAAGACCCTTTCCTGAACGTACTGCGCAAGGAGAAGGTACCTGTTGCAATTTACCTTGTCAGTGGCATTAAACTTCAGGGACAGATCGAATCGTTCGATCAATTCGTTATAGTGTTGAAAAACACGGTAAACCAGATGGTTTACAAACATGCCATTTCCACTGTTGTCCCTGGTCGCCAGATTCGTGTGCCTATGCAGGGCGAAAGCTCAGGTGACGGTGCTGACGACGACTCACCAGGCAATACTATCTAATTAATTCAATTTAGATTAGTTTAGTCTGATCACTGGTACTCGCTAAAGGAACGCTGTCTGGTTCCGATGAGGTTTTGCTATTTTTTTCGAACGTCCCGAAAGTGGCGAAATTGCTATCCTGGTGCAACTGCACCTGAATAACGATCCCGATATCCCTGACGCCCGCGAATTCGAAGAGCTTGCGCTCTCCGCTGGCGCCTGCCCGGTGGAAATTGTCAGTGGGCAACTGAAGCAGGTTAACTCGCGCTATTTCATCGGTTCCGGCAAACTGGAAGAAATTCAGCAGTTGATTCAACTGCATGAAGCTGAAGTGGTCCTGTTTGATCATCCGCTAACGCCGAGCCAGGAACGCAATCTGGAAAAAACCCTCAGCTGCCGAGTGCTGGATCGAACCGGGCTGATTCTTGATATCTTCGCCCAGCGAGCGCGATCATATGAAGGCAAGCTGCAGGTTGAACTTGCCCAACTCGAACACTCAATTACCCGACTGGTTAGAGGCTGGACCCACCTTGATCGCCAGAAAGGCGGCATCGGTATGCGCGGTGTCGGTGAAACCCAGCTTGAAATTGACCAACGCCTGGTTAATGTCCGCATAAAAGCCGTCAACAAGAGCCTTGCCAAGGTCCGCAAACAACGAGACCAGGGGCGGCGCTCAAGAAAACGCGCTGAAATTCCTACCGTCTCACTGGTGGGTTATACCAATGCCGGCAAATCCTCTGTGTTTAATCGCATGACACAATCACACATCTATGTGGCGGATCAGTTATTTGCCACGCTTGATTCAACGCTGCGCAAGATCGAATTGCCGGATGTGGGCAATGCCATTCTGGCTGACACCGTTGGCTTTATTCGCAAACTGCCCCATCAGCTAGTGGACGCTTTCCGTGCTACCCTTGAAGAAACTATCGAAGCCTCGCTACTGCTGCATGTTATTGACTGCAACAATGATGAACGGGCGCTACTGAAAGACCAGGTAGATCATGTACTTGCTGACATCGGTGCCGGCGATATTCCGACCCTGCTGGTCTATAACAAGATTGACCTATTGGAAAACCAGCTCCCCTGTGTTGACCTGGATGAAAAGGGCAAGCCCTGGCGCGTCTGGGTCTCAGCAAAAACCGGACAAGGCATGCCGGAACTGTTTCAGGCCATCAGTGATTTGCTGGGTGAAGATCTGTTTGAACCAGAGCTGATTCTGGAGCCCGGGCAAGGAAAATTTCGCGCACGCCTGTACCATGAAGGCGTGGTTAAAAAAGAGAAAGTAGAGGAAAACGGACAGTTCTGCCTGTCCCTGAGATTACCAAAAGAAGATTTTACTCGCCTGTTGCGTGAAGAAGGCATGAATCCCGCTTCCTATTTGGAAAAGTTCACTAGTGATAATGAGACCAATGAAGCGACGGAAACACTAACATCATGACCCTGTAGACCAGTAATTACCGCTTCCTGGCCGGCTCAATGCAGCAAGATGTCTGGCGAAATCTGTGTCAATAGACCCGAAAATCCGGTAAAATCCCGCTTCGCTTTTTGGCGAAGTATTAAATTAATATTTCAAAAAAACGAATTTGAATTCAAAAAATCAGGAGTATTTGATGGCCTGGAATGAACCAGACAACGATGACCGCAAGGATGACCCCTGGAGTAATGGTCCTGGTGGTAAAGATCAAGGTCCTCCGGATATAGAGGAACTGATTAATAATTTCGTAAAGAAAGTTTCCGGACTGTTTGGTGGACGCGGTGGCGGCAGCACTGGCGGTGGAGGCCGTGATGGTAGGGAAGCCATCTCTGGAGGTCTTGTCGTGGGCGTTCTGGTGATACTTGCCATCATCTGGGTTGGCGCCGGCTTCTATACTGTTGATGAGCAGGAGCGCGGTGTTGTACTGCGCTTCGGTGTGGCCCAGGAAGCCGTGGTATTGCCGGGTCTGCACTGGAACCCACCTCTGATTGATGAGGTTACCCTGATCAATGTGACCCGCGTTTATGACCGTGACTTTAGTAATACCATGCTGACGGAAGATGACAATATTATCGATATCACCATGTCCGTGCAGTACATCATTACCGATGCGCGCAGTTATTTCCTGGAAGTGGAAGACCCGGAAATGTCACTGCAGCATGCCGCAGAATCTGCAATACGTCACATCGTAGGCAGCTCTTCCATGGACAATGCCATTACCACTGGTCGTGAACAGATCGCTCAGGACACCATGGTACGCTTGCAGGATTACCTGAATCTCTACGGAACAGGCATTACCGTGAGCCAGGTGAATATTGACCAGTCACTGCCTCCACAGCAGGTACGTGATGCCTTCGATGACGTAATTAAAGCCGACGAAGACAGCGAATCCTTCCAGAACCAGGCGCGCGCCTACGCGAACCAGGTAGTTCCGGAATCCCGCGGTAACGCCCTCAGGCAGCTGGCTGACGCCAATGCCTACAAGGAGCAGGTGATTGCCAGGGCCGAGGGTGAAGCACAACGTTTTGAAGCCCTGCTGGTGGAATACCAGAAAGCCCCTGAAGTGACTCGCGAAAGACTTTACCTCGATGCACTACAGGAAGTCATGGCCAATGCAACCAAGGTCATGATTGATGTTGAAGGCGGCGGCAACAATATGATGGTGCTGCCACTGGATCAGATTATGCAGTCCCGTCGCGTCCCGGAAGTGAGTGGCTCTTTTGAAGGCGGTTCCGACTTCCAACTACGCAACTCAAATAACCAGGTACCGACACGTTCCGCACCTGTAAGAGGATCTGGCCGATGAAAAATTCCATACTTTTCACCCTTGTTGGCCTGGCACTGGGCCTGATCGTTGCCTACAACTGTCTTTATGTTGTCAGGGAAATTGACCGTGCCGTCTTATTAACCTTTGGCGAAGTCACTAATTTTGATGTACAGCCGGGTCTGCATGTAAAAGTTCCCGCCATGCACACCGTACTGAAATTTGATGGGCGCATTCAAACCCTCGATGCCGCTACGCAAAGCTATCTGACCGCGGAAAAAGAATATCTGGAAGTAGACTCCTACGCCAAGTGGCGGGTTCACAATACTGCCGACTACTACCGGGCAACTTCCGGTGACGAAAGCCGCGCCAACAATCTGCTGGCCCAGCGAATCAATACGGGGCTGCGTAACCAGTTTGGTACCCGCACCGTTCACGAAGTGGTTTCCGGTGAAAGGGACTCCCTGATGACCGAGCTAACTGACTCGCTGAATAGCATTGCACAGACAGAACTCGGCATTGAAGTAATTGATATTCGCGTCAAGAAGATTGACCTGCCACCCAATGTCAGCGAATCGGTCTACCAGCGCATGAATACAGAGCGTCAGGAAGAAGCCCAGGAATTGCGCTCTACCGGACGCGAACTGGCCGAAGGTATCGAGGCCGAAGCTGATCGTGAAAGCCTGGTCATTCGAGCCAATGCCTACCGTGACGCGGAATCCATTCGTGGTGATGGTGATGCCCAGGCAGCGGCTATTTATGCCAATGCTTTTAACAAGGACAGTGAGTTCTACCAGTTCACTCGGAGCCTGAATGCCTATATTGATACCTTCAGTGATAGTGGCGATGTACTGGTCATCAGTCCTGACAGCGACTTTTTCAAATATCTGAACTCAAGTAAGCTGGAAAACTAGGGAACCCGGGCTAAGGAGTTATAAAACATGTGGCGTGAAATAGGCATAGCCTTCAGCCTCATGTTAATAATTGAAGGTATAATCCCTTTTTTGTACCCGGGTCGCTGGCGCCAACTGGTAGCGACCCTGGCAGATATAAACGATACTTCCCTGCGCCTGATAGGACTGGGCAGCATGTTGATGGGTATAGCGCTGTTGTACTTTTTTAACTAAATACTTAATTAATTTAATTAGGTATCTGTTTAATCAAGTACCAGAAACAATAGTAACCAGATAATAATAAATCGGCTCAGAAATCATGACGAAGGCAAACCGCTGGCTGTTACCAGACGGCGTTGACGAAATTTTGCCGCCCCAGGCAAGTCAACTGGAAACCCTACGCAGGGACATTCTTGATCTTTACAGTACCTGGGGATATGAGCTGGTGATGACACCGCTTATTGAATTCCTCGATTCCCTGTTGATCCTTCCCAGTAACGCCCTGCAATTACAAACTTTCAAGATAGTGGATCAGCTTACTGGCCGAAGCATGGGCGTGCGTGCAGATATCACTTCCCAGGTCGCCCGTATTGACTCCCATGTGCTGCAAAGGGAAGCCCCCACGCGCTTATGCTATGCCGATAGCGTGCTGCATACGCGGCCGCAAAGCTTGCTGGGCTCGCGTAGCCCGCTGATGATAGGTGCAGAACTTTATGGTCATCGCGGCATTGAAAGCGATATCGAAGTCATCAGCCTGATGCTGCATACGCTGGAAAAAGCAGGTATTGAAAAACCCCAATTGGCACTGGGGCATGTTTCTTTTTATCGCATGCTGACAAAATCTGCCGGCTTTCCGGCTGAGCTGGAACAAAAACTGTTCGCCGCACTGCAGCGAAAATCGGCCAGTGAAATTGAAAACCTGCTTCAGGATGCCGGCGCAGAAAAGACGCTTATTGCTGACATCAAGAGTCTGGCAACACTCAATGGTGATGCCAGCGTTCTCGATCGCGCAGCCAGCGAAATTCAAAGTGCTGCCCCTGAAATACAACAAAGCATCGATCAGCTAAAGAAAATTGCCTCGGTTATTAGCCAGCGTTTTCCTCAGCAGTCCGTGTATTTTGATCTGGGCGAGTTGCGCGGTTATGAATATCACACCGGAGTTGTCTTTGCCGCTTATGTGGGTAGTTATGGCGAAGCCATAGCTAACGGCGGTCGTTATGATGATATCGGTGTGGATTTTGGCCGCGCCCGTGCGGCCACCGGTTTTGATGCCGATCTGAAAATTCTGCTGGCTCTAGGCAAGACTTCCCATGCTCCCGGCAAGAAGATCTTCGCGCCGGCAAATGATGATCCAGCGCTGCAGGAAACTATTGAATGCCTGCGCAGTGAAGGCCAGCATGTGATCAATGCCTTTCCTGGACAAACCGAAAACGCGGCCGACATGGGTTGCGACTATGAACTGATCAAAACAAAGGACGGTTGGCAGGCAACTCCCCTGTAACTATTTTTTTTTAACTCTCATTGAACTTCTAAGGCTGAATAATGGGAAAAAGTGTTGTTGTGCTCGGCACCCAGTGGGGTGACGAGGGAAAAGGAAAGATTGTAGATCTGCTGACTGACAAGGCATCGAACGTAGTGCGCTTTCAGGGTGGTCATAATGCTGGCCACACGCTGGTTATCAATGGTGAGAAAACCGTTCTGCACTTACTGCCTTCAGGTATTTTGCGTGAAGATGTTATCAATGTCATTGGTAATGGCGTGGTGGTTTCACCGGAAGCGCTGCTAAAGGAAATTGATGCTCTGGAATTGACCTCTGCGCCAGTGGTCGACCGCCTGAAAATCAGTGCAGCCTGCCCGCTCATTCTGCCTTATCACATAGCCCTGGATCTCGCGCGCGAGTCCAAACGTGGCAATAACAAAATCGGTACCACCGGTCGCGGCATTGGCCCTGCCTATGAAGACAAGGTGGCGCGTCGCGGCATCCGCATGGGGGAGCTGCTTCATGAAAAACATTTCGCTGACAAGCTGGCCGAAGTGCTGGACTACCATAATTTCGTGCTGACCAATTATTTCCAGGCCCAGGCTACTGATTACCAGAAGACGCTGGATGAAACCCTCGCCATGGGACAACGTATCAAGCCGATGGTTGCCGATACGATTGAAATACTGCATACCGCTCGTAAGAACGGAGAAAACATTCTGTTTGAAGGAGCCCAGGGCGCCTTGCTCGATGTGGATCACGGCACCTACCCCTTTGTTACCTCGTCCAACACCACGGCCGGCAGTGTTGCTACGGGCAGCGGCTTTGGTCCCTTGTATCTGGATTATGTGTTGGGGATTACCAAGGCCTACACCACTCGCGTGGGCAGTGGCCCCTTCCCTACCGAACTGTTTGATGAAGTCGGGGAAAAGTTATTCAGGGTAGGCAAGGAGCTTGGCGCCTCCACCGGCAGAAACCGCCGCTGCGGCTGGTTTGATGCTGTCATTCTGAAAATGTCTATTCGTATCAATTCTGTTTCCGGTATCTGCCTGACCAAACTTGATGTGCTCGATGGCCTGGAGACGGTGAAGGTGTGTGTAGGTTATAAAGGCGTTGATGCGGACTCTATGTCCTGCCTGATGAATTTTGACAGCTATGACAGTCTGGAGCCAATCTACGAAGAATTACCCGGCTGGTCTGAATCCACTTTCGGCGCCAGATCACTCGATGACCTGCCTGAAAATGCGCGTAACTATATTCGCTTCATCGAAGAAAAAATCGAGGCCCCGGTTGATATTATTTCCACTGGCCCTGATCGGGAAGAAACGATTACACTCAGGCATCCTTTTGATTAGTTACAAGTCTCAAGTTGCAAGTCACAAGTAACAGAACTTAAGTAGCGTATTGAATAACGATTGCAGGCGTCGCAAGGCGCCCATTCAGCTCAAGCGAATACGTCGGATGGCGGCTTGCAGCCTTAACAGGCCTGCGCGCTCTTCCCTGCACGGCTCACCTTTTTCCTTTATCTTTTTTCTTGTCTCTTGAGACTTGTAACTTGCAACTTGCAACTGTGTTTCTAAAACTGAAACCGCAATCCAAGCCACGCTGCCCTTGGCGCACCAACGCCGAGGAAAACCGGCGTATCATCAATATCGGGAATGACTTCCGTCGGATCCTCCCCCAGTAAACCAAAGTTTTCGAAGTCTTTATCCAGAGCATTGGTGACGCGGGCAAATAGTGAGAAATTATCGCCCAGGCTGAACTGCGCTCTGAGATTGACCATCATATAACCGTCTATCTGATCCAGGTCATTACTCTCGTCACCGCGCAGATACTGGCTCGCGTTATAGATTGCCTCTGCGCCGAGAAACAGATTACCAAATTGGTAATCCGCGCCAATTTTGAACAGACTTTTCGGAATTCCCGAAATACGATCTCCCCGCTGTACCGGCACCTCGCCTTCAGCATTGGCCGCCGGGTGATTGGGGCTGAGTACATTGAAGTCATCCTCAAAATTTGCCTGAATCACAGAAAGTGAGGCATACCAGGCTAACTGCTCCAGATTGCCACTGATTGCCGATTCCAGCCCCCAGCGCCGGGTCTGATCAACATTGGCAAATAATCCGGTTGATCTTCCCGTGGTCTGAAACAGAATATCGTCGTGGTTGGTAGCATGAAAAAGACCGAGCTGATAATCCATTAGCGCGCTATTACCCCGCAGGCCGAGTTCCAGGCTTTTTGTCACGACATCGTCAAGGGGTGGATCCGCCAGAAAAGCATTTGGAAGCCGACATTCAAAATCAATATCATCAGGATCTTCACCCGCGGCCATGGCAAATTCCCGCGCCAGGGTAAATACGCCTTCATTACAGGCCAGTTCGATGGGGGTCGGTACCCGATTGGATTCACTATAAGAGGCATAAACATTGAGGTTGTCTGTAGCGTCATAGGTTAAGCCAAGGGAAGGGTTGAAGCGGGAAAAATTATGATCGCCGTTAAGCTCCGGGCGCTCTCCCGAGCGATCGCGCAAGGTCACATCAGTATCGTTATAACGTCCACCCATGGTCAGGGTCAGGCGGTCACTCAGGTCCAGTGTGTTGACGAGATAAAGGCTGAACACCTCCGACTCGGTATTGATATTGGTTGCCTGATCATCAATAAAGGAGCCTACGCCCAGGCCTTCGGTACTGCGGGTAAGTGGATCAAGTTGCGACAATTCAACATTGGCAATAAAGGTAGTCGTTCCCTTGAGATAGCTGGCACCCATGGAGAGCTGACTTGGCCGCCCAAATATATCCCGGGTAAAAATCAGCTTACTGTCAAAGCCCTGCATTTCCTGACGACGCTTACTGATATTGTTAATGGCTTCATCACTGAGCAGGCCGGTCCCCGATAAATCACCGCTAATATCTTCCGGTTCAAAATCCTCAGGATCCAGTCCTGCATTCAAGGCCTGTTGGGCAATCAGTGCATTCAGGTCCATCAGGTTGTTGATGGCACTCTCTTCACCTGTGCAAATGTCATCAAGATCAAGGCTCAGTTCCGCTTGCAGACTTTCTTCCAGTTCTTCGAAATCTTCAAACAGGGACTGCTCGCCACCGGCGTACTGACAAAGTCCGTATTCAGAGGCATCCCCATTAAAAGAAGACGTACGGTTTTTACGCCAGAATCCGGAAGCCACAAATTGTATTTCCGGTGACAGGAAATGGGTACTATCCAGCGTAATCATATCCATCAGGTTATTGGTGATATCAGGCGCTGTAAAAATAGCATCCCTTTGCACGGCCATTAAACCGACAGGCGTCGCCCCATTACCCCGCAGATCACTGTCGCCGTGCTGGTAAGTCAGATCCAGGGTGGATAATTCCTCGTCACGCCAGTTAATCGCGCCATAAAAATTGATGTTTTCCGAGGCAGAAAATGGCCGCCAGCCGTCTTCTTCAAAACGTGACAGGTTGACGTAATAACCCAGCGAGCCGTCGTTTCCGCCATTCTCAATACTGCCAACGGTTCTGTTCCATGAACCGGTGTAGAGCTCACCCTGAGTGCCGGAAAAATTAAAGCCGTCTTTCATATTAAGCACAAGTGCCCCGCCCAGGGTATTCAGGCCGAAGAGTGGATCTGCACCACTGATCAGATCAATGCTGTTAACTGCAGATTCCGGCAACAGATCCCAGTTCACTGCATCCCCCAATGGTTCATTAATGCGCGCACTGTTCTGGTACACCGCGATGCCCTGCGGCAAGCCCAGCAAGGGGGATGCGGTAAAACCGCGAAACAGCAGATCAGGTTGCAGTGGATTGTTCTGGGCTGAATTGATGTTAACGCCCGGGGTTTTATTATTGAGAAAATCGGTCAGGTCCAGACTCTGGGCATTTTGCAGATCTCTGCTGCCAATAGTGCGCACGGCGTAGGGGATTTTATTCACCGGCACTCCCAGTCCCGAACCAGGCGTTGTGCCCACCACGATAATTTCTTCTATGGCAGCATTGTCAGCAGTCCTGCTAGCAGCACTTCCGGCAAACCTGGCAGCTTCCTGCGCCATGGTACTACCGCCTGGTAACAACGGAGACAGGCCAAGAACAAGGCAAAGCACTGGCGCTGCTTTCGGTCCAACCATATCGAGAGGCCGGCAGGAAAATCGCATGAATGCTCCTGAATTATAAGAAAAATGAGGGAATAAATCAGGCATGAAGCATATCATTTTCTGTTTTTCATGTCCCAGCACCGGCCCTGCAAGCTACCTGAAAAATCAAAAAAGGGCGGCACTAAAAAATGACCAGACTTGGACGAAAGGAAGCTTGTACCGGAATAATGCCTGCCTACTTATATTTGTATGATGCCGTTACTGATGGCCAGTTTCACCAATTCCGTGGTACTGCTGACTCCCAGTTTTTCCTTTATCTGGGTCTGGTAATTGGCCACAGTTTTCACACTCAGGGAAAGGTCATCAGCAATATCATTAGCATTAAGTCCTTCAGCGAACAGGCAGAAAATCTGGAATTCACGGTGGGACAGGTTGGACAGGTTGGACAGGTTGGACAGGGCTGAGCCTTAGCCCAGCTCGTACTGCACATTCATTTTTTCCTTCAAGGCGGGTTCAATATATTTTTCACCACTGGCGATCTTGTGCACAGCCTGAATCAGCTCATTAGGGGCGTTATTTTTAGTGATATATCCTGAAGCACCGGCGTCCATGGCATGTTCAACAAATGACACATTGTCATGCATGGTAAATACCAGAATATTAATTTCAGGATTTTTCGCCTTGATGCGGCGTATCGCTTCCAGGCCGCCCATACCTGGCATGGAAAGATCCATCACCATAATGTCCGGGTTCAGCTCCCTGGCCTGCTGGTTGGCTTCTTCCCCACTTTCCAGTTCAGCAACGACTTCCAGTGCTGGATCATTCTCGAGCAATATTCTATAGCCCGTTCTTACCACGGCATGATCGTCCACCAGTATTATCCTTAATTTTTTATCTGTCACCTGACCTCCTCCTGAAGTAATCAACCTTGGGAAATTCTATCTGAATCGAAACACCTTTACCCGGCCTGCTGGCTATTTCAAGCTCTCCACGCAATAGCGTAACCCGATCCCTGATCCCGGTAAGTCCCATATTCCGTGTTACTGTATCCATGTCAAAACCCTTGCCGTCATCGACTATCAACAGAGAAATAATTTCTTCCCCACTTATGGTAACGCTGACATTTTCAGCTTTGGCATATTTGGATATGTTGGTCAGAGCCTCCTGTACTATGCGATAAATATTGATCTGCAGCTCTTCATCAAGATTTCTGTAATTGCCTTCAAAACGAAAGCGGCAAAAAGTGTCTTCGTGATGCAAATTCCAGTCATCGACCATCTGGTTCAATGCATGTATCAGACCCAGTTCATCCAGTACCGCTGGACGCAGACTTACCATCAGGTCACGTACACTGCTATAGGCGGCACCCGCAACCTGCTCAATGTATTTCATGCTGTCAGAGACAACCGGATCAGTGATCCTGCTTCTTTCCTCAATGGAAACCGCAATGGCTTTTATGGCGCTGACGGACTGGCCCAGGCTGTCATGAAGTTCCTGAGCCAGATATCGTCTTTCTTCTTCCTGAACCGTGATCGATTTTCGCACCAGACGCTCGTTCTACGATTTACTGGCACCCAACCGGGTTGTTAAATGATTGATGTGATCACCAATTTTGCGAAACTCTGGCAAACTGAATTTGGAAAGACGGCTACTGAAATCTCCTCCTTCAACTTTTGCCAACACTTCATTGATGACTTCCACAGGATTCATCCAGCGTATGGTGAGGAAAACCAAAGCAACCAGAAGGACAACCAGAAAAAAGAATGTCGCAATAATGCGAGCACGGGTTTCAATCCAGACCGCTTCAATTTGATCACCAGGGTCCGTATAAATACTGATGATATCGTCGTTATTCTGGACAAAAGTCCTGATCTCCAATGCATCGTCCGGATAAACCAGCGCGATGTACCAGGGCAGCGCATTGATAGTGCTACGGGGATCTTCATTAACTTCAGGGTAGTGTGAATCTGCAGATTGAATTCGTACATCCAGGTGCCTGATATTTTCAAGCAGAACAAGATTCTGTAGCAGCTCTGTATCAGTTACCGTTTCATTCGGGGTAAGCTGTTCGCCAGTGTCTGCAATATCAAATAGCTGGTTTAGCAGAACAGCGACTGACTCAGCTTCCTCCCGAATAGTGATATCGGCAACATAGCTGGATCTGGCTATTTGCAGCACAACGGCCAAAACAAAAAATATCAGCAGTATTATTGCAAGGCGTACTTGTAAATTTAACTTATCCATCCCTCGCTCTTCCGCTTAACTGTTAGGAAACATCTCCCTTTGTTTTCCCGTGACGCCGGCCCTGTTAATGACTCATTTCATCCCAGACCTGGAATGCTTCTGTATTATCAACGCTGAATTCTCTGGCTTGCAGGGCCTCCTGCCAGCGCTCAAGTACAAGTTTTGATAATGGCGCATGCATGTTTACTGCATCGCATAATTCATTGGCGATCCCCACATCCTTAACCAGCAGTCCCATGGCAAATCCGGTAGCAAATTTTTCACCAATGACATGATCCTTCATCACCTTGTCTGACATAAAGGTATGCCCTGTTGATACATTAACCACATCAACAAAGGTGTCCAGATCCAATCCAAAACGCCTGGCGGTGAGCATTGCTTCAGAGGTCGCCACGAAAGAAGTGGCTGCGATAAGATTATTCAAGGCCTTCGTGGCATGACCAGAACCCACAGCACCGGTCTCAAACAGTTGAGTGCCCATACATTTAATCAGGGGTCTGGCCTTATCCATTGCCTGCGCATCGTTGGTACCAATCATGATCGCCAACGTGCCAAGCTCGGCTCTGGGCACGCCTCCGGATACCGGGGCATCAATCAGGGTGACATTATGGGCTGCCAATTTCTCGGCCAGTGTCTGGGTTCCGATTGGTTCCGCAGAGCTCATGTCTACAACAATACATTCGGCTTTGACATTATTGATAAACGCACCATCTTCAGTCTCCAGCAATACTTCACGAACTATATGACCATTGGGCAACATGGTGATTACGAAATCCATGTCAGCCAATTCAGCCAGACTGCTGGCGCAGTGTGCATCATTCTCAACAGCAAAACTATCAGCGCGCACGCTATCCATATCAAATACCGTCAGTTCATAACCTGCTTTCAATATGTTCATCGCCATGGGCCATCCCATATTGCCAATACCGATAAACCCGACTTTTATATTTTTTAATTCCTGCACCAAATTTTCCCCACTTTTTTCTGTTCCAGAATACTATCTTTAAATTGAATCATTACCTTGCCGAAACGATGAAATCCTTCCTATTCATCAAGCCCCATTTCAGCAAGCACTTCCCTGGCAGCATTAAAGGCTTCTACGCCACTAGGTACACCGGAGTAGACCGCGCTATGAATAAGCACTGCACGAATTTCTTCTACACTGACCCCATTGGCAATGGCACCCCTGACATGAACCTTGATCTGATTCGGTTTTGTCAGTGCAGTCAATACGGCAAGTGTGAGCATGCTGCGGGTTTTCGGATCCAGAGTTTCCTCTGCCCAGACTTCTCCAAAACAATACTTGGTCACCAGATCTTCAAAGGGGCGATTAAATGCACTGGCCCTGCTTTCACGGGCTGCAGCGACCTCCTCGCCCCACATTTTTACGGCAATATCCCTGCCTGCTTTATAGGCATCATCACTCATCAATATGCTCCATTATTTTGTAATTGAACTATGTCTGAACCGAAATAAGCAGTGTCAGACAAACAGACAGCTAACATACTTAATTCTCTCGAGAAATTGTATGTTTTAGTGAAAATATTAATAGTACAAAGTCAGGGGGAGTAGCGGGAAAAAATAGCAGGTCGGAAAAGCGTAGCGCCTTGCGACATAGGGTCACAAAATACACAATCAGCTTCAGCAAAACGTCGGATGACGGCTTGCAGCCTTATCCAACCTACAGGCTCACTGAAACCAGCAGCCTTCCTCTTGCATCCTGCATCCTGAATCCTGAATCCTTTATCCGCTTTTTTAAAGCCGATTATCCTGGCAATAGTATTCCGGCGGATCGCCACCTTCACGCCAGATCAGATTCCAATTCATGGACCACGGACGAGTATAGGCCCCGGGATCATCAATGGTGACTTGATAGAGCAGGGTATTGAAGTCAGGTCGGGTCAGCTTTTCGGTGACTTTCATCATGGTAGTATGTGGTAAGCCGCCTGTAAGCCAGAATTTTTCGTTATAACCTTCAGAATTTATCACCAGCGTATCGCCTTCCCACTGCGCGACATTCCTTCCGTAATACAGCACATTGTCGTTATCCACGGGAAAGCCGGTATTAATTCCGCGTCCATCGGTATAAATGAGATGCCAGTCCTGATTACCGCCACCGGCAACAACGAATATGCGCTGCCAGTCCTTGTCTTCCAGTAATTGCAGGCCAAAAGGGGCCTGGAATTTTCGTGGCCCGGCCGGTGGTCGACATTCAACAAAGCTCGGATCTGAACGCAGGAAATTTTGCTGGCGGAACTCATAGAGCTTCAGGGCCCAGTTCTTGAAAGGGGCTACTTTGCCGGCATCACTGATATTGTTGAGCAGGCCATAGGAAGTCATGGCCACATTAACGCCCTCTTCCATCATTACAGTGGTATCGGGAACCCAGTAACCTTCTTCTCCCGGTGCTGCTCCCAGACGCGGCAAGCCATCCTGCCAGCGCGGTACAGGGCGATCCTGAACTTCGCTACGGGCCAGACTCAGGGCAGAGACGTCACCGTAAAACACCTCAACGTTATCGTGAACAACACGCTCTCCCCAGATCTGGGGGCTACCATCGCGCGCCGGAAAACCTTCAACACGAATACTGTCACCTGGCTTCAGTGAAGTTTCTGACCAGCCGTTCCATTCAAGTACTACCGGACTTTCCAGCTCCACATACCAGTCTTCGGCCTCACCTTCTGTGACCATAAAAATATGTGCATGGGGGTTTGACCAGTCTATTTTGGTCACACGACCATTAAGTGTGAGCGGCTGTTGCGGGTCAAATTTAACCGCGACACCATGATGCGCCTGACCAGCAGAGGTGATGAGGTAGAGCAGCACAAAAAAAACGCTGCACAATTTTTTACCTGAATTAATATACCTGCTCATAGTTAACATCTGCTTAGTGGCTTAGGGAAAGATGAGATGGCTGCGATCGACGCTGTCATATTCAGTGCCTACCATCATCTCAAATGCCATGTTGGCATCCTGGCAGACAAACTCGAAGGCCTCACCCGGACGCCAGGGCATTACAAAACCACTATTCCAGGTCTCGGTATAGGCACCGGGATCATCAATGGTGACTTCGTACTTCAGGCGGTTATAGGTTTCACGGGTAAAGCGCTCAATCATGTGTAATTTATCGGTATGGGGGGTGCCTTCCGCATCTATCCACATCTTTTCATTGAAGCCAACGGTATCGACAACCAGGGTGTCGCCTTCCCAATGACCAATTGAGTGTCCATGGTAGCTGGGCTTGAGATCCTGCGGATGTTCACGGCCATCCATAAAGATAACCCGGAAATGACGTGGTCCACCTACCGGGAACATGTAGATGCGTTGCATCTCATCAAATTCCACAAACTGCGTGCCATAGGCGGTAGTTACAGCACGGGGACCGGCTGATGGCTTACAACGGGTATAGGGTTCAAAGCGGGTGCGGGTGCGCTGGTGGTAAAGAGACCAGGCCCAGGGCTGGAATGGCACATCGGTTAAATCGATCTTGTCAAAGCGGACCGGGTCATTAATCAGTTGCTCATAGGAAGTATTGGCAACAATGGAGCCTTCCGGAACTATATCGTAATCAATGATCATGGGGCGTGAACCAAATCCATCCCAGGCCCCCATTTCTTCTCCAGGCAGGGTTCCAAGAATTACACGTCCCTCGCTATTGCGCGGTGCAGGTCTGGTTTCCGGCTCATTACTGTCGGGTCGGGGCACATCAGTCTGGGCACTTACCGGCGTTACCAGTACATTAAGAAATAAGACATATAACAACAACGAAAAAAACTGCTTCACCAGGCTCTCCCCTTTTCCTGTTAACCTGTTAGCTTCTTATACCTTAGAAGCCTTGCCAGCTATCAACTGTAATAACCCGGCCTTATTATGCTGATAGGCTACGGAATTAAAATTTTACTCACAATGCGTTAAAAAAACACCGGCCAATTATGATAATAACGTGTAAGCAATACCCCGGGCTGACTGGGATAACCGGTGATCTGTTGTCTCAAAGCATCAGTATAAACACTATTTCAATTAGTTCAGAAAAAAGTTCCCATGACATCCAAGAACCCTGACCTCAGCTTCCTGCCCCATGCGCTTATCTATGCGGGATGCCTGCCATTTATAGCCGGGGCCCTGTTGCTGGCTGGCAACGTCCATAGCCTGCCTGTGCTCGGTGACGTAGATTTGATCATGGCTACTTATGGACTGGTGATCTGTGTTTTTCTTACCGGTATTCACTGGGGACAGCAATTGTCCCTTGGCAAGGCTGCAAAGGGATTCTTCATAGTCAGCAATATTCTCGCGCTTGCGCTTTGGCTTGCCTGGTTGCTGCTACCGACCCGAATGTTTCTGGTTTTTTTGGCTGCGCCCTTACTCATGATTCTTGCTTTGGATGCCGGCCTGAATAAATCCGGGATACTTAATGCAGCCTATTTCAGAACCCGCGTCATTATTACCAGCGTGGTTATCCTCAGTCTTCTCTGTGCGGCTGCAATGCTATGAAACGAATTGCGATCATCGGTGCCGGAATGGCAGGCCTGACGCTGGCACACCAGCTGAAACACAAAGCTGAAGTTACCGTGTTTGAAAAATCCCGCGGTGTCAGCGGCCGTCTGGCCACCCGTCGGCTAGGTGAATATGAATTCGACCATGGCGCGCAATTTTTTACCGCCCGCAGTGAAGCCTTCGAGCAATTCATTGCACCATTTATTGAGCAGGGCGTCATCGCCGAATGGCAACCGCGGGTACTGACGCTGGAAGCCGGGGAAAAGCCCTACCGGCGTGACTGGTTCGAACCTCACTATGTGGCCGTACCACGAATGAATTCCTTCGCCAAAGCACTTGCCGCGGATCTCGATATACAACTGGAAATCACAATCTCTACTCTCAGTGCGATGCCCAATGGACAGTGGCAACTGCATACCCTTGAGGAAAAATTACCCCAGGTCTTTGACTGGGTCATCAGTACCGCACCAGCCAGCCAGAGTATTGCGCTGCTGGATCAACATTTGTCTGAGCTCTCTACAGACATTACCTCTGACACAGCAAACACCTTGCAGGATGTGCAAATGGCGCCATGCTTTACCTTGATGCTGGGTTTTGAGCAGGCATTGAAACTGCCATTCCAGGCTGCCAGGGCAAAAAATGCCAGCATAGAATGGATCATGGTGAATTCTTCCAAACCCGGGCGCACTGAACCATTCACGCTGGTTATTCAATCAAGTAACAGCTGGGCTCGGGAAAATCTGGAACGGGATCTGGACTGGGTCAACCAGGCCATGCTCACAGACCTGGAGCAGCTATTGGGCGAACCTCTGCCGGCCGTTGCTGTTGAGTCATTACACCGCTGGCGTTATTCCCGGGTAGAACAAGCACTGGAACGAGAGGCTGTGCTGGACTGGGAAAAAGGCCTGGCAGCTTGCGGTGACTGGTGTCTGAGCGGACGTGTCGAAGGCGCCTTTCTAAGCGCCAACAGCCTCGCCCGGCAACTGGAGCACTCGCTGTGACAAATTCCGCTATGAAAAATATAGCCATCATCGGGGCCACTGGTGGTATTGGTCAGGCATTCGTGGAGCACTATGCAGCAGGCAAGGAAACCCGGTGTATTTATGCCTGCGCCCGTTCTCCCCTTAAGTATGTGGATGAAGACAGCAGAATCATCAGTATCAATCTCGATTATGAGCAGCCCGACAGCATCGAGGCCGCAGCAGAGGAAATAACAGCGCGCAGTCTGGATATGATCATTGCCGCTACCGGCATCCTTCATGCAGAAGGCGACCCCCCTTTGCAACCGGAAAAATCTCTCAGGGATATTAATGCAGAACAACTTCAACGTGTCCTTGCTATTAACACTATTGGCCCTGCTCTGCTGCTGCGTCACTTTCTGCCGTTACTGAAAAAAGACTCGCGGGCTTTGTTTGCACTGTTAAGTGCGCGTGTTGGCAGCATCAGCGACAACCGCCTCGGTGGCTGGTATAGCTATCGCGCCTCGAAAGCGGCACTTAATATGCTAATCAAAACAGCATCCATTGAAACCCGGCGCACCAATAAACAGGCCATTATCGTTGGCCTGCATCCCGGCACCGTCGACAGCCAGCTTTCCAAACCCTTTCAGGCTCGAGTGCCCGAGAATAAATTGTTTACAGCAGCGCAGTCAGCCGCTTATATGGCTGATGTTCTTGGGTCTGTGGACATTGAGGACACTGGTAAATGCTTTGCCTGGGACGGCAAAGAGGTCCCCGCCTGATCAGGCAAAATTGTTACGAATGGTAAATTCCAAACCTGAAAACTGTTGCCTGTGCAACCGCCAGTGCGCACTAACCTTCCACCATCTGATCCCGCGTAAAGTGCACCGACGGACTTTTTACCGCAAGAATTTTACCCGTGAAGCACTCGCTAAGGGCATCTTTGTTTGTCGTCAGTGCCACAAGGGCATCCATAAACTTTATGACGAGATGACACTGGCAAAATCCCTGAACACCCTGGAATTACTTCAGGCTGATACCGCACTGGCAAAACATGTGTTGTGGGTAGCTAAACAAAAGATAGCCAGGCAACAGTCAGCTGATTAATAACATCGTCTGATGATGAAAAAAGCTTAGTTTTGCAAACGATTTCTTGAGGAATCCACTTCCGTGCTGGCACGGGCTTCAACCTCTTCAATCTTTTCCTCAGCCTGCTCAACAATGACCTCTGCGCGCTCCTGAACCTCTTCAACCGCATCCTCAATTCTTTCCTGCGCCTGCGCAGTTGCTGCGGTCAGATCCGCCTGGGCATCATCGATTATTTGGCTGGCGTTGCTTTCTGGCTGACTAACGGCAGCTTCAGAAACATTTGTCGCAGCCGGAGCTTCGGGCTCATCACCGCTACAGGCAAACAACAGTGGAATACACAGGGAAACCAGCATTACTTTTGGATAACTATTTTTCTTGCCAGGGGTTGAAACATTTTCTAACGACTTGAATAAATTCATTCGGACTCTCCATTTATCTATGAACTTTAGTGTAATCTATTGTGCGTTTGTTTTCAGATACTCTGCACAAAAAAGGGATGCCCCGCACCATGCTGACGCAGAAAAAGTTCGGAAATTTTCGTGCAAAATCAGTCATTTTCTGGAATACTTCGTGCCTTCATTATGACACCAAAAATGCAGCCAAATTTATAGTTTTCTATCAAAAATTATTGGTAGCAGGTGTCTTTTCCACCAACAATTTTTCCAAAACTCCCCCGGGGTTGAAGAGTTACCTCATTAATGCGTTGTACTTTTTTATTAAAAGCATTTACAGCTTGTAAAACTGCTTTGCTGGTAACGTTGATTTGCATACCAGCACTGGCGACTGCCCAGAATAATTCCGGTGCTGCCAGAAAAAGTATCGAGGCCGTTCGCATCATCAGCGCACCGGTTATTGATGGCGTACTAGATGATGATGTCTGGGCGCTCGCTAAACCGATCACTGATTTTCACCAGACCCGACCGGGTGATCAGACCCCCACTTCTGAAGATACCGAAGTCCGCATTCTCTATACCGAAGATGCTATCTATATAGCAGCCCGCATGGATGACAGCGAACCCGATTTAATTGCTACACCGACTTTGCGCCACGGCCAGGGACTGGGACCTGATGACCGACTGGTGATCATACTTGACCCCTTTAATACGCGTCGTACCGGCTACCGCTTTGAGACCAACCTTAATGGCGTACGCCATGATGCACTCTATACCACAGTGAATAATTTCAATGCTGACTGGTCAACCATCTGGGATGTAAAAACCAGTCTCTATGAAAATGGCTGGATTGCGGAAATTGAAATTCCATTTAAATCCCTGCCCATGGATCCCAACACCGAAGAATGGGGATTTAATTTTGGTCGTGGTATTCGCCGCCGCAATGAAGAAATGGCCTGGGTATCATTTAACCGCGGCTTTAACCCCAGCATTGCCGGTACCCTTACCGGGATGCGCGATATGAGTCAGGGCGTAGGCCTGGACATCGTGCCTTCGCTTGCCGTGGTGCAGCAGAAAAACCATCTCAGTGGGGACAGCAATAACCAGATAAACCCCTCTCTGGATGCGTTCTACCGGATAACACCATCGCTCAATGCAGCGCTTACCATTAACACTGACTTTTCTGCCGTTAACGTGGACAGCCGACAGGTTAACCTTGATCGCTTTAACCTTTTCTTTCCCGAACAAAGAAACTTCTTTCTCAATGACGCTGATCTGTTCCAGTTTGGCAATATCGGCAATACCGGCAACCAGGCTACCAGCGATGGTTCGCAACAAAATGCACGTCCCTATTTCTCCCGTAAAATTGGACTGGGGGCCGGTGGTGCACCAGTCGACATTGAATATGGTGGCCGCCTCAGTGGTCGCGTCGGACGCTGGAATATTGGCACTTTGGCAATACAGCAGGGCGCAGATGGTGCGCTTGATCCCAGCAGTCTGTTTATCAGCCGTATTTCCGCCAACGTGCTGGCGGAATCCAATGTCGGCTTTATCATTACTGATGGCGATCCCACTTCCAATCTCGACAACTCTGTATTCGGAGCTGATTTCCGTTATTTGAATACACGACTGCCCAGTGGCATGGCCCTGGAAGGCGACGCCTGGTATATGCAATCAGAAACGCCGGGGCTGGTTGGTGACGATGCCTCTTGGGGTCTGGGTCTGCGCTCACCAAATAACCAGGGTTGGCGGGGCGGTGTCGGCATCAAGGAAGTTCAGGAAAATTTTAATCCGGCAATGGGCTTCGTCAATAACGCGGGCGTGCGTGATTACAGCCTGGACTTCGGTTATACCCATTTTATGAAACCCGGTGGTTTTCTGCAGCAGCTGCAGACCAGCTTTGATGCGCAACGGGTCAACTTTATTGAAGGTGGCCTGCAAACCGAACGCCTGCGTTTTTCGGTATTAGAAGCGACCACCAATTCAAGAGACTTCCTGCGCATCCGTTTAGCCTCAAACAAGGAAGTGGTCAAACAACCTTTTGTGGTCTACCGGGAACCCAGCAGACAGGTGGTCATTGAGCCCGGTAGTTATCAGTTTTACCGTGGTGGCATTCGCATCGCTACAGCCAACCAACGCCCAATTTCTTTTTCTCTGAATACCTTTCTTGGTGATTTTTACAACGGCACCAGAAGCAATTACAACGGACAGATTCGCTATCAGGCGCGTAAATTTATCATCGAAGGCGGTTATGAATTCAATGATATTTCGCTACCCCAGGGTGATTTCATCACCCGTCTGATTACTCTGAATACCCAATATGCCTTTACCAGCAACTTCTATTGGGTTACCAATGTCCAGTACGACAATGTCTCGGAAGTGCTTGGCGTGAATACGCGACTGCAATGGATTCCGGAAGCCGGTCAGGAAGGTTTCATCGTGCTCAACTACAATGTGGAAGATGCCGACAAGGACAATGATTTCCAGGCTCTGTCTGCCGATCTGAGCGTCAAGTTCACCTATACCTTCCGCTACTAGCCTCTGGCTGAATAGCCTGCCAGGCAGAGCGAGACTCCCTGTATTTCCACTTTGCCGTGAATCCCAGCTAATATCTTCAGCAAATCAACTACTGTTGCCAGCATTAATTTCCTCGCAACAGCTCGCATTCAGGAGATCAACCATATGCGCTATTTACTGGCTATCCTTCTGCCACCTTTAGCCGTTTTTTTATGCGGCAAACCAGTCCAGACCATTCTCAGTATTATACTGACGCTGGCATTCTGGATTCCCGGAGTAATCCATGCCCTGTTTATCGTTCACAACCACCTGGCGGACAAGCGCAACAAAGAGCTGATTGCAGCGATCAAGGACACCAAGCAAGGCTGAACAGCATTTTTATTCATTCAAGAGATCTGCCATGACCCTGAATTGCCGCCCCATCCTTGTGCTCTCGACTGCTCTGTTTCTAGGCAGTTGCAGTAGTGCCTATTACTCCGCTATGGAGCAGATTGGCGTCCATAAGCGCGACATTCTGGTAGACCGGGTAGAAGAAGCCCGCGATTCCCAGGAAGAAGCCAAGGTTCAGTTCAGTTCTGCACTGGAACAGTTTTCCACGCTGCTGAATTTTGACGGGGGCGATTTGCAATGCACCTATGAAACCCTGGAAGAGGAATTCGAGGAAAGCGAATCCCGTGCAAAGGATGTCAGTGATCGTATCCGCGCCGTGGAGTCCGTGTCGGCAGATCTGTTTGAGGAGTGGGAAGAAGAACTGAATCTTTACACAAATCAGGATCTGCGTCGTTCCAGTGAAAATAGTCTTCGCAAGACCCGGGTCCGTTATAACCAACTGATAAAGGCGATGTATACGGCTGAAACCAAGATGGAACCGGTGATCAATGCCTTCCGTGACCAGGTTCTGTTCCTCAAGCACAACCTCAATTCCCGCGCCATAGCTTCCCTTCGTTCAGAGCTTATTACCATTGAGGGTGATATCTCCCAGCTGATTAGCGACATGGAAGCCTCCATTGCCGAGTCCAATCGTTTTCTCACGGAGATGGAGTTGATCTAGAACTGACCTGGAACAGGTCAAGAACCCTCTTGATCAGCTAAACACCTGTGGCAATCCCATAGAAGCAAATTCAGGCCTTCAAGGAGAGTAGACAATACTCAAAGGTCACCGTATTCTTCATTTCCCCGACAATAATAAAAAAGAGGATTCCCTTGTGAAGCAAAAAATTACCGTTGCACTGAGTTTCATGCTGACACTGCTTCTGCTGTCTTTCCCCCTGAGTGCCCAGCGTGGCTTCATGGCGCCCAAGAACCTGCCTGCGCAGCCAACAACGGTTTCCATTCCCTCAATCAGTCCACTTACCGGGCCGGGTACTCCCTATAACTCTGCCCTTGGCCAATGGCCGGGCTATGATATGGATCACTTCGATTACGTGGCTGATGAATACACCATCTCGGGCAATGCAGATGGCAGCCCCTATACCGCACGGTTGGTGGTAAGACGACCTGCAGACATGGACCGTTTTAGTGGCCTTGTGATTACCGAACCCATGCATCCAGCCGGATTTGCACACGGCTTTGAACATAACAGTGTTTACATCATGGATTCAGGCCATATTGCGGTGGAAGTCACCACCATGGGACTGGAGCATGCGCAGCTGCATAACCCGCAACGCTATGCCAATCTCATGGTCAGTAATAACCAGATCAGTGAGATCCTGGCACAGACCGGCGCACTGATTAAAAGTGATAGCAGCCCCATTGCCAATAGTGGTCTGCGCAAGGTCATCCTGTTCGGCACTTCCGCCACCTCACGCATACTGACTGATTACCTGCCCTCTCACGCAATTTTCAAACTTGCCGATGGCAGCAATATTTTTGATGGCTTTCAACCCACTTCCAATGGCTCTCGCATTCTGCCGGTAGATGTTCCCATGATCCAGATGCCTACCCAGCATGAATTCATGAATGTGGCCACGGCGGTGCAGGATGGTGATGAACCAGGCAACCAGTTCCGCGTCTATGAATTTACCGGCATCGGCCATTTGATGGCACGTCATAATCCTCGCATGACACCACAACTATGCGAAAACAAACCCACCGAATATCCCCTTGAGGTGCATTTTTCAGTCGCGTTGCATCACTTGCTGCAGTGGGTCGACAAGGGCATTATTCCCCCCCGCGCTGATCGCGTATTAATTGATCGAAACGTCAATAACGATGGCTCCCTGATGGTCCTCGATGAACATGGCAACCCTGTAGGCGGTATTCGCAACCCCTATGTCGATGTTCCGGTGGCACAATATGTTGCCGGCAACACCCTATCCCCGGGGCAGGATGAGGAGATGTCTGTGGTTTGCCGCTTATCCGTTTACGAAGTGCCGTTTTCAAAAGCCAAGCTGCGCCAGCTGTATGGCAACAAGGCAAACTATCTGCGCCTCGTTGATGAGAACCTTGATAAGCTCGAAGCACAGGGTTGGTCACTTCCTGTCTATCATGACCTAATCATGGCAGATGCGCAGGCCATTGAATTCTGATCACCCATGCCATACCGCACACTGCCCGGCTTTTTCCTTTGCATGCTGACCAGCATGTGGGCAATGCCATCATCCTCTGCTTCCGATCCTCTCCTGGGCACAGATGCTGATGCGCGTCTGCTGGAAGAAAAATCTGGCTACGCAAAATTAGTGGCAGAGCTTGAAGCCATTCAACCACTACCCCTGGAGGAGTTGACCAAGGCACTGTTACTTCTGGGGCAGTCAGAGCAGTTACTTTCCCGGCAAGCAAACGCTGCAAAGACTTATGAAAAAGCGCTCTACTACAGCCGCATAAACGTCGGCCTTAATCATTCCGATCAGCTACCGATACTCAACGCCTTGATGACGATTTATGATTCCGTGGGTAACTGGCAGATGGTTGATGATTACATGCATCTGCAATTACACATTGCACGTCTGAATTTTCCGGTAGGCAGTGAGCAGCGTGAACAGTCCCTGGCGCGTTTTACCCAATGGAAACTGACAGCAGCAAAAGAAGAACTGGTGTTTGGCTATTCCAACAGTGCCGAGGAGCTGTCCGTCATGCATAAAAGAGAAATCCGCAGTTTGTTAGAGCAAGATGATTTTGCAGGCAAGGATATCCAGCTCGCCTCACTTTATCTGCAACAGGACCGGCTTCTCCATACGCTTGCGACTATTGCGCTTGAAGCACCATTGCGCAACTACGAAACCGGCACCGCAAAATACAAGACGGAAAGACAGTGCCAGGCGGTAATGAGCCCGGTGGGTCGAGGAGAATGGGTGTGCTCCGATGTGCCAGCTCCAAATATCAACTATTACATTGAACCTGCCCTGCGAAAAAACCAGTCGATTGCCGGCTACCTTTCAGAAATGAAGAAATCTATTCTAAAAGCGTATGATTATTTACAGAACGAATCGCTATCTCCTGAACAAATCAATCCCGGATTGGCTGAAGTACAAAACCTTACTCAGGATTACAATCGTTTTGTTTCAACTAATGGATTAAAGTAGTGTCAGTCCATAATCGCACATCAACAGGACCCACGGGCTAGCCAAAATAAAAGTAGCTGACACTGGCCGTAATCTATTTCACCCACTATTACGTAACATGGTGTATGAAACAAACAACATGCATTCAAAAAATCCCGGTAACTGCTTTATATATACTGGCCCTGCTGGTACTGCCTGTCCTGGTCCCGGGTGGAGACATTGCCATGGCTATTGAAGAGCCAAATTTTGAAGTCATTGAAGCCGTCGATGATATTGAATATCGCCGCTATCAACCCTTTGTGATTGCGCAGACCATTGTTGACACTGATGAGCGCAGTAAGGCCAACAATATCGGCTTCCGTCGTCTGTTCAAGTACATCACCGGAGCCAACACCGGGCAGGAAAAAATCGAAATGACCGCACCGGTCATTCAGCGTGATTCGGCTTCAGCTGCCAACGCGACAAAGGGTGAAAAGATAGCCATGACGGCACCGGTTCAGCAGTCCGCCACCTCCGAAGGCTGGAAGGTCGCCTTTGTTTTACCGCTCCACTTTACAATTGATAGCGCACCGATTCCCAGCAGTGCTGATGTCAAACTGCACCAGGTACCATCTCGTACCATGGCCGTGCTCGGCTTTTCAGGTCGCTGGACTGACAAGAATATTAGAAAGCACCAGGACGAGTTGATGAACAAGCTGGAAAAAGCTGGCGTAGAAATAACCGGAGAGGCTGAATTTGCAGCCTACAACGCGCCTTTCAGACCGCCCTTTATGCGGCGCAATGAAGTGATGGTTGAAATCGCCATCAAATAACTTAAGGCAAAAAAAAGGCCGGGGTTTTAAAAAGCCCGGCCTTTTTTGTCTGAAAATTCAGAACCCTGTCAATGCTTTGAGACTAACTTCCCTCGGTAGTCTGAACAGATTCCTCAATCTTGGGTGCGATATTTTTCTTTCGCAATAACTTATCCAGAGATTCCAGCGACATGATGTGATTATAGATCACTTCAAGTGCACCGCTTTTGCGTAATTCCAGAATAGTCTCGTCCGGCAGGTTCGCCAGCTTTTCACGATCTACCACAAAGAAACCACTGACTTCCTTGGGTGTCTCAACGCCCGGGATATTAACGGTCAGTGTCTGCGGTACCAGCAGTTCCAGCTCATTCAGCTTATTGGCAAACTGCTTGGTCATCTCTTCCTGCTGAAAAACCCGTACCAGGAATTCCTTGACGTTTACCATCCATTCGGTTTCCGTGCCGTCATCGTTGAAGATCAGATTGCCTTCTTCCTTGTTAACGATACTGGCGGTTTCATAAATACCAATAAACAGGCGCTCCTTGTTTTCGGTATCTGGCTGAATGGCAAACGGATAACAGCGAACGGAAGCAGGAAAGTATCCCCCCTCCCAGCGGCCTTCATTCACAAACAGGTTTTCACCCGGTTCCAGACCCCACATGACAGCAGAAAAGAATGTCCCTGTGTCCGGGTCTCTGACAAAAATAATCGGGTAATCAGTCCCTGCCTTGGCAAATTCAGGTGTATAAATCTTGGCAAAATGACTAGGTGCAATATGATCCGCATTGCCAATATTCTTGATTCGCAGTCCCTTGTGCGCCGATGACGTCAGAGAAACAGGTGCGGTTATTGCCGGAGTAGCTGGAGCTTCAGCCATTGAAAATCCCCCTCAGATTGGGTTTGTTAAATTAGTTGTGAAAAATGAAAGCGCGCAGTATACCAAGTAACAAGTCACAAGTTGCAAGTTTCAAGCAGAACACCCTTGTAGGTCGGAAAAGCGCAGCGCCTTCCGACATGTTGTCCGAAGGCACCCAAGCAATGTAGCGGCAAATGTCGGAAGGCGGCCTGCGGCCTTATCCGACCTGTTTATCCTGAAAAGTATCTTTAATGTTATGTTTTGCACTGCGGGTTAATAATTTGCCTGCAGGTATTTACACAATAGCATCTTATCTCCCGACGCTTCCCTGCACCGCCCACCTTTATCTTTTATCCTTTTTCCTTTATCCCGCCAGCTTGAGACTTGAAACTGTTTCGATACCAGCGCATAACAACCCGGCGCCACCAGACAATCAAACCAGTGACAAACATCAGGGTTGGCAGCAGACTGGCGAGAATCCAGCTCCAGCGGACTATAACATTCTGTCCACCGGGCTCGGCAAAATGCACCTTGCGGAAAAACCCCATGACGCCATCACGGGGTCGAATCACATCCCCCGCACTGCCGAAAAACTCCAGAATAGCGGCCATCTGCCTCGGAAAGCCCAGCTGAAAACCGGAGACACCCCAGGCGATCATCAATATCAAGGCCCAGAAGCCAAAAAAGCTGTGCAGCTGCCACAACAGTGAGCGAGAACTGCCCGGTAATATCACCAGACCCTCCCACCAGCGTCGTTTCCCCTGCCACCAGATCAGCAGACCGGTGAAGCTCATCAACACAAACAGGGCGCCACCAATGCCATTGATCTTGCGCCCCAGATCCCGCCCCAGCATCAGTTCATCATGCACATCCGCCACCCATTCCACCGCCACAATGGGCCAGGGTCGGGCCAGCCCGATATCTTCACCGGTGTACTGATTAAAATAGTGGGGTATATACTCGCCGTCTTTTTCCAGCACGATAAAGGTCGCCTCATCATCCTCAAACCCCTCAATGGTAAACCCCAGCTCATAACCCACATAGACTTCAGCCATACGTTCTTTCAGGGCAGCGCCCGTAAGCGGCTCGCTTTCCAGGGGAACCAGAGTCTTGGGTTCAAACCAGGTATAGAAAGGTGACTTCAGCAACAAGGCTGTGCCACTGAGTGAGATAACCAGCACATACAGCCCAAGACCAATACCCAACCATAAATGGATCTGGAAAAGCGCGCGGCGAAAAATGTGTGTTTGAGGTGCCTGCAGCCAGCGTTGCCATGAGTTCATTTGGAATGCTTCTTTTAATTGTTGTTATTGGTAATTCCTGCCAATCAATAGTGCCAAAAATTGGGCCTGCTGCAAATCATTATCAATTCACGACTTGTGGCGTTAAATAATCTGATTATATTTTTTATCGGGTTTTACACTGATACCATTAAGGATTATCTTTCTACAATACAGTTCGCCATCAAGAGCGAAATCCAACTCAACAATAAGCACACCGGGAAATCATCATGAACAAAACACTTTGCCTGTCTCTATTACTGGGTACGCTGGCCTCACTGGCTACCACAGTATCTCTCGCTCAACCCGGTGCGTTCAGGCCGCCCCTGCTGGACTGCGGCACTTATCAGGATGCGGAAATGATTTGTGGCACCCGGGCACCGGAAGATTTTGAAGTGACTCCCGATGGCCGTTACCTGATTGTCGCCAAGTTCGGCGAAGGTGACGATCACCCGATTGACCTGTTTAACCTGCAAAGCAAAACTTTTACGCCCATGACTATTACCGATGCACCGCAAAGCGGCTGGGGTGATGCTGCCTGTACTGGCACAATTGGCGACCAGGTCAGCCCCCATGGCCTATCCCTTTCCCAGCGCAGCAGCGGTGAATGGCAGTTTTACGTGGTGAACCACAATGTCCGTGAATCCATGGAGATGTACGAACTGGAAGCCGAGGGTAATAGCTGGCGTCTGGCCTGGCGTGGCTGTGTATTTGCCGATGTACCCTACAACGATGTCGCTGCCCTGCCCGATGGCAGTTATGTAGCTACCCGACCAACCGCTTTTCTGGGTGAGGGCGATAATGTCTTTAGCGGTGAGCCTACCGGCAATGTCGCCATGTGGAATTCTGAAGATGGTGAAACGGTTTTACCCGGTACGGAAATTGGCTACCCCAATGGTGTGCTGGTATCCAAAAGCGGTCGTTATGCCTATATCAGTGGCTGGACCACCAGCGATTATCACAAGTACGATCTAAGCACTCAGCAGGAAGTCGCCCAGGTTGACCTTGGCTTCATGCCTGACAATCTGACCTGGACCCCGAATGGCAACATTCTGGCGGCAGGCGTTAAAGGCATTAATGGTAATTGTCCCGCTGACAGCGACAGCCCCTGCCTGCAGGGTTTCAAGGTAGTTCAGATCGTTCCGGGCACCTCGGCGGTCAGTGAAATTTATGACTCAAAGGGTCGCGCCCTGATCAATGGTGTCTCGGTGGCCATTGAGGTGAATGAGAATGTTTATGTGGGCTCCTTTCAGGGCACACGCATGGTGCGATTTTCCCGTTAACCACGGAAAACTGCATAAGCATCAGTAACTATTAAACAGGGGGAACACGGAATAAATGTTCCCCCTGACCTCCCAGTGCCAAATTAGACCTATTACCCTGAAACCTACCAATGAGACGGTTTTATTGCCGAACCTGAAAAAGCTGGTAGAATTGCCGCCTTTTTGGACCTGTAGTAGCGAAAATACGCTGCGTACATCATTCTACAATACCCGGGAAAGCCAACTATCATGAGAAATGTTCGTTCACTTCGTGCAGGTATCGCCCTCGCCCTAATCACCACAAGTCCGCTGGTTTTTGCCACCAACGGTTACTTTACCCATGGTCTTGGCACCAAGAACAAGGCACTGGCCGGCGCTGGCACAGCCACGCCACAGGAAGCTATCGCTACCTCGGTGAATCCGGCTTCCGCTGTAGTGCTGGGTAATAAATTCGAGAGCGGCATCTCCATCTTTTCTCCAAGACGCTCTTTTAATGCCTCCGCCAGTCTGGCCAATGGTCAGGGCGGTGCCTTTACCATTGACCAGGGCGAAGTGGATAGCGGCAGCGAGTTTTTCCCGATTCCCTATATTGCCCGCACCTGGGATCTGAACGAAGACACGGCTATTGGCCTTTCACTCTATGGCCGTGGTGGTATGAATACAGATTATATCGGTGGTAGCGCCACGTATGACCCTGATGGTCCAGGTGGCCCTGCGCCGGTAATGAGCTTGCCTGGCCCCTACGGTGCCGGTGAAGCAGGAGTCGACCTGATGCAAGCCTTTGGCGACATCAGTTATTCCAAACGTAATGGAAAACTCGCCTGGGGCGTAGCACTGGTGCTTGCCGGACAGGCCTTCAAAGGAAACGGCTTCGCGGCATTTACACCCTATACCCAGACTTTTGCCGCTTCCGGTGGTACTGCCATGCCGGATTCACTGACCAATAACTCCCGCGACTATTCTTATGGCGCCGGCTTCAAGGCAGGCTTTATATGGGATGTATCGGAGCGTATCAATGTCGCGCTGAGTTACCAGAGCCAGATCGAAATGTCCGAGTTTGATGACTACAGTGATCTGTTTGCCCAAAATGGTGGCTTTGATGTTCCCGCAAGCGTCCGTGCCGGGATTTCTTTCAACCTGAGCCCGACCGCCATCTTTCATTACGATATCGAACATACCCAGTTCAATGAAATTGACTCGGTAGGTAATCCTCTTTCCAATTTGTTCAGCTGCCCGACGGCCGGTGCCGGTGGCACTGATCTGGGCTCATGCCTGGGTGGTGCACGTGGCGCAGGTTTTGGCTGGGATGATATGACTACCCACAAATTTGGTTACCAGTGGGTACCCACCAGTATGCAGGATTGGACCCTGCGTGTTGGCTTCAGCCATGGCAAGCAGCCGATTCGCGATGAGCAGGTGCTGTTCAATATGATGGCCCCGGGGGTTATCGAAAATCACTTTACTACCGGCTTTACCCATGTGCTGGACAACGGCAAGGAATACAGTTTCAGCCTGATGTATGCGCCGGAAAAGAAAATTACCGGACCCAATCCCTTTGATCCAACCCAGCAAATCGAGCTGAAAATGCATCAGTTCGAAATTGAATTCGGGTATAGCTGGTAAACCATGAATAGAGTGGCTGGTTGCCATAAACCAGCCCTTTTCCTGGGTTTATTCCAGCCGTGTCGTTAGCTAACTCATTGCTTTTTCCCGACTTGAAATCTTTGTTATGCTGGGAGAATATGAGCTGTATTGATCTTTAATTTTGGAACTGGACTGCAATATGACAACTAATTAATGCCTGCGCCCCCACGGCCACACCAAAAAACGCTGGATTTACCCTGTTGGAATTAATGATTGTGGTGGCTATCATTGGCATCCTGGCCGCCGTCGCTATTCCCGCCTATAACCGTTCGCTGGTAACCGCGGCCATAGAGGAAGGACTGATCTTTGCCGAAGAGGAAAGGATGAGAATTGAGCTCTTCTTCGAAGAAAATAACCGCCTGCCCAGTGATGCAACTGAAGCAAGACTGATCAAGGGTCCAGTGGGTAACAGGATTCAACAGATACTCTGGAGGCTGGATAATCCGCAAAACGGAAGACTGAATATTACGATGAACTTGACCGAGTTCAATTCAGACTGGGGCGCCTATACAACCGCTTTTGATCTACATGGGCAGACCAATGCCAATGGTTCCATGACCTGGCGCTGCCAACCCGGCAACGATGGCACAGCGATCCCTGCCAACTATCTGCCGTCTTCGTGCCAGTAGCTTAGCCAGTAAGTCATACTGTTCTTAGAAAGTGACAGACCGACACAAACAGACGATGGTCGAGCTGGTTCGACCGAATCCCGGACTGATCAAGTTCAACCAATACAGCCTATACAATGCAAAATGTCAGTATGGATTTGGCATTAAGTCCTTACGCGCTTAATGCATAACTTATTTTTCCTTACTGCATATTTTTTATCCTTTATCCTTTATCCTTTATCCTTTATCCACTTAGAAAAAGTGACTGCCCCATAAGTTAACCCAGAATTCAGAAAGGATATCTTGTGCCATCCCTGAAAGCCTTTTCCCTGCTCGATCTTGCCCCCATAGTTGAAGGCGGCACAGTGCGTGATGCATTGGTCAACTCCCGTGACCTGGCTCAGCATGCCGAGCGCAAGGGTTATAAACGCTACTGGATGGCCGAGCACCATAACTCTACCGGCATCGCCAGTGCGGCCACCTCTGTCGCGCTGGGTTATGTGGCAGAAGGCACCAGCACTATTCGTGTCGGCGCCGCCGGGGTGATGCTGCCCAATCATTCGCCGCTGATCATTGCCGAACAGTTTGGCACGCTGGCCTCACTTTACCCGAACCGTGTCGATCTCGGTCTGGGCCGGGCACCGGGCACCGATGGCAAAACCGCCTATGCCATTCGCCGTGATAATTTTCGCGCCGACGAAACCTTTCCCCAGGATGTGCAGGCATTGCAGGATTATTTCAATGAAGGCCACCAGAACATCAAGGCGATACCCGGCAATGGTTTAAAAGTCCCTTTATGGATTCTTGGCTCCAGCCTGTTTGGCGCACAGCTGGCTGCCGCGCTGGGTCTGCCCTATCTGTTTGCCTCTCACTTTGCGCCGGATCAACTCGATCATGCGCTGGCCATTTACCGGGAACAGTTCCAGCCTTCAGAGCAGTTAAGCGAACCTTACTGTGGCGCTGCCATTAATATCTTCGGTGCTGACACTGATGAGGAAGGAAAGGCATTAATGCGCGGCGTCATGCAGGGCTTTATCTACCTGCGCCGCGGTCAACCCGGCCCCCTTAAACCACCGGCAGATGACCTGACAGATATTGCGTCGCCCCAGGAGATTGCCATGGCGGAGCAGGTTTTGTGTGAATCCGCAGTGGGAACCAAAGCCTCAGTGAAACAGTTTATTGAGCGTTTTCTGGAAAGAACCCGGGCCGACGAGCTGATCCTGACCTGCCATTGTTATGACCATGAAGCACGTATTAAAAGTTTCGACATTGGCGGCCAGATTCTTAATGAGCTGTAAACCTATGCCTGGCGAATCAGGCATTCCGCCGGAATATTTAATTGCCTGTGTAAGCGGATAATCATTTTCAAGGTAAGCGGTCTTTTGCGGTTCAGTATTTCATAAACGCGGTTTGACCGGCCAATCATGGGTTCCAGATCTTTTACCGTCAGTCCCTTCTGCTCCATCTCAAATTTAATGGCATCAACAGCGTCTGGCATATCCATGGGAAAATGAATCCTTTCCCAGGCTTCCACCAGCGTGGTCAAGACATCCAGTTTTTCCCCTGCCGGGCTATTGGTTGCAGCACCCATAAGTCGCTCAATTTCCTTCAGCGTTTTCTTATAGTCGCTATTGTTTCTAATGGGTTTTATATTCATCTATTGAGTTAAATTGTCTTAGGGTCAATACGGCCATATTGTTCGTGAGTGCCAATAAAGCGAATATAAACAACTCGATAGCTATAATTTTTCCAGACCACCAGGCGGTATTTATTACCACCAATGTTAAATACTGCTCGTCCATCCTGCAAAATACTGGCATTGGCAAAATCATTTTTTATGGCAGACGGCGTGTCCCAGTCTGCCGTCAGGGCATGCCGGTACCAGGCCAATAACGGCGCTCTGGAATCTTCATATTTTGGGGTCTTTTCCCAAAAACTCTTTAATGTAGATACTGCAATAATTCTCAATTGAACCAGCTCGCGATAATATAGTCCCAATTCGGGACTATAGCAATTCCTGTTATTTCCTCTTTTAAAATAGGCCAGGAATTGTTCTTTTGCCATAAAACCACTGGTATCACAGCGCCATTCACGTTACCTTGCGCTCATTTTTGCGGCCACAAACCTTATGACTACTTCCGTCTTTTCCAGTCTGCCTCTGTCGCCCGAGTTTCTCGCGAATCTCGACTCGCTGGGTTATACCGAAATGACCCCGATCCAGGCCCAGAGTCTGCCGGTGATTTTCGACGGCAAGGATGTCAAAGCCCAGGCCAAAACCGGTAGCGGTAAAACAGCCGCCTTTGGCATTGGTTTGTTAAACAAGATTAATCCGGGTTTATTCCAGACCCAGGCGCTGGTGCTGTGCCCGACGCGGGAACTGGCGGATCAGGTGAGCAAGGAATTACGCAGGCTGGCGCGCCCCATCCCCAATACCAAGATTCTTACCCTGTGCGGCGGCACCCCGATGGGTCCGCAGTTTGCCTCGCTGGAGCATCCGGCCCAGGTGGTGGTGGGCACGCCAGGACGGATTCTGAAACACTGCCAGAAAGAAAGACTGAAACTGGACGCCGTCGCCACATTGGTGCTGGACGAGGCCGATCGCATGCTGGACATGGGCTTTCTGGAAGACATCTCAGCCATCATTGATTACACCCCGAAGCAACGGCAGACATTGTTGTTCTCGGCAACCTACCCCGACCTTATTGAAGACATCAGTCACAACGTGCAGCAGCAGCCGGTAGAAATCAAAGTCGAAAGCCTGCATGACGACAGCGTGATTCAACAATGGTTTTTTGAAGTAGAACGGGATCAGAAAACCACGGCATTGGTCACTCTGCTGAGAAACTATCAACCGGAATCCTGCGTGGTGTTCTGCCAGCGCAAACAGCAATGTCAGGATCTGGCCCACGAACTGAAGCAGTATGGTTTTCAGGCCATGGCTTTACATGGCGATCTGGAACAGAAAGAACGGGACCAGGTACTGGTACGCTTCTCCAATAAAAGTATCAGTGTGTTGACTGCGACCGACGTGGCAGCGCGCGGGCTGGATATCAAGGATCTGGACCTGGTGGTGAATTATGAAATCTCGCCGGATCCGGAAATCTATGTGCACCGCATAGGCCGCACCGGGCGCGCCGGCAAGGAAGGCCTGGCACTGAGTATTTTCCAGCCCTCGGAAATCCGAAAGGTGCAGGCCATTGGCGCCTATCTTGAAAAACCGCCGCTGTTTAAAACGCTGCCACTGGCCAGTAATAACGACATTGCCAAAGCCCCCATGGTGACGCTAATGTTGGACAGTGGTCGCAAGAACAAGTTACGTCCCGGCGATATTCTGGGTGCGCTGACAGCAGGCAAGGAACTGGATGGCAGTCAAATCGGCAAAATAGATCTGTTTGATTTTATTGCCTATGTGGCCGTGCAACGGGAAGTGGCGCGCGATGCGCTGAAGATTTTATCGGAAGGAAAAATAAAGGGCCGCAAGATCAGAGTGCGAAAGCTCTGAATCCAAACCGCTGCCTGCAACCAAGGCTGTTTCTCAGGGGCAACTAACCCTTTTTATCCAGCACAGGTTTCGACGGATTATCAAAGGGCTGGAATAACAACGTAAACATGTTCAGGGATTTTTTATCCTGAAAGCCCCTGATGCCGATATCCATTTCTGTCTGATCTTTTTCTGCCCTGTCCAGGTAACTGGAAAAAATCCTGTCCCAACAGCTCAGGTTAAACCCAAAATTCCTGTCATGTTCGCTACGTTCCACAGAGTGATGGATGCGATGCATATCCGGCGTCACAATCACTTTACGCAAACGTTGATCCAGCCAGTCGGGCAATTTGATATTGCTGTGATTGAACATGGAGGTGGCATTTAAAATCACTTCCGCCAACACCACCGCAATAGCAGGCGGCCCCATCAACAATATCAGGCCAACTTTAATCAGGGTCGATATCAAAATAGACACCGGATGGAAACGGCTGCCGGTAGTAAAATCGTAATCCATGTCGGTATGGTGCATGCGATGAAAACGCCATAGCACCGGTACCCTATGATAGATACGATGTTGCCAGTAAATGGTCACATCAAAGATCAGCAAAAACACGATAGTGCTCAACCACAACGGCAGTTCAACGTGATTCAACAAGCCCCAGCCTTTGTCACTGGCCAGCAGGGCTGTGCCGACACCGGCAATGGGAATTACCAGTCGCAAAAAAACCGTATTAAAAATGCTCAAGCCAATATTGCTGGCCCAGCGCTGCAGTTTGGAATAACGCAACTTTCGTCTGGGGATCACCAGCTCCAGCAGCGCCAGCACAACAAAAAAGCTGAGAAATACTCCCAGACGGAGGCTTGATTCAGTGTCTGCAATTAAGGAATCCATAGTGTGATTATTCTAGCGGTTTCATAAGCTAATAGGGGAAGAGTTTGGTCAGGGGTGTATCCACCTTGCATACTGTTGCGCTATCAATATTATTGGTTCCGTCTTCGCTCATCTTTCTCTCCAGCTAACTCTCTACAACTTTCTCTCTTCAGCTTTCTCTCTTCAGCTTTCTCTCTACAGCTTTCTGTTCGCCCCTGTTATTGGTTACAAACATCATCTGCGTTATGCTCATCACCCTGACAACAAGCATAAGAACTTTAGGGGAATTCACCATGCAACGACGTCGTTTATGCCAAGCCATCGCGATGGGTCTCGTGACCGCACCGATCCTGAACGCCGGCCTTACTCAACAGGCCCAGGGCGCTTTAAGCGACACCCGCATCACCCGCATTCGTTTGTGGAACCCCACCGGCACCAACGGCCTGTCGGACTGGATCAACCTCAGTGAGATACTGGTTACGATAGAAACCGACGCAGGTATCACTGGCATCGGCCAGGGCGGCACCAAGGACCTGCTGGAAGATATTGCCGGCCTGTTGATCGGCGAAGATCCCTTTCGCACCGAATACCTGTGGAGCAAACTCTACCGCAACAAGTTCTATCCGCCGGGTCGGGAAAAAATTCATGCCATGGGCGCACTGGATTGCGCGCTGTGGGATATCAAAGCCAAGGCGCTGGACGTGCCCTTGTATGAACTGCTTGGTGGACGCACACGCGATCACGTAGAGTGCTACCAGAGCTACGGCACCCTGAACGTCAACAACGCCCGCGACAATGCCCGCGCGGTGATGGATGCCGGTTACCGCGCGGTACGCTTCCATGGTGTTGACTACGATGAGACCGGGCATTTCGATGCCCGCAAAGCCGTTGATCAAACCGCCCGCGTTGCCGAACAGATGCGCCTGGGCGTTGGCGATGACGGCGACTGGATTCTCGATGCCCATACCCGCTTTGACCTGCCGGACATCACGCGCCTTTGTAATCTGCTGGAACCGCTGAATCCGTTTTTTGTGGAAGACCCGCTACGTACCATCACTGATACCGTTCAGTTTGAACGTTTGCGTAACCAGGTCAGCGTGCCACTGGCCGCTGGCGAGCAGTTCGGCGACATCATGGACGGTATCCGCCCGCTGGTGGAAGGTAACCTGGTGGACTGGATGCGCGCCTCGATGCCCAATGTGGGTGGTGTGACGCCCTTTATGAAAATTGCCGCGTTATGTGAGGCCCACAATGTCGGCATCGTGCCCCACTTTACCGCGCCACTGTCTACCGCCGCCGTCAGCCATTGCCTGTTTGCCATCAGCGGCCCCATCATCAACGAGATCGGCCGCTTCCCGCTGGAAGACTATGTCAATGACAGCTACGATCTGAGAGACGGCAAACTCTACCCCAACGACCGACCCGGCATTGGCGCCTCCTTCCATAAAGATCAGGTGAACCTGATTAGCGAGATAGATGCCGCAAGAACCGAAGGACTGTACCAGGGCGAACCGTATGTACGACCTGATGGTTCTTATCTGTATTTGTAGGAGTGAGTGGTTTCTATAAATATAAGGAAATGATCAGGCATGTATACCTGATACGGTGAGATTATGGACATCAGTTCGGGTACTCGCATGCTCCATGGTGATGGAAACAATATTCCCCAGTGAGTCCATATCCAGAATAGTATTCTCATCCAGATCTCTGGTTTCTGTATCGATACTGTTGCCAAACTCAAAGTATAGAGTGTCAGTATCTTCAAAATATGAAATCTTCATAGTCCTATCTACCTGCCTCAACCTGATTAAAGAATAGCTGAAAAATTAGTGTGCTTTTCCGGATTTAGTCTTTTCATTTTCCTTTTCATTCTGCATTTGATGCGCCACGTACTCATCCAGGATATGTCTGATTAATAACTGATACTGCAGGTCATGCTCCCGGGCCTTCTTTTTGAAAAACTCCACACTGTCAGCGCTTAACGTAATGGTAATTTTGGTTTTATCCATACGTCGGGCAATTTCATCCGGCGAAGGTAGAAAATCAGGCACCCTGACCAGATCCTTCAGATCCGCTATATCAATGGGTCCTTCGCTGTATTTTATTTTCGTCTTCATATAGTCGTCTTCCTTTTCTCCAATACCCGGCGCCAAAGATTCGAATTTTTTCTTTACGGTAAGTAAACCTTACCGTCAACACACCGGCTTTGCCCCTATCCAGCCCAAGACAATAAAACCGCTGTTCTGTAAAACTGTGGGCTTCATCCCTGAGCAGGATCTTATTTATATCGAGAAAAGCATACTGCGCTTCTTCAAAGGTAACGCCATGTTTGGCGTAGTTCTCCAGATTTTTCAGCTCATCCCACTCAAAAATCAACTCATCCTTGAGTATTGATTTTCCACCTTAGCAAATGTATGGCTATTTAGCCATACGCTTTTATAACACTACTTATCTTTCACCATAGTGGCGATAGCACAAACACGCCAACGTGAGCCAAATAAAAGACAAGGGAAGGAATAAAAAGAAAGTAAAAAGAGGAGAGCAAAATAGCGGACCCGATCGGATCCGCCAGGGGATTTCAAAGCAGAATCAATTAACCCAGGTAATCCATCTTGCCCACTTCCACGCCGTTGTGACGCAGAATGCTGTAGGTCGTAGTAATGTGGAAATACAGATTTGGCAGCGCCCACTTGTTGAGGAAATCAGCACCAGTGAATTGAAGCTCGTAGGGACCGGCCTTGATCTGGATGTCCTTGGCTTCGGTACCATCAATACTGTCAGCGGACAGGGTTTCCAGAAAGGCGATGGTTTTCTGAATACGCGCCTGCAGCTCTTCAAAAGTGGTTTCAGTATCTTCGTGCTTGGGTGCCTCGGTATCTGACAAACGGGCACCACAGCCTTTCGCCACATCACAGGCAATCTGCACCTGACGCGCCAGGGTAAACATATCCGGTGCCAGACGCGCTGAGGTTAATACGGTTGGTTCAATCTTTTTCTCCTCACAAAACGCCTGCCCCTTTTCCAGAATTTTTGACAGGTTACCCAGGAAATGAATAGCAACAGGAACGGAGGATGTATACATGGACATAGTGGTCTCTCTTCTAAATGAATAAACAAACGGATAAACAAGACGTGCTTAACGCACTGATAGCGCCGTCATGATCACAACGCGCCGAGATTCTAGCGCAGCTGTTCAATAACAGCTACAACTCAAATACCCAAAACAACCCCGTAGGTCGGATAAGCGCAGCGCATCCGACATGGCGGACACCGTCCGCCCATAATCATCAATCCCCTTTGATTTCCCCACAAATCCAATTACCCTACCCCCATGCCCCATGACTCCAACAAGAAATTCCCCCTCACCCGCCGTAAATTCCTGGAGGCCTCCACCGCCACTACCGGCGCCTTCGTCATGGGTTTCTGGCTACCCCCCAAATCCGCCAGCGCCCAAGCTGCCTCTGAAGACATAGAGCAAACCCTCGAAGTAAACGCCTGGGTAGTCATAGAACCCGACGACACCGTAATAATCCGCATAGCCCAAACCGAACTCGGCCAGGGCGTATGGACCTCCAACGCCATGATGGTGTGCGAAGAACTGCAATGTGACTGGAGCCATGTGCGCCCCACCTATGCCTCGGTGAACCGCGATGGTCGGGAGATGGCTCCACAATGGTCCCTTAATGTCCCGGGCAATGGCGCACAGGATCCTGATGGCGGTGGTGACCCGCAATACCGTGATCGCCAGCGCCTGCGCGGCATTCCCGACAGCCTGTACCGGCGCATGCGCACCAATGAAGCCGCATCCGTGCGCGACGGCCGTTACTATTTACAGTTAGCCGGCGCCGAAGCCCGCGAACGCCTGCTGCTGGCCGCCGCCAGTTTATGGGATGTGCCGGTAGAAGAACTCAGCGCCAAAGACAGCCTCATCACCCATGCCCAAAGCGGCAATCAAACCAGCCCTCTTCAAACTACTTATGGCCAAATCGCCCATCTTGCCGCCGCCACCCCTCATCCCAATCCCGAATCCATCACCATCAAACCCCCGGAACAATGGACCCTGATGGGCACCGAACAAAAGAACCTGGATGTCCCCGACAAGGTCACCGGCAAGACTCGATACGGCATTGATGTGCGCCTGCCCGGCATGAAGTGGGCGGCCATAAGAACCTGCCCGGTCTACGGCGGCGATGTAAAAAGCTATGACTTCGATGCCATTGCCAACATGCCCGGTGTGCAGTCAGTATTCCAGTTTCCCATTCCCGATCCCGCCCTCACCCGCGGCCGCGTGTTCAGCGGTGGCGTGGCAGTAATCGGAGACACCTGGTACCAGGCTAATGAGGCCGTAAAACAAATGCCCATCGAATGGGATATCCCGCCAGCTTACGCCGCCTTCAATAGCGCCAACATGCAGGAAGCCCTGCTAGCCTCCCTGGACCAACCCGGCACCGTGCGTGTCGACCAGGGCGATGTTGAGCAAGCTTTCACAGATTCAGAGCAAAGCGGCGAACAAACAGTAGAAGCCACCTACTCCACCCCCTACCTGCCCCGCGCCCGCTTGGAACCGGGCAATGCCACCGTGCTGGTGACTGATGATCGGGTGGACATCTGGATTGGCGATCAAAGCCCCCAGGAAACGCGCTTCAGTGCCGCCACCATTACCGGCATCCCGGAGGCCAATGTCTACCTGCATCAATGCCATCTGGGCGGCGGCTTCGGGCGCAATGGCAACGGGCCCCAGGCAGAACAGGCCATCATGATCGCCAATGCCCATCGCGGCACACCCATTCATTTATTGTGGTCCCGGGAAGAGGATTTTATCGGCACCACCTATCGCGCCATGGGCGTCGCCAGACTGAAAGCGGCATTGGACGCAGACGGCTGGCCCATCGCCATCAAGGTACAAACCGGCATGCAGGAAGACGGCTTCGGCCCCACGGCCTCCTTCGATACGGCCTCACGCTACTTCGTGCCCAACTACCGCTTCTCCAATCACACTACAAAATTTCATATCCCTTCGGGCACCAGACGCGGCGTAGGCCAGGCAGCCCATGAGTTTTACCGGGAAAGTTTTATCAACGAGATGGCCCATACTGCTGGGCGGGACCCCTACCGCTACCGCCGCGAACTCATTGCCCGCACCGACCTGCCCTACAAGGACGACATGATCAAAGCCCTGGACCTGGCCGCCGAAATGGCCGACTGGGATTCCCCTCTACCCGAAGGCAGCGCCCGCGCCATCGCCCTGGAAGAACGCGGCGCTGAAAGCAATGGCCTTGCCACCATCAGCGCTATGGTCCACACCGTCTCCATCAGCAAAGCCGGCGTACTAAAACTGGAGCGCGTAGACGTCGCCCATGAAACTGGTTTCGGCCTCGTCAATCCCCTGTCAGTCAAAAAACAGATCGAAGGCCAGATCGCCTGGTTCTATAACGACGCCATGCACCAGGCCATCCATGTGGAAGATGGCCATATAGTGGAAAACAATTTTGACCGCTTCCCCATCTCACGCATCAATGAAGACCCACCACAAATCAATATCCAGTTTTTTAAAACCAATCACTGGCTGGCAGGGATGGGGCATGATCGAGCGACGTCAGTGCAGTCGGCTATTGGGGAGGCTATTTTTCAGATTACGGGGAGGCGGTATCGGGATTTGCCGTTTGGGGAGTTTGATTTGAGTTGGGTGTAGTTTACAAAGTTATAAAATAAATTTTACTCTGACCCTAAATATCCCAGGCCATGCAGCATCAGCGGTCAAAACTGAAAGCGAGCCAGCAATTGGCGGAATGGTTTCCGCCAAATTAAGGGATAGGTTTTTAAATCAAAGGAGTCTCGTTAAGCCACAGCAGCTGCAAACGTTGCATACAAATCACCTGGTAATGACCCAGCCTGTTTTAAGAAGAAAAGGACACTTGCAACTTAGCAACTTCCTCATCTTTAATTTTCTAAGTTGCAAATATCGCTAACGCCACTATTTCAAGCTAACCTGGCCTTTTAATTAAAAAAACATTCAAACATTCAGCGCAGCCTTAACCCGCTCCGGTGTCAATGGCAAACGCCTGATCCGCACTCCCGTCGCATCGAATACCGCATTGGCAATGGCGCCCGGTACAGAGACAAGGGAAGGCTCACCCGCACCGCCTGGTGGCAGGTCGGGGCGATTGATCATGTCGATCTCGATGCTTTCCGGTACTTCCATCACATCCAGGATGGGATAGCTTAGCCAGTCTTCGCTGCGCACCATGGCTTCATCGAAGTTCACTTCTTCGCACAGCGTGCGGCTGGTGCCTTGCACGATGTTGCCTTCGATGGTGGTGCGCAAACTGCGGGGGTTGAGGATGAGGCCGCAGTCATGGGCCACATAGAAACGTCGTGGCCAGACGCGACCTGTGCTGGTGTCCACTTCTACTTCACAGACCGTGGCGACGAAGCCGCCGAAGCTGGTGGCCATGGATACGCCGCGGCCGCGCAAGATGTTGCCTTCGCCGCGGGCTTCGCTTCGGCTGGAAGGTGAAGGCCTGCTGTCCCAGTTGCTGAGTCTGGCGACGGCTTCGAGTACGGCGATCTCGCGCTCATCCTGCAGGTGGCTCAGGCGCAGCTCAATGGGATCAAGATCAGCGGCGCTTGCCACCTCATCGATGAAACTTTCATGGGCAAAATGTAACTGGGGTTCCTGGGGGGCGCGCATGTGCGAGGTACGCAGCGGCGATGCGCGATCGAGCAGCGCTGGCACGGTTTCCCAGAACGCCACTGAATCCGTGAAGCGATAGGATTCGCCGGGGACGCCGAAGTTGTGCCTGTCGCCCTTGGCATAGCCGGTGAGCTGGCCTACCAGGGTGTCCTGTGGATCGTTGGCATTGAAATAGACATCCCAGCCAGAGAAGCCGCGGGTTTTGAAATACCAGCCCGCAATGTTGTTGGCGCTATCAAGCCCGGCTTTGCACTGGATTACACAGGCCGGGGCTTTGGGATCCCAGGCGTGACCTTCCTGGCGCATCCACTGCACCCGCACCGGTCGTTTGGTAATTTTGGAAAGCAGCGCCGCTTCGAACGCCGCTTCGTCTGCATCACTGCGGCCATAGGAACCCGGGCCTGGTTTCCAGATGACCCGCACCTGTTCCGGTTCCATGCCCAGCAGTTTGGCAATGCCGTTGCGGGTGTTGTGGGATTTCTGGGTATCGGCATAAATCAGCGCCTCATTCTCACGTACGTCGGCCACCCCTAATGAGGGCGCCATGCGCGCGTGGGACTGGAACGGTATTTCGTATTCGGCTTCTATTTGGCGAGCGGCCGCGCTGATAGCGGCCAGCGCCGGCGCGGTTTCATAGGGCGTGCCGCGAAAGCCGCCGCGGGCACTGTCACTGGCGGCCGGTGCATTGCGCAGATAATCAAACAGCTCTTCCTGGGGCGGGAACGGCGGTGTGGTATCACTCCAGTTTACGATAAGTGCCTGTGATGCCTTGATGGCATGCCATTCGGTGTCGGCTACCACGGCAATAAAATCGCCTTCGCGGATGACCCGGGCATCAGGCCAGGGGGCGATGGAGTTTTCATCAACACTGACCGGCACGGCGTTGGCGACAGGCGGTCTGATGCAGCGCCCGTGCAGCATGTTCGGCAGGCTGACGTGATGACAGAATTCGGTGGTGGCCAGTATCTTGCCGGGAATGTCCTTGCGGGCCACACCGGTACCGACCACTCGATACTGGTCTACTGACTTGGGCGTGGCCTGGCCGGTGACATTGAGGCCATTGCCGTAATTGCCGTTCCAGTCCAGATTGGTGTCAAAGCCATCGGCGATTAAGGTGGTATAGGATACGGAGCGATCATTGGCGCCTGTTACTGAAACTGTGCCGTCTTCAACCTGACACTGTTCCACGGGAACGCCCAGCACATCGGCGGCGCGAGTGACCAACACCCGGCGCGCTTCGGCGGCGGCGTTGCGCAAGGGAATAGCGCCCTGGCGACAGGCGCTGGAGCCGCTGGCACCGCCCTGATCGGGGGTGCGATGG
>JAURCS010000050.1 GCA_030828385.1 Gammaproteobacteria bacterium
CCTATTTCATCTTGATTAAGCGGCAGGGGCTCTCTGCTGATAAGCGATGCAATATATTCACCCAGCAACGGGGTAGTTACCAGTCCACTGGAACCATGGGCAATGTTTATATAGAGGCCGGGATAATAATCAGGAGTTGCCCTGATTTCCTGTCGGGCATTACGCTGATAGCCAGAATAGATGCTTGCAGTTAACCGGTTCTTTTCAACCGGACCAGCGAGTGGAAGATAGTCCGGCGTTGAGCATCGTCTTCCGGGTCTACTGCTAATATTACTTTTGCCGTTTTTCTGATTTGCCTCCAGAAACTGATGAAAAACTGGCGATATATGGCGGAGCATCTGAAAATTAAGCTCTTGCATGGCAGCAGATTCATTTGACATGTTTTCATCTGTGGTGAAACTGCCGCCAATAGTAATACGGGAGACATCCTCGTCACCCCATGGAATGACGTAGCCCTTTTTTCTTACAGCGCATTTCACACGGCCGGATTCTAGTCGTGAGCTGTCAAAATTAAAGGAATCTGTTTGACCGTAGTTGAATAAAGCCGGGTAGTTATTTTGCTGAACCAGGCCAGGTGTCGCTCCGTTATTGCAAATAATCAGGGCATCAAACTCTTGATACTCTTGGCCATGCGGGGCAGTTATAGCGACCTGCCATTGCCCCCCGTGAAAGTTGATTTCTGTCACCTGCCGATTAGTGAAAAGCTTTATATTTTCCTGGTTTGTCCATGCCTGGCATAGGGCAACAGGGTCAAGGCAGCCGGCCTGAGGAAAGAAAAGTCCGTCATCATTGATGACCAAACCTGACATTTCTGTAGCCTGCCTGGCATTAAGGCTTGTGATGAAATCGGAATCATAGAGGTGCTGCTCCACCAGTTTGTGATATTCATCAAGCTCCTTTTCGTCACGTGCCAGCTGCAACAGCCCGCTTGCTTGCCAGCTAAAGTTGTGACGCCTTGCCAGGTTACGATAATGTCGTACCGCATACCTGAAGGCGGACAGGCGAAACAGGTTTGCAGGTGTTAATTTTCGCCCTGGGTTGAAATGAACAATACCGCGCGGGTTTCCCGACGAGCCACTGGCAATGCTGTTATTTTTCTCCAGCAAACTGACGCAATAACCTCGTTGAGCAAGTGCATGTGCGGTTGCAGAACCCGCCAGACCGGCACCAATAATTCCGATTTTGCTGACAGTGGACTCTTTTTTCGTCCAGGGATTTGACCATGACTGATCGCGATGATCAGCCATATTGACTGAAGCTGGCATTACTGCGGACAGCATTTGCCGTTTATTGCCGTACCCTGTGCGCTTGCTCACGTTAAAGCCAGCTTGCTTGAGATTTTCCCTGACAATCCCGGCAACAGAATAAGTGGCCAGTGTGGAACCCGATTTACTGAGTTTGGCAATGATGCTGAAAAGATTACTATCCCACATGGCCTCATTTTTGGATGGGCTGTGGCCATCCAGGTACCAGGCATCAATAATCGGAGCGGGAATGGATAGTTGCTGGAAAGCAGCAGGCGCCTCGTCATAAAGCAGATCAAGGGTGAAATGGCGCTGTTGCTGTTGAAACACTATTCTGTGCAGACCCTTGCCTTGTTCTGGATAGTTATCCAACAGGTGTTTTGCAAAGGGTTGAAGGCTGGAAGGCAGAGTTTTATAAAACCTGCCAAGGTCTTTTCTTAAAACCGGATGCGCTTCACAGCTGAGAAAGTACATTCTGCTTTCAGGCTGGGCCAGTTGGCAAAAGCGTTCACAGGTCACCAGGAAATTAAGTCCAAAACCAAAGCCACATTCGCCTATCACAAGAGGGGTGTGACTGACATTGGCCATGCGGCTTTCCAGGTCATTGCCATGGATAAATACATGAGAGCTTTCTTCTATGGGGTTACTTGCTGAAAAATAGATGTCGCCATAGGTGTCAGAACGCGGCAGGCCATTTTCCTCCCAGCTGATAGAAGCGTTTGCCAGAATTGTTGTGTCCTTACTGCTACTGATGGTTATTCCCTGTGCATTAGTTTCAAAGCAGGGGAGTATACGATCTCAAACAGATTGATACATCCTGCTCATAGGCAATGACGGGTGTATTAAGTTAAAATAGCGGCTTTTTTCAGGTCAGATACCTATGTTAGAAGTAAATCTTCCCCTTGAGACCCTAAAAGACTGTCAGGAGCGCGTTAAAGTGCTCAGGGGGTATCTTTGACTTTGATGTCAAGCAGGAGAGGCTGGCGGAAGTGGAACTGGAACTGGGTGAATCCGCGGTCTGGGATAAACCTGAGTATGCCCAGGCTTTGGGAAAAGAGAGAGCAGATCTTGAAAAGATCGTCCTGACAATTGGTAATCTGGAGCAGTCTTTTGCAGACATCCAGGAACTGGTTGAACTGGCTCGGGAAGAAGATGATGAAAGCCTGTTGCAGGAGGCTCTGGCAGACCTGGATGACTCTATTGTCTCGTTGGAAAAACTTGAGTTTCTGCGCATGTTTTCCGGCGCTATGGATGCCAATAATGCCTATCTTGACATACAGGCTGGATCGGGTGGTACCGAAGCCCAGGACTGGGCAGAAATGCTGTTAAGAATGTATTTGCGCTGGGGAGAACAGAAAGAATTTAAAACTGAACTGGTTGAGGTGTCTGCCGGGGAAGTGGCCGGTATCAAAAGTGCAACACTTCACTTTGAAGGGGATTTTGCCTTCGGCTGGCTAAGAACAGAAACTGGTGTTCATCGACTGGTTCGAAAGTCACCCTTTGACTCTGGGAACAGACGCCATACCTCCTTTGCTTCGGTTTTCGTTTCTCCGGAAGTGGATGATGATATAGAGATTGAGCTGGATATGAGCCAGGTCAGGGTAGACACCTATCGAGCCAGCGGTGCCGGTGGACAGCATGTCAATAAGACAGATTCAGCCATCAGGCTTACCCATGAACCCACTGGCATCGTTGTACAATGCCAGAATCAGCGCTCACAACATAAGAACAAGGACATGGCGATCAAGCAGTTGAAAGCCAAGTTATATGAGCTGGAAGAACTCAAACAGAAAGAAAGTCAGCAGGAAATTGAAGATGAAAAAGCGGATATTGGCTGGGGCAGCCAGATTCGTTCCTACGTGCTGGACCAATCAAGAATCAAGGATTTACGGACAAATGTTGAATCCAGTAATACCGGAGCGGTGCTTGATGGGGATCTCGACAAGTTTATGGAAGCCAGCCTGAAAATGGGGCTGTAGAGCACAAACCGATTAATTCACCAATTTACTAGCGGAATAATAAATGAGCGATTCGCAACAACCTACTGGATCTGCTGACGGCAGTGATGAAAACAGACTGATAGCACAACGGCGCGACAAATTGAACGCTATCAAAGCACAACGGAATGCTTTTCCAAATAGTTTCCGACGCAGTGATTATGCCGCTGACATTCATTCATCCTACGCAGACAAAGACAAAGAGGCCTTGGCAGAGCTGGCGAAGGAAGCCTGTGTGGCTGGACGTATTATCAGGATGCGTGGGCCATTCATTGTAATTCAGGATATGACGGGACAGATCCAGTTGTATCTGAATATTAAAGAGTTTCCTGAAGATGAAAGAGCGGAAATCAAAAGCTGGGACCTTGGTGACATTATAGGCACCCAGGGGCATATTTTTCGAACCGATAAAGGCGAGCTGAGTATTCGGGTTAAGGAAATTACCCTGCTAACAAAATCCCTGCGTCCGCTACCCGATAAACACAAGGGATTGACAGATACTGAAGTGCGCTATCGCCAGCGCTATGTGGATCTTATTGCCAATGAAGATGCTCGCGAAACTTTTATCATTCGCTCCAGAATTGTCAGTGCCATTCGAAACTTTATGAATGAACAGCGCTATATGGAAGTCGAAACACCAATGATGCAGGTGATTCCAGGTGGTGCAGTGGCAAGACCTTTTATCACTCATCATAACTCTCTGGATCAGGATATGTATTTGCGTATAGCGCCAGAGTTATATCTTAAAAGACTGGTGGTGGGAGGCTTTGAACGCGTGTTTGAACTCAATCGCAACTTTCGTAACGAAGGTCTGTCCACGCGCCATAATCCCGAATTTACCATGCTGGAGTTTTATCAGGCTTATGCGGATTATCATGATTTGATGAGTCTGACAGAAGAAATGTTGCGCAAGATAGCCCATGAGGTCATTGGCTCAGGCAAAATCACTTATCAGGACGTTGAGCTGGATTTTGACAAGCCATTTAAGCGTTTGACCCTGCTTGATGCCATTGTGGAAAAAGTTGATGGCGTAAATTTGGCGCAACTGGAAAACCATGAAGAGGTGTCTGCATTGGCCAAATCCATGGGGATTGCTGTGAAAGATAATTGGGGAGCGGGAAAAATACAGCTGGAGATTTTTGAGGAGAAAGTTGAAGAATCGTTACAACAACCAACCTTCATCACTGAATATCCGACGGAGGTCTCTCCACTGGCAAGACGCAATGATGATAACCCTGCAATAAGTGATCGTTTCGAACTCTTTATCGGTGGCCGTGAAATTGCCAATGGCTTTTCAGAGCTTAATGATTCAGAAGATCAGGCAGAACGATTCAAAGCCCAGGTAGCAGAGAAAGATGCAGGAGATGATGAGGCCATGCATTTTGATCAGGATTATATTACTGCGCTTGAATATGGAATGCCTCCGACTGCCGGCGAAGGGATTGGTATTGACCGATTAGTGATGCTATTTACAAACTCTGCCTCAATTCGAGATGTGCTGTTATTTCCACACATGCGCCCGGTGAATAGTTGAGCTTCAGGTTGAGCCCCAGATCGAGCTTTTCATTAAGCTTTTTATCAAGTAACAACATATTCGGGGGAATAAGGTGAGTTCAAAACCCGGCGACAGGAAAATCAAACTTCATCCTTCCTGGCTGGAACACCTGCAAGCTGAATTCAACCAGGATTATATGATTGCACTGCGTGAGTTTCTAAAACAGGAAAAAGCGCAGGGTAAGCAAATATATCCGCCTAGTGAGCTCATATTTAATGCATTAGACAGCACTCCCTTTGATAAGGTCCGCGTAGTCATTCTCGGACAGGATCCCTATCACGGACCAGGGCAGGCTCATGGCCTTTGCTTCTCCGTCCTGCCGGGTGTTCGAATACCACCTTCGTTGATTAATATTTACAAGGAAATAAATACTGATCTTGGTGTAACGGCTCCTGCGCATGGATATTTGCAAAGCTGGGCGGAACAGGGCGTTTTGCTGTTAAACGCAGTATTAAGTGTTGAAAAAGGTAATGCCGCCTCACATCAGGGAAAAGGGTGGGAGCGCTTTACTGACAAAGTAATATCGCTGTTGAATGAAAAGCGTGAGCACCTGGTTTTTCTGCTCTGGGGAAGTTATGCACAGAAAAAAGGCCAGATCATCGATCGGGACAAACACCTGGTGTTGCAGTCCCCCCATCCTTCGCCGCTATCTGCTCATCGAGGCTTCTTGGGATGCAAACACTTTTCGCAGACTAATGCGTACCTTGTCAAAACAGGACAGCAACCAATTGACTGGGCTTTGCCCAATACAGTCAATGCGTGTAGTTGATAGTTAAAGTTAAAAGAGGGCGAGGCGTAAGGGGAGAGCTGATGCGTTGATTCTCACCTGGCAATCAACACTTATTCCCCGCAATAGACACAACCGCTGGTGCAGGTTTCACTGATAACCAGCTTTGAAAGGGTGGGTAAGGTTTTCTTGATTTGAGGCCATACCCAGCGGACGATAGTTTCGCTGGTTGGATTCTCAAGTCCCTCTATCTCGTTTAGATAATAGTGGTCAAGTTGTCTTATGACAGGTTCAACAGCCTTGGTGATGTCTGCAAAATCCATTATCCAGCCCAGATGGGCATCAGGTTGTCCATTGACATGAACCTCAAGAGAATACGAATGCCCATGCAGGCGTGCACATTTGTGACCAGCCGGAACATTAGGCAGGCGGTGAGCAGCTTCAAATGTAAATTTCTTGAATATTTCCATGGTGTTAGGTGCTATAAATCGGGACGTGATCTTAACCACTGGGCACTGTCATGTACAGTGCTTTCGCTTATAATGAAAAAAACGTCCTGGAACCCAGCTTGATGGAAGTACTTTCCTTCTTACTTAAATTCCTTAAAAGACAGAAGTTTGAGCTACTCAAGGGCTCAAGGCTGCCGGTATTTATTGGCTTACTGGCGACGATTTTAGTGTTTACCATCCACACCAGTAATAACCCCACAATTACCAGTCTATTTCAGCGGCTCGATAACCTCATTTATGATCAGCGTTTCGCCTTCATGCTGGAGTCACCCAGGCCAACGGAACATAAAATAGTTGTTATTGATATTGATGAACGCAGTCTGTCCTCTTTTGGGCGCTGGCCCTGGTCACGTTTTGATTTTGGCGATCTGGTTGGCAAGTTAGCCGGTTATGGTGTCATTGTGCTTGGTTTTGACTATTACTTTCCGGAGCCGGAAAGAAATCTGATGGAGGAACTTCGGGAAAAAACCAATGGTACCGATGTTGCGTCCAACCTGCCCCCCGAAGGTCAGCTGGAGGAATGGAGTAATTTGCTGGACGGTGATCTACATTTTGCAGAACAAATGGAATTGCTGGACACGGTGCTTGGAGTTTCTTTCAAGTCTGGAGACTCCATGCGTTACGGCGACTTACCAGAGCCAATTATTCTGCTGGATGAAGAACGAACCCAGGCTATCAGTTTTTTGCGTGCTATCGGCTATGAAGGTAATGTCGATATTCTGCAGAGGTCAGCGAGGGGCGCAGGCTTCTTTGACACTATTCCGGACAGTGATGGCGTATTAAGAAGGACGCCTCTGGTTATGCGCTTTGGTAATAATCTTTATCCTTCACTGGCACTGGAAATGATGCGTCTGTATTTTTTCGAAGATAAATTTGAAATACAGACAGAAGCTGACCTCACCGGGCAGTTTGATAAGCTCACCGGAATAAAGGTGGGTCAGGTCTTCATTCCAACTGACAGCATTGGTCAGGTATTGATACCTTACGCCGGTATATCCAATTTAGGTCAAAACAGCCCTTACACGTAAATCAGCGCAGTCGATGTTCTTAATGACACTCTGAGTCCTGAGCAGGAGGAAGATCTGTTTAACAGCCTGGCGATTGTGGGGGCGACGGCGACAGGACTTTTTGACTTGCGCTCTGCTCCAATGGAGCCGGTCTATCCAGGCGTTGAAGTTCATGCCAATGTGCTTAATGCGCTTTTATCTGCGGCACCAGCGTTTACGCTGCAGAGTTCCGAGGACGGTCTGAATACGGGCAGCCAACTTGATAATGCCATATCACTTCTAAGAGGGGCACAGAACGAACCCTTTCCTTCCAAGCCTGATTGGGAAGAGGGTGCTGTCATTGCCACTATCGTGGTTTCAGGTGTCTTTCTGTCCCTGGTCTACCCAATGCTTGGTCCAGCACTACTACTGCTTTCCAGCCTGTCTTTTATGCTTGGCATAACAGCTCTCAATTTCAAACTATGGTCAGATTACAATCTGGATATATCCCTGATAATAATTATTTTCCTCATCCTGTTGATCACCCTTGTTAACCTGACTTATGGCTTTCTTAAAGAAGGACTGAGTCGCCGGGCAATCAAAGGTATGTTTGACCAATATGTACCGCCGGCACATATCGATTCAATGCTGAATAATCCCGATGCCTATAATTTTGAAGGTGAGAGCAAGGAGCTCAGTGTCTTGTTTTCTGATATTCGGAGTTTTACCAATATTTCAGAGTCCCTGAGTGCGGGGCAATTAAAAACCTTGCTTAATGATTTTTTCACCCCGATTACCGGCATTATTTTTGACCATAACGGAACCATTGATAAGTATGTGGGGGATATGGTGATGGCTTTCTGGGGGGCACCTCTGGATGACTCCGATCACCGATTACATGCAGTACAGGCGGCTCTGAAAATGCTGGAAAAAGTGGAAGAGCTGAAAATTGAATTTAAGGAAAGAGGCTTTCCCGAAGTAAATATAGGTATCGGTATTAATTCCGGGTTTATGAACGTTGGCGATATGGGCTCTACCTATCGTCGTTCCTATACCGTTCTGGGGGATGCTGTAAATCTGGGTTCACGTCTCGAAGGAATTACCAAGAACTATGGTGTGAAATTGCTTATTGGTGAAGAAACCCATGATCATCTTGAGGGTTTTCTGTGTCGTCTGATTGACAAGGTTCAAGTGAAGGGTAAAGAGCAGCCGATTCGAATCTATCAGCCGCTGTGTATGGAAGATGATGCAGATGAAGCACTGATGGGCCTGGTTGATGAATATCATCGAGCTTATAAACATTATGTTGAGCAGGATTGGGATGAAGCCCAGAGAATATTCACTAATCTGAAAAAAAGAGACCCCGGCGTGATGTTATACGATGTGTATCTGGACAGGATTGATGAGCAGAGGGGCTGATCTGGAAGCGGATTGGGATGGAACTTTTCGTTACACCACCAAGTAATTTGCCGGGAGTGAAAAAGCAGGGCATAGGATTATTGACATGCATCCATAAGAAGGTAAAATGCCCAGCCTTAGCGCTCTGGGTGAATAGCTCAGCTGGGAGAGCGTCGCCCTTACAAGGCGAATGTCGGGGGTTCAAGTCCCTCTTCACCCACCAAAGTGCGCTTTTGTTTAAAGCTTGGTTATAGCAAGATATGAACAGTTAAAGTTTATACAAGTTATGACAAGTATCATTCTAAGGACCGGTAGTTCAGCTGGTTAGAATGCCGGCCTGTCACGCCGGAGGTCGCGGGTTCGAGTCCCGTCCGGTCCGCCATTTCCCCCTTGCGTTCGATCCAGAATTTCTTCACCTCTTTAACTATCGTAGCTAACGTAGCTAAATAACCCGTTTTTATTCAGTAAACCTTCAGCTTCTTAATGCGTTAATTAAGATGAGACCTGTTACTGGAGGAAGTCATGAAATATTCGCTTTATATTCTTTTGTTGCTTAGCCTGTTGTCATCCTGTCGCCAGGTGGATGAAATGACTGGTAATCGGCCCATCGTTGATACAAAAGGGGTTGACCCTGAGGTCTATGAAGCTGATTTGCAGGAGTGTTATGTTTTTGCTGATGAAGTACAGGCAGGACGCAAAGTCGCTACCGGGGCCGCTACGGGCGCTGTAGTTGGCGGCGTAATAGGTGCGGCAGCAGGGAATAGCAATACCGCCAAGCGTGGTGCTGGAGTTGGCGCTGCCACTGGTACTTTACGCGGGGCAGGGGATGTTATGCAGGAACGGGAACGAGTTGTAAGAAATTGTCTGTCCTATCGAGGGTATCTGGTCCTGAATTGAGTAATACGGCGGCAGGCATTGTTCACCAGCGTGGCGAAAAGAGATAATGCCCTTTTCGTTATACCGGAAACAACTCATGGAATTGAGTCCAGAGTTCAACTCACCATATATTCCCGTACAAAAGATTGAAGATCCTTTGCTGGAAGGTCTGGGCACCAGTCTCTCCATTCTGCGGACTGACTTGATACATCCAGTTGTTTCGGGCAATAAATGGTTCAAACTTAAATATAACCTCATTAAGGCCCATGAACAGGGAAAAAGAAGCCTGCTAAGCTTCGGTGGCCCCTGGTCGAATCATCTTCATGCTCTTGCCGAAGCTGGCCGTTTGTTTAATTTCAAGACTATTGGCCTGGTGCGTGGTGAATTATCTGCTCCGCTTAATTCTTGTCTTGATGATGCCAAAAAGGCCGGGATGCTACTTGAAGGAATCAGTAGGTCAATCTATCGGGAAAAAGAAAATCCAGATTATCTCCGATCACTTCAACAGCGTTTTCCAGATGCCTACCTGATCCCGGAAGGTGGTGCGAACAGGGAAGGCATACAAGGTTGCGCTGAACTCAACCTTTATTTTGATGAAAATCAGTACGATCTTATCTGTATGTCCTGTGGCACGGGCACCATGCTGGCCGGTCTTGCCACCACGTCTGCAATTCCACTCCTGGGGTTTCAGGTATTGAAAGGGGATAATTATTTAAATCGGCAAATCAGTAATAATTTGCAGAAATTCGGGCTGAGTTCTCATTGTAAATGGTCTATCAATGATACGTTTCATTTTGGTGGTTATGCAAAAACCACAGAGGAATTAATAACTTTCATCAGTCGCTTTGAGCGGATCAACAAGATTCCTCTTGAGCCAATCTATTCTGGAAAAATGTTATATGGCTTGTATGAGCTGATCAAAAAAAGGGATTTTTTCCCACAAAACTCACGTATAATGGTAATCCATGGCGGTGGCTTGCAGGGAAAGAGAGGAATCTTGCAAAATACCATTTAAATACAATAAGATAAGCAAGTAACTTAAAGTAAATTAATGAGTAAGTTGGTGCAAAAATGGAGACAGCAAATCTCTGTTTCTAACGTCAGAAGTATATTCTGCCTGTTGCTGTGCCTGTGTTTTATGCCATCAGCGAATGCCCAGAATGTCTGGATACTTGATGTTGCCAGTTCGCCGGCGACAGGAATACTCAAACTTTCTGCATTAAAGGAAATGACCGCCGGCGAGACTTTTGAGCTTCGAGTGAACAGAACCGCTGTGTATCCGATTCGTATCGATGAAATAGGCTTTGCTGAGAATGGCGATCAAAGCTGGTACGGCTCGATTACCAACACGGGGCTGGACTACGCCTTTATCCTGACGGCTGGCAATTTTACCGCACATGCCGTACTCACCTCACCCTCAGGAATTTTTCAGTTATATGCGACCAGAATTGCCCAGGATACATATTCAGGCGCATTTACCCGCCTTGAATTGGTCAGGGATAAGGTCGCAACAACTGACACCATTGTGCCAATAGGCTCAGATGATACGGCTAACGCTGATGGTGTTTTTTCTGAAATAAAAATTGTTCAGAATGTATCTGACAGCATAATCCCCCTAGGCAGTAAGCTGACTTTTGATCTCTCCTTTACCAATATTTCCAATCAGGATCAGGCCACTCTTTTTGCAGATATTTTCTTTCTGCTTGAAAACACAACACTGGATACTTTGCCGCAAGACTGTGAAGTTCTTGAGTCGACGGATAATCAACCCGTGCTCGGCTGTGTGTTGGGCGATTTATCCGTGGAGGCAACAAAGCAGCTATCATTTACGGTGACAAGCAGCGAGAAGTCACACCCACTGATTTACAGTACTGTTGTTGTCAATAATGATCGAAGCGACGTCATTATTGAGGTATACCGGGATGTCGTTTCAGATACTGATGAGGATGGTGTGAGTGATTACAACGAGCAGCTTGCAGGCACAGATCCCAACGATGGTTTTGATAATCCGAAAGGCCAGACCACTGTAATTGATGTGCTGGTAGCCTATACCCCTGAAGTGGATTCCTTGTATTACGGTGAAGTGGACACTCGTATTAACCAGTTATTTAATGTCGCTAACAAGATTTTCGCGGATAGTAATACCGGGATTTTCATACGCCCGGTTGGCAGTCATGAAGTAAGTTATGCTCCAGCTGACGATTTGTTCACTGATCTTGCCGAAATAACCTTCCAGACTGATGCCGCGTTTTCCAATCTTCAGAGACGCCGTGAATTATTTGGTGGCGACCTCGTCATCCTTTTACGAACCGGCGAGGAAAATGGAATCTGTGGTCTTTCCAATCTTGGCGGCAAGGGTACGCAGGGCGATTTTTCAGCTGGTTATCATAAGGATTTTGCCTATTCCGTGATAAACATAGACTGTAAGGATGACAGTGTACTTGCCCATGAAATAGGCCATAACCTGGGGCTTGCCCACTCACGGCGAGAAGATTCTGAGGGCGGCACATTTTCATATTCAGCCGGTTTTGGCGTTGATAAAACATTTGTCACCATGATGGCCTTTCCGGAAGATTTTGATGTAGTTAACAGGATTTATCGCTTTTCAGATCCCTCACGTTCGTGCGGCCCTTATCAATGTGGGGCTGACAGCGATGTTTTCGCTGCTGCCGATGCCGTTTCCACACTTAATACCGTGAAATACCAGATCGCGGAATACTATTCGAGTCAGGAAGACAGGATTACCGAATTTGATCCGGTGTCGCAACAGTCAGGAATGATTGACGCTGAATTAGGTCTGGGAGCTTATACGCAAGCAAGCAAGAACTTCTCAAAGGTTTTTTCTGCAGATGAAAAGCTGAGCTTACGGATGAAAATAAGTCCCTTGCCTGAGCAAATTGGCAAGGAATTTGTCCCTCACCTGGTGATTGTGAAAGGGCGGGGAAGTCTTTATCAGCTAAATGATGAAGGTGATCTGGTAAGTTTTAATGGCAGCCTGAAAACGCTGCTTCCCATCTCGGCGTCCCGGGTCATGTCGGAAAGGGAGTTGTTCGATGTTGTTAGTGATCTTGATCTGCAGGCAGCCGGGCTTACAGGGCGGATTAATATTTACAGTGCCTACAGGATGCTAGATTCGGGTGAACTGATTTACGGGGCAACGCCGTTGACTATAACCCTGCAGTGAATCTCCTATAATTGTCTTTGACACTGATTAGCTGAGTATAGGTTTATGCTATGTAGCATACTTTTTGCCCTTTAATTATTCATCAGCCTAATCAAAGTCTTTCCAGTTTTCTGTTAGTGGGAACAAATATTTCACATCAAAAATTACATGGTTTTTCTTACATAGACCTCGTATTTTCTGCATGCCCATTTCTTTAAAACACTCGTGTGCAACTGCAATTATAACGG
>JAURCS010000051.1 GCA_030828385.1 Gammaproteobacteria bacterium
GCTCCTCCTGAGTCAACACATAGGTCTGTTTGCTTTTTGCTTGGCCCTTTACCTGTGGTGCTTTGATGAGAAAGCCAAGACCCTCTAATTCGTTGAGATAATTCAAGGCAGCTTTTGGAACCACCATATTACGACGCACTGCGGTGGCTGAGATAACCCCTGGTTTACCATCCTCGCGCGGGCGCTGACGCTCATGCTTAAAAAACTTAGCAAGCGCTGTGTTGCAGTTGTCTTGTGTGAAGGGCTGGTCACCCACATGACTGATAAAGTGTTGCCAGCGTGACTTTGTTTTATCGGTGGCACGGATTAAGCGTTTCTCGGTTCCGTCATATTGCTTTGTTGGCCAGTAGGCATTCCACGCATCGCTGAAGAGCAGGGTAGTGGGCAGGGATTTAGGGCTCTCTTGCAGCAGTTGCCAGGCGACTTTTTGGACATGCAGAGACTCTGGCTTGTTTGCTTCAAGCTCCAGTAGCTCATCGCGATACTGCTGTTTCTGGATAGGGTCCTTTGTGAACTGATAGTACCAGCTAGCTTCTTGACCGTATTCATCAATCTCAGAGAAAAAGGTCTCTGAAATCGCTATCTCGGTTTCTGCCATCACCTCTTTTTCCATAGAAGAGGAGCTAGAATTAACATACAGCATGCTGGGCTTGAGCTTGCGGGAAGCCAGGAAAACTCTGGCAGCTTTGATGCGCTCTATTTCAGTGAGCTTGGCGAGATTGCCTTTCGTGATGGATTTTATGTAGAGCTCAAAAGCGGTGTTGGCTGCTTCTACGGCGGCCGTGATTTGATGAAGCGTGGCATCAGGAGTTAGGCCTAAGGGTTGTCGGTGATTTTTGCTGATGCCTTTGGCTGTGCAATAGCCATGAAGGGCGGTCGGGTAGTTGCGTTGGTAATAGTGGTCTTTGCCATTAGCAACGAAGTGATACTTTATTCGCGAGCCTTTTGTATTCACAGTCATAATCCTATTCTATCATGATTTCTATCATAGAAATGGATTAATTGAACTGCTTATCTCATATAAAATCTATATATATCAGTAATATAGAAATTATTGCGGGTGAGTTGTAGGTGCCTCTCCTGGGCACCACATATCCTATAAAGAATACTTTCACCCCAGCAGTGGGTGACATTTTTCTATTTACAACCCGTCGCGCTGGAAACGCAGTTTCCTGAATCACAACTGGTCAAATAGCAGCACTAAACCCTCTGCGCAAATATCCTTGTCGCAAACCTGCATGCCACAGAAGACTAATCCAGCTCGCTGGTAAAACGCTCGCGTTCCGATTGCCATGAAGATGCGCTTCAAACTGCGGCAGACTTCACCCTCTCCTGGACGGGGAAACTTTCCAGATTGTTTGCCGGTAATTGGAATTTTAAAAGTTCAGGGTAGTCCCGGGTTAAATCAATTGAAAACGTGGTCTGTCCCTTTTTCCCCGTTAACTATCAAGCACTCTGACTTCTTGATTTCTTCATGGTCAGATTTTATTAATTACGGCGGGCACGCAGTTTCAACCAGGTTTCATAAGCCAAAGCAGCAAACGGACGAATTAGTGGCCAGGCAAGTACGCGCCACAGACGCCGAAAAGGAGTGTGATGCCAGGCTCGGATATTGGCATCCAGACCAGTGAGCCACTCGCCATCGGCAGTGCGCAGATGCAGCCTTGACAGCAGGGCTTCCCTATCAGGAACGGCGTTGTCCTCATCCATCTGGTGAATATCCACCAGGCACAGATTATTGCTACTGTGGCGTCCGAGTTTTCCGATTTCGGCACGACACAGAGGGCAGGCGCCGTCGTAATATAATGTGTCCTTATCCATGCAATAATTTACGTATGCCGGTATTCATTGGACCAATAAGCTGACTTGCCGTTGTCGCAAGAAAATTGGGGACAGACCTCATTTTAATTAATGAAAAAAAGGGAGTCTGTCCCTACTATTCCCTACTCTTCGTCGATAGGCTCCTGGGTAAGCTCCTGGGTCCCTAACAGGAACTTCAAGTCCCTCTCCACAGCATTAACCTCATCCCAAAGAATGACTTCTTCGCTTAACAGGCTCAACCGTAGGGCCTGGAGTGTCTCTATCTCTTGTTCTAATTCGGTTTTCATAGGCTATTCTGGTCTGTACTGCTGCTGATATGCCTTAAGTAGAAGGCAATGGATTCTCTCCACTTATATAACCAAGTTGCTGTTCAATCATCCAGTCCATCACATCCAGTAGTTGTGAATAATCTGCCGGCGCTGCCTCGACGCTATTCAACACTTCGACAATCGCTTCCAGGGTTGAGTAAAAGTCAGGCTGCGCGGCCTTGCGAATTCGATAACGCGGTTGCTGGCCGGGCTTGAAGCTGTAACGCGGCAAGGACTGCAGGAAAGGCGAGCCCAGCAGTATCGCCTTGCTCTTGCGCCAGGTGCCATCGATGAATACTAATGGCCGCGGCGCTTGGTCTGCCAATTCGCAGATGTCCTGGCTATCAGCACCGGGATAAATAAGCACGGCGTTTTCCCAGGGCGCTGACTGCGCCAGATCTGGGATAAAGGGCGTATTGTCTCTGGCTTCAGAAACATTGATGCTGCTTAAAGATAACTCCGCAATTCGTGATGTGCCAATGGCATGGCGGGGTTCGCGTGAATGTTGCACTATTTCAACAGGCCAGTGATTGTTCTGGCGCTTGATCAAATGGCAGTAACAGACCGACAACGGTTTCCTGCATCGATCACAGAGATTTCTTGTTTCGGCTGTTACCAATTGAGAGATGCTCCGGATGAGAATTAAAAGATCTTCAGAAGCGCAAAGACTAACAGATTGATGGAATCCATATAAACCGCATATTGATAATGCCAGCTTCTTCCCGGCATCGTTGCGAGTCGAATATAGCCAGTGAATTTGTTAAAGGGCTCTAAAGAAGTTTGTCATCCCATGCTATACTAGCGCATTTAAAAATTCATCACCTTTGAAAAAATCAGCACTAAATGCCCGCCTGGGAAATTATGCAGAACATTTCCGTTGCCCAAACCATCAAAAGATATGCCGCAGACCTGATCATGGTTTTGCTGCTGCTGACTGTCGTGGGCGGCTGGTATTTCAATATTTTTCATAACGATATCTGGTTCCTGCGTGCGGGGCTGTTTTTTGGCTTATCACTACTACTGGTCTGGCGCCTGTGTGTCCACATTCAGAAACCCTGGGTACGTAGCATCGTTGCAGTGATTCTGGTGGAACTGCTGGCGACCTATGCAGCCGCGCGCCTGGTGTCTTTTTATTACCAGGGTGAAAGTTTCAACGAGGAATTCTTTTTCCACTTCAGTTCACAAACCATGGGCTTTGCTCTCGGTGCTTTTCCCGGGTTTGTCATGCTGTTCTTTATCTATGTGCTGGTCATAGGCGTTTGTGCCTGGCTCAGTGTCTATGCCATGAAAGGACGGGCCTTTGATAATCGCACGGTTTTGATTTTGCCGGGACTGGCGCTGGTGTTGGCCCTGGATCCCGATCTGTTCCGACTGGCTAACCTGAGTATGCAGGACGCCAATCTGAATCGTGGACTGCAGCTGTCTACTATCGATTTTGAAGCCACCGGGCTTAATCGTAATGCCATCTACAAGATGAGTGACGATATTGTCGCCGGCAAAAACGTGGTGATGATTTATCTGGAAGGCATGGAGCGTTTATATTCCGATGAAGCGGTCTATCCGGATCTGACGCCATTCCTGAACTCCCTGAAAGGCAATGTTCTGCAATTTGAAAACATTCATCAGACTCGAGGCGCCACCTTTACCGTGGCAGGTATTTTGTCTTCCCAGTGTGGGACGCCGCTGCTTTTTCCCAGTGGTCCTGGGGGCAACGATGTTCTCAAGAATGGTTTTCTTCAGGAAGGTTTCTGCTTTGGCGATATTCTCAATGCAGCGGGCTATCGTAATGTTTTCATGGGCGGCGCCTCAACCCGCTTTGCCGGTAAAGGCACGTTTCTTTCAGCACACGGTTATGAAGAAGTGCTCGGTCTGGAAGAACTGCGGCCACTCATGGATGACCCTGGCTATCTGAATAACTGGGGGCTCTATGATGACACCTTGCTGGAGCTTGCCAAAGGCAAGTTTGACGAGTTGGCCGCCAATCCGGAACAGCCTTTTAACTTCACTGTGCTCACCGTAGATACCCATCCGCCTGACGGCACTGTGTCCCAAAGCTGCACGCCATACCCGAGCATCGATAATAATATTTTTCATGCGGTGCATTGCACTGACCAGTTAATAGAAAAATTTGTTACTCACATTCAACAAAGTCCGGTCTGGGATAATACCGTGGTGCTGATGATGAGTGACCACTTGCACATGCGTAATACCGGCATGGAATATTATCCCGAAGAATATGATCGCAGACTTTTTGTAAATATTTTAAATGCCGGTATCAGCGATATTATTGAGACACCTGGCACCCATATGGATGTGGCGCCAACCTTGTTGAACCTGATGGGCGTACAGCACCAACAGGCTTTCCTGGTGGGCGCTGATCTGCTGGCTCCGGAAACGGCAACTCGTGCAGACCCTGATGTCAGTGGGCGTCGCGAAGCTGCCATTCGTTATATCAATACCAGTCTGTTGTCGCGTATTGAAGTGGGCTTGTGTGAAGTAAAACCCCTGTACAGTTTTGCTGATGAAACCCTGCGCGTAGCTGGCCGGGAAATTGAACTGAGCCTGGGTGGCAGGCCGCTCGATCTGAATACCATTGGTACCAGCCATGCCATGATGACGCTGGTGAGCAAGGAAGGAAAGGTGGGGCTTACTTTTCCGGTTAATCTGGATAACCTGGCCCATGTGATGTACCAGTTTCGCACCAGTAACTTTCTTTTACTGACACCTTCAGCAAAGATGCAGCCGCTGGATCCGCGTATTGGTTCCTATCAGGGTATGGGGCTGTTATTTGGCAATCTGGAAAATTCCTTTGATGTATTACAGACGGGCATATCATTGGACGCTGGCTTTGAAGTGAATGTGGATTGTGGTGACCTGTTGTCCAAAGCCGAAGAGCTTAGTGATCTGGACAGTATCGAGACGCTGGGCAAAATTTGTAATTACACTGTGCCCGACGGTACTGAATGGGCTGAAAGTGAAGGCCGCATTCGACTGGGCAGCGTGGCTTATGCCGACCAGCGTTACCAGGCTGAACTTATGCGTGACAGCAAAGGCTGGTATTCGGTGACTAATCTGGCGCCAATACCTATTGCCGATGCGCGCTTGTCCCAATCCCTGTGCCATGCCTATTACGGTAATCAGGAAATCCTGATTCCCGGCATCATGACCGAGGACGGCCCCTCCAGCATGATTTTGAATAAAATACCGGGCATTACGCTGACCTTCGAATTGGGAACAGTGACTCCTTTACCGGAACAGGACTAGCGTCTGCTCCGGTTCTAAAAAGGAGTTTGAAACATCAGGATTTGCTTTTAACGGCAAACTTCCCTAGATTTTCCCGACATCCTAATAAGAAAATTTACAGGGGGCTGCCCATGCCACATTTTTCACATTCGATCTCACTCGGCAGGCAAGTGTTGTCGGTTTTAACCAGAACCATCAGCTGCACCAAATCTATCACCCTGGCCTGTGTTTTAATTCCCGCTGCCGCCAGCGCCCAGACCCAATTGCTATGGGGCGACCTGCATCTGCATACCAATCTGTCCACCGACTCCTATGCTACTCAGAACAAAGGCGTGGGCCCGAACGATGCCTATCGCTTTGCCAAGGGTATTCCTATTTACCATCCGAACCTGGACACCAAGGTGCAGATCGACCGCCCGCTGGATTTTCTGGCGATAACCGATCACGCTATTAATCTTGGCATAGATGTTATGTCTCTCAATGCCCACCCTTTATTACAGGCCACGGAACGGGGCAGGGCGCTGATCGCGGCGACCCAGGGTGATGCGCAGCAATGGCCCGGCTTCATGCGTTACCGGGCGCCGGATGGTGACCGCGCCGCCTTGATGGAAGAAGTGTTTTCTCCGGAAATGCGCGCTGCCGGTTGGCGCATGCAGGTGGATGCCGCCACCAGTCATTATGAGCCCGGCAAGTTCACCACTTTCTATGCCTGGGAGTGGACCGCCCTGATTCCCAGCAATAACGGTATTCGTAATCTGCATCGCAATGTCATCAGCAATGCCGGCAGCCCGGAAGAGGCGACGCAGTTCGTGCCCTTCAGTAATGCAGACTCTCTCGACCCGGAAGACCTGTTTGCTTTTCTGCGCAGCACCTCTGATCGTACCGGCACCGATTTCGTTGCCATTCCCCACAACTCGAATATTTCCGGCGGCCTGATGTTTTCCGAAAACGATGCCGATGGCCGACCCATCACTGCGCAATACGCGCGCGAACGAATGCGCTGGGAACTGCTGATGGAAATCACCCAGGTGAAGGGCACCTCGGAAACCAATCCGAAACTGTCGCCCAATGATGAATTCGCCAACTTTGAAATCCGTGAAAAACTGCTCACCGGTCAGGTGGTACCTCCCACTGTCGGCGATTATGCCCGTGGCGGTTTGCTGCGCGGCATGGCCATTGAGCAGGACATCGGCGAGAACCCCTTCAAGTTTGGTTTTGTCGGCGCCTCCGATGGCCATATCGGTATGTCGTCTGTGGAAGAGGCGAACTTTCTCGGCAAGATTGGCACTGATGCCAAGCTCAGCGTGCGCGCTGAATCCCAGGCCAATGGCCTGGTGTTCCCGGCGTGGGATATGTCCGCGTCCGGCTTGACCGGGGTGTGGGCGGAAGAGAATAGCCGCGAATCCATTTATGGAGCCTTCAAGCGCAAGGAAGTCTATGGCACCACCGGGCCACGTATCTCATTAAGGGTATTTGCCGGTTTCAATTTCAACAGCCGTGATGCCCGCGCCAATGACATTGCCGCGGTGGGTTATCGCAAGGGTGTACCCATGGGCAGCGATATCACTGCCGCCCCCCGCAACCGCGCCCCCTCATTGCTGATTCATGCGTCCAAGGATGAAGTGGGCGCCAATCTGGATCGTGTGCAGGTGATCAAGGGCTGGATTGATGCCGACGGCAACACCCAGGAAAAAGTTTACGATGTGGCCTGGTCCGATGACCGGGAAATGGATGCCAGCGGCAAGCTGCTGCCGGTGGGCAATACTGTCGATGTCACCACTACGCACTACAGCAACAGCATCGGCGCTGCTCAACTTGCTACCGTGTGGGAAGACCCGGACTTCGATGCGGCCCTGAATGCCTTTTATTATGTGCGCGTACTGGAAATTCCCACGCCACGGCATTCGCTGTTTGATGCGCTGGCCCTGGAGCTCACGGCAGAAGATACCGGCTGGCCGGCAACGATTCAGGAGCGCGCTTATTCCAGCCCGATCTGGTATACGCCGTAGGTCGGATAAGCGCAGCGCCATCCGATAAGATGATGCGAAAACTGTTCCGTAAAAACCTTCAGGCAAAAACCAACATTCAATGAGAAGGCTGGGTTACCAATATACTTTGCAGGACGTAGGTCGGATAAGGCCCCGAGGCCGCATCCGACAGAACACATCACAGATTCCCGATCCCCCACAGGACTGTCATCCCCGCTGAACTTGTTATAGGCTTTAGCCTTTTCCGGCCACTGACATTTAGCCGGAACAAAATTTAAAAACAGGGCGGGAAGGCCATGATAAAAATAATAAAACCACTCAACACAACACGACGCACACTCGTTGCTGTACTGATGATGACAGCCATCGTCCTGCCAGGATCACTATTCGCCCAACGCAATGATGACAACGCCCGCTATAGCGCACTACTTACTCGCCTTGAATCCCTGAAACAGGAAGCCACGCTGGTAGAGGATATTTTGCAGATTCAGCGCCTGGGTCGCTCTTTTGGTTTTTATCTGGATAAGGGTTATTTCGGTGAAGCCGCTGACTTGTTTACCGACTCCGGACGCGTGCAGTACGGCATGGACGGCGTCTATATCGGTCGCGATCGTATTCAGGAATTATTTACCCGCCACGGTGGCGGCAGCATGAACGCCGGGCCCGGATTACCCTTCGGGCGTTTGAATCTGCATATGCAATTACAGCCATTGGTCACCGTTGCCGATGACGGCAGAACCGCCAGTGCGCGCTGGCGCGAATGGGCACTGCTGGGCAATTACAAGGAACAGGCTCAGTGGGGCGATGCCATTCAGGAAAATGATTACATCAAGGAAGGCGGCGTCTGGAAAATTTCCGCCATGCGTTTTTATACCAACTTCGTCGCGCCCTACGAGGGCGGCTGGGCCTCACTGCAACCGGTGTTCGGTAACTGGCAAAGCGAGGTAGCCCGCAGCTTTCGACCGGACCAGCCGGCGCCAGGTAACTACCGACCGTTCCCTTCTGTTTATACGCCGCCTTATCACTATGCCAATGATCGCCGCGCCATTAGCGCGCCCGGGCCGATTGCTCTGAGAAGACGACCCAATGATGTGCTGGGCCAGTTGGAAGCTAATGCCGATGCCCAGGAGTTAAAACTGGCGCGTCTGCATTCCGCCCGCGCGGTGGAAAATCTGCAGGCCATGTATGGCTATTATATCGACAAGGGCAAATGGACCGAGGCCGCCAGTCTGTTCAGCGAGGACGGCGTCTGGGAATTTGGTCAGCGTGGTCAGTACATTGGCCGGGACAGTATTCGCCGCGGTCTGGCACTGATGGGGCCCGAAGGCCTGGAGTCGGGACAGCTCAACAACTACCCCATGCTGCAGCCGGTGATCCATGTCTCTGAAGACAACTCCCGCGCCTGGGGCCGCTTTCGCAGCGACGTCATGCTGGCCAGAAATGGCACGGGGCAGTGGGGTGGTGGCGTGTATGAAAACGAATACATTAACGACAACGGCACCTGGCGCATCAGCAAACAGCATTACTGGGTCACTTTCTGGGGCGACTACGACCAGGGCTGGACCGGCGCCGGCATCATTCCCATGGCCCCGGCCAGCACCACCAATCCCCCGGATGCCCCACCCAGTGTTGTCTACCAGTCGTTCCCGAATACCTATGTGGTGCCGTTCCACTATGACCACCCCGTCATCGGCGAACCCCACAACGACATGGGTCGCCTCACCGCCGACCAGGCCGCCGGGAGGAACGTCCGATGAATACATTCAAACTGTTAACTAAGAAGACAAACCTTATTCAGAATAAATTACTGAAGGTCAGCCTGTTGTTTCTTGTGACTTGTAACCTGGGACTTGTGACTGGCGCAGCCCTCTCCCAAACCCCTGCGCAACTCGAGGCCTTGCAAAGCGAACTCGAAGCCCTGAGCATCCGCACCGAGCGCCTCCAGGACGTTGAAGAAATAGAAATCCTGCAACGCTCCTACGGCTACTATGTCGACAAATCCCTGTGGTATTCCCTGCATGATCTGTGGACCGAAGACGGCACTCTGGAAATTGGCGGGCGTGGCGTATTTACTGGCAAGGACCGCGTCTTTGAATACATGAACGTTGGTCTGGGCCCTGTCGGCCCGGCGCGCAACCTGCTGGTGGACCACCAGCAATTCCAGAATATTGTGACTATCAGCGCCGACGGCCAGAGCGCCGAGCTACGCGGCATCGCCATGGTCATGTCCAGTGGCGGCTGGGGTCACTGTTATTATGAAAATGATTTCGTGAAGGAAAACGGCGTGTGGAAAATGAAGACCCTGCACGGTCCCTTCAATATGTATTCCGGCTACGACATCGGCTGGGTCGATAACATCATCATCAATACCTGGCCGGCGAAATTCCCGCCACCCCCGGATCTGCCGCCCTCGGTCATTTATCTGGCTTACCCCAGTTACTACGTAGAGCCATACCACTACCCCAACCCGGTGACCGGAGCGCCCATGCCGCCCCATGACCCCGCGGCCGGGGGAGAAGCGTTTGGTCGGGAACAATAGAACAACAGGGACGCTTGCAACTTAGTATCCTTAAGTTGCTAAGTTGCAAGCGTCCCTATCTCACTGCCCCGGCAAAAAGCGTCGGGTAGACTCAAGGTCACAGTTAAACGCTGACATGTCGGCTTCCGGGACAAATTGCAGTTCCCGACTGTAGTTCATGTTGCCGACAATATATTCCGGGTCTTCCAGCATAAAAGACACCGCCATATGGGTGCCGCCGTCTATCAGTCCGAAGCGTTCCACAATATGTTTTTGCGGACCGGAAGGAATGCCGTTCTGATAGGGCGAGCGATGGGGAGCAAAGTTGGTGGTGTCGATCACCAGGGTTTCGCCTTCCCAATGCCCCACGGAGTGACCCTCATGAAACAGCTCTTCAGCTGGCGGATGCGCGCGACCATCCATATACACGGTGCGCACCTGGTCAAAGTACTGGCTGCGCAGGGTGATGGTTTCATCATTGTTAATGGTGATTTCCATGGGGTAGAGATCGGTATAGATAATCATCGCCGGCGTGGGTTTGGACACGCAGGATAATTCCGGATTTTCTTCCGAGGCCTGGCTGTAGGCCGCTTCCATCTCGCGGCCGGTTTCAGTCAGGGTCAGATCCCTGAGCATCAACTGATCCAGTCCGCCCGGATAATCTTCCGGCAGTCTGCCGCGATCCGCCAGCCAGCGACCGGCGATACTGTTGGCGCGGGTAACCGCGGGCCGGGAGCGCGTGATGCCACGCGGAGAGGCCACCAGCGCTTCCCCGTTTTCCCTGCTGATGGAAGTAAGCAGACCATAGGAGCGGCCATCAAGAGCAGGATATAATCCAACATTAACGATTTCGCCGATGGCCAGTGAATCCTGATCCCAGCCCAGACGCCGCATGGTAATGGCCGAAGCCATCTGAATATCCCATTCAACCACGGAATTATTTTCGCCAGTGACCGCGACAGTGACATAGGCATGGGGATTGCGCAGGCTGTAATCAGTAACCGATCCGGTCACGGTAAGAATAGTGTTCAGGTCCAGAGCGGCATCGCTGTGATGGGAGAACGCATTGGGCGCCATTAAAATACTGGCCAACAACAGCAGGTTGGTTATCCGTGAGAATAACTCCGGGAAGAATTTTCTGGACATGAATAGTGTCTCGGTTGATGTGTTGAATCAGAGCGGAAAATAATAGCACGATAAAAGAGACAAGAGGCAAGAGGCAAGAGACAAGAGACAAGAGGCAAGAGACAAGAGACAAGAGGCAAGAGATAAGAGACAAGAGGCAAGAGATAAGAGACAAGAGACAAGCGACAGAACTTCACCGGGGTCAGACCAACTTGATTTAACCTAATGCCCAATGTTTCACTGAACTTCAAAAATCAAGTTGCTCTGACCCCTATTTAAAAATCCAAAAAAACAAAGCAAATAAATTAAATGAATAAAGAATGCCTAGCCTGCGGAATGATAAATTCTATCCCGGTCTTCGACATCACGGACTGGAATAAAAAAGACAGATGCCTCAAATGTGATGATGCCTTAATTCTTCAAAGTGATGGCTCCACACACACCTGCGATATCGCCCATGGCAATGAAACGGTTGATCAGGCAATGTCTAAATTACACCTGCATCTGAACCATGCCATCAATAATTACACGCATCGTGTGCGATTAATTGTTGGTGGTGGACTGATAAAAGAAGAAGTGCTGGGGCTGTTATATTTTTATCAGCAGCAGGGCTATATTGTGTCCTATGCCGTGGACAGCAGGAATGCCGGCACAATTAATATAATCATTCGGTCCTGATAGTCTTCAGGAATTCTTACTAGGCAGCAATCTCTTCAAGTATGCCCGGATGTTTTTCAGCGACTTTAAGCAAGGTAATAGCAGCACTACCTGGCTGCTTTCTGCCTTGCTCCCAATCCCTGATGGTACCTACTGGCACGCCAAGTAATTTGGCAAACTCCGGTTGTGATTTTTTTAGTTCCTTTCGAACAACTAGCACCAGTAGTTGCTCTGGTGTATATCTTAGATGGGGCGCGCCAGCCTTGATGGCAAGAAGATCATCCAGCAACTCCTGCCCGGCGGCGCTCATTTTCTTAGTCATAGATCGCTACCCTCATTCTTTTCAACTCATATATCGGGATGTCGGCTTTATCACTCTTGGCATAGAGGGTTAGTAGCCATCTTGCATGATAAGTTGGGATTCTATTTATTCTCACCTCATACGGCAATGCCGTACCTCCACTCCATTGGAAAAACCCGTAGGTCGGATAAGCGCAGCGTCATCCGACACCCCTTCAAACTAAATAGCATGCCCCCAAATAAAACTTTTCCGGTATATTAATGGCTGAATAAACATTTAATGTTCAGTCTGCTATCCAGCTGGGGGAAAAA
>JAURCS010000052.1 GCA_030828385.1 Gammaproteobacteria bacterium
TGGTCCCACTCAGCAAACACTGCCTCACTAAACGCATAACTTCCAATACGATTGCGTCCTCATCGACGGGCCCCATGGTTATCCGTTTCCGGATATGGAGTACTATTTTTTCTATCCGCATATTAAACCCGGTGGCTACCTGATCATTGACGACATTCATATCCCCAGCATCGGCAGAATGGCAGATATTCTGCAGGAAGACGCCATGTGGAATTTTGTCACCCTGATTTCAACCACTGCCGTACTGCAAAGAACCGAGGCGGAAGAAACACCCACTTTCGGCGATCACTGGTGGACACAGGACTATAACCGCCGTCGCGTGAATCCTGAGATGGAATTTTTCCTCGATGATGGAAAGAAGCTGGAATCCTTTGCCAGCCGGAATGCGAGACGGGAAAACAGGGAAAACGCTCCAAGACCTCTGAGCATTTTCCATAAAATCAGGACTCTTTTTGAATAAGTTCCAGCTTGCCGTCCAGGTGCACATCGCGCTGAGGAAAGGCAATGACAATACCGGCCTCATCAAAGAGGTCTGAAATCGCAAAGCGCACTTCGGATCTTACTTTTCGCAAATCGCGCTCCCCCACAGCATCAATCCAGAAGTAGGAATCAAAGATCAGGGCGTTATCACCAAAATCCTCAAACACCACCACCGGTTTTGGATCATCCAGGGTATCGGGGTGATCATCGGTAGCTCGTAAAATAAGTTCTTCTACTTTTCTTATGGGCGAGCCGTAAGCAACACCAACGCGCACAATTGAGCGTGTTCTGTTGTCTATCAGGGTCCAGTTAACCACCATATTTTCCAGCAACTGACTGTTCGGGACCAGCATATGAACACCATCCGTACGCCTGATTCGGGTTGATCGGGTGTTTATGGTTTCTACGACACCCTTGGCATCACCAATTTCAAGAAAGTCGCCAATACGAATCGGGCGCTCCCACATCAAAATCCAGCCAGAGATAAAATTATTGATAATATTCTGGGCACCGAAACCGACACCGATAGCAATGGCACCTGAAACAAAGGCAAAGGCACTAAGGGGAACCTGCAACAGATCAAGCACCAGCATCGCCAGTACAATGAGAGCAATAATGACGTAGATACGCTGTAGCAGCAGAATCATGTCAGCAGGCAATTCTGATTGTTTCAGACGCGTGGCAAGAAAGTTATTTGATTTCCTGAATAACCAGAATGCCACAAGCAACAGAAGCACAATCAGTGCCAGCCGACCCACGGTATAGACCTGGTTATTAATGGTAAAAAGTTGATAGGAAGCGACTTCTTGAAGATTTTCCATAACTGGCTACAGCGTAATTAAGACACCCTGAATGGTAGTGTGCTGAAGCATTGATCGCAATCACTTATTGGTATTGCTATAAGTCATTCGGTAAAAGAAAACGTCAGCTTATTTTTGCACAACAGAGCCACTTTCAGGATCTGACCGCGAATGCCATAATTACAAAAACATTGCCTAACATTGTTCCTGTCTATGCCAATAACCGTAATTACCCACAGTGACTGTCTCTTACATGAACCCGGTGTTGGACATCCGGAAAACCCCCAGCGCCTGGCCGCAATAATGCAAGCCCTGCAGGCCTCGGATATCAGCGCCATGCTGGAATTTAACGAAGCAGCGCTGGGCACTGATGCCCAGATTCTGCTGGCCCATGATGAATTTCATCTGGAGAAGATCAGGCTAAGCTCTCCCACAGAAGGGGAAGCCTCTCTGGATGCCGATACGCATATGTCGCCGGGCTCACTAAATGCCGCGCTAAGAGCCGTCGGTGCTGCCTGCCAGGGTGTGGACAGCCTGATGGAGGGCAAGGCCAAAACCATTTTTTGTGCCACTCGCCCTCCCGGACATCACGCCACCGCGCACCAGGCCATGGGTTTTTGTCTATTTAACCATGTGGCCATTGCGGCACTTTACGCCCGGCAGAAATACAATCTCAACAAAATCGCCATCGTGGATTTTGATGTGCATCACGGCAATGGCACCCAGGACATCATGCACGGTCAGGACGGCATTTTTTATATTTCTACCCATCAGAGCCCGCTTTACCCCGGCAGTGGAGAGATCAGTGAAAACCGCAACCACAATATTCTTAACGTGCCCCTTCATGGCGGCACCGGACACAACACCTATGTAGCAATTTTTGAAGAGCAGGTCATCCCCGTACTTGATGCCTGGCAACCGGAGTTATTACTGGTGTCTGCCGGCTTTGATGCACACCAGGCAGATCCACTGGCCGGCATGGCGCTAACTGATGAGACTTACCACTGGCTGGGGGCAAAACTAAAAACAATCGCCAATAACCATTGTGGCGGCAAGCTGCTGTCGGTTCTTGAAGGGGGTTATAACCTTGATGTGCTGCCTGGCAGTGTTAAAGCCTATCTTCAAGGAAATCTGTAAAACACTTAAACTGCCGGGGACGCTTGCAACTTAGCAACTTTATATGTCACTTAAGTTGCTAAGTTGCAAGCGTCCCTATTTCTATTTCTCCAGCTCACTGATCGCTTCCAAGATATTATCTATGCGGCTTTGCAGGATAGTCTGTGCATCATAGAGCCCACGGTTATAAAACAGTTTGCCGATTTCCTCGGCGAAAAAATCCAGCAGGAATTCTGCATCGAACTGGCCGATATCGTGATCCAATTCGTCACTGAAATAGGTCTGGAGTTTTGACACCATCGCTTCTTTTTCTTCTTTACTGAAATCAATCATAGTGAACTAATCGTTTGCCCAGGCTTATTTAACCGGAAAGTCAAAATAGGTATCGGGATAGGGTTCGTCACGCAGGGTGAAATGCCACCACTCTTCCTCCAGGCCGATAAAGCCATGTTTGCTCATTTCCGAGCGCAGCAGCTGACGGTTGGCTCGTTGCTGTACAGTGACGGTTGTGTCACTGGGCCAGGACTTCTGATCGAATACATCAAAGGCGGTTCCCATGTCCAGCTCGCGCCCATCGTCATTGGACATAATGGTAAGATCCACGGTACTACCACGGGAATGGCTGGATTTCTCTACAATATAACCCTTCGGAACGATTTCACTCTTGTCCATATTGGGATAATAGGTTGCTTTCATACGCTGATCATCAGGGTCATTGGCCCAGCGCACAAAATAATCCACAGCGGTCTGCGGTCGATAACCATCAAAAATTTTCAGGGAGAAATTTGAATAGGCCAGATCCTGCTGCACTTTTTTCAGGGCCATTGCTGCCTGCAGGGTCACGATCATGACATTGGAGTGATAGCCTGGAATGGGCTGACCGATAAAATTATCATCGGAATAATAACGTAAATCAAAACGCAGCTTGGGAATGACTTCAGTAAGATAAATAAAGTTATCCGGCACATCAGTGGAATGTGTAGTCGAGGAATATTCGATCATGGAACTTCAGACCTGTTGTTTATAAAGTGAGTTATAAAATAAGTTATAAATTGTTTTATAAATTTTTTTATAAAGAGCGACGACAGAGCTGCGCTATGGTGTCAGACGCAATACTTCACCGGGGAAATGACGATCCAGATCATCATTGTCTTCAGAATCCGTCAGTACGTATAACGCCCCATCTGCCCCTTGAACCATATCGCGGACGCGCCTGTCACGGTCAACCAGCAAGTTCTCTTCACTGACTATACGTTCTCCGTCCATTTCCAGATGTACCAGGTACTTGCCCTCGGTCGGGCTCATGGTGCCAATGAAAATATCGCCCTGCCACTGGGGAAACAGCTCACCGGTGTACATCATAAGACCTGACACGGCCACGGAGGGAAACCAGTAATACAGGGGTTGTTCGATACCGTTGCGCGCCGAAGGACCAATCTCGGTACCGTCATAATTTTTGCCGTAGGTGACATTGGGCCAGCCATAATTTCTGCCAGGGAGAATTTTATTGAGCTCATCGCCACCCATGGGACCATGCTCAATAGTCCATAACTCGCCGCTTTGTGGATGAATCATGGCGCCGTCAGGATCACGATGACCCCAGGAGTAGATTTCCTGACGCACACGGGCGCGGGCAAAATACGGGTTATCTTCGGGAATGGAGCCATCGGCATTTATGCGCAACATTTTACCTTCCAGTGAATCCAGCTTCTGCACCAGCGTAAGATCCCCTGCCCCTACGGTACTGATATACAAAGTGCCATCCGGGGCGGAGACCAGGCGTCGGCCCGGGATTTCAGCAATATACTCCAGGTTTTCAAAACCACTGTTGTCCTCTTTCAGCCGGGCCCGGGCAATTCTGTTGACCTGGAAAACTTCACCGGCCTGCTGAATACGGGTTCTTTCCTGGGCACTCACAGGTCCTCCGGGTTCACCCTCAGGGGGCGCCGCAAATGCCATATAGACAACCCGCGTGGTATCGAAATCATAAGCGGGCGAGATATCCTGGAGACCGCGGCCACCCACTGAACGCACTAGCGGCATCCCTGTCAGTGGATCAGACATTCCGCTTGTGCGACTGACAATCCTTACCTCCCCTTTACCATCAGCCACCAGTAGATTGCCATCAGGCAAGGCCAGCAGCGATCGAGGCCGAGCCAGTCCTGTCGCCAGCACTTCAACCTGATAGGAAGACGAAAGCGCCGGGGCACTGGCACCAGTTTGTCCCGCGAACGCAGGGCTCGGTGGATTGGCATAAGGGTCAGCCTGGGCAGCCGCCGAGACATGCATAACCACAAGGGCATTAATAAAGACTGCTTTCAGGACAAGACGAGTGATGGTGTATTTCAAGTTTTTCTCCGCTTATTTATTCGAACCCGCAAACGATTTATCAACTAATCATGAACAGGAAATTGCTCGAAGGTAGGTATGCCATCCTGAAGCTGATGGAAGGCCTGTTTCTCCGAGGTCCAGATAATATGGTCCGGCTTGTCATAAAGCGAAGGATCGTCCAGCGAGCCAACTTTTACAATGGCAATGCCGGGGGCGCCGGGGGATCGGGTCACCAGGTGGGTGCCACATTCAGAGCAGAACTCTCGCGTAACCGGATTTTCCAGATCGCTGCGGGTATGCTGTTTCGGCTCGCCATGGGTATAGGAGAAAATCGCTTCCGGCACCCCCACCACCACATTCGGATTGCCACCACTTATATACTGGCATTCCCGACAACAGCATTCGCCTTTAAAAATAAAATCCCCCTCAATCGCGTATCGTACCTTCCCGCAATAACATCCACCTTCAATACTCATTCTCTAATCCTCCAGTTTATGTCCACTTTTATCCTTTCTCCTTTATCCTTTATCTTTCCTATTCCTGTATTAGCATCCCACTACTCACCCCATTATAGGAAGTGGTATTGAGCCACTGATAACTGGCGTCATACAACAATTGCGCATCTTTCTCCCACATGGCGTTATGGGAAGAACAGGTCATTTCCAGATAGACCTTTTCAGTGGCACCGTAATCAGCATATAAATTCCTCACCAGTTCAGCATTTACCTGTCCGTCGTGAGTGCCGGCGACCATTAACAAGGGAGTCCGGGTACCGCCTACTACGTCCGTTCCCCAGCCAAAGGTAACGGCTCGGGGAGCACGTCTTACACCAGACCCCCAGGTAGCCCCGACGGGATCTGAAGCCAGCATCTCGGACCAGACCGATTCACTGACCGCCTGATCATACTGATCGTCACAGCCGACCTGGCGATTCCAGTTATTCACGAAATCATCCTGCGACTGTTTGGTCATTGCGGTGCCGTTAAAATTTGCCGCGGCCATGGTGGCCGGCACGTTGCCCCGATATGCCGGCGCCAGCAGTACCATGTTGGCGACTTTATCCGGATGCCGGGCAGCATAGCCGCCAGATCGGGGCCCGCCCTGGGACCAGCCGACCAAATGCACTTTGTCGACACCGCGCAAGTCGCGCAAATAATCAACGACCGCATCAATATCGTGCCAGTCCGAATCCATGGAAGTGATGGCAAAGGCATAACTGGGCGGACAAACATCGCCAAACAATTGCTGTTGCTGTTCTGAAGAAAGGTTACAGCGGTCATTCATTACCAGTGGGCGTGTAGAACGGCCGTACCCGGTCATGTCCATGGAAAAGGTATCCATACCCAGATCAGCCAGGTAGGCCATCCAGCTGAATCCCGGATAAGGCACATCAAAAGCCACTTCAGCCGGAGTACCGGCGCCATGAATAAAAAGTACCACCTTGCCTTCCAGATCATTCTGATTACGCACACTGTCTTTGACCCGTTCCCGCACATAAAGCTGTGACACCGAACCGGTCATGGAGGATACCCGCGACACTACCGGCACAAAATGCTCTTCCAGAAGAATATCGCCAGCCACTGTTCTGCCTGATGACATGGATGGCATTGATGTCTGGGTACAGGCTACAAGTAATCCCGTGATTATCAACACCCCTGAAATTTTAATCTTCCACTGCATATGTCTGTCCCCATGATTTGCCTGACCTGATGTCAGACGAAGACACAAAGACTATGACAGTCAGGGGGGATGTTCAAGAAGTGCCCGATACAACATGGCGCTGACAGAGGAAAATTGACTATTTCCGGGACGCGGGGAATAATCGAACAAACTTTTGTACTATCTACTTGTACCATTGGGGAGAATAACAATGTCAAAACAGGAAGAACAACATCAGGGGCCGGAACTCAACACGCGCCGAACAGCGCTAAAAACCGGCGTTGCTCTGGGTGGCATGGCGGCAAGCGCCGGCATGCCTTTCTGGTCACAACTGGCTATGGGGGCCTCTGAGGAACTGGTGCCCTTCTCTGATATGCCGGAAGGTTATACCGTGCCACCGGTTGCGCCGGGCGGCATCCATTATCTGGACACTTCCAAGATCGACAGCTTCTATACCCCCAATGATGATTTCTACATCATTCAGCATTACAACCAGCCACAAGTAGCCGATGCAGACTTCCGCTTACGCATCAGTGGCTTGATCAACAATCCCTTTGAACTTTCCCTGGCGGATCTGAAAAGCCGACAGAAATTTGAAATTGACGCCGGCTTTGAATGTGGCGGCAACAGCCCTCGACTGTTCCAGGGCTTGATCGGCAATGCCCGTTGGGGCGGTGTTCGCCTGGTGGATTTGCTGGAAGAAGCCGGTCTCCAGCGTGATGGTGTGGAAGTGGTTTTCTATGGCGCCGACAAGGGCATGGAAAAAACCCGCAGCGATCTGGATATGGAAGTGGAACAATCCTTTGGTCGCAGCATGCACATTGATGATGCCCTGAACCCGGACATCATTCTGGCCTATGAAATGAATGGCGAACCCCTGCCCCTTTACCATGGTGCGCCGCTACGTGTGGTGGTTCCCGGTTGGTATGGTGTTGCCAATGTGAAATGGCTGGACCAGATTCATATTCAGGACAGTCGCTACATGGGCCGTTTCATGGGACGCGACTATGTCACCCTCAGCAAACGTAATATTGGCGGAGAAGAACGCTGGGAAGAACGCTCGGTCACGCGTATTCAGCTTAAGTCTTCCATTATTCGAGTGACCCGCAATGGTCTTGATCACAATATCACCGGCTTTGTGCTGAATGACGGCACTCCCCTGCGCTCGGTTGAAGTTAAAATTGATAATGGCCCCTGGCAACAGGCTGAAATAGATCCAGCTTCCAGCAAGTACTCCTGGAAGCTGTTCAATTACACATGGCGTGGTGCCAGCTCTGGCGAGCACACCATCGTGTCTCGAGTAACAGATGTTACCGGTCAGGTTCAGGCAACTGCAGATCAGATGCCAGAGAAACCAACACGCTGGGAAAACTATGCTCAGTTTCCCAGACGAGTAATGATCAGCTAAAGACTGAATCAGCCATATCAAAAAAGCCTGCATTTATGTGGGCTTTTTTTATGGGGAGTTAAAACTGACTGGCAAGAAACCTGTGTAATAACTTACGGCTTACAGGATATAGCCATGACCAGCATGCGAGAGTCATGCTTGAGTGTCATACAGACATATGATTCTGGACTAAGGGGTATTGACCGTTTATTCTTGATTTCAATAACAATCCAGGGAGATTCATTGTGAGAATATTAACCAGCGCCATCTTCGTGCTTGCTACAGCAGGACAGTTAGCTACGCCCGTATTCGCTCATCATAGCCAGGCCATGTTTGACCAGACTCAGGAAATCATCATTGAAGGCAAAGTACACCGCTTCGACTGGGTTAATCCCCATATGTATCTGATTGTTGAAACCACAGGCCCGGACGGCGAACCTGCGTTGGTAGAGGGCGAAGGCCTTGCTATTACCCAGGCCCTCGTTGATGGCCTCGACCGCGACGCCCTTAAACCCGGCACACCGGTGGTTATGCGCGCAAACCCCAATCGCGGTGGTTGGGGCAAACAGGTTCGAATCCTCGACGTCACTACTCAGGACGGAGAGATTCATCCTTTCTATAAGGAAAGTAACCGTAATCTCAGGCTAACCCCGGCGCAATCCCTAAGCGGACGCTGGGCCCCTAACCGGGCTGGCATTGGTGCTGGCTTTGGCGCCATGGCTCAATTTCCACTGACTCCGGCAGCCCGCGAAGCACAGGCCAGGATGCTGGACGACGGGCTTTGTGTGGCTGAACCCGTTCCCTTCCTCGCCATTCTGGACGAAATGCGCTCAATCGAGATTGGCGAAGATGAAGTAGTCATTCACTTCGACAACTCCGGTGACCACGTCATCCGCACCATTCATATGAATGCGGAACATCCCGCTGATGTGCAACCGAGCAATCACGGGCATTCCATCGGCCGCTGGGATGGCGACACCCTGGTTATCGACACTATTGCCTACACCCCTAACACCTCAGGCCTCGGTGGTAGCGTGCCCTCAAGCGCGGGTAAACACACCATAGAGAGATTGTCGCTTTCCGAGGAACGTACCCGTCTGCGCTATCAAATCACCGTAGAAGATCCCGTTTATCTCAGCGAGCCTGCTACCCTGTCACAACAGTGGGATCATCGCCCCGACATTGACTTCTCTCCGGCCAATGAAGTCTGTGATGATGAAGTGGCTGCGCGCTATATTGATCACGTACCGGAGTAGATTACGTTCGAACATACAACAGCCGGTAAAACATGCCGGCTGTTCTGCAAGCAGATAGAATAAATCGAAAAACAAACCTGAATTATCACCCGTTATTTGTCATTACAAAGGTAGAATCCATGAGAAAAATTATCATTACATGTGTCATGTTACTGGCATCAATCAATGTCATTGCTGAAACATACCCGGACGGTTATGCCGACGATCGGGCCGCCATCATCGATCTGCAGCATCGCTATGTGCTGGCCATGGATTATTTCGATGCTGATGGTTATGCCGCCGTGTTCGCTGAAGACGGGATACTGGATTGGGCCAGAGGAGAAGTCATAGGTCGCCAGGCAATCCGCGAATTCATGTCTTCGGGCACCTATGATCTGAGAACCATGGGCTTCGTTCCGGCCAAGACACCGGACGGCAAAGACTGGCCATCAACGGTACGTCATCTTATAACCAATCAGATAGTAGAAGTGGAAGGCAATACCGCGAAAGCGGTGACCTACTGGATGAACTATGCGAATAACGCCGACCGTCGCCAGGTACAATGGTTAAGCTTTGGTTCCTGGGAAGATGAATTTGTAAAAATCGACGGCGAATGGTTTTTCAGTATGCACAGAATATTTAACGAAGGTAATCCTAACACCTTCACCGCCGGGCAGCCGAATCCTTTGAAAAAATAATACTATTTCACTCTGCTTAAAAAATAAGCGCCTGCTTAATAATACAAACAAAGGGGACAGATTTATTTAATTGGTAAATCTTTCCCCTTTTTACTTAGCACCCTTTTACCTTTTTAAATTATTCAAAAACCTGCAAGGCCTGCACTATCTCATCCACAGTAGTCGGTCGCACCACGCGGGTCACATCTTTACCATCGCGCAACATAATCAAGGTAGGCCAAAGTTTAACCGTAAAGGTACGCCCCAAACGGCGGCCCTTGCCATCCTGTATACGGTGGTGAGGCATGCCACTAGTAGCCATGGCTTCAGTGATCAAGGGCAGTGCCGCACGGCATATACCACAATCATTGCTACCAAATTCCAGAACCACAGGACCAGTAGTGTTATCAAGCACTGCTTGCTCAGGGGGTGTTTCAGAATAGGCAGGTAACATAAGATTCTCCCGGGACAGATATCCTTCTTTTAACCTTATGTTTACCCGGTTGCAAGCGCCCTTTTTATCGCGCAGGTTCTTAACGTCAACTTACTCTGCGCTTCCTGTAATTAGCTACTCTGTGAATCCATCTTTTCATACCAGATTCGGCAAACTGGACAAGCCCGAACTACCCGCTTATCCTTTCTGTCAATCTATGACCCTGTTGTGACGTCTTCAGCGCAGTGGTCGACAATAAAAAACTGAATTTTAAATGTAATGAAACCAGGGGGAGCCATGCTGAGCTCACGCAGAAAGGTACTGATAACAATATCGCAGTTGATAGCAGCAGGCGGGCTGGCCGCTTGTGGTGGTGCTGATACCAACACCCAAGGGCAGGATATGAATACCGCCCCTAGCCTCCAGAACGGCGCGGAAAACGATCTGCAACTGCTGGCCGGTGTAGCCTACGACCTGTTCCCCTTCGAGGATCTTGATCCCATGCTTTATGTGACAGTCGCCCAGCGGGTACTGGATCTTGAAAGTCCTGCAGTGGCTGAGGCATTAACAATGTTACGGGACAGTAATGGCACTACACCATGGCTGGAAGTAGACGAAACACAACGCATCGAGTCACTGCGCTTGCTGGAGCAAAGTGCTTTTTTTGGCACGATGCGCGCAACTGCCATTGAAGTATTGTTCAGGGATCCTGAGGTATTTGCACTACTGGGATATGGCGGCTCTGCAATTGAACAGGGCGGTTATATCAATCGAGGTTTCGCCGACATAACCTGGTTACCGGAGGGCAAGTAATCATGCCAGCAAGTTACGATCTTAATGATAATTCTGTAGTAGTGATAATCGGCTCCGGTGCCGGCGGCGGTACCGTGGGTAGTGAACTGGTGAAACGCGGTATCAAGGTGGTATGCCTTGAAGCCGGGCCGAGACTGGGGCTCAACGATATCGTCAACAATGAGCCGGAAATGTTCGGCAAACTGAGCTGGCTCGACCGCCGTATTGGCGAAGGCTATGCCCCTGACGGGTTCCCGGTCTGGTCCGTGAAAGGCGTCGGTGGCACCACCACTCACTGGACCGCCTGTTGTCCCCGCCTGCAGGATTTTGAATTTAAATCCCTGTCCACTTACGGTCAGCTGGAGGACTGTAATCTGGCCGACTGGCCAGTAACGCTGGAAGAGATGAGTCCCTGGTACGAGCAGGCCGAATTCATGATGGGCGTAACCGGGACCAACGGTATTGAGCGCCTGCCAGGCAGCGCCAATTTCAAGGTAATGGAAGCAGCCGCCCGCAGCATTGGTTACGAAGACATCGACACCTACAACATGGCTATTAATTCAGCTCCACGGGATGGCCGCCCTGCCTGTCTGCAACTGGGCTTTTGCAATAGTGGTTGTGCCATTAACGCCAAATGGACCACGCTGTTCACTCACATTCCACAGGCAGAGCAGACTGATTTTTATGACCTGCGACCAGAGAGCATGGTGACCCGAATCGTTACGGACGACAGTGGCAAAGCTACCGCGGTGCGTTATGTGGATCGCGATGGTGTCGAACATGAACAGCAGGCCAGGGTGGTATGTGTAGCCGCCAACGTTGTTGAAACTACGCGGCTGTTACTTAATTCCTCCACTCCGCAACATCCCAACGGGCTGGCCAACAGCAGTGACCAGGTGGGCCGAAATTATATGCGTCATGTGATGGCCATGGTCTTTGGCGTCATGCCGGGAGAAGTGAACTGGCACAAGGGAACTACCTGTGCCGGCGTTATTCGTGATGAGGTGAAACATGATACGGAACGCGGTTTTGCTGGCGGCTTCCAGTATCACCTGCTGGCACTTGGACCGGAATACATCGCCAACAATCTTATTCCAGGTGGCTG
>JAURCS010000053.1 GCA_030828385.1 Gammaproteobacteria bacterium
CTCTCTAAACAGTGTCACACCTTAAAAATCTTCAGCTAAAGCAATATTAAGCTAATAAAATCAATAGGATAGATAAGTTGGCAAGGTCTTTGCTAAGAGAAGAGCAGGAAATAAAAGTTTTCCTGGATAAAAAATACATTTTACCAGTCTTGGGTTTCAAGATTCTTTAGGAGAAAAACTATGAAAAATTCGCTGATCAAAAAGCCACTGGCTGTGACAGCTCTGACTCTTGCAATTGCTAGTGTTTCGGCACCTTCATATGCTGAACTGTCTGGCAACGTAAGTGTTACCAACAATTACCTCTGGCGTGGTCTGACTCAGAGCATCAACGAGTCAGCCGTTCAGGGTGGTGTTGATTACTCAAGCGAGTCTGGTTTCTATGCGGGTACCTGGGTTTCCAATGTTGCTTATGATTCTGATGATGCCTACTCTTATGAGCATGACATGTACTTTGGTTTCGCAGGCGAAACAGATGCTTTCTCCTATGACATTGGTTACCTGTACTACAACTATGATGAAAATGCTGGTTATGACTTCGGCGAAGTATACGGCTCAGTAGGCATCGGTAATCTTGGTCTGACGCTGTATTTGCTGACAAATGCAGAACCAGATGAAGGTCCAGGCGAAGACTTTGGTTTTGGCGCTGCTTCCTACACCTCTATCGATTACACGATTCCCCTGGCAAGTGGTGCGGAGCTTGGTCTTCACGCCGGTTTCCATGAAGGTGACTTCGCGTACTCCTTTAACGGTGTAACTGACGATTATTTCGATTACAACATCAGCATTTCCAAAGACGGTTTCAGTGCCATGGTTTCCATGACTTCACTGAGCTCGGATGATGATAATGATGGTTTTGAAGATTATGCAAGTCAGCCAGCACGTGATAATGACGAAATCAAATTCGCTGTGTCTTATGGCGTAGATTTCGAACTGTAAAGTCTCTTTACAGAGTAAGAAGATTAAAAACCGGTGCTGATTTCAGCGCCGGTTTTTTTATGTCTGCTATAACGACTTTAGCTTCAGATTTATAAAATGATCAGGTGTCATCGCAGCAGACTCAGCGGATGACTGCTTGTAATCATGTGGTTACTAGGCCAGGCTGGAGTCGTTATCATAATTTTTTGAGCAAAAAAAAGCCCGGTCTGGGTGACCGGGCCTGGATGGAGGTAAGCTTTTATCAGGCAGTGGCCAGCTTATCAAAACCTGTACTGCCCGGGTTTCCCAGATCAGCCAGTGCCGCTTCCAGCGCTTCTTCACGGGATTTGTAATGATTACTTGGGTCGATATGTTTATCTGCCTCAAGTGCGCTCAGAGTATCTTCAACCGCTTGACTCATACCGCACGGATAAACCTTGCGTTTGGATGCAGCAGCATCTCTGGCAACCGTTTCAATAGCCAATGCAGCTGAAACATCGAGAAAGGGTACGCGGGAAAAGTCGAGAATAATGGCCAGTGCACCACCCTCAAGCTGGGAGCGGGCATGGTGGCCCAGATCAGCCGCAGCACCGAAGCTCATGGGACCTGCAAAGTCAAAAATATTGACCTTGTCGCCCAGGATATCCAGTATTTCAATTTCACGATCAGAGGCATTGTGGCGGATCATATGCGTCTGCTGCAGGCGTTCCATCTGATCCTTGGCAACCTGCTTCACGAAAGCAATGGAGGCCAGAACAACGCCCGCAGCCACCGCTGTGATGAGATCAACAAAAATAGTCAGACCGACAACAATTAGCATCAGGGCCAGATCCCAGCGTGGGCCACGATGGGCATTCTTGATATAGTTCCAGTCAATAATATCCAGACCCACCTTGATCAGGATGCCGGCCAGTACGGCGTTTGGAATATAGCTTGCGTAGGTACCCAGACCAAGAACGACGCCGAGCAGAACCAGTGCGTGAATCATGCCTGAAATTCGGGTTCGTCCGCCGGTGCGGATATTGACAACAGTTCGCATTGTGGCTCCAGCACCTGGTGCGCCTCCAAACAGTCCGGCTACTGCATTACCAATACCCTGGCCAATGAGCTCCTTGTTGGAGTCATGTCGGCTGCGGGTCATGTTATCGGAAACCAGTGAGGTCAGCAGGCTGTCAATAGACCCCAGTAGCGCCAGAACAAAAGCGGCTTCTGCCACGATGAAAAATGAAATAGTCGAAAATTCGGGCAGGTGGATTTGTGGCAGACCTGAAGGAATGTCGCCGAGAATTGGAGCGCCACCTACAAAAAGGCTTACCAGGGTGCCGATGATAAGAGCGGCCAGGGGGCCGGGAATAAATTTGCCCAGTTTACCTGGCCACTTATAAGCTATCAGCAAGGTCATTGCGCCAATAATCAGTGCTACAAAATTAATATCAAGCAGTGCGGTAGGGGTATAAAAAAGAGCATCCACAGTACCGGCGGGAGCACTGTGTCCCAGCATTGGGCTGATTTGCAGAATGATAATAATGCCGCCAATTCCACTCATAAAGCCACTGATCACGGGGTAGGGGACGAGGCGAATATATTCACCCAGCCTGAACAGACCGAGAGCGACCTGAAACAGACCTGCCATCATGATGGCTGTGAATATGAGGCCGGTATTACCCATTAGATCCGGGTGCGCGGAAATACTGGCAGCCAGTCCTGCACAGACCACTGTCATGGGGCCGGTTGGACCGGAAATCTGGGGCTCTGTTCCGCCAAACAGGGCAGCAAAAAAGCCCACAAAGATAGCACCATAAAGACCGGCGATAGGTCCCAGACCAGAAGCTACACCCATTGCCAGGGCAAGAGGCAAGGCAACAACGCCTGCAGTTAAACCGCCATATATATCACCGCGAAGATGACTTGTGTCCAGCTTGATCATTTAAAAATTACTCCTTTCATCCTGAAGCCCTGATGAGCCAGGATCATTATTCGCCATTAAGCCGTTTTGCTGTCTTTCTTCTGATGCGCGTAGTACCAGTCTTCAACCGGTATGAATGCGTTTTTAGTTGCATCAAAGCAGGTGACAACTCCTTTGGCGATATCATAGACCCATGCATGTAAGGCAACTTCACCGGTGGCCAGTTTTGCTGCAACACTGGGATGGGTTTCCAGATGTTTTACCTGCAACATAGCATTTTCCTGGATCATTTCCAGTGTATGGTCATCACACAGGTCGCCATGACGGGCTTTTACGCGGGCAAGTGCAGCACTGCTATGACCAAGCCAGTTAGAGACATGGGGCAGTGTCTTGATGGATTCCGGGTTCATGGCACCTTTCATGGCGCCACAATCGCTGTGACCACAAACGATGATGTCTTTGACGCCCAGCACGGCTACCGCATACTCGATGGATGCAGTAATGCCGCCGGTATTCATGGAATGTGGAGGCACAATATTGCCGGCGTTACGGCAAATAAAAAGGTCGCCGGGCTCGGTCTGGGTGATCATTCCAGGGTCTATTCTGGAATCAGAGCAGGTAATAAAAAGTACCTCTGGAGATTGTCCGGTGGCGAGCATTTTGAATAATTTTTCGCGTTCCTTGAAATCCTTTTTCTGGAATTCAGCGATACCTTTAATAATTTTTTCCATTTTCTATCCCTCAATCTGTTTTAAGGCTTTTGCCTTTCTATATTGGTTTGAATGTACGATTAGAGAATTTGCCAATATGAATTGGCATACTTTTATTGGTTTTTACTCTGTATTGTCAATATAGTGAAACTTATTTAATTTAAATATAGAATTAGTGATAGGAAAAACCTTTCATCCAACCTTGTGGTGTATCAGGTAACAGGACTATGAATGATCTGAATATTTCCCTTAAACAGCTACGCTACTATCTCGTAGCAGCCAAGCATAACAGTCTTCGAAAGGCCGCACGTGAGCTGATGATCAGCCAGCCTTCATTGAGCGCCCAATTATTCAAGCTTGAGGAATCGCTGGATATTGAGCTGTTTGAGCGTAGTCGTGGCGGGGTGAACCTGACGCCAGTGGGCAGGGATCTGTTAAAGCAGGCTCAGCAAGCGGTAAATGCGGCTGAAACCTTTATCGATGCCGCGAATTTTGTCACCAAAGGCCCCAATGGTACTTTTCGCCTGGGAGCAAGCACCACCCTCGGTCCCTATGCCTTGCCATGGATTTTGCCCCAGGTGCATAAAAAATATGGCGGGGTAAAGTTTTTCGTCCGCGAAGAGGTCCCCGATGCCCTTGCCCAGGGCTTATATGGTGGACGCTATGATCTGATCCTGACAACTCTACCACTAAAGGAAGACGGGATTACTGTAATGCCTCTGTTTCAGGAGCCTCTTTATCTTGTCATGAATAAAGGACATCCACTGGCAAAAAACAAAACCATTAAAGGTGATCAACTGGCGGGTCTGGAAGTACTGACCCTTGAAGAGCATCATCTGTTATTTCGCCAGGTGGAAGATCTCTGCAAGCAGTTTAAAGCGGAGATTCTGCGCGATTATGAAGGCACCAGCCTGGACTCAATACGTCAGATGGTTTACATGGAAATGGGTGTTGCCTTCCTGCCTGCACTGTATATACGTTCAGAAATACTGGATCGGGATGAATTAAGCGTTGTCAGTATTGCCGGTGAACCTATTAATCGGGTGCATGCCCTGGCCTGGCGCGATACTTCACCACTTCGCAGTTTCTATCGTGAACTTGGCCAATTCTTCAAGGTAGAATTTGAAAATCAGTTTGGTGATGATGTGGCGAAGTTGAAAGAGATGTAAAACAAGAGATCAAGAGGCAAGAGGCAAGATAAAGGAAAAAGGTGGGCGGTGAAGGAAAGGCGTCATGGTATGGAGCCTTTTTGTGTTGGGGAAATATGTAAGTCAAATACCCAAAGCGCCTTTCGACGATTTAACAGAAACCCAGCCGGTGTAAAGTTGGGTGTAAAAAAAAGGCCCCTGGGGGCAGGGGCCTAAAAGTAAAAGAGACTTAGGGGGGGGTCTCATTAAGGGAAATAAGATGTCAGTATCATTAAAGGGGGAAATGATATTTGCCATCACTTTAAGTAATGCAGATAGCGTGCCAACTTTTTAAAAACCTGTGAAAGCCAGCAAACATGCGACTTTCTCCAGGCCAGTCTTAATAATTGGCAATGTGTACACGGTGAATGCGCACCAATTTTGAGCACCATTTGGGGCGCCAACTCTGAGATGCACCAGTATCGCTAGGCAGACTTTTTAGAAGTCATTCCTTGGGTATTTTCATCGTCATATTTTTCCTCCAAAGGCACTTTTGCCCTCGGATAGTTATATAAATGAAGTTTCATTTTTAGTAGTATATGCGCTTCGTTTTTATCCATTCGTCAGGGGATTTCAGTAAGCAATGCTAACCTTGCGTGGCGCCCCAGCCCTTTCTGCATTTTCCAGACAGAAGTTGCTCCAGAACATCCAGATTACTCTACCTGCGGTAAAGGCAATTCATTCCTGCTACTACCACTTTGTCGATCTGAATGCTGATCTCGACCCTGCTGAACAGAAGTTGCTAGAGCGCTTGCTGACTTACGGACCACGCCAGGAAGAAGAGGCCATCCCTCCGGCAGGCGAAAATCTGTTATTTTTTTTGGTGACACCCAGACCTGGAACCATTTCGCCCTGGTCTAGTAAAGCTACCGACATTGCACTTAATTGCGGCCTGAAAAAACTTAACCGGGTTGAGCGCGGCATGGCTTTTCATATTGAGATTGATGGTGAAGTAGAATCCCGGGCATTGCAGTCCTGCCTGTATGACAGGATGACTCAGGCAATACTGGGGTCACTGGAAGAAGCCACCTCATTGTTTACCCATTCCACGCCCAAGCCCCTTGCTGAAGTGAATATCCTTGGCGGCGGCAAACAAGCTCTCGTATCCGCCAACAGTGACATGGGCCTGGCGCTGGCTGATGATGAAATTGACTACCTGGTTGACAGTTTTACCGAGCTTGGCAGGAATCCCAACGATATTGAACTCATGATGTTCGCCCAGGCCAATTCCGAACATTGTCGTCACAAGATTTTTAACGCGTCCTGGACCCTGGATGGCAAAGCGCAGGAGCATTCCCTGTTCGCTATGATCAGAAATACCCATGAAAATAATTCCACCGGGATTCTCTCAGCCTACAAGGATAATGCCGCAGTATTTGCAGGTTTTTCCGCAGGCAGGTTTTACCCCGACCCGCTAGACAGACAATTTACCTATCATGAAGAAGATATTCATGTGCTGATTAAAGTCGAAACCCATAATCATCCCACCGCCATTGCTCCTTATCCCGGCGCCTCTACTGGATCTGGCGGCGAAATACGTGATGAAGGGGCAACCGGCATCGGCGGCAAACCCAAAGCAGGTCTCAATGGCTTTTCCGTCTCCAATTTAAAAATTCCTGGCTTTGAACAGCCCTGGGAAACGGATTATGGCAAACCAGGGCATATTGTTTCCGCGCTGGATATCATGCTGGAAGGTCCCATTGGCGCGGCTGCATTTAATAATGAATTTGGACGGCCAAATCTTTGTGGTTATTTCCGCACCTATGAGGAAAAGGCACCGGATGGAGTGCGCGGCTACCATAAACCCATCATGATCGCCGGTGGCCTGGGTAATATTCGTGACAGCCATGTACAGAAAAAAGCAATTCCGGTAGGCGCGAGACTCATCGTGTTGGGTGGTCCTGCCATGTTGATTGGTCTGGGTGGTGGTGCTGCCTCCTCCATGGCTTCAGGGGCAAGTAGTGAACACCTTGATTTTGCCTCGGTGCAGCGTGATAACGCAGAAATGGAAAGGCGTTGCCAGGAAGTCATTGATCGCTGCTGGGCTATGGGTGATGAAAATCCCATCAGCTTTATCCATGACGTTGGTGCCGGTGGCCTGTCCAATGCCTTGCCTGAACTGGTAAAAGATGGTGACCGCGGTGGCAAATTTCGCCTCAGGGATATTCCCAATGCAGAACCCGGTTTATCGCCCCTGGAAATCTGGTGTAACGAAGCCCAGGAACGTTATGTGCTGGCAGTAGCGCCAGACAAGTTGGCCCTGTTTGAATCCTTTTGCAGCAGGGAACGTTGTCCTTTTGCGGTCGTAGGTGAGGCTACTGAAGCCCACCACCTGACCCTTGAGGATTCCCATTTCAACAACAAGCCCATTGATCTGCCCATGTCAGTACTGTTCGGCAAACCGCCAAGAATGCACCGGGATGTCAGCAGTGTTAGACCGGCTCATGCCCCTTTTGAATTGGCGTCGATCGATATTAATGAAGCTGCTCAGCGTATTCTTCAATTACCCGCAGTTGCCAGCAAGAGCTTCCTGATCACCATTGGCGACCGGTGCATTACCGGTATGGTTGCCAGAGAACAAATGGTAGGGCCGTGGCAAGTTCCGGTTGCCGATGTAGCCGTAACCGCGTTGTCCTATGACAGTAATTATGGGGAAGCCATGGCCATGGGCGAAAGAACGCCAGTGGCCCTTATTGATGGACCGGCCTCAGGCAGGATGGCTGTAGCCGAAGCTATTACCAATATTGCCTGCGCAAGAATTAATCGAATCAGTGATATTCGTCTGTCTGCAAACTGGATGGCGCCAGCAGGTTATCCGGGTGAAGATGCCAATCTTTATGAAACTGTCAAAGCCGTCGGTATGGAGTTGTGTCCGGAGTTGGGGATCACCATTCCGGTAGGTAAGGACTCCATGTCCATGCGCACAGTGTGGCAGGAGCAAAACGAAAACGGCAGTGAGGAAAAAAGTGTTACCGCGCCCTTATCACTGATTATTTCAGCTTTTGCTCCGGTGCTGGATATTCGCAAAACATTAACACCGCAACTACGACTGGATAAGGGCGACTCCAGACTTTTCCTGCTGGACCTGGGACTTGGAACCAACAGAATGGGCGCCTCGGCACTGGCCCAGGTATACAAGCATATTGGAACTGAAGCGCCTGACGTTCACAGTGCCAGCGATCTGAAGGCTTTCTTTGGCCTGATTCAGGACTGTCTGCAGGAAGACTTGTTGCTGTCCTACCATGACCGTTCTGATGGTGGTCTCTTTGTCACTCTGCTTGAAATGGCCTTTGCCGGGCATTGTGGCCTCGACATTAGCCTTGATGATGCCGGCAGCCAGGGGCATGCTATGGATACCTTGTTTAATGAGGAACTGGGTGCAGTGGTTCAGGTTGGTGAAGCCAGTCTGGCGCGTTTCAGGGAACTGGCAGAGGAAGCCGGCTTGCTGGATATCCTCTGTGATCTCGGGACAGCAAGAGCCCACGAAACGATTAGTTTTTCCCTGGCCGGTGAAACTATTATTGAGAATACACGCACCCATTTCCAGCGTTTGTGGTCTGAAACCAGTTACCGGCTGCAGTCCATTCGGGACAATTCTGATTGTGCAGAAGAAGAATTTGCCGGCATCCTTGATGTTGAAAATCCCGGGCTCCAGTCGAAACTGACCTTCAATCCTGAAGAAGATGTTTGCCACCCTTACATTACTCTTGGTGCGCGTCCGCGAATCGCCATTCTGCGTGAGCAGGGAGTTAATTCACAAATGGAAATGGCGGCAGCGTTTAATCGTGCTGGATTCGATTGCTTTGATGTTCATATGAGCGACATCATCGGTGGCGATGTCACCCTGGATAATTTCAATGCCCTGGTTGCCTGTGGCGGATTTTCCTATGGTGATGTGCTTGGTGCGGGAGAAGGCTGGGCTAAATCGATTCTTTTCAATGAAGCGGCGCGCAAGCAGTTTGAAAACTTCTTCATCAGAGAGACGACCCTTGCTCTTGGTATATGTAATGGCTGCCAGATGTTATCCAATCTTCATGAGTTAATACCAGGGTCGCAACACTGGCCGCGATTTGTGCGTAACAGATCTGAGCAGTTTGAAGGTCGAACAGTATTGGTGAAAGTAGCAAATTCACCTTCCGCATTTTTCACCGACATGACTGCATCGGTCTTTCCTATTGCCTGTGCCCATGGTGAGGGGCGGGCTGAGTTTGCCTCTCTTGAGCAGGAAAAATCTGCCTTGCAGAGCGGCAATATTGCCTTGCAGTTTGTCGATAATTACGAAAATGTCGCTGCCACTTATCCAGGGAACCCCAATGGATCACCGGAAGGAATTACCGGCATGTGTAATACTGATGGTCGCGTCACTATCATGATGCCGCACCCGGAAAGAATCTTTCGTGCGGTCACCAATTCCTGGCGACCGGACGAATGGGGTGAAGACAGTCCTACGATGAGAATGTTCAGAAATGCCAGAGTCTGGCTGAACTGATTTTTATTACTTCTATTTGTTTATTGCTTCTACTTGGTTAATGCTTCTATTTAGTTAATCCTTCAGGGTTTTCTGGGTTTCAGTGATTTTCTGAATAACGAAGGGATGATATTCAATTGCTTCCTGCAAACTGTTAAGAATATTTTTGCGGAATCCCCCCTGCATTTCCTTTTTACCTTCGATACTATCCGGTGCAAACCACAGTTGCGTCATCAGGTTGACGTAGTAGGCGAGGTTTTGCAGTATTGAATACTGGTTTTCAATAATATCTGCCAGTTCAAAGCCAATGATATCCGGCAGGTCACCACCGGTTGTTGCGGTTTCCCAGGCAATGGTGCTGATGTAAAAACTTTTTCCGAAACTGGTTTCTTCGTAAGCAGGTCTGGCCTTTTCCAGTGCGAGGAAATTATCTTCCAGCTCACCAAAGATATTGTAGAGAATGATTTCTGCGCGTTTTTTCTTGTTACTCAGTTCGCGCCGACTATCGATATAGAGTGCACCGACACCACCCACTACGACGCCTATCAGGGTCGCAATCATTTCCGGCAAGGCCTGATATAATAAATCCATCAATATTTTCCTGACTTGGCTTACACCTGAGGCAAGCTTTATATTCCCGCGCGATACCAGTAAACCGAATGGCATGCTTCGCAGGCCTCATCCAGTAAAGCGCCATATTCACTTAGCTGATCAGTATTGCGACTATCAACGGCTTCCAGTAATTCAAATGCCGCATCCTGTAAGCCACGGGAGAATTGCACCCAGGATTGGCGATCTGCGGCAAGTTTTTCTTCAACTTCTTCAGGTGTAAATTCAAATTCAGGAAACTCACCGACAGCTCCGGGGCGAGCAACACGGCGCCCTGGTACCATCAGGGCATTGGCTCCTTCAATGATTGATACCGCACTGATGCGCAGGGCATTCCAGTCTTCCTCCGACTCAGGAGCATATTCGGTAATACCATTACTGTCTGCAACTACTCGTACCGCATTCCAGAGCGCATCGGCATGGGGGTCAATCAGGGAACTCATGATTTCTCTGAGGGTAATTTCATTACTATAGGGAGATGGTTGAGATTCTGTTTCTATAGTGCTGGCTGACATCGAAGCCTCCTCGGGTGCTGAAGACTCAGAGCAGGAAGCAAGGGAAAGTGAGATGGCCGAAACAAAAACAGCGCTCATTTTGATAAACATCTTTTTCATGGCAAGGTCCTGAAATAGTTTCTATTCACATCTGCCTTTATACCAGATTTTTCTGAGATATTTCTTACCAATCAACACCGGGATGAAATAGCTGGCTTGTGTATCTGAATAGAATAACCGGCAATGAATGACTAGTTCAGTCAGCCGGTTCTCATCTCTGTGCTGTTAGGGTAAAGAAAAGAATATGACTGAATTTTTACTTTTATTGGTGCCAGTGCCAGATTTTGAGAGAATGGCATTCCTTTCTTTCTATTAAAGGTGCCTGATTTGGCGGACACTCGTTTTTTTCCACTGGCAGCAGCGCAGCTAAATCTCCAGCGCCTGTTACTAATAAGACTTATAGTCTTTGTTTGTCAGCTCAGTGCACTGGCCTTTGCCTGGTTCCTTGACTACAGCCTGGAATACACGCCGATCATTAGCGTGATGGGATTTATTCTGGTTATCAATGCATGGGTCTTCTTCAGACTGCTACATCAGTCCATGGTGAATGATCAGGAATTTTTACTGCATCTGTTTTTTGATGTGCTTAGTTTATCGGTGCTGCTTTATTTCGGGGGCGGGGCGAGTAATCCGTTCGTGTCCTTTTTTCTTGTCCCCATTACTATCTCTGCGGCCATCCTTCCCTGGACCTATACCTGGGCCGTGGCAGGTATTTCCCTGGCCTGTTATACCTTCCTACTGTTTTTTTATCGTCCTTTGTCAATATTGATGCCGGAAGATATGAATATGAGCAGTATGGGTGGTTTACCCAATCTTCACATCATAGGAATGTGGTGTAATTTCATTGTCAGCGCTGTGCTGATTACTTATTTTGTCGTCAAAATGGCTGCGGAAATTAGATCCCAGGACATAAAGCTGAATGATTACCGTGAAGATAATATGCGTAATGAGCAGATTCTGGCGGTAGCAACCCAGGCTGCAGGAACAGCACATGAGCTGGGTACTCCACTAAACACCATGACGATTCTGGTCAGGGAAATGGCAGATGACTATCAGGAAAATCCGGCTCTTGCGAAAGATATTGCTACGCTTGAGATGCAGCTAGCCAGTTGTAAAAAGTCATTGCAGGAAATGGTGAAAAGAGCCGATTTGAGAAACGCAGGTAAGGCAAGGCAGTCCGCTATCCCGGCATTTATAGAGCAGATACTGGAACAGTGGGGCCTGTTGCGACCGGAAGTCAGGCTAAACCAGAAATTTATTGCCGCAAATGAGTCGCCGCAAATCCATGTAGACTCAACCTTGCAGCAAGCCATAGTGAATATTCTTAATAATGCCGCCGATGCCAGTCCTGAAGGAATAGATCTGGCGGTGGACTGGAACACAGAAAACTGGACCTTAACAATACGTGACTACGGTAAAGGTGTTGATGAGGAAATGATGGCTTATCTTGGCTCGGAAATTGTCAGTAATAAAGAAAAGGGCATGGGGGTAGGTATGATTCTAAGCCAGGCAAGTATTGAGCGCATGGGGGGAGAAGTCAGTATTTCATCCCACCCGGAACAAGGCACCCTGACGCAAATTCGTCTGCCGGTTTTAAATGCCAG
>JAURCS010000054.1 GCA_030828385.1 Gammaproteobacteria bacterium
CCTTATTTGGCACAGGCCTGGGCAATTTTTTTGAGACCGCCAATAATGGCAAGTACCTGCATAGTCGCATTCTAGGTGTGCAACGAGTACATAACGATGTCATTGAGCTTGCCGTAGAGCTTGGCTTTGTTGGACTGTTTCTTTTGCTTCTGGTGATAGTGGCCATGTGCTCACTGATTTATAAATTAATTCTGAGGAGCGAAGGCTACAAAAGACCCTTGTTTGCGCTTCTAATCATTGTTGTAACCGGCAGCATGTTCAATTCCCAGTTAAGTTTTCCCTACCAACTGCCGGTACCACTGACAATTATGCCTTTCTTCCTGGCGTTGGTGATAAGAGGCTCCGAAGACATAGAGGCCAATACCTTCTCACTTTCCCTAAAGCCCTGGTTTAGCAAACTCACCATTGCTTTGGGCTCCATAGTCTTTATTTTCTTCACAGTAAATGATCTGTTATGGCTAAAAGATATGACCACCCTGAATCGAATAGTTAAAAACCAGGCAACGGATAATATTTGGAAACCGGTTAACCCTATTTATAATCAGGCATATATTACAGCAACAAGAAGCATTTATGAGGCGTATAAAGGGATAAACCCTGGGCTTTTTCTTCAAAATATAATCCGCCCGATCGTTGAGTATTGGCCAGACACACTGGCTCATCAGGTCATGTACGTAGAGAACCTCAGAACGCTAAATAATTATGAAGAGGCTGAATTCTGGGCATTAAAAATCGGTAAATCTCAGATGGAAGACAATTATTTCAGCGAGCTCCATCTGCAGGATATTTATCAACAAACAGGAAATATTGAAAAATATAGAGAAATATATGATTCGCTTATGATGAAGTCTGAAGCCTCATTGAGCAAAGACCCCAACACATACAATCTGCTTCACAGCATGTCGATTAATTTACAGGACTATGGAATGACGGAGTATTTTTTTGAAAAATATCTTGAATATCATGGTGAGTCCGCATCGGTTCTTGCAAACCATGTAATTTATTATATGAATAACGGCTTGGTGGCCGCAGCCATTCCATTAATGCGCAGATCTTTGGAATTAGATCCAAAACTGTCTCTAGCCAATCAATTTAAACAAATAATGGCGCAGAACCCTAATCTTTAATGCTAAAAAGGATTATTGAATTTCTACCAGACCTATTCTATTAGAACTACTTTGGTGGATCAGGAGATCACCTTGTTTGGTCACCCACATATTCCTGACAATGCCGACACCGGAAGGTATCGCCCAACTCTGAAAGCTTTCTTTTTCAGGGTCAAAACGCACTAGGGCATCTGGTCTCATACCAGACTCGTTGTACCAGATCTTGTCATTAATAATTGCCAAGGCATAGGGATGAGAGGTCGGGCCACTGGGGGAATCCCATTGTTGAATAGCGCCGGTTGCGGGATCCAGACGACCGATTTTTCCTTGGGTGGAATTGACGAACCAGACTACCCCCTTGCTATCCAGACCCAGCCTTCTGATCCTCGATGCTTCATCAGGAACCTCGTAATAACGCACCTCCATGGATTCCGGGTCCATTGCACCAATCTTGTTGGTACCGTTAAAGGCAACCCACACAGTACCGTTTGCTGCTACCTGGATACCATAGGGGCGTGGCTCTGAAGTCACCTCTGTTAACTCGCCACTTTCAGGATCAAGGCGACCCAGCATACCCGCCCCCTGTGCCGTGAAATATAAATTTCCATTGGGGTGAAACGCCGCTGAATGAGGATCTCGGGCTTGGGTTGGATATTCAGTTATCAAACCCGTGCCCGGATCCAGCCTGCCAATAGTGCCGTTACTGTTCCCTGTATACCATATATAGCCGTCTTCATCAGGCACAATACTATGAGGCCTGGCTGCCAGAGGCAGCCTGTACTCATTCATTTCACCGGTAACCGGATCGAGCCTTCCCACCAGACTCGCCCACATGCCTGTCCACCAGATGGAGCCATCAGGCGCTTCAATGGGATCCCTGGCACGCTGGCCCAATGTTGGCACCATCCATTCCCTGATATTAATCTTAGTATCGCCTGGAATCAGTGTGGGTCGCTGCGTCTCGTCCGCAGGGAAATGTTCAGCCAGATAGTCAGCAATAGTGGCTGACTGAGCTTCTGACAAATTCACCATCGCAGAGAAAACATGCCTCCATTCATCGGCTGTGTCATATCCGGCAGATCGCACTATGTTGAACGAACTGTGACAGCTATAGCAGGCTATTTCGATCAACTGTTTGCCATTCCCCTCCGGAAGCTGAGGAACCTGAAACTGAGGAGGTTGCGCCTGAAGAACATTGGCGTAGAAGAAAGTTACTATCAGAAGTATTTTACGAATCATGAGCTATTCTCCAGAGGTCCGGATCATTGACGGAATTACTTTACCTGACAACATGAGAGCATAAAATCTGTTGTCAGGTAAATACCGACAATTCGCCAATCTCCATGATTCCAGAGATGCGTATTTAGTCAGGAGAATTCTCTACAGGCATAAAAAAAGGCCGGTTGGAATAACCAACCGGCCTTAATCACATAAGTGGTAAAACCAGCTAAATCAGGCCAGAGCTTCTTTAGTAGTTTTAACAATAGCTGCCGCAACAGCATAAGGACAGGCATTGGAAGCTGGACGACGGTCTTCCAGACGACCTTTCCAGCCGTCTTCTACAGTGCCAATTGGAATCCGGATAGAAGCTCCACGGTCGGAAACACCATAACTGAATGCGTCGATAGACTGTGTCTCATGCTTACCTGTCAGACGTTGGTCATTATCGGCGCCATAAACGCTGATGTGACGCTCAATATTTTTGCCAAACTCTTCACAGATTTTAGTGAAAACATCCTGATCACCAGATTCCCTCATAAGGCCATTGGAGAAATTGGCATGCATACCTGAGCCATTCCAGTCGGTATCACCAAGAGGTTTTGGATGCCATTCGATGGCCATGCCATACTTTTCTGCAGTCCTTTCCAACAAGTAACGACCAAGCCAGGTTTCATCACCGGCACGGGCAGCACTTTTGGCAAATACCTGGAATTCCCACTGACCAGCGGCCACTTCTGCGTTAATACCTTCAACATTGAGGCCCGCTTCAAGACACAGGTCCAGATGCTCGTCAATCATGGCACGGCCATAAGCATTACGAGCGCCTACTGAACAGTAATAGGGGCCTTGTGGACGTGGATAGCCAGCATGGGGGAAGCCCGGAGGAAGATTTGTGTCAGGATCCCAGAGGAAATATTCCTGCTCAAATCCAAACCAGAAATCCTCATCGTCGTCATCAATCTTGGCACGGCTGTTGGTTGAATGAGGAGTACCATCAGCATTCAGTACTTCAGTCATAACCAGGTAACCATTGGCTCGGTCAGGGTCTGGAATGATGCAAACCGGCTTCAGCAGACAATCTGAATCACCACCTTCTGCCTGTCCGGTTGAGCTACCGTCAAATGACCACATTGGACATTCTTCAAGAGTACCGCCGAAGTCAGATCTGACCATGGTCTTGCTTCTCAGGCCCTGTGTTGGTACGTCACCATCGAGCCATATATATTCCAACTTGGATTTCATGTGTTCTATTCTCCTAACATGTTTTTATAGGTTGAGTACTCCATTATGCAATTTGTATACCTAAGTAGTGTTTTGTCACATAACGGTGCAGAAAAGCGCTCAAGTGTACCTCAGCAGGTGGCTCTGCAAAAGATTAAACTGCTAAAAACCATTGTTTCCGGGCACCAGAGTTATTTTCATGAAAAAAATAGAAATCACTCCACAGCAAACCGAGAAACAGGGTTGCACTTTTTTGAGCAAATCAAGCACCATAATGGCTCAAATATGCCCCATATTGGTGCTTTAGTCCTTAAAGACACAATGGAAACGATCTGTCAGAATAGACAGAAATAGACGCATACAGTACCAAATTTTACTCATTGCCATCTCAACACTATCATTCACTTTTTACGCTACTGCTTGAACTACTATGTCGAAGTTTCCAGAATTCCAGGTTAAAGAATACGCAAACGTTTATAAGGAAGATACGGACAAGCCACTACCTGCCAAGATAGATCATAATTTACGCTATGCCTTTTTCTCTACGATTGCCAAGGGCGGAAAGTCTCTGATCAAATCCTGCAAGGATATGCACCTGGGCCGCTTTGTCTGCTATAAAACACTAAAACCCGAGTTTGCTAACGACCCAATCGAACAGCAGCGTTTGCTCAGGGAAGCCAGGGTCTCAGCCATGCTGCAGCATCCAAATACACTACCAACCTATGAACTGGGCCGTGACAATACCGGTAATTATTATTTCACCATGAAACTGGTCCATGGTTACACCTTGCGTGAAATCCTTGATTATCGAGATCGTTATGACCTCACCCAGTTAACCGATGTCATCATTCAGGTAGGGCATGCCCTTGAGTATGCCCACTGTCATGGTGTACTACACAGGGATATCAAACCTGAAAATATTCTGGTGGGTCCATTTGGAGAAGTAATTCTGATGGATTGGGGGCTGGCTAAAGTATGGGATATTCAGGGCTCAGAAGAGCAACTGGGAGAAGGCTTGCCACTGAATACCGGGGATATCAGTATCACGGGACAGGCCAAACTTCAGGGCACAATCTGCTATATGTCACCAGAGCAAATCAAAAAAGACCCCGCAATAGATGCCAGAACGGATATTTACAGTCTGGCCGCTATCATTTATGAAATTCTTGCCGGAACCACAGCGACCCAGGGTGAAACCATGGACGCCCTGGTAAGAAGTACACTTGAGGATGTACCAAAGCCACCTTCAGAAATCGTTAATTACTATATTCCGGAAATCCTTGAATCAGTGACACTTCGCTGCCTGCAAAAGGACCCGGCCGAGAGAATCCAGACCATGAGGGAAATGATACGTTTGCTGCAGGAAGCCATCCGCGTGGAATAGCCGAATTGACTAGGTTAACTCGGCTATAGCAACCGTGATGTTGTCTCTACCACCCTGCCCTTTGGCCAGATCGATCAAGGCATCAATACCTTTTTCACGATCGTCTCCTGCCGCGACCAGAGCTTCAAGTATTCTTTCTTCACTTAACAGGTCACTCAAACCATCTGAACAGGCCAGCAATAATTCACCTTTATGTATTTCTGCCTCACCACCATCAGGCCGGGTATAAGGATTGTTTCCAAGCATGCGGCTAAGAATGCTTTTCTTGTAGCTTTCTCCGACTTCCCCCCTGGCCAGCATCTCCTGATACAAGGTGTGATCAGTACTTAGCTGGGTCAACCGCTTCGCTTCGCAATTAATGAGAAAAATCCTTGAGTCTCCCATCCAGGCGAAATTGGCCACCTTATCACCAATATAGGCACAGGAAAGCGTGGTGCCCATTTTACTGCCGGAATGATGCTTTTTTTTGTAGGCGATAACTTGTTGGTTCGCAAAAGTGATACTGTCCATCAACGTCTGGGTGATGTCTGAAGTATCCTGAAGGTAGTCTTCCCTGGTGAGGTACTGGTAACAACTTTCCACAGCGAGACGGCTGGCTACTTCACCATACTCATAGCCACCGGCACCATCGGCCACAATAATCAGGCGATTATCCGGATCAATGAAAAAATAATCTTCATTATTGGTTCTGACTAAGCCGACATCAGTCTTGGCGTGTATTTCTAGCATAAATAAAATGAATTGCGCTAAAAGAGTGTTGGTCAATAATACTTTATTGGCTCAAAGCTGAAATTGATTCAGCACTAACCTAGTAGCGAAATGTTTTTGTATATTTAAGAGCAATCTCTGATTTTTCCCGACTTAATCGAGAGAATGTTCCTTCAGAGTCAAAGTTATAGTTTATAACGATAAACAGATCTTCACCTGCCTCCGGGTTCCAGCGTAATCGGCTATTAATACCAACCGAACTTGACGCATTGTCAAACTGTACCAGATTTACCCAGGACCATTTGGAATTAAACGCGTAATTGGCATTTGCTGTAACCTGGCGCACGACAAAATTGCCATAGGGAAGTTTAATATCCTGGTAACTATAACTGAGATTCAGAAAAAAATGTTCATCAGGTCGCCATTCCAATCCGGTGCCATACTGCCTGCGATCGCCGTCATAAAACTCACCAATATTAAAACTGACAAAAGGGGCAAAGTTTCGTTGGTTGGAAATCTCAATCTGCCCATTGATATTCATGAAACTGTATTTGCCCGCAGGGATGACAATTCCTGGTCTTATTTGAAAATCTCTTGCCAGGCCTTCTCTACTTCTTCCTACGCCCAGTCCGATCTGGTCACCGCGATGTGTATTTAGATTAATAATTCGTGTGAAAAAATTCTCACTGACCAATTCACCGGTAGCCAAATCGCGATCATGGGTAAAACGCCCAAATATATTGTATGTTCTCAAGAGGGGATTGTTTCTGAAAAAATGCCTGAACCTCCCCTGCAGGGAAAACGATTCCACACCACGCTGATTGGCAAAGCCTAGGGCCGGGTTAAAATCTTTACCAATATAGGTATAACCAATATTTCCCCCAAAACCATTACCCTGTGTATCTAAATTCACTCTAACACCGTAAGCCTTGTCATCACCAACACGACCTTCAGTATCAGTCTGTTGATACCAGGCATTACCTCTCATGGTATAACGGTCAGAAAAACGGGTATTCTGATAGCGAAAATCAAGTCCGGCTAGGATATTGTCATTTTCACTATTGGGATCTCCATGAGTAAGAATAGCGCCAACACTGGACTCGGATAATACGTTCACAGCGGCACGACCAACAAACAAACCCTGGCCATCCAGTCCTGGTATGTCCCCTTGCTGCACGGCCAATGCTCCGACATTCCATTCCCCTACTCGACCGGTCATTTTGAGACCTGCATCAATATCGACTGCCTGGCCGGAGCTGCTCAAACCAATGCGTCTTGAGTAGAAAGGGATACCATTCTGGTTATTATTGAAATTGCCACCACCGCCAAGCCCACCGAAACTGAAAATATCAACATCCTGTAAAAAGAAGTCGCGTTTCTCAGGAAAAAACAATGAAAACCGGCTCAGATTTACCTGCCTATTATCAACCTCGGTTGCAGAAAAGTCGGTATTAAGGGTGAGTGCTCCGGTGAGATTTGGGGTGATTTTATAAAAAACATTTAAAGACGGATCAACACGGTCATCACCAATACCTGTGACATTATCTTTAGCCCTTGCCATGGCAATTGATGGAATGATGTCCAGGCCAATGCCTTGGCGGATATCCGTTATACCTGTGATCAGGCCAGTCGTGGTTGGGTTGATATTGCGGTTAAAAGAAGACCAGGCAATCTCTTCCTGTTTACGGGCGATGGTTCTGGCAATGGTAAAACCCCACTCCTCGGTTTCCGGATCAAAATTTAGTGTATTGAATGGTATTGCGACTTCAGCAGTCCAGCCCTCTTCATCTACCTTACTTTCTACACGCCAGATTCCAGTCCAGTCCCGATTCAAATTATTGGGCTGGTCGAACACGCCTTCGCGACGAATGCCATTGGGGTTTACTTGGAATTGATAACCGGTGCGCCCATTATTAAAGGTATCGAGAATAAATTCAAAGGCATCATCAAACTGCATATTGCCTCCCTGAACCATTTGCCTGGCACTAATGGCAGACGGATCACTGTCATATAAACGCGCTGCCACATAGAAATAACGCTCACTGTAGGCAAGGTAAAATTCACTGCGCTCGCTGGGCTCGCCATGATCAACTGGCTGAAATTGATGAAAATCCGAAATTACCGTGGCAGTTTTCCAGATTTCATCATCCAAAACCCCATCTATTTCAGGAACCAGGTCAGTCCTGACTATCTCCAGTCGTTTGCGGCCGGAATCATTCGTAAGACTCGCCTGCTGTGCCAACAGTAACTGGCTATTAACCAACACGACCAATCCAAACAGGGAGGATATTAATGGGAAAAAACACTGAGGTTTCAGAGCGTGGTAAATCCGCTTGAATGTATTACTCATAAGCTTTTATCAAGGACGCCATAAGTGAAGGGGAGCGAATTATAACTATATGATTTTAATAGTAAACAGTATGTGTGCTAATTCACAAATAATTCATATTCAGGGCTCTGAAATCTTATCCAGAACCCACCATTTCCAGCAGATGCTAGCAAATATCTATGCCTTTGCTCTTGTAAGAGGTTTTAGGATTAATGAAAACTGAAATTTACTATTGTGTCCCATGGAATGGTGCAGAAAAAGGGGGAAGCATAAGATTACCTGGTTGAATGATTACTGGTACTCATGTCAAGGCAATTACTCCATGGCCTCATTAATCCTTTTTTTAATCAGGAACATAAGCCTGTTGCAGGCTTCGATGGGCATGGTCAAGGAATTCAGTTGGATCTCCAAAATCATCAATATACTGATCAAGCATTCCCATATTCACGATATCTTTTGGCCCCATCCCTAAATTCAGTTGCTCAGCCAGATCTAGATGCAGGTTCGTATACATGGCGCGCATACGCAGAATTTCCGTACCACTAATGATCGGCCCATGAGCAGGTACCACTACGGTGTCTGAACTGACTACAGAGCTTAGCGTTTCATAAGCCTTCAACAGCCCCCCCATCCATGAGCCATGTCTGATATCCAGAATCGGCCATTGACCTGAAGTCACTGGACCACCGGCTACCAAAGTATCAAGCATGGGAAAATACAGAAAAATATCAGAATCAGAGTGAGCCGCAGGTAAATAACCATAAATGATTTCCTGCCCGGCAAATTTAATGGTGCCCGTATTACTGATTGTTTTGGTGGGAAGACCGGCATCTGCCAACGGTCCATAACGCCCTTCATACAATGACGACATGACTGAATTCTTGAGAAACATGGCTGTTTTCTCATGGGCTATTATTTCTGCCCCTTGTGCCCCCAGGTGTTCGTTTGAACCTGTCTGTTCTGGGTGCCAGTGAGTATTGATAAGCGTATGAATCCGGTCCTGGCCAATGGTGTTATAAACAGCATCAAGCAAGGCATCGGAGTGTTGCGCAAGTCCCCCATCGATCATCAGAGCGCCATTTTCATTCATGCCAGGGATGGTAAACACATTACAACCCGCCCCTTGCAATACCCAGGCATAGCCTAGCTCAACCTGTGTAATTTCGGTTTCTAAAGGCTGGGCAATAACGCCTGTAGATAACGGGGACAGCCCCCCCCCAACACCAGCAGCGCCAAGGAAATGAGCGCCCTTGTTAAGGAATTTCCTGCGAGAATAATCTGATTTCATTTTTATTTTACTACTGATGATCAAAAGATCCTGGTACCAGGGCATGACGCTCTGTTTCCGGATCCAGAGGAAAGATATTCCAAGGATAAAAGAACGGTGGCCCAACATTGGGCCAGAATGGAGTTGCATCCAACTCTTCCTTGGCGCCAAGGCTACGTAACAAATCAGCCATTTTTTTATTGGGTGGCTGGCGAGTGGCAGTGAAAGTAATTTGTCCACGGGACTCCGCATAATCCAGCGCAGTGAGTCCATCGATATCTTTACCATCTATATCCGCCCCAGCTTCGACCAGCGCTTTAGCCACCAGATCATTTCTGGCCCGAACAGCATAATGTAACGGTGTTCCACCGCGGGCTCTTTGCAGATGATGAGGAACAGCTCTCAAGCTCAGCTCGGCTCCGGCCTCAATCAAAAGCGCCAGACCTTCAACCAGAGCTCCCTGATTACCTCGGGCACCGGCCAATACAGAAACGGGGGTTTGCAGATCCGCCTGGGGTAAATCTGCCCTGGCTCCGTATTCCAGCAACAGTTTTATCAACTCTACATCCCCCCCGCTGGCAGCACGGATCAAGGGCGTAGTCCCCCTGGAGAGCGGTCCACCGCGGGCTTTCGCAGGTCGATAAAATAACTGCATATTAGGGTTTGCGCCCGCATCCAGCAGCATTCTGGCAATAGTCAGACCATCGGTCTCATTCAGGATACCGTCCACCTTAAGGCCAGCGTCATTTCGATTACCGGTGACAGCAAATAAAGGGGCCTGGCCAAACTTGTCCCACTGCTGCACATCAGCGCCAGCCTCGATCAATTCCCGGGCGATATCCCAGTTGGCATTCAGAATCGCCATGAGTAAAGGCGAGACACCATCAGGATCGGTAAGATCCAGGTCTACATTATTTTCAATCAGGAGTTCGACACAGCTCTTACAGTTTTCACGCACGGCAAACATCAGCGGTGTGAGCCCACCACTATCGAGACGTTTGGCTCGCCCTTCTGCGGTGACATGGCTGTTGTAATCACGTACAGCCGAGATAGCGTTTATATCTGCACCTTCGCGAATCAACAGATCCATCATCGCTGGATGGCGGCGGGCGGAAGCCCACATCAGTGCTGTTTGCTGACCCCAGCTTTCGCGAGCATCAATAGTCGCGCCATTCTTTACCAGTAATTTTGCTGCAGCCACATCGCCAGTTCGTGCCACAAGCATCAGCGCAGTCTGGCCTTCCGGATTGGGGGAGTCTACGTCGGCGCCAGCATCAAGCAGCAAATCCAGGATTTCGAGATGGGCTACTTCAGCAGCCAGCTGCATGGCATTGGCACCGAAATTGTTTGCCGCATTAACATCCGCACCTGCACGAATCAGCTCACGGATTTTTTCAACATCCTGGTCATACACAGCCCATTGCAGGGGGGTACTGCCATCAGGTCCGCGCTCATTGACGTCAAGATTGCGAACTATTTCACCCAATGGATCTGGCACTTCCAGAGGCACAAAGTTTTGCGCACTTGAGAAGCTGGTCCCTGCCATGGCAAATACCATAACAGCAACGCTACCGGTAAATCGGAATAAGGTCATATTAAACTTCCGCGAAAGGACCGGTGCTATCAGCAAATTCATCCAGTTGCACACCAGCACGATCTAGCATGGTATGGATCAAATTGGCATGAGGAGTATCCTGCGGATAATGCAAATGCTGACCACCTTTGATACCACCGCCACGACCCACTAGGACAGAGGGCAAATGATCGGCTCCGTGGACATCACTGTTACCCATATTGCTGCCAAAGAGAATAATTGAGTTGTCGAGGATATTGCCTTCAACATCTTCCATTTCTTTAAGACGCTGGGCAAACCTGAATGCACGTTCGGTCTGATGGCGTTGAATACGGACCAACTGCTCCCACTTGGCGGGATCTTCCTGATGGTGAGAGAGCGGATGGAAGGATTCGGCTATACCGAGATTATCAAATACGCGCATACTGGCTTCCTTAATCATGCGCATAGAGGCAATTCTGGTCTGATCGTTCTGGAAAGCCAGCGCAATCATTTCAAACTGGATATCGAGTAATTCAGTAAAATCATCTGGCGGACCCAATGGCGCATCCGGCAAACCTGTGAGTTCACGCGCACCCTCTTCCAGCTTCTGGATTCGGGCTTCCACTTCACGAACAGAATCCAGATAATCAGATACTCGAATCTGATCAGCAGCACTCAGTTTACGGTTTAGACTAGCTGTAGACTCCCGCACATAATCCAGCAGACTGCGTGACTGATCGAGGATCTGGATGCGTTCGTCGTAGGTATCTCCCTGACCAAACATGGTGTAGAAAACCTTGCGAGGGTTACTTTCCAGCGGCAGAGTCTGCTGCGGGGTTCGGTAATTAATCGCACCTCCAGGTTCGCCACACAGTTCCAGTGAAGGCAAAGGTGTGGTCTCCCCGATAATTCGCGCTGCAATCTGGTCTGCGGTCATACCCTTGATGCCGCCAGGTCTTCTGTCGCGATCTCCAGGTGCCACACAGGACAACCAGGTTTCTTCAGTGATGGAATGGGGCGCAGGGCCTCCCTCAGCG
>JAURCS010000055.1 GCA_030828385.1 Gammaproteobacteria bacterium
AGAACCAAAACTTCTACGTTGGATTGTGTAGAGCCCACCCACTTCAATATCATAACTCTCAGTACCAACCTGCTTCCAGATTCCACCGCCTTCGAACTCAATGGTCCAGCCAGTAAAATCATTATGCTTTGCTGAAAGAACACGATATGAACGTGAATCTGGCTCCGACTCCCTTTGTTTTTGCTTCTTAGCCTCATCAAGACCGAACTCGTCCTGAACGGCTGTTGAGGGAAGGGGCGCATCTAATCGAGGCTGCGGTTCTGAGTTCCTATTTCGAGGGACACGAACTACAGGTAATTCTTTTACATTTTCACTGACCCGATCGTAACAGCTCAGCCTTGCCTGGGCATTATCTATATCAGCACATTCGGTAATACTGGATTGACCCAGAGCAAAACTGGATGTCAAGATTGGGCACATCAGGTTTGATAATATAATGAACCTAAATCTTTTCATATTTGCCTAGTTTGACTAATTATTCCTTACTAAATTTTTAACGATCATTCGTAGAACGTCGCCTTAAAACATCTTCCTGCGTCTCTTGACGTCGAAGGTCTCTTTCCGCTCGAGTCATACAAACTCGCCTTCTGAAATTACTTCCGGTTACCTGCTCCCGACGACAAATTAGTTCATCAGGATCCTCTTCTGACTCAGAGTTCTCCGCTAACACTGGCTCGCCCTGAGCAGGCAAAAGTTCAACACTTTCATCTGCTGGCTGAGAGGCACACGCAGATAAGAGAAAGGCCGCTAAAATATTGAAATAAAAGGGTTTTTTTATCATTTTTTGCCTCTTTTGTGCAAATAGTGAGGAATTTAGGAAGTGGAGAATACATTGACTATATTTCAATTGCCAGAATTTAGTATCATAGCAATCCCGCTTTAACATTTTTTACTAATTTGCAGATTATCGTTTCTAAAAAAATACTTATTAAAAAAATAATATACAGCGAGTATAGTAGGAAAGTTACAGAGACTATTTGGGAATAATCAAAAAATAACTAGAGTCTTTTCTCAAGAGCCCGGTTTTATTTAAGGAGTCATTTATGTTTGCACGAGTTTTTTTATTAATTACCTGCCTTGGTTTGGCCTTGCCAGCGATTTCCCAGACAGGACACCCGGCCAAGGGTTCCTGGTCAGGTAACCTGAATCCTTTCTCTGCCGAAGATCCGGTAAGAGTTCGCATGCTGATTGATGCCTATAATGGCGATCTTTCCGGCACCATCAATCCGGGCCGCAGAGGAGTGGAAATGAGCAGTGTTGAGCTGGATGCTGAAAACTGGATTCTTACCATCACGGCAGATATGCCCGATGGCATGCTGGTCATGGAAGGAAAGTTAAGTAATCTTGGTTCCTGGACCAACAGGAAATATCGTGGCGCTTATACACTGGGAAATACAAAAGGCACTTTCGATATAACCTTGAATTGATAAACATCAATGGTAACTATATTTTTTAAGTGAACAATTGAACCAACAAGCTGCCTGCTTTCTCAAATGAGTAGAAAGGTATTTATTATCTACCGGGTATACCCCGTTACGGAGAAACCAAATGAAAACTAAAATTCTGACACTGGCATTTGCTGCCCTATGTACATTAACCAGCTATCAGGCTGTAGCTCATCATTCATTTGCTGCCGAGTTTGATTCCACTGTGCCTGTGCATGTAACCGGTACTGTTGTAAAAGTTGACTGGACCAACCCGCATACCTATATCTTTATGGAAGTTGAAACCGAAGATGGCGACTACGAAGAGTGGGCCTTTGAAATGGGCAGCCCTAATGGCCTGATGCGCCGTGGCTGGACACGCAATACTCTTGAAATTGGTTCAGAGATCATTGTTCGTGGTACCCGTGCCCGTGACGGAAGCTTCAAAGGTAATGTGCAGACTGTCGTCATTGCTGACACTTGCGAGCGTTTGTTTGCCGGTACCAGCCAACGTGATTTTGACGAAGGTGCAATCGATCGCGAAGCCTGTGAGATTTAATTTAACCACTAGTGGTTAAAGTAAATAAGCTGTAAGTTAGCTTTAATATCCAGGATAAACAGGTATAGAAAATGTCAGGAAAAATGACAGGCAGTATTTTTAAAACCACCATTATGGCGACCACTATTGCTACAACTATATTGTTGCAATCAGTTGTTCAGGCCCAGCCTGGCGCCAGAGACGATGGCCCTTCAACACCCACGCCCAGAATGGCTGATGGCACAGTCGATCTCGGTGGTAATGGTGTCTGGAACCTGCCATGGATCACCAATTTTGCTGCCCGTATGCCTGGCTATGAAGAAGGTGATCAGCCTCCGATGCTGCCATGGACAGCGGCCATGTGGGAATATAACAAGTCCAACAACGTCAAATATGATCCAGAAGGCTTCTGCCTGCCTCCGGGTGGGCCACGCTCAATGGGTACTCCTTATCCTGCAGAAATTGTTCAGGACAGAGACAGAATAATTGTTATGTTTGAGGGTGGTGGTCATGTCTGGCGTGAAATCCATATGGATGGCAGAGATCATCCAGAGGATCCGAACCTCACCTATTTTGGCCACTCCGTAGGTCATTGGGAAGGCGATACTCTGGTGGTAGACACCGTCGGTTTTAATGAAAAGACCTGGATTGATTTCGGTGGCTACATGCACACAGAACAGCTGCATACCGTGGAATATTTTTCCAGACCTGACAAGGAAACACTTCATTATGAAGCTGTTATCGACGACCCGGGTGCCTACAGCGAACCCTGGACAGTAAGCTGGGATATTCGCTGGTCAGAAGGCCAGGAACTTGCCGATTATATCTGTCAGGAAAATAATAAGTTCCTGCTTGATATGGATGATGATTACGGCAATCCGTTTTTTGAGAAAACAAATGGCTTATAATTAAACATACTGGGACTTATGTTAAAAATAAAAAGGCGCTGTTTCAGCGCCTTTTTATTTCTGCCGTTTTTATTCCTGCCTTGTGATGCTTCAGGCGGGGGACTTGGTCTTTATAAAGAGTCCGCCGTAGTTGCCTCACTTTTTTCCTGCTGCTGTTGCAGAAACCACATGTGATGATAGGTCCCCTGTCGCGCCAGCAGCTCATCATGAGTACCTGCCTCAACAAAACGGCCCTGCTCCAGTACCAGAATCTGGTCTGCATCAACCACTGTGGACAAACGATGAGCGATCACCAGACTGGTATGACCCTCCGATATTTCGCGCATGGCTTTCAGGATAGCGCCTTCAGTTTTGCTATCCAGGGATGACGTTGCTTCATCGAAAACCAGAATAGCGGGATTTTTCAGCATGGTTCTGGCAATCGCCACACGCTGCTTCTCTCCACCACTGAGTTTTAGTCCCCTCTCACCAACCAGAGTTTTCATGCCTTCGGGCAATCGTTCTATAAAGTCATCGAGATGAGCCATCCTGATAGCCTGCCTGATTTCCTCCTCACTGGCATCGGGACGACCATAACGGATATTCTCATAAATAGTATCGTTGAACAGGACCGTATCCTGTGGCACGATGCCAATGGCCGAGCGCAAGGAATGCAAGGTCAGGTCAAGAATATTATTGCCATCAATTTCAATACTTCCGGACTGACAGTCATAAAAACGAAACAACAGTTTTACCAGAGTGGACTTGCCTGAACCACTGGCTCCCACAACGGCAAGTTTTTGACCTGGCTGAATGGTAAACGAGATATCCTGAATAATTTCCCGGTCCGGTCGATAATGGAAGCTGACATTTTTAAACTCTATTGAAGGCTTGGTAAACTTTATTGCAACAGCATCCGCTTTTTCAGTTATGCCCGGCTTTTCTGCCAGCAATTCAAACATGCGTTCTATATTTGCCATTGCCCCTTTAATTTCCCGGTATACAAAGCCCAGAAAATTTAGCGGAATAAACAATTGCATCATGAACATATTAACCAGGGTGAAGTCTCCCAGCGTCATGCTGCCATCCGCTACTCCCTGGGCTGCAAGCAGCAACATGCCGGTCATGGCAAGGGAGACGATAAGCGCCTGACCACCATTGAGTGCAAACAGGCTCAAGCGGTTATTTCTCTTGGCGCTTTCAAGGGCTTCAAGACCTTCATCAAAATGCCTGGCTTCGTATTCCTCATTGGTAAAATACTTAACTGTCTCATAATTCAACAGGCTATCTATTGCCCTGGTGTTGGTTTCTGAATCCGCCAGATTCATCTCCCGAATAAAACGTGTACGCTTCTCCGTCGCAATTACTGAATAACCAACATAAACAACAATTGCCAGGACAATGATGCCAGCAAAAGCAAAACCGTAATTTCCCAGGAAAATTCCGATAACAACCAGCAGTTCCAGGAGCGTGGGAATGATATTAAAAATCATAAAGCGCAATAAAAAGTTGATTCCGGAATTTCCCCGCTCGATATCCCGCGACAAGCCGCCGGTCTGGCGATTGAGATGAAAATCCAGATCAAGATTATGCAGGTGACGAAAGGTTTGCAGGCTGACGCGCCGAATGGTTCTTTCAGTGACACGCCCAAACAGGGTATCGCGTATTTCATTAAACATGACATTGAAAAAGCGGAACAAGCCATAGGCTATGATCAGCATAATGGGTATGGCAACCACTGCAGCAGTATTGCTTCCAGCTGCCGGTGACATTTGCGTGTCGAGGTTATCGACAATATATTTCATGAAAAACGGCAAACTGATGCTGGACAGCTTGGCCAGCCCCAGGCAAATAAAGGCCAGTAGCGTTCGCTTCTTGAATTCAAGCAGGTAGGGAATTAACAACCTGATGACATGCCATTTCATGTCCAGGTTTTCTATATCGGTAGGGGTGCGGCGCGCCATTTATGCCAGTCGCTGCTTGATGGCTTTCAATATCCCCTGGCTATCCAGACCACAATCCGCCAGCATTTCATCTACTTTGCCATGCTCCAGAAAACTGTCCGGCAAACCAAGATTCAGGATGGCCGTGCAAAGGCCTTTCTGCTCCAGGAATTCATTTACTCCTGAGCCGGCTCCTCCCATCACGACATTTTCTTCCACTGTCACCAGCAACTGATGGGAATTCGCAAGGCTGCTTATTAATGCTTCATCAAGAGGCTTTACGAAACGCATATCAACCAGCGTAGCATCTAGTTCCTCAGCAACAGAAACCGTCCTGGCCAGCAGGGTACCAAATACAAGAATGGCGACCTCGCCTTTTCCTTCCCGACAAACTTTTGCCTTGCCTATTTCCAGCCGCTGCAGTGTCCTGCTAATCGCACAACCTGTCGCTTTACCCCTGGGATAGCGCACCGCTGCCGGGCCTGGATGATAAAAGCCGGTGGTGAGCATGTCTCTGGCTTCCTGCTCATCACTGGGCGCCATTACCAGCATATTCGGAATACAACGCAGGTAAGACAAATCAAAACTACCGGCATGTGTTGGTCCGTCCTCGCCCACCAGCCCTGCCCGGTCGATGGCAAAAAGCACATCAAGATCCTGCAAGGCCACATCATGGATTAGCTGGTCATAGCCGCGCTGCAGAAAAGTTGAGTAGATCGCCACGACAGGTTTCAAACCATCACAGGCCATACCAGCGGCAAAAGTTACAGCATGCTGTTCTGCTATTGCCACGTCAAAAAATCTGTCCGGATAGGCTGCCTCGAATTTGCGCATGCCCGAGCCTTCGCTCATGGCCGGCGTGATGGCAATCAGTTTCTCATCTGTTTCAGCTGTCTCACACAACCAGTCACCAAAAACTTTTGAATAGGTAGGAATTAAATCCGTCGCTTGCGTGGGTTTCTCGGATTGGGAAACCATTTTGCTCAAGGCATGCATACCAAAAGCATCTTCCTCGGCGGGGGCATAACCTTTGCCCTTTTGCGTTACCACATGCAGCAAACGGGGGCCTTTCATGTCTTTTATGTTATTTAGTATATTGACCAGCCCTTCCACGTCATGGCCATCGACCAGGCCAAAATAGGTAAACCCCAATTCTTCAAAAATCGTCGCCGGGGAAACCATGCCCTTCATGTATTCTTCAGCGCGATGTGCCGCTTTCCATGCCGGCGGTAGTGCCGATAGCACTTTCTTGCTGCCGGATCGTAAAACGTTGTAGGGCTTGCTGGCCCACATACGGGCAAAATAACTGGATAGCCCGCCAACATTTCTCGAGATAGACATATTGTTGTCGTTAAGAATAATCAGGATATCGCCCTCAAGATCGCCGGCATGATTGAGCGCTTCGAAAGCCAGGCCCGCGGTCATGGCACCATCACCGATCACTGCCACCACTTTTCTGTCAGACTCCTGTTGCTGGGCAGCAATCATCATGCCCAAGGCCGCAGAAATCGAAGTGCTTGAGTGGCCTGCACCAAAATTATCGTATTCACTTTCATTGCGATTGGTAAAAGCAGCAAGCCCGCCGGCCTGACGAATACTAAGTAACTGCTCACGCCGTCCGGTAAGTATTTTGTGGGGATAAGTCTGGTGCCCGACATCCCAGACAAGCTTATCTTCCGGGGTGTTCAGGACATGGTGCAGCGCGATGGTAAGCTCAACAACCCCCAGACCCGCGCCAAAGTGACCGCCAGTCTTGCCCACAGTAAAAAGCAGGTAGTGACGCAGCTCCTGTGCCAATTGTTCAAGTTGCTCAATGGGCAACTCTCGCAAATCAGCCGGGGAGTCTATGCTGTTGAGCAAAGGCGTGTCAGGCCGCTCAAGGGGAATTTCGTTAAACATCTGTGGAAAATTAGCTCGTGAAAAAACCGTGATATTTTAACGCAAACAACACTGACAGTCTTTCTTCACCTGCGTCATTGGCAATCAGAGGCTCGTTCAATGTCTTCGTTCTATTATATAGCTGGCAATGCCTTTCAATTTTTCAGCGTTCATGCCGAAGGAATCAAGTGCCTGGGTCCCCTCTTCAAACAGTGCCAACATTCTCTTTCTTGCCTCTTCAAGGCCAAGGATTGCGGGATAAGTAGGCTTGTTCAGGCTCTGGTCCTGACCCTGATGCTTGCCAAGAACCTCGGTCTCACCTTCCACATCAAGAATATCGTCCTTGATCTGGAATGCCAGCCCCATACAGTTGGCAAATATCTCAAGCTGTGCCAGTGATGTGGTGGAAGCCAGACCGGTGCTGATTGCACCCATCTTTACACTGGCAGTAATAAGTGCGCCGGTTTTCAGGCGATGCATCAATGCCAGATCTTCTTCATTTTTTATCTTGCCGGCGCTTTCTATGTCCAGGCTTTGACCGGCAACCATGCCTTTCCATCCGGCAGCTTCAGACAGGATCCTGATCATCTCCAGACTGCTTGAAGGATCAATATCTTCAGCATTGGCCAATAGCTCAAAAGCCAGTGATTGCAAAGCATCACCGGCAAGAATTGCCGTAGCTTCATCAAATTTTATATGAGAGGTAGGCTGGCCACGCCTTAATTCATCGTTATCCATGGCAGGCAGATCGTCATGAACCAGTGAGTAGGCATGAATCAACTCAACCGCACAGGCACAATCGTCTGCCTTGTCGAGGGTTCCGCCAACCGCTTCTGCACTGGCATAACAAAGCAGTGGCCGGATTCGTTTACCCCCACCATGAACGGCATAGTGTATGGCATTCACCAGACGCTCGGAATGGCCGGTAAAATTGAGACGGGATTCCAGTACAGCCGAAGCTCTATCCTGAAGACTCTTTATATATTCGGGTGTATTCATTCAGTGAGGAAAATTAACTGCTTTCTTATTTCAGGCCTCGTTTTCATCTTCTTCGAATGGTTCAGCTTCAGGAATGTCATCACTATTCACCAGCAGCTGAACTTTCTGCTCGGCATTTTCCAGGGCAACCTGACATTCACGCGTCAGCTTGATTCCCTGTTCGAAGGCTTTAAGAGATTCTTCCAGGCTCAGCTCTCCTTCTTCCATTGCTTCAACCAGTTCAGCAAGGTTTTCCAGAGCGTCCTCAAAGTTGAATTTTGCAGGTTTTCGGGCCATTTTGAATCCTCATACTGGAAGGAAGCGCAACCCTACCGGAGTCACGCAAACAGGTCAAACAACGCGTTTCGAAAGACGCAGGCAAGACACTTTTCATCTATTCTTGGGCTGATACTCAAAAATTGTGCAATTATTAAGGAACCTAGCGCACATTTTTCCGGATTCAGCTTCAATTCAGTGAAATTCATCAATACTGGTTCCAGATTTCACATAATCAGATTATCTATTGTAAGCATTTGAATTGAAAGATATAAACATTCAGCCAATAATATTTACCCGCTTTAAACAGGAAGACAGGAGAGAATGAACATGGCACAATATGGCTCGACTGGAGCTGCCATCAACGTTGATGAACAGGGCCGCTTGAGGGGCTGACACTTAGCCGCATAAATGCAAGAATTACCCTCCTGTATATTAATGCGAAATACTGAAAGGCAGTATTTACAGTATTAAATGTATTGAAGGTACTGACGGTATTGAATGTACTAAAAGCCTGATAAAAATTTTGATTTTTATCGAGAACAATCAACTGGAAACAGATTTTTAAAAACCAACACAATGGGGACACTATAATGAAAAAACTCATTATTACCGGAGCAATCATTTTAAGCTCAATTTTTTCAATCAATGCCATGGCACAGATGTCTGACGAAGACGCTGCTGCTGCGGTAAAACGCCGTCAGGCTGTATTTCAGCTGCTGGCCTTTGCCAATGGCCCACTGGGACAGATGGCTCGCGGCGCAGACTTTGATGCTGATGCCGCAATTCTTGGTTCACAGCGCATTATTATGCTGGCGCCAATGATTTCCGAGCTGTTTGCTGCCGATACTACTGGTAACGATGTTACTACTCGTGCTGCTGATACTATCTGGTCCAGCCAGGAAGACTTCGCACAGCTGGCACAGGATCTGGTTGACGGTGCAACTGCTGCCATTGAAATTCTGGAAAGCCAGGGTGCCAGTGGTGTACGTCAGGCGGTTGGTCAGATTGGTCCTAAATGTGGCGCCTGTCATGATAGATTCCGTCTGGATTAATTTCAGAAATATTCACAAGACATAATTAAGTCTTGTTAAAAAAAACGCCCCTCCGGGGCGTTTTTTTTGTTTCGCTTTTTATACTTCAAGAGCTAACAACTTTATTCATCTGCATGAATAAAAAATGCTGTATAAGCCTCCTGATCCTCCTCGCTAAGCATACTCGTGTGTTCGATAACTTCAGCCATCTCACCACCTACAAAGTCAAAACTGGCCGTCATACCAAGCTGTAGCAGACCGACAAAGTCAAAGGCGGTCCAGCTGGAGAGCCCTTCCGGATTAATTGGCTTGGAAACAATCTCGGAACCGGCAAACTCCTGGGGAAGGATCATCATTCCCAGTGCATTGCGAGGCGTATGACATTCGCCGCAATGGCCAAGCGCACGCGCCAGATAGGCACCACGCTGAACCTGGGCATCCTCTGAAATGGCAGGGGGCTCTCCTTCCATGAAGTCAGCCAGAATATTCCAGCCGGCCATCAGGAAATCAAACTGCCAAGCGGGCAATACATGATCCGAAACCTCACTGGCAATAGCCGGTTGTGCCATTAAGTAGGCAGCAAGATCCAGCACATCTTCATCCGTCATATTCTGATAAGTCCGGTAAGGAAAAGAGGGCCAGTAAAACCCGCCTTCCGGGCTTCTTCCGTGTTTCATGGCGAGAATGAAATCTCTGCCTGTCCAGCCTCCAATACCCGTCTCATCATCGGGAGTGATATTTGGCGTGTAGAAAGTGTTGGGAAATGGATTCTCAACTTCTATGACATAGCCACCGATGGGGCCCTCGGCATCTTCAACCTGATGGCAAGCGGCACAGCCGCCGGCATTATAGATATATTCACCACGGGCAATCGCTTCAGGGGATGTGGAAACCTCCGGGTTACCTACCATGGGCAATCCAAATACCCAATACAAGCCAGCTAGCAATATGGCAAGGACGACGACTAGAGGTAAAAATTTATTATTCATGTTTTAGTTCCTGACTATCCTGTTGTTAGAGTACCAGATCGGTTTTTTCCAATGCAAAATTCTGCAAGGTTTTAATTGTTTTTATTATTTATCAAGTATGCTCGTGCTTAATCATCGAAAAACTATTACAGCTTTTTCTTCTCATGTTGCTGCTGCTCAGCCTTGAAATGAATCTTTTCTTCTTTTCGCTGCTGGATCAGATCAGTGACTTCTGAACCCAGATGAACTTCTCCTCTTTTGGTAGCCAATTCCATTTGTTTCTCACGCTCCCGGAAGCGCTGCTGTTGTTCCGGTGTTTTTCTGTTGAAACAATGGGGGCAGCTGACGCCTTTTTCATATTGATCACTTTGCTTATCCTGCTCAGTGATTGGCAGCCTGCATGCATGACACTGGTCATAATCGCCTTTTTCCAGCTGATGATTAACCGCTACCCTGTTGTCAAAAACAAAGCACTCGCCTTTCCATAATGATTCACTTTCCGGCACCTGTTCCAGGTATTTCAGAATACCGCCCTGCAGATGATACACCTCATCAAAACCCTTCTCTTTCAAGTATGCCGTAGATTTTTCACAACGAATACCGCCAGTACAGAACATGGCAATTTTTTTATGTTTTTCAGGATCCAGATTATTTTCCACATACTCAGGAAATTCCCTGAAAGTTTCCGTTTGTGGATCCACAGCATTGGTAAAAGAGCCTATTTCCACTTCATAGCGGTTTCTGGTATCGATCAACAGGACATCAGGATCCGAGATCAGCGCATTCCAATCCTCAGGTTTGACGTGTGTCCCTACCTTACGCTTGGGATCAATGCCTTCCACGCCCATGGTCACGATTTCTTTCTTTAGTTTAACTTTGGCGCGATAAAAGGGAATTTCATCATCAAAGGACAGTTTATAATCCAGAGCAGTCAGACGTTTATCACTTTTAAGCCAGTCCAGCACATTGGCAATTCCCTCTGGACTGCCGGCAATGGTACCGTTTATGCCTTCATTGGCCAGCAGGATGGTGCCTTTTACATTGTTATTGAGCATTTGCTGCAACAATGGTTCTCTTAATGTCTCGTAATCGTCCAGCCTGACAAAATGATAGAGGGCACAAACCTCCACCGGGTGCTTACCATGGTGTGTCATTGATAATTCCTTCTGCGATTCGGAGCGTAATTCCGGAGCAAAATAATAATTGTAAAAAACGACGCTGATTATACAAATTGGGTGTCTGGCAAGTCCACGCCAGGACTTGTCCTGAAACAAATCCTGTGTATTTTTTGACTATCAGGACAAAATTTCAGCCATATCGATATATCGTGAGGCCTTTTCAACAGGATCACTATCGGCAATCCATGGGATTTCGGCCATCATCGGTGCTGGCATTAATTTCACCAGGGTCGCGACATTTTCCTCATAGACCGGCATCTGCGCATCAATCCGGTTAGCGATCCATCCTGCCAG
>JAURCS010000056.1 GCA_030828385.1 Gammaproteobacteria bacterium
CGCCGCGCCCGTGCCCTTGAGCAATATAGAAGTTACCGTCGCTGTCAAAGGCGATGTCATTGGGTTGGTCAAACAGGTGAGTGCCGGTGCGCTCATCCCAAAGGCCATTTTCTCCGGGGGTGCCGAGAGTCATCAGATGATTGCCTTCACTGTCCATCTTCACCACTACATGGGTACCGATATCGGTAACCCAGATATTTTCCTCACTATCCAGGCGCAGGCCGTGGCTGAAGGTCCAGGTGTCGCGGGGCCCAAAGGCGCGCAGGAAATTACCTTCATCATCAAACTTCAGCAGCGGGTCTTCGCCGCGATGCAGGATCAGTATGTCCTTGTGGCTGTCGATGACAATGCCGGAGACCCGGGCAAAGGCAAAGTTGTCGGGCAGGGTGAGTGCCTCGGTGACATCCACCGGGGTATAGCCTTCCAGGGTATAGGCGTTTAGTGGAAACAGTTCGCGGTCAGGGCGTTGTGCCATGGCAGGCAGGGTCAGGCAGCAGGCCAGAACAGACAACAAGGTAAGGCGGTGGGCTAATCTCATGAGGGTCTCCTTGGGTGAGGCAAAAGTATACCCAGATCACGTTTACAGGGGAACGTATAGGGGAAAATGAAACAACCTGCTTATTTGAACTGTCTTTTACATAAGCAGCAGTTAAATTATTCTGCCGGTATTAAATTGGAGTCTTGTGAATGTCAGAAAACCAACATAATTGTCCTCAATGCAGCCGCAAAATCATGCAAAGTATTTCCAACCGCTGTATGTATTGCGGTGCAGATCTGCCGGAAGAGCACCACCTGACGCAGCAGGAAAAAAATGTGCTGCTGTCCGCCAAGATGGATCAGTTCAGGCAGAATGAGGAGAATGCCGATAATATTATCAGCTCCCTGCGCAAGGACTTTGCGCTACCTGAAATAAAGTCCGTAAAAATCGTAAAGACACACGTAAGGATATAAAAGACAGTCAACAAGAAAACGCTGCGGTAAGTGCCGCCGCTCTGGCCAGCATCAATAGTCAAAATAAAGGTGCTGGCAATAATTCTTCAGAGTAGGTGTGACATTTCATTCGAAAGCGTCAGATTCAGGCCTCAGAAAATTCTTCCGTATCAATTTCTACCTGAACGCCGGCAGGGTATCGAGGCCCGGCGACGGTGTCGGTATTGATCAATTCATCCAGCTTGCTCATGGTAGCGGCATCCAGAGATACCTCCAGTGCGCCAAAGTTTTCCACTACATAGTCAGTGTGCTTGGTGCCGGGAATGGGGATGATGTTGTCATCTTTTTCCAGTAACCAGGCCAGCGAAAGCTGGGCAGGGGTACAGCCAACGTCGTCCGCTATTTTTTCGTACTGGGCATACAGCTCCATATTTTTGGCATAGTTTTGCGCATTGAATCGGGGCATGTTCAAGCGTAAATCTCCCTGTTCTAGCTGCGCGGCCGGGTCGGTGAGTTTGCCGGTGAGAAAGCCGCGTGCCAGCGGGCTGAAAGCCACAAAGGTAATCCCCAGTTCCTTACAGGCATCCAGTACGGCAATTTCGGCATTACGACTCCACAGGGAATATTCGGTCTGAATGGCTGCCATGGGATGCACCGCGTGGGCCTTGCGCAGGGTGTCGGCGGAGACTTCGGAAATGCCCAGGCTCTGCACCTTGCCTTCTTCCACCAGGCGCGACATCTCACCGATGCTTTCTTCCACGGGGATGTTCTTGTCCCAGCGGTGCAGGTAATACAAATCAATCACGTCGGTCTGCAGACGTTTCAGGGCGTCTTCACAGGTTTTTCGAATCACTTCAGGGCGCCCATCAATCTTGCGCTTGCCACCTTCGGGGTCCAGAAATATGCCGCACTTGCTGGCCAGCACGTATTCACTGCGACGGTCTTTAAGCACGCGACCCAACAGTTCTTCATTCTTGCCAAAGCCATAGAGGGCGGCGGTATCGAGAAAGTCATAGCCGATATCCAGGGCTTTATGCAAGGCGACTTCCGCTTCTGCGATATCCGGGGTGCCGTAGGCATGGGACATGCTCATGCAACCAAGGCCAATGGCTTTTACTTCAAAGGGACCGACTTTACGGGGTTGCATTATTACCTCTGTATTGGTTCTGGATTGTAGAGTTTATTAAAGGATTGTATGAATAAGGCGGAGAAAGCTCGATGACTATTGTCCGCCTCATTAAAGAGCAGAACGGCTTACTTTTGTGCGTTCAGGCACTGTTCCAGTTTATCCAGTGTCTCCATGGCGGACAGACATTGGGCCACGCTGGAGTTAGGTTCACGACCTTCCTTGATGGCAGCAAAAAATTCCCGGTCCTGAAGCTCAATGCCGTTCATGCTGACGTCTACCTTGCTTACATCTATCTGTTCTTCTGCACCGGTAAACAGATCGTCATAACGGGCCAGGTAAGTACCGTTGTCACCAATATAGCGGAAGTAGGTGCCCAGTGGTCCATCGTTATTGAAGGAGAGGGAAAGAGTACAGATGGCGCCGGAAGGCACTTTCATGCCGATCGACATATCCATAGCGATACCCAGTTCCGGGTGATGGGGGCCTTCCAGGGCAAAACATTCGCTGACCACTTCGCCAGTCTGGTACTGGAACAGATCAACGGTATGACAGGCGTGATGCCAGAGCAGATGGTCAACCCAGCTGCGTGGCTCACCGGCTGCATTCATATTGGTGCGGCGAAAGAAATAGGTTTGTACATCCATCTGCAGGATATTCAATTCACCGGCAGTGATTTTGTTGTGAATCCACTGATGGGAAGGGTTGAAGCGACGTGTATGTCCCGCCATGGCCACCAGGCCACTTTTTTCCTGTGCAGCGCAAATGGCGCGTGCGTCTTCGATGGTATCGGCCATGGGAATTTCCACTTCCACGTGGATGCCGGCTTCCAGGCATTTGATGGCCTGTTCGGCGTGGACCTGAGTGGCAGAGGTGATAATGGCGCAGTCAATGTCCTGGGCCAGACACTCATCCAGATTAGTACTCCAGTGGGCAATACCGCGGGCCTGCGCAGCGGCTTTGGTGGCTTCATCGCGGCGACCGCAAATGGAGACCACTTCGGCATCATCAATTTTGTCGATACCATCCATGTGTTTCTGGGCAAAGGCCCCGTGTCCAATCATTAATACTTTCATTTAACTACCCCTGAAAAAAAATGGAATTTATTTATTGAGATCGTCCAGTGTGTCTACATAGACAAGGCCGGCTGCTTCCAGTCTGGGACGCATATTGTAAATGTCCAGTCCCAGCTCGCCCGCCAGCAGACGCTCGCGTTTGGCGACTTCTGCATCTTCACGCTGTTTTGATTTGTCACGGACTTCTGCAGCATGTTTACGTTGCACCACGCAGACACCATCGCCATCAGCAACAATGACATCGCCTGGATTGACCAGTGCCCCGGCACAGACAATGGGTACATTCACTGAGCCCAGGGTTTCCTTGACTGTTCCCTTGGAGTGAATGGCTTTGGACCAGACCGGAAAGCCCATTTCCTTGAGGTCCAGCGTATCACGCACACCGGCATCAATAATCAGGCCCTTGACGCCTCTGGCCATACAGGAATGGGCCAGCAGGTCGCCGAAAAAGCCATCGGTGCTGTCAGCCGTAAGCCCAACTACCAGAATGTCGCCGGGCTGGCACAATTCGATGGCCACATGCACCATCCAGTTATCGCCAGGCTGAGCCAGAATAGTGACGGCACTGCCGGCTAGTCGGCCGCCGTCATAAACGGGACGCATATAAGGTTTCATCAGGCCAACACGCCCCTGGGCTTCATGGACAGTGGCAACGCCCATTGATCCTAACTCGTCAATAACAGATTGATCGGCGCGGGGGATATTACGAACAGCTACGGGTTTATGCATCGAAAGTTCCTGCTGATAAAAAATGGAGGCTCATTATATGAACTGAACGGGTTATGCTCAAATCTCATTTGCCTGTAATTTAGCTCTGCCTATTTCAATAACCGGCTTATGAGCAATGGCTTGCTGCTGGCGCAGGAGTTTCAATCTGACCGATAAAACCAGATAATGCGCTTCTTGTTTCTGAAATCAGGTGGATTAAATGCAAAACGCCATACCCTGTATGTTATTCCGTGGTGGGACGTCCAAAGGGACCTATTATCTGGACCATGACTTGCCCGCTGATCCCGCTGCCAGAGAGCAGGCCCTGTTGCGTATTATGGGCTCGCCGGACAGTCGCCAGATAGACGGGGTGGGCGGCGCGCATCCGCTGACCAGTAAAGTGGCCATTGTGAAAAAGTCTGAACGTGAAGGAATCGATGTGGATTACTTATTCGTTCAGGTGGTGGTAGATGAAGCGCGTACCTCAACTGCGCAGAATTGCGGCAATATCCTTGCCGGCGTCGGCCCTTTTGCCATTGAAGCCGGTTTGGTAGAAGCCCGGGACGGGGAAACGCTGGTGTCTGTTTACATGGAAAATACCGACAGTATTGCCAGACAGCGGATCCAGACTCCGGGCAAACAGGTCAAATATGATGGCGAGGCTGCCATTGACGGCGTGCCCGGCACTCATGCCCCCATTATGATTGAGTTCGTCGGCGTGGCGGGTTCCAGCTGTGGCGAGCTTTTTCCTACCGGAAATCCGGTGGATGTTGTTGAGGGTATTGAAGTCACCATGGTGGATAACGGTATGCCGGTGGTGATGATTGCGGCAGAATCGCTGGGCCTGAAGGGCGATGAAGATATCCAGGCTCTGGAAAATAACCAGGCCCTGAAAGACCAGGTAGAAGCCATTCGGCTGGCCGTCGGCCCGCTCATGAATCTGGGGGATGTGAAAGACAAAACAGTCCCGAAAATGACCATCGTGTCAGCACCAAAAAAAGGCGGACTCATTAATACCCGCAGCTTTATTCCCCATCGCGTCCATGATGCGGTAGGGGTGCTGGCTGGTGCCAGTGTGGCTGTTGGCGCCACGACAGCCGGTGCGGTAGGCAATGATGTTGCTGTTATCCCGGACAGTGAGAAAAAACTTTGCTATGTGGAGCACCCTACCGGCGCGCTGGCGGTGGAAGTCGAGCTCAGTGATGATCCTAAGACCCTTGACCCTAAAAGTACGGCAATCATGAGGACCGCCCGATTGCTTATGTCCGGCACGGCCTATTATATTGCTGATTAAGTAAACAAATGGATTTGAAAAAAAGCCCCGGTAATTACCGGGGCTTTTTGGTTAACTACATATTATTACTGTGAATCTCTACATTGGGGGTGTCGCTTCTTCCTTACCCATATGCAGTTTTGCGACTTTGCTGGGGGCTGTTTCTACCAGGAACAAGGCCACCACAAAACCAAGCGCCAGACCACAGCAGGCAAAGTAAATTGCCGCTCGAAGTCCATAGTCAGTCGCCAGACCACCGGCAATGATGGGGCTAATGCCTCCACCGATAAACTCACCGGCGAAAATGACAAAACCTGCCATGGAGGCCAGCATGCCTGGAGGGGCAGCTTCTGCCGCTACCGGACCAGCAAGGATTGCCAGTGCTGCAAAGTTAAACAGGGAAGAGAAGAACAGCAGAATCCATAACACTGTTGTATTCTCCGGTCCGGCCTGAGAAAAGGTAAACAGGAAAACCGCTGCCAGGATGTAGGAGACCAGGGTGGTTATTTTGCGACCAAAAACATCCGATAGTGCAGGCATGGCAAACTGGCCAATAGCACCACCCACACCCACTGCTGTGAATACGTTGGCTGCAGCAAAAGATTCCAGCCCCAAACCACCGGCAACTTCAGGCGCGGTGAGATAAGCAAATAACAGCGCGGCAATCACGAAGATACCGCCCATGGCACAAATTAGTGTCAATGGTGCGACTTTGGCATTGCGGTGCCCAAACATGCCAAACACAGATTTCATTGACATTTCAGGGGCTGCTTCGCCGCCGGGTTTGTTGGCCATTTGTTTTAGCGGCTCTCGAATGACAAACCACATAATGACTGCGATGATTACACCGGGTATTGCTACCAGCATGAATACCATATGCCATTCATAGATAGCTAACAGTCGTGAGGCGATAAAAGGCGCCAGTGCCAAGCCAAACAGTGAGATCATGCATTGGAAGATACCGTTGTTTAAACCCATGCGTGATGGCTTCGACGCTTCCACTGCTACTGCAACACCGGTTGAGGCGACAGGACCTTCAGCCAAACCCATGATCACTCGTACGATGACCAGCATCATGATGGAGGTTGCCATGCCGCTGAAGGCAGACATCAAGGAGAAGATCAGAATGGCGGGGACCAGGACGGCGCGGCGCCCCAACTTGTCCGCCATATATCCCATAACAAATGCGGAAATCCCCCAGGCCATGCCGAGATAGCCGGCTAACACGCCGCCATCTTCCGGCGTTAAGCCGAGATCCACTCCCATGGTGGAATTTGGATCCTGCAGGATCACTGGAAGAATAAAGCGATCCAGCCCCACCAAACCAAAGGTCAGGCTAAGGAGTAAAATTATTTTCCACTCATAACTGGTATCCCAGTTACTAGAATCATTTTGAGACATAGAAATCCCCTTCGTAGTATTTATTTTAGTTAGTTGTTTTTTATTATTGTCCAGGACTGATGCCTGCGAAACGCTAAGAGTAAATCATATATCGGGCTTAATCGCACTTAATTTAATGGGTCTTCTATGGCTCATAAATAAGTCCTGCCTCAGGTTTCCGATTCCTGAACGATAAATTTATGCGCACTTGATAAGGTCGTATATTCAATGTCCCAAGAATTTACGGTGTCGTGTTTTATGAGCTGTGTATCCGACTCAAATAAAAAGAGAAATAACAAACTTATCCAGGCCTGCTTTCCTGTCATCGTGAAATTAGTAAAAAATTGAACTCACTAGCTCGAAACCACTGATTTGTCTAGGTGAAAATCTCCTGCAATCCTAATTCAATACATTATAAAAAACATTAATTAATTGATATAACCTAATGATATATATGTATATAATATCGATTTTTGTAGCTTGCAACAAAGTGTGATGTAGCTTACAACAATTTACAATTCTTTTGCTTTGCTTTAGGTTTCACGAGTAAGGTGTTGAACTGTTGGATTTTTACCATAATGGTATAACGGTATTAATCATAGGCTTTATTGACTCTTGCAAATAGAGTTCTATCAAAAAAGAACCATGTGAGACCCGTTAGTAAACCCTTAAACCTGCTCTGGTGTTTTTTAGTTTTCCAGAAAGGTCTGGATAGATCAGGAAAATAATGAAAAGGTATAGCGCCAAAAACCGAATTCTCTCCCTCTCCATTATTCTAATGCTGTTTAGTGGCGTACCGCTTTTTGCCCAGGAAAATCAAGATGAGATGATTGGTCGGATCGTTCAGGCCAAAGGGGCAGTCCGGGCTGTATCTGCCCAGGGTGATTCCAGGCAGCTGCTTAGACGCTCGAAAATCTTTGCACAAGACACAATCGTCACGGGTCCTGCTGGATTCGTCCAGATCCGTATGGCGGACTCAGCCATTATTGCCCTTAAGGAAAACTCCGAATTCATTTTCAACGAATACAGCTTTGATGGTGAAGATGGTGCTACTGATCGCGCCCTCATGGAATTGGTGCGTGGTGGATTCAGAACTATTGATGGTTTGATAAGCGGTGAGGAAGAGTATCGTGTTGATACCTAATTTGCGTCAATCGGGGTGCGGGGAACGACTCACGAAGCAGTAATTGATGAGGTTCTCGATGTCCTGTTTACTGGCGTCTATGATGGAGGCACCACCGTTGCCAATGCCGATGGTGTAATGGAATTAGGGCTGGGTGCCAATTTTGATTTCAGTAGAACCAGCCGCGGACAGGCGCCCGTAGGCTTGCTATTCCACTGGAGCTTGGCAACATCAATATAAATGCCGGTATCGGTCCTGAAGAGGAGGGTTCAGAAGAAAATACCGATGCGAATACCGGGGAGGAGCAGGCTGACGGCGTTGCTGTGAATGAAGTAGAGTCGGCGCCTTCAGATGACACTGAAACAATTGGTGCGACAGTTGCCTCGAACACTTCCGGCCCGGCTGCCAGCGCTACAAATAATGCTGTAGCCAATGAAAGTTCAGAAGCGCGTGCAGTTCTGCAACGCTTGAGTGAAGACTTCGAGAATAATCCCACCCTGTCTGATGACCTGCAAAATAATCAGGGGCTTGCCTCGCGTTACCCCTTATATCGCACCAGCACTCCCGTTACACAAGATGAAGATGGTTCAGAAGAAACCGGACCGGTCGATAATGCGAATGCAGTTATTGTCTCCGTTGTTACTGACCGCAGTAGTGGCAATACTATCGCGGTAAGGGAACCTGAAGGCCTGAACAGCGCGAATACCAATATTGATATACAGATTAATCCTGTGAATAACCTGAGAGATCTTGAAGAGCTTACTACTGAGCCGGAAGAGTCTGAAGATGCTGTTGGGCAAGAGCAGAACAAGGAAGATCGCACCTTCACCCTGGTTGAAGATGACAGTGATGAAGATGAAGTAGAAACTCCTGAAGTGCCAGAATCAACTGTGGATGATGACACTGACTCGTCCCGCGATGACAGGGGTGATTCAGGCAATAGCAACAATAATGGCAACGGAAACAACAACGGCAACGGCAACGGAAACGGAAACGGTAACGGCAATAGCGGCTCAACTGGTACCAGTTCCAGTAGAGATGCTGCTGCAGGCACTGACGCTTTAAATTTGGCCGCTGGCTGGGGAGCCTGGTCCATTCCCGGTGTCGCGTCAGTACAAGCCAATTCAAGTGTAGCCATTACCGAATTTTCGGTTAATCAGCCTGCAGACATGGATGCCATGCGTTCAACCTCGGGCAGGTGGAGCTTTGCCAGTGTTGGTCAATTCAGTGGTTCTGGAACTGCGGGCAGCCTCACAGGACTATCGATGGTATTTGATGTAAACCTCAACTCAGGCAACATAAGCCATGGCAGTTTTAATGCAACGGTTGGCGGCAGTGAGAACTGGGCAACGTCCTTCAGTGGAACTGTAAGTGGCGCCACAGCCAGCATGGGGGGCTTTAGCAACGGTATCAATGGCACTATGGTTGGCGGATTTACTGTAAACAATGGATTTGTTACAGGCTTTGCCTTAACTAATGGTTCAGGCTCAGCACTTGGTGGTCTGGGTGTTTTGCCGGGGACGCCACAGTAAAATACTGCTGCTACTTAATGTGAGTTAAGTGCTTTTGAAAGTGATGTTTATTCAAAAGTAATCAGGCTAATGTCAATTCAAGCGAAACAGGGCAGTGGTCTGAGCCGATGACCTCGTTATGTATTTCTGCCTTACTGATGCTTTTGCTCAGTGCAGCAGAGCTGAGAAAATAATCAATACGCCAGCCAATATTTTTCTCCCTGGCGCCAGCACGATAACTCCACCAGCTGTACTTGATGGTGTCGGGATGAAGATGACGAAAAGTATCAACAAAGTTGGCCGCCAGTATCTTGTCCAGACCATCGATTTCTTTCTGGGTGTAGCCCGCGGTCTTGTTGTAGTTTGGTTTCGGCCTGGCCAGATCGATGTCTCTGTGAGCTACGTTTAGATCGCCACACACCACGACCGGTTTGTGTTTTTCAAGGCTGAGCAGATAGTCGTGAAAGTCCATGTCCCATTGCGCTCGATATTCCAGACGTTTCAAACCATTGCCTGAATTGGGGGTGTAGACCGTAACCAGGAAAAAATCCGCATACTCAGCACAAATTACCCGTCCTTCCTGATCGTGAATATCGATGCCCATGTCATTGGTGACAGATATTGGTTTTTCCCTGGTAAGAATGGCAGTGCCAGAATAGCCTTTTTTTACTGCCGAGTTCGGGTAGATGTGAAAACCCTGAAGCTCTTCCAGAGCGGTGATCACCTGATCATCCTGTGCCTTGGTTTCCTGCAGGCATATCACATCACAGTTGAGGCCTTCGACCAGGGGGACAAATCCCTTGCTGACAGCCGCCCGAATTCCATTCACATTCCAGGACATTAAACGCATTAGAGACTCCGGGTTAATTCAGCATATTTTGCGATTGCTGAATAAAAAAACTATCGCGATCAACAGTATCAAGAATGACTTCTTTGATGGTTTCGCCATCATTCCCGGCTTTCACAGTCAACGGTATGCGAGTCCCGGCAGGGCCAAAATGCCAGAGGGTTCGGAAAAACCCTGCCATTGAGGAAACAGGCTGATCAGCGACGGAAAGGATAATGTCGCCAGTACGAATGCCTGCTATGGCGGCGGGTGCGCCCATGTAGAGACCAACAACACAAAGTTCGGCATCATGTTCTTCAACCAGTGTGCCCAGCCACGGGCGTAAAGCACCTGGTTTTTTGCCATGACTACTCATGGATTCAAGATGGGGAATGACCAGATCTACCGGAATGAAAAGATTACCCGGAACAATATCCCCGGTTGGCCCTTTCAGACCCAGTGCGAGAGAGCCAATACCGCAAAGCTTTCCTTCCTTATTCAAGAGACCGGCACCAGACCAGTGTTCACATAGGGGGATGGTATAAAAAGCGTCTTCAAGCAGATATTCCCAGCGCCCGGCATATTGCTCTCTGGCAAATATCACCGCATCCATCGCTTTGGTATTGTCACTGGTGACAAGAGTGATTCTGTCGCCAACGCTTACTGTGGACGCTTCAGCTGTTTCAAGATAATTGCTACCCAGTGAAGTGGCGGGTCGAAGCAGGGCAAGTCCTGAATCATAATCATGAGCGAGGACAATGCCTTCGGAGGTCTGCCCTTTGCGATTGGTAATCCAGATCTCACTGGCTTCCATGATGGAATAGCCCACCGTCAACATCAAACCGTCAGCACTGATTTGCACAGCATGACTTTCGCGCTCGGTGCCGAGCATCTGGGCTGTCATGGCGGTTTCCGGAATCAGACTATGAACTGACATCACCGCTTCATTTTTAGGGAGTTCAAAAGGAATAATAGTTGCAGACATGTAAATACTTATTGAAGAATTGGAGAGTAATAATCAAACCGTGATAGTAATAAATTAACGGGAAAAAATCAGAAACAATTTAAACAGCAAAAAAAACTGTGTAAATAGACC